>CAZAQE010000009.1:0-137277 GCA_964487275.1 uncultured Nocardioides sp. | reverse complement strand
CCAGCAAGGGCAAGGGCTTCGCCGGTGTCATGAAGCGCCACGGCTTCGCCGGTGTCAGCGCCTCGCACGGTGCCCACCGCAACCACCGCAAGCCGGGCTCGATCGGCGCCTGCGCCACCCCGGGCCGCGTGTTCAAGGGTCTGCGCATGGCCGGCCGCATGGGCACGGACACCGTCACCACCCAGAACGTCACCGTCCACGCCGTCGACGTCGAGAAGGGCCTCGTCCTCCTCAAGGGCGCCGTCCCCGGCCCCAAGGGCGGCCTCGTCGTCCTGCGCACGGCCGCGAAGAAGGGCTGATTCCACCATGGCCAAGACTGTTTCCGTTGAGTTCCCTGCTGCGATCTTCGACGTGGAGGTCAGCATCCCGCTGATCCACCAGGTCGTCGTCGCCCAGCAGGCGGCCGCTCGCCAGGGCACGCACGCGACCAAGCGTCGCGGCGAGGTCCGCGGTGGCGGCAAGAAGCCCTACAAGCAGAAGGGCACCGGCCGCGCCCGCCAGGGCTCGACCCGCGCGCCGCAGTTCGCCGGCGGTGGCGTCGTCCACGGCCCGCAGCCGCGCGACTACTCGCAGCGCACCCCCAAGAAGATGAAGGCCGCCGCCCTGCGCGGTGCCCTCACCGACCGGGCCCGCAACGAGCGCATCCACGTCGTCGAGGGCCTCGTCGCCGGCGACAAGCCGTCCACCAAGGCCGCCCTCGCGTCGCTCTTCGAGCTGACCGACCGCCGCAAGTTCCTCGTGGTGCTCGAGCGCACCGACAGCCTCACCTGGCTGTCGCTGCGCAACGCTCCCGAGGTGCACATCGTGGCCGTCGACCAGCTCAACACCTACGACGTCCTCGCGAGCGACGACGTGGTGTTCAGCAAGGCCGCGTTCGACCTGTTCGTCGCCGGCGGCAGCGCTGGCGCCCAGGAGGAGAACAACTGATGAGCACCCTGCACAAGGACCACCGCGACATCCTGATCGCGCCGGTCGTGTCCGAGAAGAGCTACAGCCTCCTCGACAACAACAAGTACACGTTCCTGGTGCGCCCCGACGCCAACAAGACCGAGATCAAGATCGCGGTCGAGAAGGTGTTCGGCGTCAAGGTCACCTCGGTCAACACCCTCAACCGCCCGGGCAAGGTCCGCCGGACCCGCAACGGTCTCGGCAAGCGCAAGGACACCAAGCGCGCGATCGTCAGCCTGGCCGAGGGTCACCGCATCGACATCTTCGGAGGTCAGGCCTGATGGCTATCCGCAAGTACAAGCCGACCACCCCGGGCCGTCGCGGCTCGTCGGTGGCCGACTTCGCCGAGATCACCCGGACCACGCCGGAGAAGTCGCTCACGCGCCCGCTGCCCAAGAAGGGCGGCCGCAACAACCAGGGCCGGATCACCACCCGGCACCACGGTGGCGGTCACAAGCGTGCCTACCGCGTCATCGACTTCCGTCGCTACGACAAGGACGGCGTGCCGGCCAAGGTCGCGCACATCGAGTACGACCCCAACCGCACCGCGCGCATCGCGCTGCTGCACTACGCCGACGGCGAGAAGCGCTACATCGTGGCGCCGAAGGACCTCGTCCAGGGCATGCGGGTCGAGTCGGGCGTCGGCGCTGACATCAAGCCGGGCAACAACCTGCCGCTGCGCAACATCCCCGTCGGTACGACCATCCACTGCGTGGAGCTCCGCCCCGGTGGCGGCGCCAAGCTGGCCCGCTCGGCCGGCAACAGCGCGCAGCTGGTCGCCCGCGAGGGTTCGCGTGCCACCCTGCGTCTGCCCTCGGGCGAGATGCGGTACGTCGACGTGCGCTGCCGCGCCACGGTCGGCGAGGTCGGCAACGCCGAGCAGTCGAACATCAACTGGGGCAAGGCCGGCCGCATGCGCTGGAAGGGCAAGCGCCCGACCGTCCGTGGTGTCGTCATGAACCCGGTCGACCACCCGCACGGTGGTGGTGAGGGCAAGACGTCCGGTGGTCGCCACCCCGTCTCGCCGTGGGGCAAGCCCGAGGGCCGTACGCGCAAGCGCAAGGCCAGCGACTCCCAGATCATCCGACGCCGCAAGTCCGGCAAGAACAAGCGCTGAAGGAACTGAGAGATGCCTCGCAGCCTGAAGAAGGGCCCCTTCGTCGACGGCCACCTTCTCAAGAAGGTGGATGCCGAGAACGACAAGGGCACGCACAACGTCATCAAGACCTGGTCGCGCCGGTCCATGATCATCCCCTCGATGATCGGCCACACGATCGCCGTCCACGACGGCCGCAAGCACGTCCCGGTCTTCATCTCCGACTCGATGGTCGGCCACAAGCTCGGTGAGTTCGCTCCGACGCGCACCTACCGCGGCCACGTGAAGGAAGACCGGAAGGGACGCCGTCGATGAGCACCACTGAGCGTCACCGCACCAGCGCGCGTCGCGAGTCGCTCCTGGGCGACGAGCCCGGCGCGTTCGCCACCGCCCGCTTCGTGCGGATCACCCCGATGAAGGCGCGCCGCGTCGTCGACCTGGTCCGTGGCCTGCCCGCGGACGAGGCGCTGACCCTGCTGCAGTTCGCCCCGCAGTCGGCCGCCGAGACCGTGCACAAGGTGCTGCAGAGCGCCGTCGCCAACGCTTCCACCACCGAGGGCCTCGCCACCGGTGACCTGGTCGTGTCGGTCGCGCGGGTCGACGAGGGCCCCACGATGAAGCGCTGGCGTCCGCGTGCGCAGGGCCGGGCCACCCGGATCAACAAGCGCACCAGCCACATCACCATCGCGGTCCAGCCGGCCGATGTCGTCGCGAAGAAGGGCAAGAAGTAATGGGTCAGAAGATCAACCCGAACGGCTTCCGCCTCGGCATCTCGACCGACCACAAGTCGCGTTGGTACGCCGACAAGCTGTACAAGTCCTACGTCGGCGAGGACGTCGCGATCCGCAAGCTGCTCAGCAAGGGCATGGAGCGGGCCGGCATCGCCAAGGTCGAGATCGAGCGCACCCGTGACCGGGTCCGCGTCGACATCCACACCGCGCGTCCGGGCATCGTCATCGGTCGCCGCGGCGCCGAGGCCGACCGGATCCGTGGCGAGCTCGAGAAGCTCACCGGCAAGCAGGTCCAGCTGAACATCCTCGAGGTCAAGAACCCCGAGATCGACGCGCAGCTGGTCGCCCAGGGTGTCGCCGAGCAGCTGTCGGGCCGCGTGCAGTTCCGCCGCGCGATGCGCAAGGCCATGCAGACCTCGATGCGCTCCGGTGCCAAGGGCATCCGGATCCAGTGCTCGGGCCGCCTCAACGGCGCCGAGATGTCGCGCACCGAGTTCTACCGCGAGGGCCGCGTCCCGCTGCACACGCTGCGTGCCGACATCGACTACGGCTTCTACGAGGCCCGCACGACCTTCGGCCGCATCGGCGTGAAGGTCTGGATCTACAAGGGCGAGGTCGCCGGCACCCGTGCCGAGCGCCAGGCCCAGGCCGCTGCCCGCGCCGGTGTCCCCGGTCGCGGTGGCCGCCCCACCCGTGGTGGCGACCGTCCGACCCGTGGGTCGCGCGGCGACCGCCCGAACCGCTCGGACCGCAGCTCGGACGCTCCCGCCGTGGAGTCGAACCCCGAGGCCACCGCGGCGGAGCCGACCACCGGAACGGAGTCCTGACCATGTTGATGCCGCGTCGCGTCAAGCACCGCAAGCAGCACCACCCGAAGCGTCGGGGTGCTGCCAAGGGCGGTACGTCGCTGGCGTTCGGTGACTTCGGTATCCAGGCGATCGAGGGTGCCTACGTCACCAACCGCCAGATCGAGTCCGCCCGTATCGCCATGACCCGCCACATCAAGCGTGGCGGCAAGGTCTGGATCAACATCTACCCGGACCGCCCGCTCACCAAGAAGCCGGCTGAGACCCGCATGGGTTCCGGCAAGGGCTCGCCCGAGTGGTGGGTCGCCAACGTCAAGCCGGGCCGCGTCATGTTCGAGCTGTCGGGTGTGCCGGAGGACGTGGCCCGCGAGGCCATGCGTCGTGCGATCCACAAGCTGCCCATGAAGGCCCGATTCATCACGCGAGAGGCTGGTGAGTTCTGATGGCGAACGTCATCCGCGCCCACGAGCTGGACGAGCTCAACGACGTCGACCTCGAGGCCAAGCTGCGCGAGGCCAAGGAGGAGCTGTTCAACCTGCGGTTCCAGGCGGCCACCGGCCAGCTGGAGAGCCACGGCCGGCTCCGCACGGTCAAGAAGGACATCGCCCGGATCTACACCGTGGTGCGTGAGCGCGAGCTCGGCATTCGCACGGCGCCGGGTTCGGAGGAGGAGAACTGATGACCGAGCAGACCGAGAACGCTCGCAACGCCCGCAAGACCCGCGAGGGCCTCGTGGTCAGCGACAAGATGGACAAGACCGTGGTCGTGTCCGTCGAGGACCGCGTCAAGCACGCCCTGTACGGCAAGGTCATGCGCCGCAACACGCGGCTCAAGGCCCACGACGAGCAGAACGACTGCGGCGTCGGCGACCGCGTCCTCATCATGGAGACCCGCCCGCTGTCGGCCACCAAGCGCTGGCGCGTGGTGGAGATCCTCGAGCGCGCCAAGTAAGTCCAACGTTCGGCCAGGCTCGGCCGCCGCATGAGCGGTCGAGAACCGGCACGACAACCAGGAGATATCGATGATTCAGCAGGAGTCGCGACTCAAGGTCGCCGACAACACCGGTGCGAAGGAGATCCTTTGCATCCGCGTGCTCGGCGGCTCCGGTCGTCGCTACGCCGGGATCGGTGACGTCATCGTCGCCACCGTCAAGGACGCCATCCCCGGCGGCAACGTGAAGAAGGGCGACGTCGTCAAGGCGGTCGTCGTGCGCACCGTCAAGGAGCGCCGCCGTCCCGACGGCTCGTACATCCGCTTCGACGAGAACGCCGCGGTGATCCTCAAGAACGACGGCGAGCCGCGTGGCACGCGCATCTTCGGCCCCGTCGGCCGCGAGCTGCGCGAGAAGAAGTTCATGAAGATCATCTCGCTGGCCCCGGAGGTGCTGTGATGGCTGCCCGCAAGAAGTCGGAGCAGGACCGCAAGCGTCCCAACCTCCACGTCAAGAAGGGCGACACCGTCAAGGTCATCGCCGGCAAGGACAAGGGTGCCGAGGGCAAGATCATCAAGGTGCTCCGTGAGGAGCGCCGCGTGATCGTCGAGGGTGTCAACCGGATCAAGAAGCACACCAAGGTCGTCGACCAGGGTGGGCGCTCCGGCAACACCGGCGGCATCATCACCACCGAGGCGCCGATCCACGTGTCCAACGTGATGCTGGTCGAGGGTGACGGCGTCACCCGCGTCGGCCACAAGCGGGTCGAGGTCACCAAGCGCCGTCCCGACGGCTCGGAGTACTCCTCGACGCGCAGCGTCCGCATCTCCCGCAAGACCGGGAAGGAAATCTGATGACCGAGAGCACCATCGAGAAGGTCACGCCCCGGCTGAAGACCAAGTACCGCGAGGAGATCCTCCCGGCGCTCAAGGCCGAGTTCGAGATCGCCAATGTCATGCAGGTGCCCGGCCTGACCAAGATCGTGGTCAACATGGGTGTCGGCGAGGCCGCGCGTGACTCGAAGCTGATCGAGGGCGCGATCCGCGACCTCACCGCGATCACCGGCCAGAAGCCGGCCGTGACCAAGGCCCGCAAGTCCATCGCGCAGTTCAAGCTGCGCGAGGGCATGCCGATCGGCACGCACGTCACGCTGCGCGGCGACCGCATGTGGGAGTTCCTTGACCGGCTGCTGGCCCTGGCCCTGCCGCGTATCCGCGACTTCCGTGGCCTGTCGCCGAAGCAGTTCGACGGCCGCGGCAACTACACGTTCGGTCTGACCGAGCAGGTCATGTTCCACGAGATCGACCAGGACAAGGTCGACCGCCAGCGGGGCATGGACATCACCATCGTCACCACGGCGACCACCGACGAGCAGGGACGCGCGCTGCTGAAGCAGCTCGGTTTCCCGTTCGCTGAGCGCTGAGTCAACGAGGAGAGAAGACATGGCGAAGACTGCCCTCAAGGTCAAGGCCGCTCGCAAGCCGAAGTTCGCGGTTCGCGGCTACACCCGCTGCCAGCGGTGTGGCCGCCCCAAGGCCGTGTACCGCAAGTTCGGCCTGTGCCGTATCTGCCTGCGCGAGATGGCGCACCGTGGCGAGCTGCCCGGTGTCACCAAGTCGAGCTGGTAACCCACCACGTAGCAGGTCGCCCCGGCTGGGTCCGGTGCGAAACCACTTCGAGAAAGAACACACATCATGACGATGACTGACCCGATCGCAGACATGCTCACGCGTCTGCGCAACGCCAACCAGGCGTACCACGACGCGGTGACCATGCCGTACAGCAAGCTCAAGGAGGGCGTTGCCGAGATCCTCAAGCAGGAGGGCTACGTCACCTCCTACGAGGTCGCGGACAACGAGAACGGCGTCGGCAAGCTGCTGACCGTCACCCTCAAGTACGGCCGCAACCGTGAGCGTTCCATCGCCGGCGTGCGCCGGATCAGCAAGCCCGGCCTCCGGGTCTACGCCAAGCACACGGGCCTGCCCAAGGTGCTCGGCGGCCTCGGCGTCGCGATCATCTCGACGAGCCAGGGTCTGCTGACCGACCGCCAGGCCAACCAGAAGGGCGTGGGTGGGGAAGTCCTCGCCTACGTCTGGTGACAAGGGAAGGAGAGAGAAGAACATGTCGCGCATCGGCAAGCTCCCCGTCCCGGTCCCCGCGGGCGTCGACGTCCAGGTGGACGGCCCCGTCGTCACGGTGAAGGGCCCCAAGGGCACCCTGAGCCACACCGTGGTCGCTCCGATCACGGTCGAGAAGGGCGAGGGCGTCCTCGACGTCAAGCGCCCCGACGACGAGCGGCTCTCGAAGGCCTACCACGG
Organism: uncultured Nocardioides sp.; assembly: GCA_964487275.1. Classification (GTDB taxonomy): domain Bacteria; phylum Actinomycetota; class Actinomycetes; order Propionibacteriales; family Nocardioidaceae; genus Nocardioides. The sequence continues at coordinate 130,447 of CAZAQE010000009.1, read as the reverse complement.
CCTGAGCCGCACCCTGATCAACAACATGGTCGTCGGTGTCACCGAGGGCTACGAGAAGAAGCTCGAGATCGTGGGCGTGGGTTACCGCGTCCTGTCCAAGGGCCCGACCCAGCTGGAGTTCCAGCTCGGCTACTCGCACCCGATCATCTTCGACGCTCCCGAGGGCATCACCTTCACGGTGGACGGCCCGACGAAGCTGGGCGTCGTCGGCATCGACAAGCAGCTGGTCGGCGAGGTCGCCGCCAACATCCGCAAGCTCCGCAAGCCCGAGCCGTACAAGGGCAAGGGCGTCCGGTACGCCGGCGAGCATGTCCGTCGCAAGGTCGGAAAGGCTGGTAAGTGACCATGGCGATCACCCTCAAGCACCAGCGGAACCTCTCGGCTCGCGCCAGCTCCAAGCTGCGCCGCCAGGTCCGTGGTCGCAAGAAGATCTCCGGTACCGCCGCGCGTCCGCGCCTGGTGGTCACCCGTTCGACCAAGCACATCACCGCCCAGGTCGTCGACGACCTGGTCGGCAAGACCCTGGCGTCGGCCTCGACCCTCGAGGGAGACCTGCGCTCCTTCGACGGCGACAAGACCGCCAAGGCCAAGAAGGTCGGCGAGCTCGTCGCCGCCCGTGCCAAGGAGCAGGGCGTGGAGTCGGTCGTCTTCGACCGCGCCGGCAACAAGTATCACGGTCGCATCGCGGCCCTGGCAGATGGCGCCCGCGAGGGCGGCCTGACCTTCTGACCGCGAACAGGACTGAGGAGAAATCATGAGCGGACCCCAGCGCGGACAGCGTTCGGGCGGCGACCGTGGTGGCCGTGGCGGCCGCGACGGCGGCCGTGGCGGCGCCGAGAAGAGCCAGTACGTCGAGCGCGTCGTTGCGATCAACCGTGTCGCGAAGGTCGTGAAGGGCGGTCGTCGCTTCAGCTTCACCGCCCTCGTGATCGTCGGTGACGGCGACGGCCTGGTCGGCGTCGGCTACGGCAAGGCCAAGGAAGTTCCCGCGGCGATCGCCAAGGGTGTCGAGGAGGCGAAGAAGAACTTCTTCCGCGTCCCCCGCATCCAGGGCACGATCCCGCACCCGGTCCAGGGCGAGAAGGCCGCCGGAGTCGTGTTCCTGCGCCCGGCCGCTCCCGGTACCGGTGTCATCGCCGGTGGCCCGGTGCGCGCCGTCCTGGAGTGCGCGGGCATCCACGACGTGCTCAGCAAGTCGCTGGGCTCGTCGAACCAGATCAACATCGTGCACGCGACCGTCGAGGCCCTCCGAATGCTGGAGATGCCCGAGACGGTGGCCGCACGTCGTGGTCTGCCGGTCGAGCACGTCGCCCCGGCGGCGCTGCTGAAGGCCAAGGCCGAGGGCGAGGCCGCTGCGGCCACCGCCAAGGCCGCTGCGCCCGAGGCGGTGAACGTCTGATGGCCCAGCTGAAGGTCCAGCAGACCAAGTCGAAGATCGGCGCGAAGGCCAACCAGCGCGAGACCCTGCGCACGCTCGGCCTCAAGCGGATCGGCGACGTCGTCATCAAGGAGGACCGTCCCGAGATCCGGGGCATGGTCCACACCGTCCGTCACCTGGTGACGGTCGAGGTCGTCGGAGGCGAGTGACCATGACTCTCAAGCTGCACCACCTGCGTCCCGCTGCGGGCGCCAAGACCGCCAAGACCCGCGTGGGTCGTGGTGAGGGCTCCAAGGGCAAGACCGCCGGTCGTGGTACGAAGGGCACCAAGGCCCGCTACCAGGTCCCGGTCGCGTTCGAGGGTGGCCAGATGCCGCTGCACATGCGGCTGCCGAAGCTCAAGGGCTTCAAGAACCCCTTCAAGGTGACCTTCCAGGTCGTCAACCTCGACCGGATCAGCGCGCTGTTCCCCGAGGGCGGCGACGTCACCCCGGAGACGCTGGTCGCCAAGGGCGCCGTCCGCAAGGGCGAGCCGGTCAAGGTGCTCGGCCAGGGTGACCTGACGGTCAAGGTCTCGGTGAGCGCGAACGCGTTCTCGGCCTCGGCCAAGGAGAAGATCGAGGGCGCCGGCGGGACCGTCACGGTCCTGTGATGGCGCTGCGAGGGGCGCGTCGGACCCGGCACTAGCTGGGGTTCGCCGCGCCCCTCGTCTCGTCTCCGCAGCCCGGCCGCCGTACCCGGTCGGGGGGCTGCGACCGCCCTGTTAGGCTTCCCGCTGGCCACAAGGCCAGCGATGAGAGAAGAGGAACCGAGTGCTCAGCGCGTTCGTGAACGCCTTCCGGACCCCGGACCTGCGGCGCAAGCTGCTGTTCGTCCTGATGATCATCGTGATCTTCCGGGCCGGTTCGCAGATCCCCGCTCCTGGCGTGCACGTCTCCAACGTGGAGAAGTGCATCGACATCGCCAAGGATGGTGAGAACGCCGGGCTCTACAGCCTGGTCAACCTCTTCTCCGGTGGTGCCCTGCTCCAGCTGACGATCTTCGCGCTCGGCATCATGCCGTACATCACCGCGAGCATCATCCTGCAGCTGCTCGTCGTGGTGATCCCGCGCCTGGAGGCCCTCAAGAAGGAGGGCCAGGCCGGTCAGACGAAGATCACGCAGTACACCCGCTACCTCACGCTCGGCCTCGCCGTGCTGCAGGCGACCGGCATCGTCGCGCTCGCCCGCACCGGCAACCTGCTGCAGGGCTGTGAGGAACCGTTGCTGCACAGCGACGACACCAAGACGTTCCTCGTCATGGTCGTGACCATGACGGCCGGCACCGCAGTGATCATGTGGCTCGGCGAGCTGATCACCGAGCGTGGCGTCGGCAACGGCATGTCGATCCTCATCTTCACCCAGGTCGTCGCGACGTTCCCCGCCTCGTTGTGGCAGGTCAAGATCACCCAGGGCTGGTGGACCTTCGGCGTCGTGATCGCCATCGGCATGGTGATCATCGCAGCGGTCATCTTCATCGAGCAGGCCCAGCGCCGGATCCCGGTGCAGTACGCCCGCCGGATGGTCGGCCGCAAGATGTTCGGCGGCAGCTCGACCTACATCCCGCTCAAGGTCAACCAGGCCGGCATCATCCCGGTCATCTTCGCCTCGTCGCTGCTCTACCTGCCGGCGATGGCGGTCCAGTTCAACCAGAACGACCCGAACCGGGTCATCCGCTGGGTCAACGAGTACCTCGTCGACCAGAGCCACCCGGCCCACATGGCGGCGTACTTCCTGCTCATCATCTTCTTCACCTACTTCTACGTGTCGATCACCTTCAACCCGCAAGAGGTGGCCGACAACATGAAGAAGTACGGCGGCTTCATCCCCGGGATCCGGGCGGGCAAGCCGACCCAGGACTACCTGTCCTACGTCCTGTCCCGCATCACGCTGCCGGGCTCGCTCTACCTGGGTCTGATCTCGCTCGTTCCGCTGATCGCGTTCGTGCTGATCGACGCCAACCAGAACTTCCCGTTCGGCGGTACGTCCATCCTGATCATGGTCGGTGTCGCACTCGACACGGTGAAGCAGATCGAGAGCCAGCTGCAGCAGCGCAATTACGAAGGATTCCTGCGTTGAGGCTTCTGATCATGGGTCCCCCGGGCGCCGGCAAGGGCACCCAGGCGACCGCGGTCGCCGACCACTTCTCGATCCCGGCCATCTCGACCGGCGACATCTTCCGGGCCAACGTCAGCGGTGGCACGCCGCTCGGCGTCGAGGCGAAGAAGTACATGGACGCCGGCGAGTACGTGCCCGACGAGGTCACCAACAACATGGTGCGCGGTCGCATCGCCGAGCCCGACGCGGCGTCCGGCTTCCTGCTCGACGGCTACCCGCGCACGCTGGCCCAGGTCACCGAGCTCGACGGCATGATCGAGGAGACCGGGCACAAGCTCGACGCCGTCCTCGTCCTCACTGTCGACCAGGAGGCCGTCGTCGGCCGGCTGCTCAAGCGCGCCGAGATCGAGGGTCGTGCGGACGACACGGAGGACGTGATCCGTCGCCGCCTCGAGGTGTACGCCGCGGAGACCGAGCCGCTGATCTCGGTCTACGCCGAGCGGGGCTTGGTCGTCTCGGTCGACGGCATGGGCGAGATCGACGACGTCCAGAGGCGGATCTTCGCCGCGCTGGACGACGTGCCGCAGAGCTGACGCGCGGCGCGCGTGCTGTTCGACCACCGGATCGAGGTCAAGAGCCCCGACCAGGTCCGCTCCATGCGGACCGCGGGGCTCGTCGTCGGCCGTACCCTCGCGCGACTGCGTGAGGCCGTCCGGCCCGGCGTGACCACGGCCGAGCTCGACGCCCTCGCCGAGAGGAGCATCCGCGAGCAGGGCGGCGTACCGTCCTTCCTCGGCTACGGCCACCCGCCGTTCCCGGCGAGCATCTGCGCGTCGGTCAACGAGGAGGTCGTGCACGGCATCCCCGGTCCGCGGGTCCTCGCGGAAGGCGACATCATCTCGATCGACTGCGGTGCGATCGTGCCGGACGCGTCGGGCACCGGCTGGCACGGGGACGCGGCGATCACCGTCGCCGTCGGTGCGGTGCCGGCCGACGTGGAGCGGCTGATGGAGGTCACCGAGGAAGCGCTGTGGCGGGGACTCGCCGCCGCGCAGGTCGGTGGTCGGGTCGGTGACATCTCGCACGCCGTCGAGTCGTTCGTCCGCTCCTCGGGCGACTACGGCATCGTCGACGGCTACACCGGCCACGGCATCGGCACCGCGATGCACATGGACCCCGACGTGCCGAACGAGGGACGCCGCGGTCGCGGACCCCGGCTCAAGCGCGGCATGGCCCTCGCGGTCGAGCCGATGATCACGCTCGGGACCCACGACTCGGTGGTCGCCGAGGACGACTGGACGGTCGTCACCGCCGACCGGTCCCGGGCGGCCCACTACGAGCACACCTTCGCGCTGACCGACGCCGGCGTGTGGGTGCTCACCGCAGAGGACGGCGGCCGCGAGCGGCTCGCGGCCCTCGGGGTTCCCTGCGGGGCCGAGGACTAACATCGAGGACATGGCGCAGCAACCGATCAGCCCCGCTGCGCTGGCAGCGCGACCCCTGCTGTTCGCCTCCGGTGAGCAGGCGTACGTCGCCGCCACCATCATCAGCACGAGCCAGACGCCCGACGGCGCGAGCCCGGACTGGGCCGACGAGGTCGTCGCCGCACTCGGCGCGGGGGAGCGTGCCCTGTGCGCCCTCTCCTTCGCGGCCGGCGCCCCCGGCCTGGCGCACCGGGTGATCGGCTCCGAGCACCCGCTGCAGCGTCCCGAGCAGGACACCTCGGTCGAGCGCACCTACGAGGTCACTGAGTTCCCGACGGCCGACGAGTACGCCGGCATGGTGGAGGCGGCCCTGGCGAAGATCGCGGACGGCTCGCTGCACAAGGTGGTCCTCGGGCGCTGCCTCGACGTCGTCAGTGATCCGCCGCTGGTGCCGGCCGAGATCATCGACCGGCTGCTGACCACGCGGCCGGGGCGCTACGTGTTCGCCGTACCCCTGGTCCCGGGCACCGAAAACGGGAAGGCCCCGGTCGACGGCCCGATCCTGGTCGGCGCGAGCCCGGAGCTGCTGGTGCGCCGGGAGGGCGCGGAGATCTCCTGCACCCCGTTGGCGGGCTCGGTGCCCCGCTCCGCCGACCCGGACGAGGACGCCCGCCGTGCCGCGGGCCTGCAGCAGTCCGGCAAGGACCTCGCGGAGCACGCGTTCGTCGTCGAGGCGATCGTGCACGCGCTCAAGGAGGTGTGTGTCGAGATCGAGTACCCCGCCACTCCGGAGCTGATGTCGACCGACACGGTCTGGCACCTCGCGACACCGATCCGCGCCCGGCTCGCGGACGTCGCCGACGGCCCGAGCGCCCTGCGGCTGGCCCAGCTGCTGCACCCGACGCCCGCGGTCGGTGGCGTGCCGACGGCCGCCGCCAACGCGGTCATCGCCGACCTCGAAGGCGACCTGCGCGACTGGTTCGCCGGGTGCGTCGGCTGGGTCGACGGCGACGGCGACGGCGAGTTCGCGATCACCATCCGCGCGGCCGTGATGGACGGTCCCCGGCTGCGGCTGTTCGCCGGCGCGGGCATCGTCGCCGGCTCCGACCCCGCTTCCGAGGTCCGTGAGACGGGTGCCAAGCTCGCCACGATGGCGCGCGTGACCGGCCTGCCCTGAGCTGCCTGCGCCCCGATGGGGCGAAGGGCCGTTTGCCGGGTCCGCGATCGGTTAGGGTTTCAGGTCGTCAGCCTGCTCCCGACCCGAAGGATGAGGTAGTGGACCGTCTCCAGGTGCAGTGGTCGGGAACGATCAGGACCTTCGACGGCCCGCGCGTCGTGATCGGCCGGGAGCTGGACTGCGACGTCCCGGTCACCGACGCACGCGCTTCCCGCCACCACGCCTCGATCCAGGTCGAGGGCGACGTGTGGGTGGTGGTCGACTCGAGCAGCAACGGGACGTTCGTCTCCGGGCAGCGGATCACCCGGCTGCCGCTCACCGGCGGCCCGGTGAGCCTCCACCTCGGTGGCCCGGTCGGCGAGCCGGTGGTCGTCACCGTGCTCGCCGGCCAGGTCGGCGGAGGTGGGTTCGCTGCGCCGCCGCCGTACCAGGCGCCCGTGCCGGCCCCGACGCCACGGCCCGCGGCGCCCCACTCGTCGCGCCCCGTGCCGCAGCAGCAGCCGCCGGCCGCACAGCAGGCGCCGCTGGGTGGCGAGTTCTGGAAGAACCTGCCCCCGCCGCAGCTGCCCGCGAGCGGTGCGCCGGCGGACGCGTGGCGCCCGGTCGGCGTACTGCCGCCGGGGCAGCTGCCGCACGGCCACTCCGTCGTGCTGCCGCAGCAGCTGCAGGCCGGCCGCTCGCTGAGCATCGGCCGCGACCACGCCAACGACATCGTCCTCGACGACCCGCTGGTGAGTCGGCGGCACGCGCGCCTCGACCCGCCGACGGCGCAGACGCTCGCGGTGCTGCACGACCTCGGCTCGTTCAACGGCACCTTCGTCAACGGCCACCGGGTGCAGGGGGCCGTGCAGATGCCGGTCGGATCCGAGGTGATCGTCGGCAACCAGACCTTCCGCTGGGACGGGCACCAGCTGGTCGCCTCGGCCACGGCCCACGAGTTCACGCTGTACGCCGACGGGCTGACCCAGGTCGTCGGCGGCGGCAAGCGCCTGATCGAGAACATCTCGTTCAAGCTCGAGCCGAAGAGCCTCACCGCCGTGATCGGCCCGTCGGGCGCCGGCAAGTCGACGCTGCTCGGCGCCCTCACCGGACTGAAGCCGGCGAGCCACGGGCGGGTCATCTGGCAGGGCCACGACCTCTACCAGCACTACGACCAGCTGCGGTTCCAGATCGGCCTCGTGCCGCAGCAGGACATCCTCCACCCGCAGCTGAAGGTCAAGCAGGGCCTCCGGTTCGCGGCCCAGCTGCGGCTGCCCCCCGACACGACGGCGCAGGAGTGGGACGCGCGGGTCGACCACGTCGCCCACCAGCTCCAGCTCGTGCAGCGGATGGACAACCGGATCGGCACCCAGCTCTCCGGCGGCCAGCGCAAGCGCGTCTCGATCGCGACCGAGCTGCTCACGGCGCCGCCGCTGCTGTTCCTCGACGAACCCACGTCCGGCCTCGACCCGGGCCTCGACCTCGAGGTCATGCGCCAGCTGCGCAGCCTCGCCGACGACGGCCGCGTGGTCATGGTCGTCACGCACTCCGTGCTCGCCCTCGACGTGTGCGACAACGTCCTGGTGCTCGCGCCCGGTGGCAGGATCGCCTACTTCGGTCCGCCCGACGGCGTGCTCGCGCACTTCGGCAAGACCAACTATCCCGAGGTCTTCGACCTGCTCGACGACCCCGACCTCTGGCAGCGGATCCCGGTGCCGCAGCACGCCGTCGACACGGCCGCGCTCCAGCGACAGCCGTATGCCGCCGTACCCGCTCCGCCGCGGCAGTCGGTGTCCCGCCAGCTCGCGACCCTCATCAAGCGCAACCTGGCGGTCGTCTTCGCCGACAAGCTGCTGCTCGGGATGCTGGTCCTGCTGCCGCTGATCCTCGGTGGCCTCAGCCGGCTCGTGCCGGGCAGCAACGGCCTCTCGCTCGACGTCTCCCGCCGGGAGACCACGCTGCCGGACGGCTCGATCGTGGAGTCCTTCTCGACGGGGGAGGCCTCCCAGCGCCTGATCGTGCTGATCGTGGCGGCCTGCCTGATGGGCACGGCGCTGGCGATCCGCGAGCTGGTGGGGGAGCGGCCGATCTTCAAGCGCGAGTACGCCGTCGGCCTCTCGCCCGGGGTCTACTTCACCAGCAAGGTGATGGTCCTCGGCACGGCCGCGTTCTTCCAGGGCCTGGTCGTGACCTTCCTGGCCACCGTGGGGCTGCCGGGCGCCGACGGCGACCTCGGCACCCTCCGGGTAGGGCTCGCCATCGCTGCCCTGTCCTTCACCATGGTCGTGATCGGCCTGGCCCTCTCGGCGCTCGTGACCAGCACCGAGCAGACGATGCCCGCGCTGGTCGGCCTGGTCATGCTCCAGCTGGTCCTGTCCGGCGCACTCTTCGAGATCGCGGGCCGGCCCGGACTCGAGCAGATCGCCTGGCTGTCGCCGTCGCGCTGGGGCTACGCCGGCGCGGCATCGGCGATGGACCTCGTCCGCGAGACGGAGGGCACCGACAAGGAGGACTGGATCGCCCTCGGCGGCGGCGTGCACTACGTGATGGACCTGCTGGTCCTCGGGCTGCTCTGCCTGGTCTCGTACGTCGTCGGCCTGCTCCTCGTGCGCCGGAGCGCCACCTCCGACGACTGAACCGGTCTGCCGCGGGAATGCGGGAGCCGTCCACGGCATTGGACCGAGGATGTCCCTCGCGCTCTCCGTCCTCGACCTCGTCCCCGTCCGCAGCGACCAGACCACCGGTGACGCCATCGCGGCGTCGGTCGAGCTGGTCCGAGCGGCCGACCGCCTCGGCTACCGCCGGTTCTGGGTGGCCGAGCACCACAACATGCCGGCCGTGGCCGCGACCAACCCGCCCGTCCTGATCGGCCTCTTCGCCGGCGCGACGGAGCGGATCCGGGTCGGCTCCGGCGGTGTCATGCTGCCCAACCACGCCCCGCTCGTGGTCGCCGAGCAGTTCGCCCTGCTCGAGGCGGCCTTCCCCGGGCGGATCGACCTGGGCATCGGGCGTGCGCCGGGCAGCGACCCGGTCACCAGCTGGGCGCTGCGGCACGGCGCCGGTGGCGTGGACGACGAGGCGGTCGCCCGCTTCCCCGAGTACGTCGACAACGTGCTCGCCATGATGGAGCCCGCCGGCGTCGGGCTGGCCATCCGGGGCGGACAGCACGTCCTCAGGGCCACCCCGGTCGCGCGGACGGTGCCGCAGGTGTGGCTCCTGGGCTCCTCCGACTACTCCGCGCGACTGGCCGCGGCGAAGGGCATGCCCTACGTCTTCGCGCACCACTTCTCCGGGTCCGGCACCGCCGAGGCCCTCGAGCTGTACCGCTCGACCTTCCAGCCCTCGCCCGATCTCGATGAGCCCCGCACCTTCCTCACCGTCAACGCCTCGGTGGCCGACACCGCGGAGCAGGCGCAGCGCCAGGCACTGCCGCAGCTGCTCCAGATGCTGGCGCTGCGCACCGGCCAGCCGCTGGTGGCGCAGCGGACGGTCGAGGACGCGGAGACGATCGTCGACGCCGGACTGCCCGAGTCGCACGACGGGCTCATCGAGGCGATGCGCAAGCGCTGGGTGATCGGCGACGCCGGCTCGGCCCGTGACCAGCTCGCCTCCCTCGCGGCGGCGTACGGCGTCGACGAGGTGATGGTCAACCCGGTCGGCGGCGCGTTCGCCGGCGCCGATCCGCGCACCGCCCCCGCCCGCTTGCGGACCCTCGAGCTGTTGGCCGGCTGAGCCCGCGGTCGCCGATTGGGAGTTCCTTGCGGGCTGCCCATAGACTGGCGTGTCGGTCCAACGTGGGTTCTGTGTGTGGTGCACGGCCCACGAGGTCCACTCCGTCTTCCGCGAGGGAGAGGAGAGGTTCCCGGACCGGACGGTAGACATCATCCCCGAGCAGATTGTGAGACATGGCGAAGAAAGAAGGCGTCATCGAGATGGAGGGCTCCGTCGTGGAGGCCCTTCCGAACGCCATGTTCCGCGTGGAGCTGAGCAACGGCCACAAGGTCCTCGCTCACATCAGCGGAAAGATGCGGCAGCACTACATCCGGATCCTCCCCGAGGACCGCGTGGTGGTGGAGCTCTCTCCGTATGACCTGTCGCGCGGTCGCATCGTCTACCGGTACAAGTGACGCCCACCGGCGTCACTTCCCGCCACTAGCAAGAAAGGGCTGACATGAAGGTCAACCCGAGCGTGAAGCCGATCTGTGACAAGTGCAAGGTGATCCGTCGCCACGGCCGCGTCATGGTCATCTGCGAGAACCCGCGCCACAAGCAGCGCCAGGGCTGAGTCCCTCGGCGTGGCCCCGTCGGGGCCCACAACTGAACACACTCATCAACGTGATCGCTTAGCCGTCAGCCCCAACAGCACGACGGCGAACCACCTCCGGCGCGGATGGCCGGAGCTGGGCACAACGAGATCGACCGCCCGGACGCATCACGACCACACCACCGCAACCGTCTGAAAGGAAGCCTTCATGGCTCGCCTCGTCGGAGTCGACCTGCCGCGCGACAAGCGCATCGAGGTCGCTCTCACCTACATCTACGGCATCGGCCGTACCCGCGCCCAGCAGCTGCTGGAGGCCACCGGCGTCAGCCCGGACCTCCGCGTCCACGAGCTGGGTGACGAGGAGCTGGTCAAGCTCCGTGACGAGATCGAAGCGAACTTCAAGATCGAGGGTGACCTCCGTCGCGAGGTCCAGGCCGACATCCGTCGCAAGATCGAGATCGGCAGCTACCAGGGTCGCCGTCACCGCATGGGCCTTCCGGTCCGCGGCCAGCGCACCAAGACCAACGCTCGTACCCGCAAGGGCCCGAAGCGCACGGTTGCCGGCAAGAAGAAGGCGAAGTGATCTGAGCCCCCGGCTCAGCACCGCCTCTCACCACAGACCAGCTTTCTCAAGGAGATAACGCATGCCTCCCAAGGCTCGTGCGGGCGCGGCCAAGAAGGTCCGCCGCAAGGAGAAGAAGAACGTCGCTCAGGGCGAGGCCCACATCAAGAGCACGTTCAACAACACGATCGTCACGATCACCGACCCGACCGGTGCGGTGATCTCGTGGGCCTCTGCCGGCACCGTCGGCTTCAAGGGCTCCCGCAAGTCCACCCCGTACGCCGCTCAGATGGCCGCCGAGGCCGCGGGCCGTCGGGCGATGGATCACGGCATGAAGAAGATCGACGTCTTCGTCAAGGGCCCGGGCTCGGGCCGCGAGACGGCGATCCGCTCCCTGGGTGCGATCGGCCTCGAGGTCGGCACCATCCAGGACGTGACCCCCGCCCCGCACAACGGCTGCCGCCCGCCGAAGCGCCGCCGCGTCTGACGCGCGCACGACAAAGACTTAGAGGAGAACCGACATGGCCCGTTACACCGGACCCCTGACCAAGAAGTCGCGCCGGCTCGGCGTCGACCTCGTGGGTGGCGACGCCGCCTTCGAGAAGCGCCCCTACCCGCCGGGCCAGCACGGCCGCGCGCGGATCAAGGAGAGCGAGTACCGCAACCAGCTGCAGGAGAAGCAGAAGGCCCGCTTCACCTACGGCGTTCTCGAGAAGCAGTTCCACAAGTACTACGTCGAGGCTGCCCGTCGCCAGGGCAAGACCGGCGAGAACCTGCTGCAGCTGCTGGAGTGCCGCCTCGACAACGTGGTCTACCGCGCCGGCTTCGCCCGCACCCGCCGCCACGCCCGCCAGCTGGTGACCCACGGTCACTTCCTGGTCAACGGCAAGAAGGTCGACATCCCGTCCTTCCAGGTCACCCAGTACGACATCATCGACGTGCGCGAGAAGTCGCTCGAGATGACGCCGTTCATCGTGGCCCGCGAGACGCACGGCGAGCGGATCGTCCCGGCCTGGCTCGAGGCGCTCCCGAACCGCATGCGGATCCTGGTGCACTCGGTGCCCGTGCGTGAGCAGATCGACATGCCGATCCAGGAGCAGCTCATCGTGGAGTACTACTCCAAGAAGTAACCGCTCGGGGCCCCGCCCCGAGTGCCCCCGCTGGGGGCTCCGCCCCCGGACCCCGGGTCGCGCGGACTCCCAGCGGGGCACACGAATTTCTTCTCCCTACTCCGCAACAGCTCTGGGTCCTCATATAGCGGTCGGCCCGGAAAGGAAAGAAAAAAGTGCTCATCGCACAGCGCCCCAGCCTCTCCGAGGAGAGCGTCGACCAGTTCCGGTCGCGCTTCGTCATCGAGCCGCTCGAGCCCGGCTTCGGCTACACGCTCGGCAACTCGCTGCGTCGTACCCTCCTGTCGTCGATCCCCGGTGCCTCGGTCACGAGCATCAAGATCGACGGCGTCCTCCACGAGTTCTCGACGATCGACGGTGTCAAGGAAGACGTCACCGAGATCATCCTCAACCTCAAGGGCCTCGTCGTCTCCTCGGAGCACGACGAGCCGGTCACCATGTACCTGCGCAAGTCGGGTGCCGGTGACGTCACCGCCGCGGACATCGCTCCGCCGGCCGGTGTCGAGGTGCACAACCCCGACCTGAAGATCGCCACCCTCTCCGACAACGGCAAGCTCGAGCTCGAGCTCGTCGTGGAGCGCGGCCGCGGCTACGTCTCGGCCGTCCAGAACAAGGGCGCCGACAACGAGATCGGCCGGATCCCGGTCGACTCGATCTACAGCCCGGTCCTCAAGGTGACCTACAAGGTCGAGGCCACCCGTGTCGAGCAGCGCACCGACTTCGACAAGCTCGTCATCGACGTCGAGACCAAGCCGTCGATCCGGCCGCGCGACGCCATCGCGTCGGCCGGCAAGACGCTGGTCGAGCTCTTCGGCCTCGCCCGTGAGCTCAACGTCGAGGCCGAGGGCATCGACATCGGCCCGTCGCCCGTCGACGAGCAGCTCGCCGCCGACCTCGCCCTCCCGGTCGAGGACCTGCAGCTGACCGTCCGGTCCTACAACTGCCTCAAGCGCGAGGGCATCCACACCGTGGGTGAGCTCATCAGCCGCTCGGAGCAGGACCTGCTGGACATCCGCAACTTCGGCGCGAAGTCCATCGACGAGGTCAAGGCCAAGCTGCACGAGATGGGCCTGTCCCTCAAGGACAGCGCCCCGGGCTTCGACCCGTCGGCCGCCCTGGCCAACTACTCGGACGACGAGGACGACGACGAGTCGTTCGTCGAGGACGAGCAGTTCTGATTGATGGCGTGAGCGTGTCGCCCCTCGGGTGACTCGCCCGGACCCTTCGGGCCCGGGGTCGTCACCCGAGGCGGCTTCGCCGCAGGGCGACACGCTGCCACGCCGCGGTTGGCTTCCGTAGGACCCGCCCGGTCTGGCGGCAAGACGACCGCAACACCTCGCTAGATCTGCAGTACCGCCGGAACGGACCCGTTCCGGCTTGGAGATCCGGTACCTGACACGGCCGGACCTAGCACCCGGTACCTCGTACGGCCGGGCAGGAAAGAGAGAACGAGATGCCCAAGCCCAAGAAGGGTCCCCGCCTCGGCGGCAGCCCGGCGCACCAGCGCCTCATCCTGTCGAACCTGGCCACCGCGCTCTTCGAGCACGGCCGGATCACGACGACCGAGGCGAAGGCGCGCACCCTGCGTCCGTACGCCGAGAAGCTGATCACCAAGGCGAAGAAGGCCCACGCCGGCGAGAACCCGCTGCACCAGCGCCGCGAGGTCCTCAAGGTCATCCGCGACAAGGGTGTCGTGCACACCCTCTTCACGGAGATCGCGCCGACGTTCGCGGACCGCCCCGGCGGCTACACCCGCATCACCAAGGTCGGCAACCGTGCCGGTGACAACGCCCCCATGGCGGTCATCGAGCTGGTGACCGAGGCCTTCACGCCGTCCGCCCCGAAGGCGAAGCCGGCCGCTGAGGCCGTTCCGGCTGCGGTGGAGGAGGCCCCCGTGGCCGAGGTCGAGGAGACCGAGGTCGAGGAGACCGAGGCTGCTGAGGTCGAGGCCCCCGAGGCCGAGGAGGCTGCCGAGGAGGCTCCCGCCGAGGAGTCCGCCGAGGACGCCGACAAGGCCTGAGCAACGGCTCGACGACGGCCCGCCACCCGCGAGGGTGGCGGGCCGTCGTGCTTTTCCGGTCGTCGGTGCGGCCTCCGTAGACTGGAGCCATGACGATCGACCTGGGGAGCCCGCGCCTGCTCGAGGACAGCGAGCGGGAGGTGCTGCTCGCCGCGCCCCGGGGCTACTGCGCCGGCGTGGACCGCGCGGTCGTGACCGTCGAGCAGGCGCTCGACCTCTACGGGTCACCGGTCTACGTGCGCAAGCAGATCGTCCACAACAAGCACGTCGTCGCCAACCTCGAGGAGCGGGGCGCGATCTTCGTCGAGGAGCTCAGCGAGGTCCCGGCCGGTGCCCGCGTGGTGTTCTCGGCGCACGGCGTCTCGCCGGCCGTGGTGAACGAGGCGGCCGAGCGCGATCTGAAGACCATCGACGCCACCTGCCCGCTGGTGACCAAGGTGCACCGGGAGGCGGTCCGCTTCGCCGCCGACGGCTACACCATCCTCCTGATCGGGCACGCCGGCCACGAGGAGGTCGAGGGCACCGCAGGGGAGGCGCCGGAGCAGACCGTGCTGGTCGAGCACCCCGACGACGTCGCCAAGCTGGAGTTCCCCGCCGACGCCAAGCTGGCCTGGCTGTCCCAGACCACACTGAGCGTCGACGAGACGATGGAGACCGTTCGCCGGCTGCGCGCGAAGTTCCCGCAGCTCGAGGACCCGCCGAGCGACGACATCTGCTACGCCACCCAGAACCGCCAGGTCGCGGTCAAGGAGATCGGCGCGGCGGCGGATCTGGTCATCGTGGTCGGCTCGGCCAACTCCTCGAACTCCGTGCGCCTGGTCGAGGTCGCGCTCGAGGCCGGCGCCAAGGCATCGTACCGCATCGACGACGTGTCCGAGCTCGACGAGTCCTGGCTCGACGGCGCCGCGACCGTCAGCGTCACCTCGGGTGCCTCGGTGCCCGACCACCTCGTGACCGAGGTCCTCGCCTATCTCGCCGAGCGTGGCTACCCCGACGCCCGCGCCGTCCAGACGGCGGAGGAGACCCTCGCCTTCTCGCTGCCCAAGGAGCTGCACCGCGACCTCAAGGCCGCCGGGCGCAGTACCAAGACCGCCGTCCGGCTCTGACGGTCCCGCGCTGATGGCCCGCTACCTCGACGTCCATCCGGACAACCCGCAGCCGCGGCTGCTGCAGCAGATCGTCGACGCGCTGAACGAGGATGCGCTGATCGCCTACCCGACGGACTCCGGCTACGCGCTGGGCTGCCGGATCGGCAACCGGGAAGGGCGCGACCGGATCCTGAGGATCCGGGGTCTCGACGACAAGCACCACTTCACGCTCGTCTGCAAGGACTTCTCCCAGCTGGGCCAGATGGTGCACGTCGACAACGCGGCGTTCCGGGCGATCCGCTCCGCGACGCCCGGGCCCTACACCTTCATCCTCCCGGCGATGCCGGAGGTGCCCAAGCGCCTCCTGCACCCGAAGAAGCGCACGGTCGGGGTGCGCATCCCCGACCACGTGTTCGTGCAGGCGCTGCTGGCCGAGCTGGGCGAGCCGCTGCTGACCTCGACGCTGATCCTTCCGGGCGAGACCGAGCCGCGGACGATGGGCTGGGAGATCAAGGAGGACCTCGACCACGAGGTCGACATCGTGGTGGAGGCGGGGGAGACGCCCGCCGAGCCGACCACCGTCGTCGACTGGTCCGAGGGCGCGCCCGAGGTCATCCGCCGCGGCGCCGGCGACCCTGATCGCTTCGTCTGACCGTCAGCGCGGGTGGGCTGCCAGGAACTGGCGGCGCACGAGCAGCAGCGCGAGGCAGGCGGCGTACCCGAGCGCGAGCGCGACGGCGTGGCTGCTGAGCCCGGAGACGGTCGCCTGGACGACGCCGTCGCGGGCGTCGGCGACGGCCTGCGGCTCGCTGATCGCGAGCAGCAGCACGACGACCAGCATCGCCAGCGGCGGGAACACGCCGACCGGGAAGAAGTCGCTCGGGCGCACGGTCAGCGCGAGGCCCACGCAGATCGTCGCGAAGACGAGGTCGTAGAACAGGCCCAAGCCGTCGGACAGCATCAGGTCGGCCACGGCCGCGGTGACGAGCAGCGCCGTCGCGAGCCGCAGTGCGCCGCCGGCGGGGCGCGTGCCGGCCTCCCAGAGGGTGGCGGGCCGGGCGGGCGCGGTGGTCACCCCTCCACGCTAGGACGTCGTGGGGCCGGTCCCGTGGATTTCGACGGGACGGCCCTCGAGGCGTCGCCCGGACTCGCTGTCGAAGAGATGGGCGGCACCCGGCGGCACCGCCAGGTGGAGGACGTCGTCGGGGGAGACCTGGCCGCGTGAGGGCACCCGCACCGCGACCCTGACCTCCCGTCCGTCGATGGCGGCGGTGCCGTGGGCGAAGCCCTCGGAGCCGAGCTCCTCGACGAGGTGGACCCGCATGGGCAGTCCCTCGCCGGCGCCGACGAGTCGCCAGGCCTCGGGGCGGACGCCGATGGTCACGGCCGGTGTGAGCGCCGTTCCGCCGGTCGCGGCGTCGACGGGGACCTCGTGGTCGCCCAACCAGACCCTGCCGCCCTCGATGCGGGCGGCGAGCAGGTTCATCTGCGGGGAGCCGATGAAGCCGGCGACGAAGAGGTTGGCGGGCCGGTCGTAGAGCGCGAGCGGGGTGTCGACCTGCTGGATCTCGCCGCGGTCCATCACCGCGACCCGGTCGCCCATCGTCATCGCCTCGACCTGGTCGTGGGTGACGTAGACGGTGGTGACGCCGAGCGTGCGTTGCAGCTGGGCGATGTCGCTGCGGGTCTGCACCCGCATCTTGGCATCGAGGTTCGACAGCGGCTCGTCCATGCAGAAGACCTGCGGCTCGCGGACGATCGCGCGGCCCATCGCGACCCGCTGGCGCTGGCCGCCCGAGAGCGCCCTGGGCTTGCGGTCCAGCAGCTCGGTGAGGCCGAGCAGGGCGGCGGCCTCCTCGACCCGGCGCTCGCGCTCCTCGCGGGGGACCTTCGCCATCCTCAGCGCGAAGCCGAGGTTGTCCCGCACGGACTTGTGCGGGTAGAGCGCATAGCTCTGGAACACCATCGCGATGTCGCGGTCCTTCGGGGGGAGCCGGGTGACGTCGCGCTCGCCGATCATGATCCGCCCGGCGTCGACGTCCTCGAGGCCGGCGAGCATGCGCAATGTCGTGGTCTTGCCGCAACCGGACGGCCCGACCAGCACGAGGAACTCGCCGTCCCCGACGACGAGGTCGATGCCGGGGACGGCGGGGGAGTCGGCGCCGTCGTACCACCGCTGGGCGGCCTCGAAGGTGATGGTTGCCATCGGTGCTCCTGCTCGCTCTGGCGGTCCTCGATGTGACCTGGATCGCACGGAATGCTTGCACCTTATATGTAAGTATGGTGAACTAACAAACATGTCCTGGCGCAGCCCCACCTCACGGGCCCCTCGAGACCGGATCAAGCTCCGGCGGGCCGACTCCCGTCGGCACCACCGCGCGATGCTCCTGCAGGAGCTCTTCGCCGAGGGCCCGGCGAGTCGGGCCGACCTCGCCCGCACCTCCGGGCTGACCCGGGTCACGGTGTCCGACCTGGTCGCCGAGCTCATCGCCGAGGGGCTGCTCGAGGAGCTCGGTGCGCCGGTCGAGACCCGGGTGGGGAAGCCGCCGACGCTCGTCGGCCTGGTGCCGGACGCCAAGCACGTCGTCGCGATCGACCTGTCCGTCGACGACCAGGTCGTCGGCGCGGTGCTGACCCTGTCCGGCGAGGTCGTCGAGCGCGACGCCCGGCCGCTGGAGGGCCGTCGCGGCGAGGACGCGGCTGCGCTGGTCGAGGAGATCGCGACCGGCCTGGTCCGCCGCAGCACCCGCCCGCTGCTCGGTGTCGCGGTCGCCACTCCGGGCGTCGTCAGCCCCGAGGGCGTGGTCCTCGACGCACCCAACCTGGGCTGGCACGACCTCGCCCTCGCCGATTCCCTCGGTGCGTCGCTGGACCTCCCCGTCTACGTCGCCAACGACGCCAACACCGCCGTGATGGGGGAGTACACCTTCGGCGGCGGCGGCGAGGGGGGCCTGCTGCTGCTCCGGCTCAGCACCGGTGTCGGCGCCGGCCTGGTGCTCGGCGGCGCCGTGCTGCACGGCAACGGCGGGGCGGCTGGCGAGATCGGCCACGTGCAGGTCGATCCCGACGGCGAGACCTGCGCGTGTGGCCGCCCCGGCTGCCTGGAGACCTTCGTGGCCGTGCCGCGGCTGCGCCGCCGGGTCGAGGACGGGGCCCCGGACGACGTACTGCGCGACGCGGGAGTGCGTCTGGGCCAGGCGCTCGCGCCGGTCGTGGCCACCCTCAACCTCGCCGAGGTCGTGCTGAGCGGACCGGCGGACCTCGTCGGGCCGCTGGCCGAGCATGCCGAGGCCACCGTCCGGGACCGGGTCATGCCGGTCTCCTCCACCGGCTTCACCGTGCGGGTCTCGACCCTCGGTGACGACGGCGTCCTGATCGGCGCCACCGGCGTCGTCCTCTCGGGCGAGCTCGGCGTCTCCTGACGCCGGGCCACTTCCCCACAGAACCCCCAGCAAGTCAGATCGAAGGGAACGAAGCAGTGCCCATCTCCAACAGGTTTGTGAAGAAGACCCTGGCGGTCGCGGCCACCACCGCACTGCTGGCCGTGGCCAGTGCGTGCGGCTCCGAGGACGACGGCGACCCGAAGGGTGGCGGCCCGGAGACGGCCGACCTCGTCGTGTGGCTCAACGGTGCGGACACGCCGCAGCCGGCCCGCGACTGGCTCAAGAAGACCTTCGAGGAGCAGAACCCCGGCTCCACGCTGACCATCGAGCAGCAGGAGTGGGAGGGCCTCGTCGAGCGGCTCACCACCGCGCTGACCTCCGCCGACCAGACCCCCGACGTGGTCGAGGTCGGCAACACCCAGGCGCCGACCTTCACCACGGTCGGTGCGTTCAGCGACCTCACCGACGACCTGGCCGACCTCGGCGGCGACGACCTGCTGCCGGGCTTCGTCGAGGGCGCGACCGTCGACGGCAAGACCTATGCGGTGCCCTACTACGCCGGATCGACGTACGTCTTCTACCGCAAGGACCTCTTCGAGGACGCCGGCATCACCGCCGTGCCGACCACGATGGACGAGTTCGTCGACGCCGCCACGAAGCTGAAGCAGAAGAGCGGCGAGGCCGACTTCTCGGGCTACTGGCTGCCCGGCAAGGACTGGCGCGACGGCGCTGCGCTCCTGTGGGACGCCGGTGGCGACTTCGCCGCCCCGGACGACGACGGCTGGAAGGGCACGCTCTCGACGCCCGAGTCGATCGCGGGACTGACCGCCTTCCAGGACCTGTACGACGCCGCTTCGGGTGCGCCCGCCGACGCCAACGAGGCCGACCCGGTCACCCCGTTCTGCGCCGGCAAGATCGGCATGATGTCCCGCCCGGGCTGGGTCCACGGCATGCTCACCGACCCGAAGAGCGGCTGCCCGGAGCTCGCGAAGAAGATCGGCGTCTTCGCGCTGCCCGGTTCCGACGGCGAGCCCGCGCCGGTGCTCCTCGGCGGCTCCGACATCGCGATCTCGGCGAAGTCGCCCAACCAGGACCTGTCGCGCAAGGTGCTCGCGCTGATGCTGAGCGAGGAGTACCAGACGATCCTCGCCGAGGCGGGGCTGACGCCCGCGCGGGAGTCCTTCGCGAGCAAGCTCGGTGACGACGAGTTCGCCCGGGCCACCGTCGAGGCGGCGTCCAACGCCAAGCTCACCCCGGCCGCGGCCGCGTGGGCGACCGTCGAGGGCAAGTTCGTCCTCGAGGACCTCTACAGCGAGATCGCCCAGGGCGGCGACGTGGCGAAGCTCGCGGCCGAGGCCGACGAGACCATCACCGCCGAGCTCAACTGAGTCATCCTGAGGACGGCGGCCGGCCGGGGACCGGCCGGCCGCCGTCGACGCTGCGGAGAAGAGGAGAAGACGTGGCACGCGGCACCGCACGCCGGACGCCCCTGCCCATCGGCCTGGTGCTCCCGGCGAGCCTGGCCCTCGGCCTGGCGCTGGGCTACCCGCTGGTGCGGCAGGTGGTCCTGTCGCTGCAGGAGTTCGGCCTGGCCCAGCAGTTCGGGCAGGCGCCCGACTGGATCGGCCTGGGCAACTACCGCGAGCTCCTCGGCAACGGTGAGCTGTGGCCGGTGGTGCTGCGCACGATCGCCTTCTGCTTCGTCAACGCCGGCCTCACGTTCGCGATCGGCCTGGGCCTGGCGCTGCTGATGACCCGGATGAGCAAGGTGACCCGGATCCTCACCCAGTGCGGCCTCCTGCTGGCCTGGGCAATGCCGGTGGTCGCGGCGATGACCGTGTGGCAGTTCCTCTTCGACACCGAGTACGGCGTCGTGAACTGGCTGCTGACCGCGCTCGGCGGCGACTTCGACGGCCACAGCTGGCTGCTCGACCCGTGGTCCTTCTTCCTCGTCGCCACGCTCGTGGTCGTGTGGATGAGCGTCCCGTTCGTCGCGTTCACCCTGTACGCCGCCCTCACCCAGGTCCCCGAGGACGTCGTCGAGGCCGCGCAGATCGACGGCGCCGGAGCCCGCCAGCGGTTCGTCCACGTGGTGCTGCCGTCGATCCGGCCGGTCCTCCTGGTCGTCATGCTCCTGCAGGTCATCTGGGACCTGCGCGTCTTCACCCAGATCTACACGCTCCAGAAGGCCGGCGGGGTCAGCAAGGACACCAACCTGCTGGGCACCTACGTCTACACGCTCGGCATCAAGGGCGGGGACTTCGGGATGGCCGCGGCGGCCGCGATGTTCATGCTGCTGCTCACGGTCGTGCTCACCGCTCCCTACGTCCGGATGATGTTGAAGCAGGAAAGGGAGGCCTGAGCAGATGGCCCGCCGTACCTCGTTGCCCGTCCGCGCCGGCGCGGACCTGGTCGGGATCCTCGTCTTCCTGGCCTGCGTCTTCCCGGTCTACTGGATGGTGAGTCGCTCCTTCCTGCCGCGCAACAAGATCAAGGGCGAGGACCCGGTCTTCGTCCCGACCGGCGGCACCCTCGACAACTACCGCCGGGTGTTCACCGACGGCTCCTTCACCGACGCGCTGGTCACCAGCCTCACCGTCACGCTGCTGACCGTCGGCGTGGCCCTGCTCTTCGCGTTCCTCGCTGCCGTCGCGGTGAGCCGCTTCCGGTTCCGCGGGCGTCGTACCTTCATCCTCACGCTGCTCGTCATCCAGATGATCCCCGCCGAGGCGCTGTTCATCAGCCAGTACAAGATGCTCGACGGGATGAGCCTGCTCAACTCCGTCCTCGGCCTCACGATCGTGTACGTCGCCAGCGTGCTCCCCTTCACCGTGTGGACCCTGCGCGGCTTCGTCGACGGCGTGCCGCGCGAGCTGGAGGAGGCCGCGATGATGGACGGCTGCTCACGGACGCAGGCCTTCTTCAAGGTCACCCTGCCGCTCCTCGCCCCCGGGCTCGTGGCGACCGGCGTCTTCGGCTTCATCCAGGCGTGGAACGAGTTCACGCTGGCGGTCGTCGTGATGACCGACCCGGCCAAGGAGACCCTCCCGGTGTGGCTGGTCGCGTTCACCGACGCGCGCAGCCGGGGCGTCGACTGGGGCGCGATCATGGCGTCGTCGACCCTGATCACGATCCCGGTGATCATCTTCTTCCTCGTCGTCCAGCGCCGGATGGTCTCCGGCATCACCGCAGGCGCGGTGAAGGGATGAGCGCCTCCGACGTCCCCGTGGAGGAGCTGGCCCTGCGGGTCCAGCTGGGCTCCTTCGCCGGGCCGTCCCTGCCGGCCGACTGGGCCCGGCTCCTCGAGGAGGGCCTCGGCGGGGTGTGCCTGTTCGGGTCGAACCTCACCGGCTCGCTGGCGGACGCGACCGCGCTGGTCGCCGCCGTGCGTGCGGCCCGTCCCGGGGCGCTCGTCGCGACCGACGAGGAGGGCGGCGACGTCACCCGCCTGCACCGCCGGGACGCGAGCCCGGTGCCGGGGCCGGCGGTGCTGGGCGCTGTCGACGACCCGGCGTTGACGCGCGCGGTGGGGCGGCTGGTCGGGGCGGAGCTGGCGTCGGTCGGCATCGACCTCGACCTCGGCCCTGTCGCCGACGTCAACAGCAACCCGGACAACCCGGTGATCGGCACCCGCAGCTTCGGCGCGACGCCGTCGCTGGTGGCCGCGCACGTGGCGGCCTGGGTGGGGGGCCTGCAGTCGGCCGGGGTGGCGGCGTGCGTGAAGCACTTCCCCGGCCACGGCGACACGGCCCAGGACAGCCACCTCACGCTGCCCGTCGTCGACGCACCGCTGGCGACCTTGCGCGAGCGGGAGCTGGTGCCCTTCGCCGCCGCGGCCGAGGCGGGAGCAGCGGCGGTGATGACCTCGCACCTGGTGGTGCCGGCACTCGACGCCGAGCTGCCGGCCACCCTGAGCGCACCGGTGCTCGGGCTGCTGCGCCAGGAGCTCGGGTACGACGGCGCGATCGTCAGCGACGCCCTCGACATGGCCGGTGCGTCCGGCGACCGGTCGATCCCCGCGGCGGCGGTCGAGGCGCTGGTCGCCGGGGTCGACCTCGTCTGCACGGGCCCGGACAAGGACGCTGCGCTGGTGCGCGCGATCCAGGCTGCCGTCGTTGCGGCCGTCGGAGACGGACGGCTGCCGCTGGAGCGCCTCGTCAGGGCAGCGGATCGGGTGGCCCGGCTCGCGGCCCGGCTCCCGGACCGTCCGCGGGCCGGCTCGGAGCCGGGCGTCGACCCCGGTCGGCTCGTGCAGGCCGCCCGCCAGGCCCTGGTCGTCGAGGGACCGCTGCCCCACCTCGCCGGTGCGACCGTGGTGAGCATCGCGACCGAGGCCAACATCGCCGTCGGCGAGGGACGCTGGGGGGTGGACGCCGATCTCGTCGTGCACGAGGGCGGCACGCTGCCGGACGGTCCGGTCGTCGTACAGGTCAGGGACGGGCACCGGCGGCCCGGGGTGGCCGCGATGCTCGCGGCCGTGAACGGCCCCGCGCTCGTCGTGGAGTGGGGCTGGCCCGGCCCCCGCACCGGCTGGGCAGCCGCCCCGCACGCGCGGGTGTGCACCCGGGGCAACGGACGGCCGTCGATCGCGGCGGTCGAGGAGATCTTGCGAGAGGCAGGTTGGCAGCGGTGACCGGGTTGCTCGTGGGGCTGGACATCGGCGCCACCAAGATCCTGGGCGTGGTCGCTCGTCGCGACGGCGAGGTGCTGGCGGAGGTGCGCACCGGCAGCCCCGCCGGGGGAGACGGGGTGGTCGCCGCAGCCGCCGGCGTCGTCGAACGGCTGCGGGCCGAGTCCGGCTTCGCCCTCGACGGAGTCGTCGGCGTCGGCATCCCCGGCCTGGTCGACACCGGCCACGGCACCGTCACGCACGCCGTCAACCTCGGCGTCGACGACGGCTTCCCGTTCAGCGCCCGGCTCGGCGAGGCGACCGGGATGCGGGTCGTGCTCGACAACGACGCCAACGCGGCCGCGCTCGGCGTCGCCACGTTGATCGGCCAGGACGACCTCGTCTACCTCAGCATCGGCACCGGCCTCGCTGCGGCGACGGTCCTCGGCGGCGTGCTGCGCCGAGGAGCCCGCAACGCCGCCGGCGAGATCGGGCACATCCCGGTCGACCCCGGCGGAATCGCCTGCGAGTGCGGCCAGGTCGGCTGCCTCGAGACAGTGGCGTCCGGCTCGGCGCTCGCGGCGCTGTGGCCCTCGTCCGACCGTCCGCCGGCCCAGGCACTCTTCGACGCCGCAGCCGCCGGCGACCCTGCCGCGGCGGCGGTGCGGGACCGGTTCGCCGCCCACGTGGCCGACGCGGTCCGCCTGGTCGCGCTCACCGTCGACCCCGAGGTCGTCGTGCTCGGGGGAGGGGTGGCGCACGTCGGCGAGCGGTTGCGGGTCGCGGTCGCGCACGCGCTGGCCGACCAGGCGACGGAGTCGCCCTTCCTCGCCTCGCTCGACCTCGCCGGCCGGGTGCGCCTCGCGCCCCAGGAGGTCCCGGTCGCCGCCCTCGGCGCCGCGCTGCTCGGGAGCCGGGATGGGTGACCTCCACGTCGTCGGTGGCTCGGTCGACGTCGCCGTGGTCGGCGGCCGGGTGGCTGCCACACCCGCCTCCGGCGCCCCCGTGTACGACGCCAGCGGGCTGCACGTCCTGCCCGGCTTCCTCGACCTCCAGGTCAACGGCGCGGTCGGCATCGACCTCACCCTCGAGCCGGAGCGGCTCTGGGAGGTCGCGGCGGCCCTGCCGCGCTTCGGTGTCACGGCCTTCCTGCCGACCGTCATCACGTCCTCGCCGGACGCGCGTTCGCGGGCGCTGGCGGTGCTGGCCGGGGGGCCGCCGGCCGGGTGGTCGGGCGCGGTGCCGCTCGGGCTGCACCTCGAGGGTCCGATGATCGCCGCGGCCCGGAAGGGGGCGCACCCCGAGGCCTGGCTGCGCCCGCCGTCGACCGACCTCGTCGAGGGCTGGTCGCGGGAGGCGGGGGTGGTGATGGTGACCCTCGCCCCGGAACTGCCCGGCGCGCTCGACGTCGTCGACGCGCTGGTGGCGGGGGGCGTGGTGGTGGCGGTAGGCCACACCGAGGCGTCCGCCGCCGAGGTCGCCGAGGCCGTGGACCGGGGCGCGCAGGTCGTCACCCACCTGGGCAACGCGATGCCGCCGCTGGGCGGCCGGGTGCCCGGACCGGTCGGAGCGGCGCTGGCGGACGAGCGCCTGGTGGCCGGGGTGATCGCCGATGGCCACCACCTCGACCCGGCGACCCTGGCGGCCTACCGGAACGCCCTCGGACGCGACCGCTTCCTCGTCGTCACCGACTGCACCGCCGCCCTCGGCATGCCCGACGGTCCCGCCCGGCTCGGCGACCAGTCGGTCCTCGTGTCGGCAGGCACGGTCCGTCTCGAGGACGGCACCCTCGCCGGCTCCGCGGCCGACCTCGCGCAGTGCCTGCGGGTGCTCCGGACCGCCACCGGGTGCGCCCTGGCCGACGCCGTCGCCGGCTGCACGCGGGTGGCGGCCGGCGTCGTGGGCGACCCCGCCCGCGGGCACCTCGGCGTGGGCGCCCGCGGCGACCTGACCCTCGTCGACGACGACCTGCACGTCGTGGCCACGATCGTCGCTGGCCGACTGCTGCACGGAGGTGACTGATGGAGGTCGTCCCGCTCTCCTCCGTCGAGGAGGTCGCGCGGCTCGCGGCCGACGTGATCGAGGCCGCGGTCCGCACCCGGACTGACCCGGTGCTGGGGTTGGCGACGGGCTCGACCCCGCTCCCGACCTACCGGGAGCTGGTGCGACGGCACGGGGCCGGGTCCGGGCCGTCGTACACGGGCGTGCGGTGCTTCACACTCGACGAGTACGTCGGCCTCCCACCCGGCCACCCCGAGTCCTACCGCGCCACCATCGCCCGCGAGCTCACCGACGCCCTCGGGATCGCGCCCGACCGCGTCCACGGACCCGACCCCGCTCCCGACGGCCTGCCGACCGCGGGGGAGCGGTACGAGGCCGCGCTGGTGGCCGCCGGCGGCGTCGACGTGCAGGTCCTCGGCATCGGCACCGACGGCCACCTCGCCTTCAACGAGCCCGGCTCGTCGCTGGGCTCCCTGACCCGGCTCAAGACGCTCACCGAGGAGACTCGCCGCGACAACGCGCGCTTCTTCGGCTCGATCGACGAGGTGCCCCGCCACGTGCTGACCCAGGGGCTCGGCACGATCCTGCGCGCCCGCCACCTCCTGCTCCTCGCCACCGGGGCCGGGAAGGCCGAGGCGCTGGCCGCGGCCGTCGAGGGACCGCTGACCGCGTCCTGCCCGGCGTCGGTGCTGCAGCAGCACCCGCACGTCACCGTGCTCTGTGACGGCGCTGCCGCCGCGGGGCTCGCCCGCCGCGACCACTACCGCGAGGTGTACGACGCCAAGCCGGCCTGGCAGGGGTTGTAGCCCGTCAGTCGGCGAGGTCCACGACCACCGGCGCGTGGTCGGACGGCGCTCCCGCGAACACAGCGGGGTCGCGCTCCTCGCGGTCGATGAACGCGCCCGTCACCCGCTCGGCGAAGGGCGCGGAGCCGAGGACGAAGTCGATCTTCAGGCCGCGGTCGCGCTCGAAGCGCTGCCGGTAGTAGTCCCAGTAGGTGTAGCCCGGCGCGTGGGCGCGGGTGACCTCGGACCAGCCGCCGTCGAGGAAGGCCTGGAACGCCGCGCGCTCGGCGGGCGTGACGTGGGTGGAGTTCCTGAACTGCGCCACGTCGAAGACGTCGTCGTCGGTGGGGCAGATGTTCCAGTCGCCGACCAGCGCGGTCGGGACGTCCAGCCAGGAGTCCGCGGCGGTGCGCAGCCGGGCCAGCCAGTCGAGCTTGTAGACGTAGTGCGGGTCGTCGGGCTTGCGGCCGTTGGGGACGTACAGGCTCCAGATCCGTACGCCGCCGCACGTCGCGGCGAGCGCCCGCGCCTCGACCTCCAGCGCCTCGCCGAAGCCCGGCTGCTCGGGGAAGCCGACGGTGACGTCCTCGAGGCCGACCCGGCTGAAGATCGCGACGCCGTTCCACTGGTTGAGGCCGTGGGCGGCGATCTCGTAGCCGCGGGCCTGCAGGCCCATCAGCGGGAGCTGCTCCTCGCGGGCCTTGGTCTCCTGGACGGCGAGCACGTCGATCCCGTGCCGGTCGAGGAAGGCTTCGACGCGGTCGATCCGCGTGCGCAGGGAGTTGACGTTCCAGGTGGCGATCCGCACCCGGAGAGGCTAGCCGGGATCAGTCCTCGACCGGACGGGTGGCCGACAGCAGTCCCTCCAGCGCCTCCACGAGGCGGGCCTTGTGATAGCGCTCCGGCTCGTCGAGGGTCAGCCGGCCGAAGTGCTCGGCCGTGATCAGGACGAGGTGGGAGAGCACGTCGACGTCGAGGTAGGGGCCGCCGCGGCGCTCGAGGCCGACCTGCAGCGCGTCGGCGATGTAGCCGCGGATCAGCTCGCGGGTCGACTCGATCCGGTCGCGGACGACGGCCGGCGCGTTCTGGGTCAGGCCGAGCACCGGGCGCCACACCTCCGGCTCCGCCTGCACGGCGTCGATCAGGCCGGCAGCCGCCTCGATGATCCACTCGTCGACGTCGCCGCTGAGCCCGCCGACGGGCATCAGCTGCAGTGCCGAGGCCAGCGCCCGGCGCTGGGTGCGGTCGAGGAGGGCGTGGAGCAGGGGCTCGAGGCCGTCGTACGCGCCGTAGACAACCGGTCGGGTCACGTCCGCCTCGCGGGCGATCGCCTCGATGGTGACCCTCTCGTAGCCGTCGCGCACGAGCACCCGCAGCGCGGCGTCGAGCAGGTGCTCGCGTCGCTTCTCCACCGGGAGTCGCTTCGCGTAGCGCCGCTTCGGAGCCGGCGTGACGTCGTTCACGTCGTTGACAATATTCCACTGGTGTAAAGTTCGTGAACCTACGCAGGTGTAGCAATCAGATGAGGAGGGCCCCATGCTGGGTGTCCAGACCCGCAAGCAGATGCTCGCGAAGTACGAGCCGATGGCCGACTACGGCTTCCTCGGCCCGGACTCGGTCTCCTGGAAGGTGTGGTCGCACCCGACGTCGTACGTGCTGGGCTTCGCCCGCGCCGTCACGATCGAGCACTTCGACCCGAACCTCGCGGCCGCGGTCGTGCAGTCCGGCGGCGTGAAGTACCGCCCCTCGACCCGCTACGGGCGCACGTTGCGCTACTTCGCCATGCAGCTCTTCGGCGGCGCCGAGCAGACCGCGCGGGCCGCCGACGTGCTGGTCAAGGTGCACTCGAAGGCGGTCGGCCACGACCCCGTCACCGGCAGCACGTACGACGCCAACAGCGCCTCGTCACAGCTGTGGATCCACGTCACGGCGTGGCACTCCATCCTGAAGTGCTACGAGATGTTCGGCCCCGGCAAGCTCACGCCCGCCGAGGAGGACCAGTTCTGGGCCGAGTGCGCCGAGATCGCGAAGCTGCAGACGATCGACCCGGAGCAGGTGCCGGCCAACCGTGCCGAGGTCCACCGCTACTTCGAGCAGTGGCGCCCGCGGCTGGCGGCCTCCGAGGCTGCGCAGGACATGATCCACTTCATCATGCCGCTGTCGGTGGCGCTGCCGCCGAGCATGCCGGACTGGCAGAAGAAGCTGCTCGCGCCGGCGATGTGGGTGATGAGCAAGGGCGTCATCTCGACGTACCCGAGGTACATGCGCGACATGGCGAACCTCCGCCAGGGCCGTGCCGTCGACCTGGTCGCCCTCGTCGGCAACAAGGCGCTGCACAAGTTCTTCGAGCGCTCGATGAACGCCCGCCTCGCCCTCTTCGAGCTGCTCGCGCCGCAGGCCGTCGAGATTGCGGCGCCCGCGATCCTCGGGATCCCGCCGAAGAGCCCGCGGGTCTGGGGGGTGCGCGAGGCGCAGGAGCACTTCGGATTCGCGATCCCGGCCGAGGCGCACCACGACATCCGGGAGAAGCAGCGCGACCGCGTCTTCAACCAGGGCGTGAAGCCGTCCGACGACGGCCTCGTCGAGTCCGAGCAGCACATCGGGACGATGCAGACCGCCTGACAGCACCCGTACGAGGACGCAGGGTCCGTGGCTCACATTCGTGCAGCCACGGACCCTGCGCGTTTCTGAACCGCAAGATCTCTTGTCTCCGAGCGGTCATCGGCGTTTCGATGTGCCAGTTCCACTCTCGGAAGAAAGGTTCTTGGATGTTCTCAACCCGGATCAGCAGGATTTCCGCCGGTGCAGCGTGCCTCGTGGCCGCGTTCGCCGGTGCCTCCGTCTCGGCTGCTGCAGCAGAGGGCGACGGGTCGGCGATCCCGACCTTCAAGGAGTTCAAGGCCTCGACGTACGTCGACGTCGACGGCGCCTACGTCGTCAACGGTGACGAGGTGATCTCCACCGACGGCGACCTCAAGAAGTTCTACGAGCGCCTCGTCGGCCCCGAGGACACCCAGACCGACGGCCTGATCGTCAACACGGTCGGCGGCGCCGACGACAAGTGGAGCGCAGCCCAGGCCGCCAACCTGACCTACTGCGTCAGCACGAAGTTCGGCACCCGCCACGGCGACATCGTCAACGCGATGGCTGCGGGCGCCGGCCTGTGGGAGGCCGCCTCCTCGAAGGTCAACTTCGTCTACGTGCCCACCCAGAACAGCAGCTGCACGACCCGCAACAACAACGTGCTCTTCTCGGTCGAGCCGGTCAGCACCAGCCAGTACATCGCCCGCGCGTTCTTCCCGAGCACGGCCAAGCGCCAGCGCAACGTCCTCATCGACGACTCGATCTGGACCTCGGGCAACTGGGAGCCGGGCGACATCCTCGCCCACGAGCTCGGCCACGCGCTCGGCTTCCGCCACGAGCACACCCGGCCCGAGTCCGGCACCTGCTTCGAGGACAACAACTGGCGCCCGCTGACGCCGTACGACTCGTCCTCGATCATGCACTACCCGCAGTGCAACGGCGGTTCCAGCGACCTGGAGTTCCAGGCCTCCGACGCTGCCGGGGTCCGCGCGCTCTACGGTTCGTGATCCTCCCGACGGGGCAGGTGGACGACCATGCCGTCGTCCGCCCGCCCCGTCACCAAGGCCGTCGTCACCAGCCTCTTGGTGCTGGTCGCCGTCCTGCAGCTGCTGGTGCTGGCGGCGGTGGTCGACGCCTGGGTCGGGCCCGCTGCCGACGACCCGCACGGCTACACCGCCATCTTCGGGGTGGTCGTGCTGGTCGTGACCGCGCCGCTGACCCTGTCGCTCGTGGCGCTGCGACGCTGGCTCCGCTCCCGTCGCTGATTCATCGCCACCCGTCGTACGGCCATAGAATCGCCGCCCGTGGCACTCACCATCGGAATCGTCGGTCTCCCCAACGCAGGCAAGTCGACGCTCTTCAACGCGCTGACCAAGAACGACGTCCTCGCGGCGAACTACCCGTTCGCCACCATCGAGCCCAACGTGGGCGTCGTGGGCGTGCCCGACCCGCGCCTCGCGCAGCTCGCCGAGATCTTCGGCTCCGAGCGCCAGCTGCCCGCCACCGTCGAGTTCGTCGACATCGCCGGCATCGTCCGCGGCGCCTCACAGGGTGAGGGCCTGGGGAACAAGTTCCTCGCGCACATCCGGGAGTCCGCCGCGATCTGCCAGGTGACGCGCGTCTTCCGCGACGAGGACGTCACCCACGTCGACGGCGAGGTCAACCCCGGCAACGACATCTCGACCATCCAGACCGAGCTGATCCTCGCCGACCTCGAGACGGTCGAGAAGTCCGTCGTACGGCTCGAGAAGGAGTCGCGCAAGAACAAGGAGCTGGTCGCCAACCTGGAGGCCGCCAAGGCCGCGAAGGAGGCGCTCGAGGCCGGTACGCCGATCATCGCCACCGACATCGACCGGGCCCTGCTGCGCGAGCTCTCCCTCCTCACGGCCAAGCCGTTCATCTACGTCTTCAACTGTGACGCCGACGAGCTGGCCGACGACTCGCTCAAGGACAGGATGCGTGAGCTGGTCGCCCCCGCCGAGGCGATCTTCCTCGACGCCAAGTTCGAGTCCGAGCTGATCGAGCTCGACGACGAGGAGGCGGCCGAGTTCCTCGCCGAGGCCGGCGTCACCGAGCCCGGCCTCGAGGTCCTCGCCCGCGTCGGCTTCGACACCCTCGGCCTGCAGACCTACCTCACCGCCGGCCCCAAGGAGTCGCGCGCCTGGACGATCCCCAAGGGCGCGACCGCCCCGCAGGCCGCCGGGGTCATCCACACCGACTTCGAGAAGGGCTTCATCAAGGCCGAGGTCGTCTCCTTCGACGACCTGGTCGCCGCCGGCTCGATGGCCAAGGCCAAGGAGGCCGGCAAGGTGCGCATGGAGGGCAAGGACTACGTCATGGCCGACGGCGACGTGGTGGAGTTCCGCTTCAACGTGTAGGGGCGAGCGACGAGGGCGGCTTCGCGCGGCGCGCTCCGCCCTGGCATGAGAGGATTCCGCATGCCGTGGACCGCCCGTGATTCCCAGAGTGCCATGATCGCTGTCGGTGGCGCGGTCGGGCTCGCAGCAGCCGTTTCTCCCCGCCTGCTGCAACGATCGTTCGGCGTTCCTGACGAGGCGATCACAGGCGCGGGCCAGTTCGCCTGGCGTCTGTTCGCCGCGCGAAACCTCTACCTCACGGCACGGGCCGTTCGTGGTGACCAGACGGCGATCAACGCGTTCGGGCACCTGCAGGCACTCGACCAGGCCGTCTTCTGGCATGCCTTCGCCACCCGGTCGGTTCCACGGGTGACCTCCGTCCTGGCTGCAGCGACCTCAGGAGCGATCGTCGCCCTTGACGTCCATCGTCGGCGCGGTCGGTGACGAGCGAGATGGTCGTGAGGGAGCACGCCGTTTCGTCGTGCGACGTCGTGGGTTTCCGCGTCATCGCGTGAAGGTTCCGGTTCGATGACGCACCGGCAGGGGCTGTGGGAGCGCGCGCGAGTGGTCGGCAGGCGGCACCGGCTCTGGCTGCTCCCGTTCGGCGTGGCGGTGCTCTTCGGCTGTCTCGGCAGCATCGACGCAACCGAGG
This sequence comes from uncultured Nocardioides sp., assembly GCA_964487275.1. Classification (GTDB taxonomy): domain Bacteria; phylum Actinomycetota; class Actinomycetes; order Propionibacteriales; family Nocardioidaceae; genus Nocardioides. The sequence goes on along the minus strand of CAZAQE010000009.1, from coordinate 98,959 downwards.
AGTTCGTGGCGGCCAGGGGGTGGCCCGTGGAGCGGGCGGTGGTGGTCAGCGTCGAGTCGGACGGCTCGGGGTGGGGGTGCGGCAAGTTCGACGACCACGCCGTCATCGCCTGGCGTGCCCTACGTCCCTCGGGGACGAGCGACGACTCCTTCACCGACCTGGCGTCCTGCGATGACGTCACCGTCGGCGAGGTCCACGAGGTGGTGCGCGTGCGGGAGGGCGACGAATGGGTCGTCTACGTCGATCCCCCACGTTCCAAGAAGGACGTTGCGCGCGACGGAGCGACCTTGGCCGCGGTGGGTTTTCTCGGCACGTGGTTGCTGCTCGGCGCCCGTGTCGTCCTCGCCGCAGTGGTCGGGCGCCTGTTGCCGTCGGGGGACGGCCGGCATCGGGCAGGCCCCTGGGGCGGGTAGACGTTGGTGGAGTTCGGCTCCGACGCATGAGCGGCGCCCAGATGAACGCCCCGGACGGGGGACGGCCGGGGCCCGAATGGGGTCGGGGCCCCGGCCGTCGTTGTGGGTCGTCAGGCAGACGATCCGGCAGTGGCGGTCAGCACAGGCCGCGGGCCGCGGCGTTCTTGCCCTGCCCACCGGCGTCCTTGACCAGCTCGCCGACGTTGTCGTAGCCCGGCAGGCCACCGCTGTTGACCGTCTTGTGGACCTGGCCGAAGCACGCCGCCCCTGCCGGTCCAGCCATGGCGGGCGCAGACAGTCCGAGGGTGGCGAGCGTGGCGACACACGCTGCGATGAGGAGTCGCTTCATGGTGGTTCCCGTCTCTCGGTGGGTGCCCGTCGCACCCGGGTGCGTGGTGTTCGGAGCGGTCGCGCGCACGGATGGGTCCGCTGGCCGCGCGGCGACCTAACCCACCCGTGGGTTAGGTTCCTCAGGGCGCGGCCGTCCGTCGCGCAGGAGCGAGGAGCGAGCGGTGTACGGAGAAGTGGTGGCCACGGAGCGCCTCACGCCCCAGCTGGTGCGGGTCGTCTTCGGCGGCGCGGGTCTCGAGGACTTCGTGCTCGGCGAGGACGCCGACCAGTACGTCAACTGCTTCTTCCTGCCCGACGAGGCTCCCTACGCCGTGCCCTTCGACGACGAGGTGGTTCGCGAGCTCCCGCGCGAGCAGCGCCCCTACCCGCGCCGGATCACCGTCCGGGCCTGGAATGCGGAGCGCCGGGAGCTCACCCTCGACATCGCGGCCCACGGCGACACCGGGTACGCCGGCCGGTGGGCCTCGCGCGCACAGGCGGGCGACCGCCTCCAGTTCCGCGGCCCGGCCGGTGGCTACCGGCCGCACGCCGACGCCGACAGCTATCTGCTCGTGGGTGACGAGAGCGCCCTGCCCGCGATCGCGGCCTGTGCGGAGGCCGTCCCGGACGGGCGTCCGGTCGTCGCCGTCGTCGAGGTCGAGGACGCGGCCGGCCAGGTCGAGCTGGCCTCACCCGGCGCGCTCGAGGTGCACTGGGTGCACCGCGACGGACGCCACGACGGGCTCGACGAGCTGCTCGCCGAAACGGTCGCCGGAGTGCTCCCGGGGCTGCCCGGTGTGGTCAGTGCGTTCGTGCACGGTGAGGCCGCCGAGACGCGTGCGGTCCGCCGGGTGCTGCTGAGCGCCGGAGCGGTCGACCAGGACCACCTGTCGTGCTCGCCGTACTGGCGCCGTGGGATGGACGACGAGGCCTGGCGCGCCGTCAAGGCCGCGTGGGTGCGCGAGATGACCGCCGAGGCGCTCTAGGTTCGCACTCGTGCCCGTGACCCTCGCCGAGCTCCTCGTCGCCGACCCGCCCGAGGCCTGGCGGGCCGCCGGGTTCACCGTGGACGACGACGGCGACTGCCGCGTCGGGTCGGTGCGGATCCGGCTCCTCGGTGGTGCCGGCGGCGGGGGAGTGGTGGGGTGGGGCCTCGCGGGTCTCCCCGGCCAGCGGACCGAGGTCGACGGCGTCCCGACCAGTGCCCCCGACGCGGTCGCTCCGCGGCCGGCCGACCACCCCAACGGGACCACGCACATCGACCACGTCGTCCTGGTGACACCCGATCTCGCCCGCACGGTCGCGGCGCTGGGTGGGATCGGTCTCGAGGCGCGCCGGGAGCGGGACGGTGAGCTCGGCGGACAACCGATGCGCCAGGTGTTCTACCGGCTGGGCGAGGTGATCCTCGAGGTGGTCGGCGCTCCGGGCGTCGCAGGCGAGGGACCCGCGACGATCTGGGGGCTCACCCACGCGGTCGTCGACATCGACGCCGCCGCCGCTCTGCTCGGCGAGCACACCTCGCCGGTCAAGGACGCGGTGCAGCCGGGGCGGCGGATCACCACCCTGCGTACCCGCGAGCTCGGGATCTCGGTGCGGACGGCGCTCATCTCGCCCCACGTGAAGGGCTGAGCGCGGAAGGTTCACCCGGTCGCCAGCTTCCACGCCACGACGAGCATCGTGAGCGCGATCGCGACCTCCAGCACCTGCCATGCCCGCGGCCGGGCGAGCACGGGCGCGAGGAGCCGGGCGCCGAAGCCGAGGCTGCAGAACCACAGCACGCTGCCGAGCGCCGCGCCGGCGCCGAACCACCAGCGCCCGGCGACCTCGCCGCCGTCGTGGGCCGCCGCGACGGAGCCGATGAGCAGGAGCGTGTCGAGGTAGACGTGCGGGTTGAGCCAGGTGAGGGCGAAGGTGCGGGCCAGCACGCTGCGCCGGGTCTCGTCGCGGCTGCCGTTCCGGGGTGCCAGCGACCCGGGGTGCAGCGCGCGCCGCAGCGAGCTGGCGGCGTACCAGAGCAGGAAGGCGACGCCGAGCCAGCGGACCACGTCGATCACCCAGACTGCGCGGTCCACCAGCGTGCCGATGCCGGCGATGCCGGCGGCGATGAGGACGGCGTCCGACAGCGTGCAGACCAGGACCACCGGACCGACGTGCGAGCGGAGCAGGCCCTGCCGCAGCACGAACGCGTTCTGCGCGCCGATGGCGACGATGAGGGACAGCGCGGTCAGCAGACCGGCGGCAGCGGGGGCGATCACGGCTCGACAGTAGGTCCGGGACGTGGTGCAGACCAGCGAATGTTCCTGCAGAGGGTGAAGCAGTGCTTAATCTGGGTCATGCGCTTCGACCCGACCCAGCTCGAGACCCTCGTCGCGATCACGGAGGAGGGGACCTTCGAGGCCGCGGCCCGCCGGCTCCACGTCACCCCGAGCGCGGTCAGCCAGCGGGTGCGGGCACTCGAGCAGGCGGCGGGCCGGGTGCTCGTCGGTCGTACGACACCAGCCACCGTCACCGCGGCCGGCGAGCCGCTCGTGCGGCTGGGCCGGCAGCTGCGCCTGCTGGCGGCGGAGGCCGCGGCAACCCTGGGGGCCGGCGACGTCGTCGACCTGGCCGTCGCGGTCAACGCAGACTCGCTGGCGACCTGGCTGCGGCCGGCGCTGAGCGCGGTGGCGACCACGCCGGGACTGGCGCTGCGGCTGCGGATCGAGGACCAGGGCTACTCCCACGACCTGCTGCGGCGAGGCGACGTGCTGGCCGCGGTCACGGCCGAGGCGGCGCCGGTGCAGGGCTGTGCCGTCGAGCCACTGGGGCGGCTGCGCTACACGCCGGCGGCCGCACCATGGCTGGCCGACCGGCACCGGCGGGGGCGGTCGGTCGACTGGGCGGGCGTCCCGATGGTGGTGTTCAACGAGAAGGACCACCTCCAGGACGACGTGCTGGCGGCCCACGGCGCGAGCCGGCCGCCGGTCGTGCACCGGGTGCCCAGCACGGCCGACTTCCACGCGGCCGTCCGTGCGGGCCTGGGCTGGGGGATGATCCCCGCGCCCCAGCTGGAGCCGGACCTGGCCGAGGGCCGGCTCGTGCGCCTGCCCGGCGGGCGCCCGGTCGACGTACCCCTCTACTGGCAGCGGTGGCGCCTCGACAGCCCGACGCTCGCTGCGTTGACCCACGAGGTCCGCTCCGCCGCGGCTCTGGGCCTGCTGCGGCCGCATCCCTAGGGTGAGGGCATGGCAAGCCTCGACCTGTTCGCCGGCATCCCCGTCACCGACCACGAGCGTGCGGTCGACTGGTACACGCGGCTCCTCGGCGAGCCGCCGTCCTTCCTGCCCAACGACATCGAGGCCGTGTGGGAGCTCGCGGACCACCGCTTCGTCTTCACCGAGCTCCTGCCCGAGCACGCGGGCCACGCGCGGCACACGCTGTTCGTCGATGACCTCGACGCCTGGGTCGACGCGATCGCGGACCGCGGCATCGATGCCGCGAGGAGCGAGACCTACGACAACGGCGTCCGCAAGGTGACCTACCGCGACCCCGACGGCAACGAGATCGGGTTCGGCGGGGAGTCCGCGGCCGCCTGATCGCCGCCCAGCAGGTCAGGCACTCCGCGTGGCGCGGTCGTGTGCCTCGCGGACCAGCTCAACCACGGACCGGTCGATCCGGGTGAGGCCGAGTCGACCCTGCTGGTCGATCCACATGGCCGCGTCCAGCGCGTCGGTCGCCAGCCGGCGCAGGTCGTCGGTGCCGAGCTCGCCCGCGTCGCCGTCCCCGGCGTCCAGGGTGGCGCTGAACACCGGTTCGGGCCCGTCGAGGCACCAGGTGCGGACCAGCCCGAACCGCGGGCCCTCGTGCAGCCACGCGCCCGGGTCGTCGTACGCGTGCTCCACGGCGCTGGTGACGCACCACGGTGGACAGGCACGCTCGACGGTCGATTCCGCACGGGTGGCCGGGTCCATGCCGACCCCATCGGCCGCCGGGGGGCCTTGTTGACCTCTCTATGGTCGGGACATGGGAATCGGCACGATGCTCGCCAAGGTGGCGGATGCCTCGCTCGACCGGACGGTCGTGCTCGGCTACACGCGCGTGGGCTCCAGCCTGCGGGCCGCGTGGTGGCCGGACGATCCTGAGCCCGGCGCGCTCGAGGGTCGTCGGGTGCTCGTCACCGGAGGCACCTCGGGCCTCGGCCGGGCTGCGGCGGAGGGCTACCTCCGGCTCGGTGCGACGGTGCACCTGCTGGGGCGCAACCGCGCCAAGGTCGACGCCACGGTCACCGACCTGCGCTCGGCCGTCCCCACGGGAGACGTGGTCGGGGAGACGTGCGACGTCGGCGACCTCGACGACGTGCGGCGGTGGTCGGCGGATCTGGTCACACGGGTGGACCGGCTCGACGCGGTGCTGCACAACGCCGGCACGATGACCGGGGATCGCCGGGAGACGAGCCGTCAGGGCCACGAGCTCACGCTCGCGGTCCACGTCCTCGGACCGCACCTGATGACGTCGCTGCTCGGACCGGTCCTGCTGGCGTCGCCGGCACCGACCGTGGTCTGGATGAGCTCGGGCGGCATGTACGGCGCCCGCCTGCACGCCGACGACGCCGACGACATCGAGTACCGCACCGGCGCGTACGACGGCGTGCGTGCCTACGCCCGGACCAAGCGGATGCAGGTCGTCCTCGCCCAGGAGTGGGCCCGGCGCACCGGGGAGCACCCGGTGCTGTTCGCCAGCATGCATCCGGGGTGGGCGGCGACTCCCGGGGTCAGCGAGCACCTGCCGCGCTTCGAGCGGCTGACGCGCCCGCTCCTGCGCACGCCCGAGGAGGGCGCGGACACCGCCGTGTGGCTGGTGGCGACCCGGCCCGAATCGCGACCTCCGCACTTCTGGCACGACCGGGCGCAGCGCCCGGTGGTGTTCCCGGGCCAGCGTCCGCCCGCCGCCGACGCCGTACGACGGCTCGTCGACCACGTCGTCGACGCGACCGGAGCGCCCTTCGCGCTCTGAGCAGTGGGTCGAATCGGGTCGCGCGGACCCGATGACCTGCCGGATACTGCCGCCATGCCCTCCTCCAGCCAGCTCGCCGCCTTCGCGGTCGCCTCGTTCCTGTTCATCCAGGTGCCCGGGCCGAGCCTGCTGTTCACGATCGGGCGCGCGCTGACCGTCGGCCGGCGTGACGCGCTGCTGTCGGTCGTGGGCAACGCGCTCGGGCTGGTCGCGCAGGTGGCGCTGGTCGCGGTCGGCCTCGGTGCCGTCGTCGCCGCCTCGACCACCGCCTTCACGGTGCTCAAGCTCGCGGGCGCCGCCTACGTGGCCTACCTGGGGATCCAGGCGATCCGGCACCGGGGGGACGCCCGGGCCGCGCTGGCGGCGGCCGGCGCAGGCAGCGAGGAGCCGGCCAGCAGCAGCCTGGCCTCGGTCCGGACCGGCTTCCTCGTCGGCGCCACCAACCCGAAGACGATCGTCTTCTTCGTCGCCTTCCTGCCGCAGTTCATCGACGACGGAGCTCCCGCCGCCCCGCAGCTTCTCCTCCTCGGTGTCCTCTTCGGCGCGATGGCGGTCTGCTCCGACGCCTGCTGGGCGCTGGTCGCGGGCCGGGCGCGGGACTGGTTCGCCCGCAAGCCGCAGCGCCTCGACGGCCTCGGCGCCGCCGGTGGCGTGATGATGGTCGGCCTCGGCGCCACGCTGGTCACCACCGGCAACCACTGAGCGCCGACGGCGGCCCAAGGCCAGGCCGGTCAGGGCTGCTGCTGGGACATTCCCATCCGCGTGAGAACGACGTTCTCCAACAGCTGGACGAGGTTGTAGAGCAGCAGCGTGATCGCGGTGATGATCGCGACCGATGCCCAGAGGTCGTCGAACCTGGCGGCGGCGCTGAACTTCTGGATCGAGCCGCCGATGCCCTTGCCCGTCGAGAGCCACTCCGCGAGCAGCGCGCCGGTGACGGCGCCGGGAACCGAGACCCGGGCCGCGGCGAACAGCGAGGGGAGCGCGCCGGGGATCGCGACCTTGCGGAGTGCGGTGGCGTTGCCGCCGCCGTACACGTGGACCAGGTCGAGGCTCTCCCGGCTGGCGCGGCCGAGGCCGAAGAGCGCCGAGGCCAGGGCCGGGAAGAGCACCACGATGCTGCCGATCACAGCCACCGATGCGGTGGTGCCGCGGCCGGTGATCAGGATGATCACCGGCGAGATCGACACCAGCGGGACGCTGCGCAGCAGCAGTGCGAGGGGGAGCACGCCCGCCTCGACGGTCTTCGACAGCGAGAAGGCGACCGCGAGGGCGACGGCGATGCCCATCCCGACGCCGAAGCCGAGGCCCGCGTCGCGCAGGGTCTGTGTGGTGAGCGGCCGGAGCGCGTCGCGGTGGTCCGCGGCCAGCCGGCCCGGCGCCGCGCCGGCCTCGTCGACGAAGAGGAAGCGGAAGACGTCCAGTGGACCCTTGGCGACGTACGGCGAGACACCGGCGAAGCTGACCACGGCCTGCCAGAGCGCGAGGACGACGAGGACGGTGACCAGCGCGTTGAGCAGCGAGCGGCCGATCGCGCGGCTCATGCGGCGCCCCGTCCCGACACCCAGGGCGTGACCAGTCGGGCGAGGAGGCCGAAGGCGGCGTACCCGGCGAGCGCGACGAGCGCGCAGAGCAGGAAGACGGCCCAGACCCGGACCGAGTCGAGCTGGCCCTGGAGCCGGATGAGGGTGATGCCGACGCTGCGGTCGGTCGCGCCCATGTACTCCCCGAGCACCGCGCCGAGCAGCGAGGTGGGCACGGCGACCTGCAGGGCGTTGAGGATGGCGGGCAGCGCCGCGACCAGCCGGACCTTGACCAGTTGCCGCACCCGGCCGCCACCGAAGACGCGGACGACGTCGAGGCTCGCCCGGTCGGCGGCCTTGAAGCCGAGCAGGGCGCCGACCACCGTGGTGAAGAAGACCGACAGCGCGGCGAGGAAGATCGCCGTCGTGGACGGGTCGCCGGGCTCGGTGGCGCCGCCGAGCGCGACGATCGAGATGCCGCCGACCGCCACCAGCGGCAGGCAGTAGGACACCACGGCGACCTGTACGACGACCGGCTCGATCCGCGGCACCAGCAGGACCGTCGCGGCGAGCAGCAGAGCGAGGCCGTTGCCCCACAGGAAGCCGACCGCCGCCTCGTGGACGGTGACGGAGAAGAAGTCCCAGTACGCCGACAGGCCGTCGTCGAGGATCTGGCGGCCGACCGCGAGCGGCGAGGGGACGGGGTCGTAGGTCGTCCCGGGACCGGGCCGGAAGGCGAGCGCCGAGAACAGCCACCAGGCCAGGGCCAGGCCGACCGTGCCGAGGATGCTCGCCAGCCAGCCGGGCACCCGTTGGGACGGCGTCACGACTCGGCGTCCGCGCGTCCGTCGGCGCCGAACAGCAGCTCGGACGCCTCGTCCACGAGGGCATGGAACTCCGGCGTGCGCATCAGGTCCGGCGTCCGGGGTCGGGGGAGGTCGACGTCGATGATCGCCTTGATCCGTCCGGGGCGCGGCGACATCACCGCTACCTGGTCGGACAGGAAGATCGCCTCCGAGATGCCGTGGGTGACCAGCAGTGTGGTCGCCGGCTTCTCGGTCCAGATCCGCAGCAGCTCGAGGTTGAGGTTCTGCCGCGTCATGTCGTCGAGGGCCCCGAACGGCTCGTCCAGCAGCAGGACCGACGGCTTGAGGGCGAGCGCCCGCGCGATCGACACGCGCTGGCGCATGCCGCCGGAGAGCTGTGCCGGCTTGCTGTCCTCGAAGCCACGGAGGCCGACGAGCGCGATCAGCTCATCGACGTACCCCTTGTCGACGTCGCGGCCGGCGACCTCGAACGGCAGCCGGATGTTCTTCGTGACGCTGCGCCACGGCAGCAGCGCGTGGTCCTGGAAGGCGATGCCGAGCTCGCTGTCGCGGCGCAGCTCCGCCGGGGTGCGACCGTCGACCACGGCGGTACCGGACGTGGGGTGCTCGAGGTCGGCGAGGATGCGCAGGATCGTCGACTTGCCGCACCCCGAGGGACCGAGCAGGGCCAGGAACGAGCCCTGCCCCGTGTGGAGCTCGGCGCCCTCCAGGGCGGTCACGGTGCGACCGCGACCCGCCCTGAAGGTCTTCGAGAGTCCGGAGACGTGGATGCCGGTGACCATCGTCAGGGGAGGTACTTCTTCAGCTCGGGCTGCTCCTCGTAGATCTCGTCGATGATGCTGGTGTCGAAGAGCTCGTCGACGCTGACCTCCCAGCCGGCAGCCTCCAGCGAGGCGACGGTCTGCTCCTTGAGCTCGTCGGTGATCGTGAAGAGGCCGTTGGCCTCGGTGTCGGCGGTGGAGATCAGCAGCTTCTCCGCTTCCAGGCCCATCCCGGTCTTCTTCGGGTCGAGCGCGCCGAAGGTGGCCTCGAGGCCGTCCGCGTTGTCGGAGGCGGCCTTGTTGTAGAACTCCGTGATGAGGGCGACCGTGTCGTCGGTGGAGTTCTTGAAGACGTCGGTCCAGCCCTTGATCTCCGCGATCAGGAAGTCCTTGAGCAGCTCGCGGTTCTCGGCGAGGTACTGGTCGGTGACGCTGAAGGTCTCGGCGACATAGGGGACGCCGTTGTCGGCGTACGGCAGGTTGGTGACCTCGTGGCCGGCCAGCTCCACGGTGATCGCCTCGTTGGTCAGGTAGGCCATGAAGCCGTCGACCTTGCCCTCCATCAGGGGCGTCGGGTCGAAGTCGACCGGGACGACCTCGACCTCGTCCCTGGAGATGTCGTTGGCGTTGAGGATCGCCTCGAAGACGCTGGCGTTGGAGTCCTGGACGCCGATCTTCTTGCCCTTGAGGTCCTCGGGCGTGGTGATGTCGGCGCCGTCCTTGAGCGAGAGGATCGTGAAGGGGTTCTTCTGGAAGGTCGCGCCGATGATCTTCAGCGGGGCGTCCTCGTTGGCGATCGCGGCCCCGATGGACGCGGCGTCGCTGAGCGCGACCTGGACCGTGCCGCTCAGCAGCTTCGCGACACCGGTGTCGGGGCCGGAGATGCCGTTGACCTTGGAGAAGCCCGCGTCTGCGTAGTAGCCCTCGTCCTCTGCGTAGAACTCGCCCGCGAACTCCTCGTTCTTGATCCACGAGTACTGCACGCTGATGGCGCCGTGGCCTTCACCGTCGCCGTCCGATGCGTCGTCGCTGCCACACGCCGCGAGACCGACCAGGCCCACGAGGGCGGCCGTGGTGGCGGCGAGCGCGCGGAGGCCGCGGCGGGAACGGGTGGGCGCGTGGGTCATGGGGGGTCTCCTGAGGGCTGGTGCCTGCCACCGAGAAGCAACGGGGACGTTGCCGGCAGGGCGACGCTAGGAGACCGGCGTTTCAGCGCAGGGTCCCATGGTTTCGGGGTCGTTAAGTTCCCGTCAGCGGCCCAGGCTGCTGCGCTTCATCGCGAACACCCACCGCCGACGCGGGTGCTCGGTGACCGACCACAGTGACTCGGTCTCCGGCCACCAGACCAGGTCCTCCGGGCCGATCGGCGTGGCCCAGCGCAGCTCGCGGAAGCTCCCCGGCCGGCCGACGTACACCGAGCCGGGGAACAACGGCGACCGCGACGCGGTCGCGTAGTAGGTGCCGTCGACGACCGAGATGCCCTGCATGCGTGCCTTGCCGCGGTCGTCGACCTCCGGCACGTGACGGCCCTCGGCGTCAGCCACGAGCAGCTGCGTGGCGGGATCCAGGGCGAACCGGGCGATCCGCCGGGTCTGCTTCGGCGAGCCGTACTCGCCGACGACGAGGGCCGGGACGTCCCCACTGCGATCGACGGTGAAGAAGGAGAACCGCAGCCGCGTCGTCCCCTCCTCGCTCTGGCCGCGGTAGACGAAGCGGACCGGCAGGACGTACCGGTGCCCGAAGGTCTCGTACGACGACCCGGCGGGCACCCGCAGGATGTCGTCCATCCGGCAGGTGAAGAGCCCCTTGCCGGTGCCGCCGACGTGGAGGTGGCCACCGTGCCACACGATGCCGCCGGCGTGGACCTTGAGCGGGCTGAGGCCGGGCACGCCGTCCTTCAGCGTCGGCGTCACCAGCAGCACGTGCGCGTAGCGGCGGCGTTCGACGTCGACGATGCTGATCCGCGAGCCCTGGCCCGTCTTCGAGTACCACGACGTCGCGAGCACGTCGTGCCCGTGCCGCTCGTGGAAGCCGGTCGCCACGGAGGTGGTGATGCCCTGTGGGAACCAGGTCGGGTCACGTCGGTCGTGGCCCTCCCACGTGTAGGCGCGGGAGACCTTGCGGCCGAGCAGGCGCGGCGTCGGCGCGAGCGTGCGCCGCAGGCGTCCGGTCAGGTCCGGCGCCAGCCCGCTGATGCCGACCCGCCCACCGCCGTCGGCGGCCAGCGCTGCGGCGAGCGCGTCGATCTCGGCGACGTTCTCGTCGGTGCGGGTCAGGTGCAGTCCGGCCACGGCCGTCACGGTAGCCGAGGCACCTGCGCCATCATGGGCACGTGAGGGGCATCTTCTTCGAGGAGGAGCAGGCGCGGTCCGCCGCCGCGGCGCTGGTGCGCGGTGGGTACGCCGCCGAGGTCGTGCGCGAGCGCCTGGCCGGCGAGGACGACGACGAGGACCATCCGTGGGCCGTGGTCACCGACGCCCCGGAGATCCAGCTCGACATGCTGGTCGAGATGTACGACGGCTGGCTGGACTACGACGACGAGGAGGAGCCGGCCCCGCCACCGCCCAGCCTGCCGCTCCCGGACCAGCCGAAGCGGATCAAGCGCCCGGAGTAGGGCAGGCGGGTCAGCTCCCCGGCAGGCACGCGAACGGTCCGTCGAACCGGGACCACGCCTGCGCCATCGCCCGCCGGTCGTCGAAGGACGCCTCGGCGGTGACCGCGTCGCCGTCGGCCTCGACGTCGAGGTCGACGGCGAAGCCGGTGGCGGACGCACGGTCGTCGAGGTAGCTGCGCAGTCCCTCGGCGTCGGCCTCCGCGTCGTCGCCCTCGCCGAAGAGCCGCACGGCCCTCACCGCGTCGGGGTCGGCGAACAGGGCGATGCCGCCGTCCGGGTGGCCGAGACCGTCGTAGGCCCGGGCGGCCTGCTCGGGGGTGATCCGCGCGCCGGCGCCGCAGAGCGGCTCGGTGGTGAGGCCGGCGTGCTCGAGGTCCCCGGCGTCCGGTGCCCGGTCGAGGAGGTCGGCGAAGCTGCCCTCGTCGGACAGCGAGTCCTCGTCGTCGTTGGCGACGTCGACGGCCAGCCGGATCGCGCCGGACAGGACGAGGTGCTCGTCCGGCACGAGCGCGAGAGAGGCCAGCACGGCGGGGTAGCGGCCGCCGTGGAGGCCGTTCTCGTCGGCGTCCTCGAGGCTGGCCTCGAAGGTCTCGATGTCTCCGGAGGACCCGCGCTCGTAGCCGGCGTCGGCGAGGTCGTCGGCGAGGGCGTCGAAGTCGACGTCGTCGTCGAGCTTCCACACCGTGACCCGACCGTCGTCGACGGACGTGCCCGAGGCCTCCCACTCGACGTCGAGGTCGCTGAACGCCGCCTCCTGCATGGGGCGCAGCCAAGGGCTGAGCTCCGTCCCGTAGCCCTCGTCCTCCTGCGCGTTCGCCCACTCTGCGAGCTCGTCCCCGGACGCACCCGTGGCGAGGTCGTCCAGCCCGAGCCGCTCGTCCATCGCGGCCCGGTCCGTGAACAGCACGGTGGTGGCGTTCGCCGGCAGGTACTCCAGCGCCTCCTCGATGGGCGAGCTGCCGTCGAGCAGCCCGCAGCCGGCGAGCCCCGTCGAGAGCAGGACGAGGGTGGTGGTGACGACAGCGAGGCGCCCGAGGGACTTCGTCATGGCACCCATCATTACGCTCGATCTCATGACCGACACCCCGGCCCACCGGCTGCTGCTCGTCCACGCCCACCCCGACGACGAGTCCATCGGCCAGGGCGCGACGATGGCGAAGTACGTCGCCGAGGGCCGCGGCGTCACGCTGGTCACCTGCACCGCGGGGGAGATGGGCGAGGTCCTCGTCCCCGAGCTGGTCCACCTCGCGGCCGACCAGGAGGACCGGCTGGGCGAGCACCGCAAGGGCGAGCTCGCCGCTGCGATGAAGGTGCTGGGGGTGACCGACCACCGTTTCCTCGGTGGCTTCGGCACCTACCGCGACTCCGGCATGAAGTGGCACGAGGACGGCCACGCCGTCGCGGCGGACGACGTGCACGAGAACGCCTTCTGGAACGCCGACCTCACCGAGGCAGCGACCCACCTCGTCGCGGTGATCCGTGAGGTCCGGCCGCAGGTCCTGGTCACCTACGACGAGTTCGGCGGCTACGGCCACCCGGACCACATCCAGGCCCACCGGGTCGCGATGTACGCCGCCCAGCTGGCCGCCGTGCCGTCGTACCGGCGCGACCTGGGGGAGGCATGGGAGATCGCGAAGATCTACTGGGGCGCCATGTCGGAGAGCCGGGTCCGCGAGAGCCTTCGGCGCCTGCGCGCAGCCGGCGACACGACGACCTTCGAGGGGATGGACCCCGAGGGCGACCTCCCGGCCTTCTTCCGCCCGGACGAGGACATCTCGTGCGAGGTCGACGCGAGCGCCCACGTCGAGCAGAAGCTGGATGCGCTGCGCGCGCACGCCACCCAGATCACCACCGACGGACCCTTCTTCGCCCTCTCCAACAACAAGGGCGCCGAGGCCTTCGGTCGCGAGCAGTACCGCCTCGTCCGTGGGACGGCGGGCGAGACCGACGACAAGGGGTGGGAGACCGACCTCTTCGCCGGCATCGCCGTCTGACGCCGGACCCGGTACGACGCGATGGCGCACCTGCGGCGCGTCCCGCTCGCCGTCGTGTGCCTCCTCGGCGGGCTGGCGGTCTCGACGTGCACCGTGCTGCTGCATGGCTACGCGTGGGGGCTGGTGCTCGGCGTGGTGACCACGGCGGCGGCGATGGTGGCGCTGCCACCGGGCTGGTGGTCGCGGCTGGCGTTCGCGATCGGCTGGGTGGCGGTGCTGTGGCGCGGGACGACCCAGCGCCCGGAGGGGGACTACCTGGTGTCGTCGAACCCGTCCGGCTACGCCCTCCTCGTCGCCGGGATCGTCGTGCTGGCAGGCGGCTTCGTGGGCCTGGTGGGGCGCGGCGTCGCCGGCGCGGATCCGGCCGCGGATCGCGCCGGAGATTCCGCCGGGGATTCCGCCGGGGATTCCGCCGGGGATTCCGGAGGAGTGGAGACGGCTCCCTAGGATGGCGCCCGTGGGCATGTGGGAGGACGTCGCGCAGGACGCCGGAAGCACCAGACGTGAGCGCCCCGGCGGCAAGGCCGTCGTGGTCGTGGTCGTGGTGCTCCTCCTGCTCGTCGGCGGCGGCTACGCCGCCGCGCACGCCGTCGCCGCCGACAAGGTCCCGCCGGGCACCGAGGTCTCCGGCGTCGACGTCGGTGGCCTGACCCGCGCGGCCGCGCTCGAGAAGCTCGAGGACGCCTTCGGCCCGCGGGCCGACGACCCCATCGCGATCACGGTCGAGCACCGGCTGCCGGGCGGCGGCGAGGGCGCCGGGTCGGCGCGCCTGGTCCCGGCCGACATCGGCCTGGCCGTCGACTACGAGGCCTCCCTCGACGCTGCCGGCGCCGAGGCGAGCTGGAGCCCCGGACGCCAATGGGACTACTTCACCGGCGGTGACGACGTCGACGCCGTGGTCACCCTCGACGAGGACCGCTTCGAGGAGCGGCTCACCGAGGCCGCCAGGGGCCTCGGCACGCCCCCGAAGGACGGCCAGGTGCGGTTCACCGCCGACGGCGTCGAGACCTCCGCGCCGGTCCCCGGCGAGGCGATCGACGCCGGTGCCGCACGGGCCGCGATCACCGACGCCTTCCTCGCCGGCGAGGACGGTGTCGACCTCGCGGTCACCGTGGCCGAGCCCGAGGTCGACGCCGTCGACGTCGAGCGGGCGGTGGAGGAGTTCGCGGAGCCAGCGATGTCCGCCCCGGTCACCCTCGTCTTCGGCGAGAACGACGTGACGCTCACGCCGAAGCGCTTCGCCCCGGTGCTGTCGATGAAGGCCGAGGACGGCGCGCTGGTGCCCGTCGTCGACGAGGCGAAGCTGGCGAAGCTCGTCGACAGGGCGACGGCCGACGGCAAGCCCGTCGACGCCACGGTCCGGATCGTGAAGGGCAAGCCGCGCGTCATCCCCGCCAAGCCGGGCGTCGAGTTCGAGCCCGCCGACGTCGCCGAGGTCTTCACCGGCCTGCTGACGGCCGCTGGGGACGCGCGCCGGGGCGAGGTCGAGGCGGAGGTCACGGACGCCGAGTTCACGACGCAGGACGCGAAGGACCTCGGGATCGTCGAGAAGGTCTCGCAGTTCTCGACCTTCTACCCCCACGCCGACTACCGCAATGTCAACATCGGCCGGGCCGCCGAGCTGGTGGACGGCACGATCCTGAAGCCGGGCGAGGAGTTCTCGCTCAACGGCATCGTGGGTGAGCGCACCCGCGAGAACGGCTTCACCGAGGGCTACGTCATCAGCAACGGCATCTTGAAGCTCGACCTCGGGGGCGGGGTCTCGCAGATGGCGACGACCACCTTCAACGCGATGTTCTTCGCGGGCCTCAAGGACATCCAGCACAAGCCGCACTCGTTCTACATCGACCGCTACCCCGTCGGCCGCGAGGCCACGGTGGCCTGGCCGACGGTCGACCTGCGCTTCCAGAACGACACCGAGTACGGCGTCCTGATCCGCGCCTGGGTCGAGCCCAGCGACTTCTCGCGCCAGGGCAAGGTGACCGTGCAGATGTGGTCGACGAAGGTCTGGGACATCGAGTCCAGGACGTCCGAGCGCTACGCGTACGTCGGGCCGGGCACCCGCACGCTGACCACGCCGGACTGCGAGCCCCACACCGGTTCGTCCGGCTTCCAGGTCCACGTCACCCGGATCTTCCGCAAGCACGGCGAGTCGGCGATCGACCACACCGAGAAGTTCCACACCAACTACACCCCGGCCGACACCGTCATCTGCAAGGAGCCGGGCCCGCCGCCCCCCGAGGACCCCGACGAGGGCTGAACCTCAGCTCGGCAGGGGAGTGACGCCCGTCACCGTCTGGCGTTGAATGTCGACGTGCGCACCCTCCGTCTCTCGGTCCCCGCCCTCGTCACCTCGCTGCTGCTGGCCCTCGGCGTCCTCACCGCGACACCGGCCGCCCCGGCGGGTGCGGACACGATCCTGCCGCCGCTGCCGACCGCGCCCGAGGGCGACATCCCGGGCGTCAACGTCTGGACCTGCAAGCCCACTGCTGCCCGCCCGACGCCGGTGATCCTGGTCCACGGCACCTTCGGCGACCGCCGGCACCTGCTCGAGCGGCTCGGCACGTCGATCAAGGCGAAGGGCTTCTGCGTCTACTCCCTCGACTACGGCAACCGCGGGACCGGCGACATCGTGACGTCCGCGAAGCAGCTGAAAGCGTTCGTCGCGAAGGTCCGCACCGCGACCGGTGCCGCGAAGGTCTCGATGGTCGGCCACTCGCAGGGCGGGATGATGCCGCGCTACTACATCAAGTTCCTGGGCGGGGCGCCGTACGTCGACGACCTCGTCGGGATCGCGCCGTCCAACCACGGGACCAGGCTGCTGCCCGCCTTCAACCCGATCGCGCCGCTCCTGCCCGGCCTGATCTGCGTCGCGTGCAACCAGCAGGCATGGGGCTCGGCCTTCCTGAGGAACCTCAACGCCGGCGACGAGACGCCCGGTGCGGTCAGCTACACCCAGATCACCTCCCGGTACGACGAGGTGGTCGTCCCGCACACGTCCGGCTACCTCGCCGCCGGCGCCCGCACGACCAACGTGACGATCCAGCAGAAGTGCCCGTTCTCGTTCTCCGAGCACATCCTGATCCCGACCGACCGGGCGACGATCGGGCTCACCCTCGACGCCCTCACGCACGTGGGACCGGCCCGCCCCACCTTCCAGCCTCCTTGCTAGGATGTAGAACACGTTCTACTCCAGGAGGGTCCGAAGCCGTGACCGCCACGTCCGCCACCCCTGCCGTCGAGGGCTGGTTCACCACGGGTGAGGAGCCGCGCCTGCTGGCGTCGCGCTGCACCACCTGCAGCAACGTCGTCTTCCCGCCGGTGTCGTCCGGCGGCGCCGAGGCTGCGTTCTACTGTCGCAACCCCGCCTGCGACGGCGACCAGCACGACTCCGTCGAGCTCTCCCGCCGGGGCACCGTGTGGTCCTACACCGACGCGCAGTACCAGCCGCCGGCGCCCTACGTGCCCGCGACCGACCCCTACCAGCCGTTCGCGCTGGCGGCGGTCGAGCTCGCCGAGGGCATCGTGGTGCTGGGCCAGGTGGCCGACGGATTCGGCGTGGCCGACCTGAAGGTCGGCGCCGAGGTCGAGCTGGTCGTGGAGACCCTCAACGTGGACGAGACGGGCGAGCGCACGATCTACCGCTGGAAGCCGGTGACCGCATGAGCAACAGCGCAGTGGCCATCGCCGGCGTCGGCATGCACCCGTGGGGCAAGTGGGGCCGCAACTTCACCGAGTACGGCGTCCACGCGGCCCGTGCGGCCCTGGCGGATGCGGGCATCCCGTGGACCGACGTCGACCTCGTCGTCGGCGGCGAGACCGTCCGCAACGGCTACGCCGGCTATGTCGCCGGCTCGACCTTCGCCCAGGCCCTCGGCTGGAACGGCGCTCGGATCGCGACGTCGTACGCCGCCTGCGCGACCGGGGCCCAGGCCATCGACACCGCCCGCGCCCGGATCATGGCGGGCCTGTGCGAGGTGGCGCTGGTCGTCGGCGCCGACACGACCCCGAAGGGCTTCCTCGCGCCCAATGCGGGGGAGCGGTGGGACGACCCCGACTGGCTGCGCTTCCGCCTGCTCGGGATGACCAACCCGGCCTACTTCGCGCTCTACGCGCGCCGCCGGATGGACCTCTACGGCGCGACCAGCGAGGACTTCGCCCAGGTCAAGGTCAAGAACGCCCGGCACGGCCTGGCCAACCCGAACGCGCGCTACCGCAAGGAGGTCAGCGTGGACGACGTGCTGTCCTCGGCGGTGGTCTCCGACCCGCTGCACCTGCTCGACATCTGCGCGACCTCGGACGGAGCGGCGGCCGTCGTGCTGTGCAGCGTCGAGTACGCGCGCAAGCGAGGGATCACCCACCCGGTCCGGGTCGCCGCCGTCTCGACGGTCACCCCGACCTTCCCGAACACCGTCATCGACATGCCGCTGCTCTCGACCGACTCCTCGGCCGTGGTCGGCGCGCCGGAGCGGACGTTCAAGGAGGCCATCGGGCACGCGGCGTACGAGGAGGCCGGGATCGGCCCCGAGGACGTCGACGTCGCCGAGGTCTACGACCTCTCCACCGCCCTCGAGCTCGACTGGATCGAGGACCTCCAGCTGTGCAAGCGCGGGGAGGCCGAGGTGCTGCTCCGGGCGGGCGACACGACCATCGGCGGCCGGATCCCGGTCAACCCGTCCGGCGGCCTCGCCTGCTTCGGCGAGGCGGTCCCGGCCCAGGCGATCGCGCAGGTCTGCGAGCTCACCTGGCAGCTGCGCGGACAGGCCACCGGCCGCCAGGTCGAGGGCGCCAGGGTCGGCATCACCGCCAACCAGGGCCTCTTCGGCCACGGCTCCTCGGTGCTGCTCTCGGTCTGAAGTCCAGGCTCAGGTCGCCGGGGGGAGGATCTCCCAGACGACGTGCTCGCCCGGCAGGCCCTTGAGCTCCACGGCGTCGCGCTCCACGAGGACGACGGCAGCGTCGTCGTCGAGCGCCTCGCGGACCGCGTCGCTGGCGAGCACCTCCCCGCCGTGGGCGAGGTTGGCGACGCGGGCCGCCATGGCGACATTGCGTCCGAAGTAGTCGCCGTCGCGGGCGACGACCTGGCCGGTGTGGATGCCGATCCGCACCAGGATCGGGCCGTACCGACGCAGGGTGACGTCGCGCGGCAGGTCGCGCTGGATGCCGAGGGCCGCGCGGCAGGCGGCCTCGGCGTCGCGGAACGCGACCATGAAGCCGTCGCCGGCGGTCTTGACGACCTGTCCGCGGTACTTCTCGATCTGCGTGCGCAGCACCCGGTCGTGGGCGGCGAGCACCTTCACCCAGGTGCTGTCGCCGAGCCGGTCGTTGAGCGGGGTGGAGTCCTCGATGTCGGAGAAGAACAGCGTCACGGTGCCGTCGGAGGCGGCCATGTTGAGGATGTCGGCGCGCTCGTCGTCGCTCGCCCAGCTCTGCAGGTCCTCGACCGTGCTCTGGATCAGGCCGGCGATCCCGCGCTCGCGGACGCGGGTGGCGGCGCGGATCACGCGACGCACCGCCCGGTCCGCGGAGGTCGAGGGCGGCGGTGGGCGCAGCGCGGCGTCCAGGTCGGACTCGAGCTGCGCGATGTGGTGCTGTGCGTCGGCCAGCTGCCGGTGGAGCCGGCCGCGGTCGCGCGCGAAACCGACGACCACCACGACCAGCAACACGCACACGACGCCCAGGACGATGGCCACTCTCGAAGAGTAGAGCGAGGACAGCCGTTGTGTGGCCGCAGTAGCGTGAGACGGTGACCACTCCGGCTCCCGAGATCTCGACCCTCGGCGCGCTGCGCGCCTCCGGCCACCAGCAGAAGTCGCTGCGGGCCGAGCTCCGCACCAACCTGCTCGACAAGCTCGCCCGCGGCGAGGACCCGTGGCCCGGCCTGCACGGCTTCGAGGACACGGTCGTCCCCCAGCTCGAACGGGCGATCATCGCCGGCCACGACGTCGTCCTGCTGGGCGAGCGCGGCCAGGGCAAGACCCGCCTGCTGCGCACCCTCGTCGGCCTGCTGGACGAGTGGACCCCGGTCATCGACGGCTCCGAGCTCGGCGAGCACCCGTACGAGCCGATCACCGTCGGTTCGCTCCGCCGCGCGGCGGAGCTCGGCGACGACCTCCCGGTCGCCTGGCGCCACCGCAGCGAGCGGTACGCCGAGAAGCTCGCCACGCCCGACACCAGCGTGGCCGACCTGATCGGTGACGTCGACCCGATGAAGGTCGCCGAGGGCCGTTCGCTCGGCGACCCGGAGACCATCCACTTCGGCCTGATCCCGCGCTCCCACCGCGGGATCGTGGCGATCAACGAGCTGCCCGACCTCGCCGAGCGGATCCAGGTCGCGATGCTCAACGTGATGGAGGAGCGCGACATCCAGATCCGCGGCTACGTCCTGCGGCTCCCGCTCGACGTCTTCGTCGTCGCCTCCGCCAACCCCGAGGACTACACCAACCGCGGCCGGATCATCACGCCGCTCAAGGACCGTTTCGGCGCCGAGATCCGCACCCACTACCCGCGCGAGCTGGCCGCCGAGGTCGCCGTGATCCGGCAGGAGGCGGACCTGCTGGCCGACCAGGTCGACGTACCGGACTTCCTGGTGGAGATCCTCGCCCGCTTCACCCGCAACCTGCGCGAGTCCAGCGCCGTCGACCAGCGCTCGGGCGTCTCGGCCCGGTTCGCGATCGCGGGCGCCGAGACCATCGCCGCTGCCGCGCTGCGCCGCGCGACCATCCACGGCGAGGACCGCGCGGTCGCCCGCGTGGTGGACCTCGAGACCGCGGTCGACGTGCTCGGCGGCAAGATCGAGTTCGAGTCGGGCGAGGAGGGCCGGGAGGCCGAGATCCTCACCCACCTGCTGCGGACGGCGACGGCCGAGACCGTGCGCGAGAAGTTCCGCGGCCTCGACTTCGCCCTGCTGGTCGCCGCGGTCGAGGACGGCGCGACGATCACCACCGGCGCCGCGGTGACCGCCCGCGACGTGCTGACCGGGCTGCCGGTGCTCGGCGAGTCCGACCTCTACGACCAGCTCTGCGAGCGCGTCAACGGCGCCGGCGGCGGCCGCAACGACGGCGAGCGGGCCGCGGCGGTCGAGCTCGCCCTGGAGGGTCTCTTCCTGGCCCGGAAGATCGGCAAGGACAGCGACGGGTCCGAGACCGTCTATGGCTGACCTGTCCCCGTTCGGCGTGCGCGTCGCGTCCGGCTCCCTGCGCGAGGGGGACGGCGTGGTGTTCCCGCACGCCTGGACGGAGGCCGGCGTCCTCGCCGGTCCGGTGACGAACGGCGCTCAGGCGCTCCACCTCTCGGTGGCGCTGTGCGTGCTCAACGACGCGTACCGCGAGGCCCAGCGCCTCGCCGTACCCATCGACGGGGTGGCGGTCACGGCCGACGGTGCGTTCGACGACGTTTGGACCTCGACCGGCATCACCTACGACATCGCCGTCGACACCAGCGCACCCTCCGAGACCCTCGACCTCCTGCTCGAGGTGGTCGACGAGGTCGCCGAGATCCCGCGCGTCCTCCGGGCGGGCGCCGACGTGAGGAGGGCCGGACAGTGAGCCGCTACCGGAGGTACGACGGCGGCGACCCGCTCGCGCCGCCGGTCGACATCGCCGAGGCCCTGGACGCCATCGGGCAGGACGTGATGGCGGGCTACAGCCCCGAGCGGGCGATGCGCGAGTTCCTGCGCCGTGGCGGCGAGGACCAGGCCGGGCTCGACGACCTCGCCCGTCGCGTGGCCGAGCGCCGCCGCGACCTGCTGCAGCGGCACCACCTCGACGGGACCATGAACGAGGTCCGCGAGCTGCTGGAGAAGGCGGTGCTCGAGGAGCGCAAGCAGCTGGCCCGCGACGCGCTGATGGACGACGGCGACCGCGCGTTCCGCGAGATGCGGATGGAGAACCTGCCCGACTCGCCGGCGGCTGCGGTCACCGAGCTGAACGACTACGACTGGCAGTCGCGCGAGGCGCGGGAGGCCTTCGAGCAGATCAAGGACCTGCTCGGCCGCGAGCTCCTCGACCAGCGCTTCGCCGGCATGAAGCAGGCGCTGGAGAGCGCCACCGACGAGGACCGCCGGGCCGTCAACGAGATGCTCGGCGACCTCAACGAGCTGCTCGAGAAGCATGCCCGTGGCGAGGACACCCCCGAGGACTTCCGGGAGTTCATGAGAAAACACGGTCAGCACTTCCCGGAAGGCCCGCAGGACATCGACGAGCTGCTCGACACGCTCGCCCAGCGCTCCGCCGCCGCGCAGCGGATGCTCAACTCGATGAGCCCCGAGCAGCGCGCCGAGCTGATGCAGCTCTCGGCGCAGGCCTTCGGGTCGCCCGCGTTGATGGAGCAGCTCGACCGGCTGGACGCCAACCTGATGTCGCTGCGGCCGGGCGAGGACTGGGGCGGCTCCGAGCAGTTCGGCGAGGGCGACCCCTCGACCACCGGCCTCGGCCTCGGCGACGGCACCGGTGTCCTCCAGGACCTCGCCGACCTCGACGCGCTGGCCGACCAGCTCTCCCAGTCCTACGGGGGAGCGCGCCTGGACGACGTCGACCTCGACAAGCTCGCGCGCCAGCTCGGCAACGAGGCCGCGGTCGACGCCCGCAAGCTGCAGGAGCTCGAGAAGGCGCTGCGCGAGTCCGGCGCCATGGAGCGGGGCTTCGACGGCGAGCTGCGGCTGACCCCGAAGGCGATGCGCCAGCTGGGCAGGGCGCTGCTCCGCGACGTGGCCGAGAAGATGTCGGGCCGCCAGGGACAGCGCGACCTGCGCCAGGCCGGTGCGGCCGGCGACCTGTCCGGGGCGACCCGGCCGTGGGAGTTCGGCGACACCGAGCCGTGGGACCTGCCGCGGACGATGCTCAACGGCGTCCTCCGCCGCGCCGGCGACCCCGGCGGCCGGCTGCTGGCGATCGACGACGTCGAGGTCGCCGAGACCGAGGCCCGCACCCAGGCCGCGGTGGCGCTGTGCGTCGACACGTCGTTCTCGATGGCGATGGACGGGCGCTGGGTGCCGATGAAGCAGACCGCCCTCGCGCTGCACACGCTCATCGGCTCGCGCTTCCGCGGTGACAGCCTGGAGCTGATCGGCTTCGGCCGGCACGCGCAGACGATGCGGATCGAGGAGCTCACGGCGCTCGACGCCCGCTGGGCCAAGGGCACGAACCTCCACCACGCCCTGCTGCTCGCCAACCGCCACTTCCGCAAGCACCCGAACGCGCAGCCGGTCCTGCTCATCGTCACCGACGGCGAGCCGACGTCGCACCTGGAGTCGAGCGGCGAGGTCTACTTCTCCTACCCGCCGCACCCGATGACCGTGGCGCTCGCCGTCCGTGAGCTCGACAACGCGCGCCGGATCGGTGCCCACACGACGTTCTTCAGGCTCGGGGAGGACCCGGGCCTGGCCCGCTTCATCGAGTCGATGGCGCGGCGCGTCGACGGCTCCGTGGTCGCCCCGGAGGCGGGCGACCTCGGTGCAGCGGTCGTCGGGTCCTACCTCGGGTCGCGGCGCGGTGGCCGCCCGGGCGAGGGTGGCGGACCGGGCAGCTACGGCGACTGGTTCGGCTCGCGGGGCTTCTGGGTCGGCTGATCGGCGCCCCGACCGGGTCCGGCGTCGGCCCGGCTGTGGACAACCCCCGGGCCGGGTTTGCCGCCCAGGGGCCCCGGGCAGCCAGCCTCCATGGATGATCTCGGGCTCCTTCGACGGGTCGACCCCGCAGCGGTCGACGACGACCCCTTCTGGTCGGTGGTGCGGCACCGCCATCCGGACGTCACGATCGTCCTGCAGCCGGATGACCCTCTGCCACCGGAGCAGGCGGGACGGACCCTCGCGCCGGAGACGCTGACAGCCATCGGCGAGCGCGTGGTCGCGACGTGGACCGCGCTCGCGCCGCTCGCGGCAGCCGGCGGTGAGCAGGTCGAGCCGACCGTGCGCTGGTCGACGGCCGACGACGGGCACGCGCTCGTCGTGGAAACCGCCGTGCGCGGCCTCGGGCAGGACGGCGGGACCGACCTCCTGCGGGCAGTGCTGCGGGCGCTCGGCGAGCACGACTGGAGGTTCGCGCCGGGCAGGCGCGCCGGGCTGCCCCTGCTGCGCGCGACCGACGGGCTGCTCGACCTGGAGGCAGTGGCCGGGCCGGGTGCCGTCGTACTCACCCTCGCCACCGGGGTGCTGCCGGTGACGGAGCCCGAGCGGGTCGTCCTCCGGGCCCGGGTGGCGGAGGCGGTGGCGTCATGGCGGTGACCCTGGCCGTGACGACGAAGGTCCTGCTGGAGGCCAAGGCCCGGTGGGACGACGGTGCGGACGAGCTCGACGGAACCTGGCGTCGACTCCACAAGACCGGCACCTCGGGCTTCTCCCCGGAGGTCGCCGCGGCGGTGGTCGGCTTCCGGGAGCCGTGGGTCGACGAGCTCAAGGCGGCCGGTCTCCAGGCCCAGGGCCACAGCGACGCCATCGTGCTGTTCCACGGCTCCGTCGTGGTCGCCGACGCCGCCCAGGCCGAGGGGCTGCGCGCCCTCCTGCCCTGGGCGCAGCAGGACGCTGCGATCGTGGAGGTCGAGCTCCCGTGACCGTCATCGCGATCCCGGGCCACATCCCGGCCTTCCAGACGATGGAGTCCACCCCGGCGCGCGCCCTCACGTTCGCGACCGACCTGAGGACGGCGGCGGTCGGCGTCAAGAACGTTCAGGGCTGGGCTGCGACGGTGGCCGGTCCCGGCTGGGCGGGCGACTCCCGCGAGACCCACGACCATGCCGCCAGCAGGTTCGCTGCGCGGCTGGACGCGGCAGAGGCGGCCCTGGATCGGGCGGTCGTCGCCGCGGACCTCTTCGAGGCGCGCCTGCAGAGGCTGTCCACGCAGCGCCTGACCATCGACACCGAGCGCAAGACGGTCAACCAGGACGCCGAGTCCCTGCGGGCGGACGTCGAGGCGGTCGGTGACGACGCCACCGCGGCGCAGATCGCCGAGCTCCAGCGCCGCTCCGGGCGCCTGACCACCCGCGCCACGGACGTCGTGGCCGAGATCGACGACTGGACCCGCCGCTACCGGGAGGCGGAGACCGAGCTCATCGCGGTCCTGGCGCAGGTCGACACCGTGGCCGAGGGGGACCTGGCCGCGGACGATCCCGGGCGGGTGGACGTCGACGGGCTCACCGACCAGTTCAACCGGCGCCGGGACGACCCCACCTCGCTCAACGCGTGGTGGACCAGGCTGAGCCGCGCCGAGCAGCAGGCGCTCCTGACCGAGCACCCGGAGCTCGTCGGCAACGCCGACGGTGTGCCGGCCGAGCAGCGCGACGAGGCCAACCGCGCTGCATTGGGGAACACCATCGCCCGTCTCGAGGAGCGTGCCGACGACGGGCAGCTGAGCGACGCCGAGAAGCGGATCCTCGAGAACGCCCACCACGTCGACGACGCGCTCGACGAGAACCGGACCTACATCGACCCGCTGACGGGGCGTGAGCTGGCCCGGTTGCTGGTCTTCCAGCCCGGCATCCACTCCGGCGACGGTGCGGTGGCGATCAGCTTCGGGGACCCCGACACCGCTGATCACGTGTCCGTCAACGTGCCGGGCTTGACCACCGAGACGTCGAGCACCGACGGCAACCTGCAGAAGACCCGGGCGCTGCACGACGCCGCGGTCGCCGAGGACAACGGATCGGTCGCCAGCGTCTACTGGCTCGACTACGACGCCCCCAGCGGCAATCCCGTCAAGCCGTGGGAGACCCTCGACGTCGGCGGCGTGGCCCTGACCGGCAAGGCGGATGCGGGAGGCGAGCGGTTCGGCGACTTCATCGGCGGGCTGCGTGCCTCTGACGAGGGGCCTCGCGCCCACCTGACGGCCATCGGGCACAGCTACGGCTCGACAACGCTGGGCCACGCGCTCGAGGACGGGCTCCCTGTCGACGACGCCATCGTGATCGGCAGCCCCGGCCAGCCGACCAGCACTGCGGAGGCGCTGACCGATGCCGACGTCTGGGTGGGTTCGAAGGACCACGACCCGGTCTCGCTGCTCGGGTCCGGCGAGCGCGGGGGCGTCGGTGCCCTCGGGCAGGACCCCGCCGAGGACGACTTCGGGGGTCGCCGCTTCGCCACCGGCGACGGATCGCTCCGGGTCGAGGACCTGCTGACCAACCACAGCTCCTACTTCGAGGACGAGTCGCTGGACAACATGGCCCGCATCGTCACCGACCGCGACGGGGACGTGACCCACCAACCGCACCGCGGGGACGAGGGCGGCGGCTACCTCACCCTCAGCGAGCTGCTCGCCGCCTCCACCCTCGCCAGTGGGGGTGAGTTGGTCGTCGAGGGCGGCGAGTGGGTCCTCGACCGGGCCGAGGACATCGGGGGGCTCATCGTGGAGAGTTCCCCGCTGGCCCGGATGCTGGGAGGGTGAGGTCCATGCTCGGGAAGCGCACGACGGCCCTGCTCGCCCTCGCCCTGCTGGTCGTCCCCCTGCTCGGTGGCTGTGCCGGAGGTGGCGACGACGACCGTGAGCGGGTCGATGCGGTGGCTCAGGAAGCGCTCGACGCGGTGGACGGCGTGCTGCACGAGATCGCCGACGGCGTGCAGATGACCTTCCGGGAGGGCAACGCCTTCGACTCGCTCTGCGGCGACGACCTCGCGCCCGGCGGGGTGGTCCACCAGGTCACGGTCAACTTCGACTTCCAGTCCAGCGACCTGCTGCTCGAACAGGCGGTGGACCGGGCCGCGGAGATCCTCGCCGCCGACGGCTGGACGGTGGAGCGCCCGGCGGCCGAGCAGATCGTCGTCGGCACGAAGGGGCTCCAGACGATGCGACTGGAGTTCGGCAACTACGTCGTCGCCCAGGTCACCTCCGAGTGCGTGGAGACCTCGCGCGACGTCGCCCGCGAGTACGCCGACGAGTCAGACACGCAGATCGCCTGGAAATAGCCTCCAGCGGCCGACCCGGCGAGAATCGGCGTCGATGTCCGATCTCGGTGCCGACGTACTCGCGCTGCTCGCGCTGGCCGCGGTGACGGCGGGCTTCGTCGACGCGGTCGTCGGCGGAGGGGGACTGGTGCAGCTGCCCGCGCTGCTGCTCGGCCTGCCGGGCGCGAGCCCGGTGCAGGTGCTCGCGACCAACAAGCTCGCCTCGGTGTGCGGCACGGCTGCCGCCTCGGTGACCTACTACCGCCGGATCCGGCCCGATCCACGGACCTTCGGGCCGCTCATGCTGCTGGCGCTCGCGGGCGCGTTCACGGGGGCCTTCGCCGCGTCGCACATCCCACGAGAGGCGTTCGAGCCGATCGTGCTGGTCGCTCTTGTCGTGGTCGGCACCTACGTCCTGCTCCGCCCGGAGCTCGGCGAGGCCGCCGAGCTGCGCTTCGACGGTCACCGCCACCTCGCCGCGGCCATGGTGGTCGGCTTCGCCATCGGCGTGTACGACGGCGTGCTCGGCCCCGGCACCGGGAGCTTCTTCGTGTTCGCGCTGGTCGGTCTCCTCGGCTACGACTTCCTGCAGGCCAGCGCGAAGGCGCGGCTCGCCAACCTCGCCACCAACCTGGGCGCGCTGCTGCTGTTCATCCCGTCCGGCGCTGTCCTGTGGGACGTCGGCCTGCTGATGGGCGCCTGCAACCTCGTCGGCGGCTACGTCGGCGCCCGCACCGCCGTCGCCCGCGGCGCCCGCTTCGTCAGGGCGTTCTTCATCCTCGTGGTCGGCGCCTTCGTCATCCGGATCGGCGGAGGGGTCCTCGGGCTCTGGTGAGTCCGCGCCCGGCTGCCTAGGCTCGCCACGTGAGCATCCCCGTGGACCCCGCCGACCTGCGTCGTGCGGTCGCCGACTTCGACAGCGGCTACCTGCTGACCACGTCCTCGCCGCAGGTGAAGGTGGTGACGGTCGACCCGGTCGTCGCCGACGACGGGACGCTCCGGATCGAAGCCCCCGGCGCGGGCACGCTGCGCAACCTGGACGTCAACGCCGCCGTGACGGTGGTCTTCCCGCCCCGGGAGCGCCACGGCTACACCCTCCTCGTCGACGGCACCGCGGCGGTGGACGGCGAGGACGTCGTGGTCGTCGCCACCGGCGCCGTCCTGCACCGCCCGGCTGCGCACGCGGACGGCCCGCTCCCGCCGGACGGCTGCGGGCACGACTGCGCGCCGGTGCGCGGATGAGGCCCTTCTGGCTGACCGCCTTCCTCGACTCCGCTGCGGCCCACCACCAGCACGATGTCGGGTTCTGGCAGGCGGCGACCGGTTACGCGCTCTCGGCCCCGCGCGGCGAGCACGAGGAGTTCGCGACGCTGGTGCCACCGGACGGCGACGCCTTCCTGCGGGTGCAGTGCCTGCACGAGGGCGTCGACCGGATCCACCTCGACCTGCACGTGGCCGACCCGCGGCGGGCGGCGGACGCGGCCGTCGTCGCCGGCGCCGTGGAGATGGTCGACCGGGGTGACCACGTGGTGATGGCCTCGCCGGGCGGGCTGGTGTTCTGCTACGTCGACAGCCCGGCCGCGCAGCGTCCGTCGCCGACCGTGCACCCGGGGGGATCGGCGGCGCGGGTGCGCCAGGTCGTGATCGACGTGCCCCGGGCGTCGTACGACGGGGAGCTGGCCTTCTGGCACGCGCTGACCGGCTGGGAGGAGCACGCCTCCTCGGTCAGCCCGGACTTCTGCTTCCTGGTGCCGCCCGCGGGCCAGCCGCTGCAGCTGCTTCTCCAGCGACTCGGGGAGGAGGAGGGCCCGACCCGGGCCCATCTCGACTGGGGCACCACCGACCGGGCGGCGGAGACGGAGCGGCATCTCGGGCTGGGTGCCCGCGTGCTCGCGGTGCACTCTCACTGGACGGTGCTGGCCGACCCGGTCGGCCGCACCTACTGCCTCACGGACGGGCCACCCTAGATCTCCGCCGGGGTGAACCCCGGCAGGAACTGCTCCATGATCGCCCGGAAGGGCGCCTCCGCCTCGAGCTGGCTGAGCACGCCGACGCCGCCGAGCCAGGTGCGGTGGATGAGGACGTACGACGGCGGCAGGTTCAGCTTGATGCTCACCGTGTAGGCCGGGTCCTTGGGGTTGTTGATCCGCTGGAACTGCTCGCGCATCCACTCCCGGCTGAACCGGAACCGCTCGACCAGCGTGGGGTCGACGAAGGGCGAGAGGTAGTCCATCAGCAGCTGCGGCTCGACCTTGATCCGGTCCTTGAGGAAGCCCTCCTCGCGCAGCCCTGCGATCAGCGCCTCACCGTCGCCGGCGGCGCAGAGCGTGATCAGCCGGCCCATCGGCTCCGGCAGCCCGCGCTGGGGCAGCCGGGCGACGGCGCCGTAGTCGAGCACGCCGATCCGGCCGGGGCTGCCGTCCTCGTTCGGGATGACCCGGAAGTTGCCCGGGTGGGGGTCCGCATGGAGCAGTCCGGTGCGGGCGGGGCCGGAGAACAGGAAGCGCGTGAAGATCTCGCCGTAGTGGTCGCGCTCCTCCTGGCTGCCGTCAGAGATGATCGACGCCAGCGAGCCGGCGGAGTCGAGCCACTCGGTGACCAGCACCCGCGGCCCCACGGCCACGACGTCGGGGACGTCGATGAACGGATCGTCGCGGAAGGCCGCGGCGAACTCGCGCTGGGCCTCGGCCTCGAGGCCGTAGTCGAGCTCCTCGCGGGCCCGCGCCTGCACCTCCTCGACGAGGGGCTTCATGTCGACGCCGGGGATCAGCGGCCCGATGGCCCGCGCGGCCCTGGCCAGCGTGCGCAGGTCGGCCATCAGGGCCTCGCCGGCATTCGGGTACTGCACCTTCACCGCGACCCGGCGACCGTCGTACCAGCGGCCCTCGTGGACCTGGCCGATCGACGCCGCGGCGGTGGGGGCGCCGTCGAGCCAGACGAGCCGCTCCTTCCAGTCCGCGCCGAGGTCCTCGGCGAGGATGTCCCGCACGGTCTGGGTGGGCATCGGGGGAGCGGAGTCCTGGAGCTTCGTGAGCTGCTCGCGGTACGGCGCCGCCATCTCCTCCGGCAGCGCGGACTCGAGCACGGACAGGGCCTGGCCGAACTTCATCGCGCCGCCCTTGAGCTCGCCGAGCGTGCGGAACAGCTGCTCGGCCGTGCGTTGCTGGATGTCGCTCATCACCGCCTCGGCGGGCGCGCCGCCGAGGCGCTTGCCGAAGCCGACGGCGGTGCGACCGGCGTACCCGAGGGGGAGCGCCGCGAGCCGCGCCGTGCGGGCCGCGGCCTTGCGGGGGAGGTCAGCCATGGGTCCATTGTCGGGTGCCGGACCAACCCCGTGCAGCCGGGTTGCGGGACGGACCCCCGATGGTCGGGCGATGGTCGGGCGACGGTCAGGCGGTCTCGGGGAACGGGACGCCCGTGTTGGCGTGGCAGCGGTAGCCGTGCGGGACCTTGTGGAGGTACTGCTGGTGGTGCGCCTCGGCGTAGTAGTAGGCGCCGGCCGGCTCGATCTCGGTGGTGATCTCGCCGTAGCCGCGGCGCGCGATCTCCTCGCCGTACACCTTGGTGAGCTCGCGGGCGGTGGCCTCCTGCTCGGGGCTGTGGAAGTAGATCGCCGAGCGGTACTGCGTGCCGATGTCGTTGCCCTGCCGCATGCCCTGGGTGGGGTCGTGGACCTCGAAGAACTTCTTCACCAGGTCGGCGTAGGAGACCTGGTCGGGGTCGAAGACGA
This sequence comes from uncultured Nocardioides sp., assembly GCA_964487275.1. Taxonomy (GTDB): domain Bacteria; phylum Actinomycetota; class Actinomycetes; order Propionibacteriales; family Nocardioidaceae; genus Nocardioides. The sequence goes on along the minus strand of CAZAQE010000009.1, from coordinate 68,904 downwards.
TCCGGACCGCCTCGGTGTGGCCGGTGCGGCCGCTGCAGACCTCCTCGTACGTCGGGTTCGGGGTGGTCCCGCCGGCATACCCGACCGACGTCGACCAGACACCGGGGACCTGCCAGTAGATCTCCTCGGCACCCCAGAAGCAGCCGAGGCCGAACTCCGCGACCTCGAGGCCGTCGGGGACGTCGTCGGTGACGAGCGGGGTGTGCAGGACCTCGTGCTGGGCGGGCAGCGCGAACGTGGGGGTGGTGCGGCCGGGCAGCGCCTCGGCGGGGTCGACCATCTCGGTCTTGCGACGGGAGAACATGGCTCCATTCTTCCTCGCACGCTGAAACAGTTGGGTCCAAGGCGGACCTCATTTGCAGAGACGTGGTCCCATGGCCCCTCCCGGGCACGACTTGGCCGGTGGCAGCCGCCCGACGACCTACAAGCTCTTGAGGGCCGAGCGACACGCAAGACAGTCACCATTTGGGCTTCTCGCCTATGCGACGTTATCGGCCCGCAGTACCTTGGAGTCGTGGCCGATAACGGGACTCGAGTTGAGAAGCGGACCAGCGAGGGCAAGAAGCCCAAGTTCGCTTCGCGCGAGCGTGCTCTCGCTGAGGCGGCCAAGGTCGCGGAGCGAGACAAGAAGCTTCTGGAGCGCCTCGCCAAGTGATCGAGGTCGAGTATCTCGACGCCGAGACTGTGATCGAGATCAACCGCGTTCACTGCGGTGCCGATGTTGGTGTCGATCGCGCCGGAGTTGAGGCCGCTGTAGCTCGTGCGTGGAGCGGATTCGGCGATGTCGAGATCTACCCGACGCTGTGGGCCAAGGCTGCCGTATACCTCCACGGGCTCGCCACGACCCAATACTTCTTGGATGGCAACAAGCGAACCGCATGGTTGGCTGCGGGCGCGTTCCTTCGCCTCAACGATGAGGATCTTGCCGAGATTCCTGACGATGAAGCCGAGGATTTCATCCTTGAGATGATCGCTGGCGAACACGACCTACCGGCTGTTGCTGACTGGCTGTTTGTTCACGCGATGCCTCTTCCCGAAGCGCTGGCCGACGTCGGTCTCTGCGACTTCTGCGACCGCGAAGGTGAGCTACCGGGAGCTGAACTCGATGTGCGGAACGTGCATCGGCGAGCGAGCAACAGGGACGCCGACATCCTTCAGGAGTTCACGCAAGGCGACAACTTCACGGTCGGCACCCGACCCTTCCGTTGGGACCGTGACCTAGTTCCCGGCGTCTGCGCACGGTGTAGAGAGGGCTGGATGCGCCTCGTGGATCGCGAGGGCTGGCAAACCCTCGCCGCGATTGAGCAAAACGTTGAGTTGCCATTGTTCGGCGATTGGCGACGGAAGCTTGCTGTGTATCTCGTCAAGAGCGCCCTCCTGCGATCCGCACTGGAGCCCGGTGTCTCCGGATCTTGGCGGCGGCGCCATGCAAGGCGGCTGCGTGAGTACGGTCGCGTACCTCGAGGCTGGACGGTCTGGGCATTGGACTTAGATGAGAAGGTGGAGCACGTCGGATCGTTCACGTTCGGTGTGAGTGCCGACGCGAACGGCGAGCCCCTTGCCCGGCCGGATGAGCCGACCGTCGTCCAGTGGACTAGGTACGCGGCAGGCTGCATCTTCTTCGTCCTTTACGACGACCCCAATGCAGAAGCACCTCTTTCCTTCGTGGCGCTCGACCAGGCTGGTGCGCGGCCGGTCGATATCTGGCCTACTTTGCAGGAGCCCTTGCCCTCTGCCGAGCCTGTCGACTTCGCCATGGCTCGCAACTTCGAGACGGCGCTGGGGGATTACTTCCGTCGGGTCGGGACCTATCCTCGGCACGACTCTGGGACGCCGCAGGAAGGCCCGCCAGCGGCTGAATAATCCGGGAGGTGCGGCGGGCCCTCAGGGGTCCGCGGAGGCCGCGGAGGCCCGCACCTTTGAGACATCTATCTCTGACGGGACCGGAGGTCGCACGCCCCGCTCACGTCGGTTCGGTCAGCCGGCTCCGTGCGCGGCGCACCACGCGTCCCGCTTCGCCGGGTTCGCGACGAAGAAGGTGCGGATCAGCTGGGCCTGGAGCGCGGAGTAGACCTCGATCTCCTTCTCCACGAGGGTGCGGGCGGCCGGGGTCCTCGCGAGGACCAGCGCCTCGGCGTGCCGCCACACCATCTCGCGCCAGCCGCGCATGATGACGCCCGCGACCGCCTCCTCGGCGCTGCCCGCGTCGATGTCGTCGAAGGTCGGGTCGAAGCGCGCGGCCTCCTCGGCGAACACCGGCGCGTAGAGGCTGTCGAGCCGGTTGTTGTAGCGGTTGTGGTCCGACTTGTGGCTGCCGCCCGGCCCGGTCAGCCCGACGGTCGCGAGCACGCGCGGGAAGTCGCTGTTGATGTGCGCGTTCATCGCGAGCAGGAAGTTGCCCAGGCCGCTCATCGCCCGGTCGTCCTCGGCCTTCAGTGCGATCTGCCAGGCCCGCGGGATGCCAGTGCGCTGGCCGGCCTCCCAGCGGCTGGTCGTGTCGAAGTACATCTCGGCGAAGACGGCGTCGACCCGGTTCAGCCAGGCCCGGTCCTCGAAGTAGCCGGACCGGACGGCGTCGCGGACGTTCTCGGTCACCCGCAGGTAGGCCAGGGAGAAGACGGCGCTGTGCGAGCACTCCTCGACCAGCCCGTCGAGGCGGTCCTCCATCCGTGCGACGACGTCGTCGATGCAGGCGTCGGCCCCGCTGGCGCACACGTCGCCGGTGTACGGCGTCGCCGGGACCGGGAACGGGGCGAGCAGTGCCACCACGGCGTCGAGCGGTGGCAGCAGCAGGCCGCGCAGGGGATCCGGGTCGCCGTCGTAGTCCGCCCGGGCGGGCGCGGCGGGCAACGCCAGGGCGGTGGCCGCGAGGACCGTGCAGGCGGCGGTGGCGAGGGCGCGCGTGAGGCGGGTCACGTCCGGGAAACGAGCGACTGCTCGTATTGTCACGGGGCGGGCGACGGGCGGACCATCCGGCCCCGCTGTGATGAGTAGGCTCGAACGGTGAGCGACAACCACATCGACGGGCACCTCGACGAGCACCTCGACGGGGCGGGCTTCGAGACCCGGGCCATCCACGCCGGCTACCGCCCCGACCCGACCACCGGCGCGGTGATCCCGCCCATCTACGCGACCTCGACCTACGCCCAGGACGGCGTCGGCGGGCTGCGCAACGGCTACGAGTACAGCCGCTCGGCGAACCCGACGCGCACCGCGCTGGAGTCCACCCTGGCCGCGCTCGAGGGCGGCGCGCACGGCTTCGCGTTCGCCTCCGGGCTCGCGGCCGAGGACACGCTGGTCCGGGCGCTGTGCCGGCCCGGCGACCACGTGGTGCTGCCGAACGACGCCTACGGCGGCACCTTCCGCCTCTTCGACAAGGTGGCCACGAACTGGGGCCTCGCGCACAGCCCGGCCCCGGTGACCGACCCCGAGGCGGTCCGGGCGGCCATCCGGCCCGGGGAGACCAAGCTCGTGTGGCTGGAGACCCCCACGAACCCGATGCTCTCCATCGGCGACATCGCGGCGCTCGCTGACGTCGCCCATGACGCGGGCGCACGGCTCGTCGTCGACAACACGTTCGCGTCGTCGTACCTCCAGCAGCCGCTGGCGCTGGGCGCCGACATCGTCGTCCACTCGACGACCAAGTACGCCGGCGGTCACTCCGACGTCGTCGGGGGAGCGCTGGTCGTCGACGACGCCGACCTCGCCGAGACGATCGGCTACCACCAGAACGCCATCGGCGCCGTCGCCGGGCCGTTCGACGCGTGGCTGGTGCTGCGCGGCCTCAAGACGCTGGCGCTGCGGATGGAACGGCACAGCGACAACGCCGAGCGGATCGTCGAGTTCCTCAGCGGCCACCCCGCGGTCAGCGAGGTGATCTATCCCGGGCTGGCGGACCACCCGGGCCACGCCGTGGCGTCGCGCCAGATGAAGAGGTACGGCGGCATGGTGTCCTTCCGCGTGAAGGGCGGCGAGGAGCAGGCCCTCGCGATCTGCGCGGCGACCTCGGTGTTCACCCTCGGGGAGTCCCTGGGAGGCGTCGAGTCGCTGATCGAGCACCCGGGCCGGATGACGCACGCGAGCGTCGCCGGCACCGACCTGGAGGTGCCGGCCGACCTGGTCCGCCTCAGCGTCGGCATCGAGACGTCCGAGGACCAGCTCGCCGACCTGGAGCGGGCGCTCGGCGCCACCGCCTGACACCGACCGTCTAGGGTCGGTGGGGTGACGAGCGACGGCCCGACCGAGCCCGAGGACCCGACCCCGACCGCAGCCGCGGCGGAGAACGCCGTCGCGGAGGCGGCCGAGGAGCAGCCGCCCCTCGGCCCCGAGGAGGGCGACCGCGAGGAGCGGCTGTTCCGCCGCTTCGCCCACCAGTGGGCGCTGCTGCGGGAGGAGCGTGAGGGGCGGCGTCACGAGGCGCCCTCCTTCGCGACCGGTCCGTCCAACCTCCGCCGGGCCGAGGTTCCCTACGGCCTGGACCTCGCGGCCGGCTGGGCCTGGCGGATCCTGCTGATCGCAGGCGCGGCCTACCTGCTCCTGTGGCTGGTGGGGTACTTCGCCGTGGTCACCGTGCCGATCGCGGTGGCGCTGCTGATCAGCGCGCTGGCGGCGCCGTTCGTCCAGGGGCTGACCCGGATCGGCGTACCGAGGGGGCTGTCGGCGCTGCTGGTGGTGATCTTCGGCTTCGCGGTCGTCGGTGCGCTGCTGACCTTCGCCGGCAACCAGGTCGCGGACGGCGCGAAGGACCTGGCGGACGGTGCCGTCGAGGGTCTCGAGGAGATCCGCACCTGGCTCCAGGACGGGCCGCTCAATGCCAGCGACTCGCAGATCAACGACTGGATCAAGAGCATCCAGGACGCGATCACCGAGCGGTCACGCGACGGCGAGGTGGTCAGCCAGGTCACCGAGGTCGGGGCCGCGCTCGGACACGTGCTCGCCGGATTCTTCATCTCGCTCTTCGCGACCTACTTCTTCCTCGCCGACGGCGAGCGGATCTGGTCCTGGATGGTGCGCCTCGCTCCCCGCGTCGCCCGTGAGCGGGTGGACAGCTCGGGCCGGGTCGCGTGGATCTCGCTCGTCCAGTTCGTGCGGGCGACCGTCGTCGTCGCACTCGTCGACGCCACCGGCATCGCCGTGGGCGCCGCGGTGCTCGACGTGCCCTTCGTGCTCGCCATCGGTGTGCTGGTCTTCCTCGGCGCGTTCGTTCCGATGATCGGTGCGACCATCGCCGGCAGCGTGGCCATCCTGGTGGCGCTCGTCGACCAGGGGCCGCTGACCGCGCTGCTCATGCTCGCCGTCGTGATCGGCGTGCAGCAGCTCGAGGGCCACATCCTGCAGCCGTTCCTCCTCGGTCGCTGGGTCTCCGTGCACCCGCTCGGGGTGATCGTCGCGATCGCCTGCGGCGTGCTGGTCGCGGGCATCGCGGGCGCGCTGGTCGCCGTACCCCTGGCCGCGGCGGCGAACGCCGTCGTGCTGCACCTGGCCGAGCTGGCCGACGCGCCCGCGGAAGTGGCCGAGCCGCCCACCCCCGTGGGGGCGGACGGCTCGGCGGGCCCGGACGACCCGGAGGGTCAGGCGACGTAGGGCTTGGCGTCCAGGATGATGACCGTCTGCTGCTTGCCGTTGACCTCGTAGGACACCGTCTCGCCCTTGCTGCGGCCGTTGATGGCCTGGCCGAGCGGGGACTGGGGGGAGTAGACGGTGAGGCCCTCGGGCTCGATCTCGCGCGCGCCGAGGAGGAAGCTCTCCGCCTCGTCGTCGTCATCGCCCTCGAACTTGTAGGTGACGACCATGCCCGGCTCGACGACGCCGTCGTCGGGCGGGGTCTCGCCGATCTCGGCGCGGCGGAGCATGTCCTCCAGCTGGAGGATCTTGGCCTCGTTCTTGCCCTGCTCCTCGCGGGCGGCGTGGTAGCCGCCGTTCTCCTTGAGGTCGCCCTCGTCGCGCGCAGCACTGATCTCCGCGACGATCTCGGCGCGGCGGGGGCCCTTGAGGTGCTCCAGCTCCGCCTTGAGCTTGTCGTAGGCGTCCTGGGTCAGCCAGACGGTGTTGGCGCCACCGGACTGGTCGGTCTGAGACATGAATGAAACTCCTGTGCTGCTCGTCGCATACCCCTGCGGGTACATGAACGATCGAGTCTACCGGTTGGACGGGGATCGCTCAGCGATAGCGGGGTTGACCCGGCGCCTTGCACCCCAGCCACTCGACGGTGGTCGCGCGGCGCTCGGTGCGCACCTCGACCTCGTAGACGGGGCCGTCGGCGGGGTCGGGGGAGAAGGTCGTCTCGCCCACGATCGCCTTGTCGTGCGAGATCGCGCGCAGTGCGCACTCGGGGTCCTCGATGTCGTCGTCGATCTCGATCCGGACCTCGATCGTCGCCGTGTGGTCGTCGACGATCTCGTGCCCGATCTCCTCCGAGGCGATCTCCGGGTTGGAGTGGAAGAGCATCGCCCACAGCAGCCAGCCGAGGAAGCCGGCCGCGACGACGCCCGCCACGACGAGGATCCCCATCCGACGGCGGGGCGACGGCGCGCCGTACCGTCGGGCCAGGGAATCGTCGGTCGTGCTCACCGGTTCATGGTCCCACGATGACTTTTTCTACGATGGGCGGCATGCCCACCTCGCACGCGCCCGCCGTCGACCGCTCCGGCCTGCGGCTGATGCACGTCCACGCCCACCCCGACGACGAGTCGAGCAAGGGTGCGGCGTCGACGGCGCGCTACGTCGCCGAGGGTGCCGACGTGCACGTGGTGACCTGCACGGGCGGCGAGCGCGGCTCGATCCTCAACCCGAAGATGGACCGGCCCGACATCCTCGAGAACATCACCGAGGTGCGCCGTCAGGAGATGGAGCGCGCCCGCGACATCCTCGGCGTCACCCAGGACTGGCTCGGCTTCGTCGACTCCGGCTGGCCCGACGGCGACCCGAAGCCGCCGCTGCCCGACGGCTGCTTCGCCCTGGTCCCGCTGGAGGAGGCGACCGAGCGGCTGGTCCGGCTGATCCGCGCCTTCCGGCCCCACGTGGTGACGACGTACGACGAACGTGGCGGCTACCCGCACCCCGACCACATCCGCTGCCACGAGGTCAGCGTCGCGGCCTTCGAGGCGGCCGGCGACCCGGAGCGCTTCCCGGACGCCGGGGAGCCGTGGCAGCCGCTCAAGCTCTACTACCACCACTCCTTCAACCGTCCGCGGATGCAGGCGCTGCACGACGCGATGGTCGAGCACGGCCTCGAGTCCCCGTGGGAGGAGCGGCTCAAGGAGTGGAAGCCGGAGCCGGAGTGGGACGCGCGGATCACGACCCGCGTGCCCTGCGCGGAGTACTTCGGCGTGCGCGACCAGGCGCTGCTCGCCCACGCGACCCAGATCGACCCGGACGGCTTCTGGTTCGCGGTGCCGCGCGAGCTGCAGGCGGAGGTCTGGCCGACGGAGGACTACGAGCTGGTGACCAGCCACGTCGAGTCCGTCGTACCGGAGGACGACCTGTTCGCCGGGGTCACCCCGGACGCCTGACCGGGCCGCCTGAGACACTGGGTCCATGCACGCGCTCGCCGTCACCGTCGTCAACACGCTCGTTCTCGCCGAGGAGAAGGCGCCCGAGGACAAGGACGTCGTCGCGGGCTGGACGGCGTTCTGGATCTTCATCGGCGGGATCGTCGCCGTCGTCGTGATCGGGATCGCCCTCACCCGCAGCCTGCGCACCGCGCAGCGGGCCAAGGACGCCGGCGTGTACGGCGACCCGGCTGCCGACGCCACCGACAGCACCACCGACCGGGCCGAGTGAGCGGAGGCCCGGAACCGGCAGGTCAAGCCGACAGGTAGCCCCCGACCAGCGCGACCATCTCGTCGAGGAGGACGTCGCGGCTGACCGCCTCGGGCTGGTCCAGCACCCAGCGCAGGGCGAGGTTCTCGATGGCGAGGACGACGACCCACGCGGCCACTGCGGGGACCGGCCGGCGGTAGCTGCCCGGACGCGCCGCGAGGTAGGCCGTGACCAGCTCGCGGACGCGACGTTCGAGCGCCGCGCGGCGATCGCGGTTGCGGCCGATCGGCAGCTCCTCGGCGACGACGCGCAGGACGACGGGATCCGCCTCGAGGGCGCTGACCAGCGCGTCTGCGGTGGCGCGGACCATCCCCGGGCCGAACTCGCCGATCCGGTCACCGAGCGACGCCGCGACCTGCTCGGCCACCTCCGCCCAGTAGCGGTCGATCACCACGTCGAGGATCGCGGCCTTGTCCGGGAAGTACTGGTACAGCGAGCCGGGGCTGACGCCGGCGGCGGTGGCGACCCGGTTGGTGCTGAACGTGTCGTAGCCGTGTCGGACCAGGACCTCGCGGCCGGCCGCGACGATCCGCTCGACCATCTCGCGCGAGCGGGCCTGCTGGGGAGCCTTGCGCATCAGGCCGAGTGGACCCGAAGGTGGCGCCGCTTGGCGTCGTACATCCGCGCGTCGGCCTCGAGCAGGGCGTCCGCCAGCAGGTCGATGTCGAGGAGTGCTGCCGTGCCGACGCTGGCGCGGCGGCCGACCGCCTGGTCGAGGCGGGCCTGGCGCTCGGCGGGAGCGAGGTCGGGCGAGAAGACGGCGAACTCGTCGCCGCCGATGCGGGCCACCACGTCGGTGTCGCGCAGGCTCGACTGCAGTGCCGTCGCGATCTTGCGCAGGAGGCGGTCCCCGGCCTCGTGGCCGTCGGCGTCGTTGACGACCTTCAGTCCGTCGAGGTCGACGAAGCCGACAGCCCCGGCGCCCGTGCCCTCGGCCCAGCGGTGGCGGGCGAGCTCGAAGAACCCGCGGCGGTTGCGCAGGCCGGTCAGGTCGTCGGTGGTGGCCAGGCGGTGGGTGGCGTCGCGCAGCGCTACGGCGCTGGCGAGCTCGGCGTGCACCTGGACCTTGTCGAGTGCGACGGACGTGGCGTTGGCGAGGCCCTGCAGCAACGAGACCTCGGTGTCGGTCGGCGTGTGCGGCTCGGCCCAGTACGTGCCGATGGCCGCGATCGGGTCGAGGGTGCGGACCGGCACCATCAGCATGCTGGTCACGAAGGTCGGGCGGTAGGCCTCGTGCGGCACCCGCTCATCGGCGTAGATGTCGGGGATCGCGATGGGTGTGCGGTGGAGCATGGCGAAGCCGCTGACGCAGGCCTCGAGCGGGAACCGGTGCCCCTTCCACAATGGCGCGATGGCGTCCTCGTCGGCGTAGTAGCACTGGTCGCCGTCGCGGAGGACGAAGGTCGCGCCGTCGCAGGCGCCCAGGTCGCGGGCAGCCGTGCGGACGACCTGCTGGACCTCCTCCAGCGAGTCGGCCAGCGACAGCTGCTGGACTGCGACGAGCAGTCGTTCGAGTCCTGGCGTCACTTCGCCCATGCTCTCCTCCTCCCCAGGGGTCGAACCGGTTCCATCATCACACCCTGCCGGGCACGGGGACGCCCTCGGCCCTGATCTGAAAGGTCAAGTTTCGCGACTTGAATGCGAGCGATAACTCGCGTCACGATGATGGCATGACCGCTGACCTCGCTGCCACCCCCGGCACGCCGACCGAACCGTCGTACCCGAGTCGCTTCCGGGCCGGCGGCGAGCGCAATCGCCGCCTGGGCCGCCCGCTCAAGGTGGTCGGCCGGGTCAAGGACGTCGACGAGGCGCTGCTGGACCGGATCGGGCGCGCCATGTTCGAGCGCGACGAGCTGGGAGCCCGGCTCGCGGACGCGATCCGGTTGCGAGCGGGGGCCCCCGGCAAGGTCGAGATGGGCCAGTTCCGCGCCGCCCTCGCGCACGGGATCGACGCGGTGCCGGACGCTCCGCCGGCGCTGCGCGCGTTCTTCGACGAGGTGCAGGGCGAGCCTGCCTGGGTCGACCGCGATCTCGTCGAGGAGGGCGCAGCCGTCATGCGCCGGCTCGGCCAGAACGCGCAGGACGTACTGCTGCAGCTCTCGCTGGTCGGGGGCTACCGGTTCGGTGGGCCGACCGACCTGCTCGTCGCCACCGGTGGACTGACCGGCGGGCAGACGCTGCGCCGCCTGGCGGAGACCCAGAAGTGGGGCGCCTCGCTGACCAACCCGTCGGCACTGCTGCCGGTCGAGGGCGAGGCGTGGCGGCTGACCGTGCACGTGCGGCTCATGCACGCCCTGGTCAACCATGCCTTCGAGGACCGGTGGGACACCGCCACCTGGGGCCTGCCGATCAACCAGGCCGACCAGGCCTCGACGCTCGGACTCTTCGACGGGGTGCTCATCATCGGCTCCCGCGCACTCGGCGTGCCCGTCTCCGGCCGGGAGTCGCGCGCGCTCATGCACCTGTGGAAGTACGTCGGCTGGCTGATGGGCGTGCACGAGGACTTCCTCGTCGACGACGAGTGGGAGCGGCACCGCATCGACTACCACGTGCTGCTGGCGCAGGGCCCGATGACGGACGCGGGCCCGGCACTGGCGCAGGCGGTCGTCGATGCCCAGGCCGAGCGCAGCTACCCGGGCTGGCCCACCGCGCTGCAGGGCGTGCGGGCGCGCTACGAGCGGGAGCGGCTGCTCTCGATGCTCACCGTCTTCCTCGGCCCGGAGAGCATGCGAGAGCTCGGACTGCCGATGCGACCGCCGTGGGCGCACACCTACCTGGTCGGGCTGAACACGCTGCGCTACCGCGTGCTGCGGCACCTGCCGGGCGGGCGGGACCGGCTGTGGCGCTGGGGCGGCCGGCGGGCGCAGTGGCTGCTCGACAGCTACTTCCAGGGCGACGCGGAGGACGTGGGCAGGCTCAAGGTGTGAGGCCGAGGCGCGCGAGCGTCGTCGGGATCGCCTTCGCCCCACCCGGGCGCCAGCCGTCCCAGACAAGGAAGCCGCAGCCGGTGTCGGCGAGCCGGACCACGTCGCTGCGATCCGTGCCGGCGACAACGTACGACGGCGGCTGCTCGGGCGCCGTGCACGTGCTCTCCTCCATGGCGTCGGGCTCGGCGGGTACGTCCGTTGCGTCGGCCCACGCGGTGTTCAGGTCCGTCAGCTCGGCATTGCTGAGCAGCGCCTGGCTGGCGCCGTCCGGCGTGCAGTGCACGGCCACCACCAGGTTCTCCCGGCCGGGCCGCGCCGGGCCGGAGCCCGCCAGTTCGCCCTCGCATGTCGGTGGTCCGTTGAACGGGCGGCGATAGGCCAGCTCGTCCCGCTGCTGGTCGAGCGCGGCGAGGAAGGCGTGGCCGAGGTCGCCGCCGTCGACCTGGTGCCCGGCCACGGTGATCGGCGAGCACGTCGGGGTCGGCAACAGCACCTGCCGACCGTCTGCGAACGTGAGCTGGAGCGACGCCCGGGTGTTGAACACCGAGATCGTCGCGCACCGGCCGGGGTCGAAGGCCTCGGTCGCCGCCACCCGGTCCGCGAAGCCGGGAAGGTCGTCGACCAGCGCGTCCATTCCGGCGAGGATCGCCTCGTGCTCGCTCGCGGTGGGGGTGTCGACGGTGAGCCCCGGCGACGCCAGGTCCGGGCACCTCCGCACGCTGGTCAGGCCCTCGAGGCTGTCCACGGACGTCCTCGCGTCGGCGAGCTCGGGCAGCGTGGCCGGGCAGGCCGGGGCGTCGTACGGCGCCGACGAGCCGTCGTCCGCGACGTGGCCGCGATCGACGCCGCGTCCGTCGAGTGCGGCGAACAGGACGGTGCCGCCGACGACGGCGAGCACCGCGACCCCGGCGACAGCGGCGCGCGACCGGTTGCGGCTGCGCCGTGCGGCGTCGGCGACGGCACGCGGGTCGAGGGTGGGGGCGTCGACGGGGACGGCCTGCTCGAGCAGGCTGCGGAGCTGATCAGTCATCGCTGTCCTCCCGGTGGTCGTCGAGGAGTCCGGACGTGCGGAGAGTGCGCAGGGCGCGGGAGGACTGGCTCTTGACCGTGCCGACCGAGATGCCGAGCGCGGTGGCCGTCTGCTCCTCGGTGAGGTCGTCGAAGAAGCGCAGCACCACCACGGCACGCTGGCCGCGGGGAAGGGCCGCGAGTGCGACGAGCACGTCGCGTCGTACACCCGGGTCCGGGCCGGTTGCGGGGCGCTCGGGCAGGTCCTCGGTCGGCAGCTCGCCGTTCCAGCGCCGGCGCCACCAGTCGGTGTAGGTCGTGACCATCGTGCGTCGCACATAGGCCTCGACCGCGCCGGGGTCGTCGATCCGGTCCCACCGACGCCAGCACTTCATCAGCGCCGTCTGGACCAGGTCCTCGGCACGGTGCCGATCACCGGTGAGCAGCCACGCGCTGCGCCACAGGGCGGCGCTGCGGGCGGCGACGTACTCCTCGAACGCCGGCACGCCGCGGGTCGCGTCGTCCGCGTCCTTGCTGAGCACGGGAACAGCCTCGCGCATCGGGTCACCTCCGTCCGGTACGACGGGGTGGCTGCCGCGGATGGTTGTCGGCGGGCTGTGGGAGATTGCTGCCGTGGCCCGCCCGACCCGCCCCGACGTCCCCGGGGAGTACCTCGCCCGCCTGCGCGCGATCTTCGGCCGGCTGCCCGAGTGCCGTGAGGAGGAGGCGTGGGTCGGGGTCCGCTGGCGGGTCGCAGGTACCACGGCCACCGTGGCGCACGTCTTCGGCGGCGAGGACCAGCTGTTCCGGATCACCTTCCGAGCCGAGCCCGACGAGGTGATGGCCTTCCAGCACCTCGGGACGCCCTACTTCCGGTCCGAGTGGGGCGCCAATGTCGTCGGCATGCTGATCGACGACGATACCGACTGGGAGGAGCTGGGCGAGCTCCTCACCGACTCGTTCTGCCTGCAGGCGCCCCAGCGGTTGGTCGACCTCGTGGACCGACCGACCGCCTGAGTCAGTCCCGCCGCGCGAGGGCCGCCCGGGTGACGTCGTCGGCCGGGAAGAGCAGCTCGGCGCGAAGGGATGCCAGCGTGACGCTGTGCGGAGTCCCGAACGTGGTGAACATGCTGAGGAAGGACAGCTCGCCCCGGGCGGTCGCGTAGCGGGTCACCAGGGTGGGCGGGTAGCGGACCGGCGCGGCGCCCGGTGCTGCCACGACGGCAGCCAGCAGGTCGACGCGCTCGTGCAGGGACGGCTCCGTGACCGCCTCGTCGCGCAGCTGGTCGAGGAGTGCGGCGGCCACGTCCGGCAGGTTGATGACAGCGGCGCCGAGCGGCCCGAGGGCGAGGTCGAGCAGGTTGACCGTGGGTCCGTCGCCGGTGCCGTCGCGGCCGGGCAGCTCGACCTCGGCACCGACCTGCTCGAGCAGCCAGGTCGTGCCGGCGTTGGCCGCCACCACGTCCCATCGGGCGTCGATGACGAGGGCGGGCCACGGCTCGTGGTTCTCGAGGAGGCAGGCAAGGGCCGCGCGGGCATCGGCGAGCGCACCATCGTCCAGTCGGCTCTCGTCGAAGGCGGGAGCGTGGCCGCCCAGCAGGAGGGCGTGGTTGCGCAGTACGAGTGGCACGTCCAGGGCCTGGAGCCACCGCAGCAGGAGCTCGCGGCCCGGCCGGGCCCGACCGAGCTCGACGAACGACAGGTGGCGCTGGCTGACGCCGAGCTCGAGCGACAGGTCCCACTGGCTGATCCGACGCCGGGCCCGGGCCTCGCGCAGCAGGTCGGGAAGGCCGGTGTCGGTCGACGTCACCCCGGGATCGAAGCGCAGAGCGGGCGTGCACACAACTACCTCGCAGGTAGTTGAGGCGACGACGCCGGCCGAGCACCGTTGCGCCCATGGACCTCTCGACCACTGTCGCCGCCGCCGCGGGACTCATTGCCGTCGCCTCCTACGTCGCCATCGCCCGCACGTCGCCAGCCGAGCGAGCGCCGTGGTGGATCCCGGCCTTCGCCCTCGTCCCCTTCGCCTGCTGGACGGCGCTGAGCATCGCTGAGGACGGGCCGTTCGGATTCTGGCGCGAGCACGTCGGGGCGCCCTGGGAGACCCAGATCTGGCTCGATCTGCTCCTCATGGCCGGCGTCGCCTGGTGGCTGGCCCAACCCCGGTTGCAGCGGCTGGGTGCGCCCCGCGCGCCGTGGCTGCTGTTCATCGTCTGCACGGGCTCGATCGGCGCGCTGTCGATGGTGCTGTGGATCCGTCACCGGGAGGCCCGGGCCGACCGCCCCGCCTCCACGACGCCCGCCGCGCAGGCTCAGCTGTAGTTCGGGTTGTTGCCCGTCGGCATCGTGATGTTGGTGGTCCGGCCCTCGCCGAGGAAGAAGCGGACCGACAGCCGCAGGAACTCGTCGAAGGTCCAGTAGCCCTGCGGTGCGAACGGGAACCACATGGTTGCCTCCCGGAAGGCGATGAACGGCGGCCACCCGGTGCACACGAACATGTCGGTGGCGGGCTCGCGCGGCACCTCGAGCCAGTCGGCGATCTGGTCACCCAGGCAGTAGCGCGTGAAGGAGTGGAGCATCGGCTTGGTCAGCCCGCCGTCGTACTCGGCGGCGAGGTTGAGCAGGATCTTCGCCAGCTTCACCCCCTCGGTGCTGGGCGCGAGGATCGGGTCGAGGACCTGGCGGGCCTGGGCGTTGGACTCGCTCCACGTGGCGGGGATGTACTCGTCGGCCACGCCGAGCATGTGGGCGGTGACCTGCCACAGGTGCAGGAACGCGGCGGAGTCGGCGGACGGCATCGGCACGCCCCATGCGGTCAGCTTGTTGAAGCTGAAGGTCGCGAGGCTGTGCCAGGTGACCATGATGTCGGCCTGGCTGATCGGCTTCGTCTCCTCGGCCGCCGCGTGCCAGTGGCTCGACTGGGGAAGCAGGTGCCGTACGGCGGCGTGCGTGAGCCGGGTCTTGAGGCAGGTGACGACCATCTGGCCGCTCGGGCCGAAGGCGTCCTCGACGCCGATGTCGTAGCCGAGCTTGGCGGTCTTGTCGATGCGGTCCTTCATGTCGGCGCCGCCGGCGGAGTAGTAGACCGCTTTCGCCTCGCGGGGGATGACGCAGCTCATCATCCCGCTGCCCAGTCCGTAGAGGACGCCGAGGTAGAGCCCGCGCCGCTCGTAGAACGAGAAGGCCTGGGCGAGCTTGGCCTGATCGGTCCAGGTCGGCAGCTGGCGGGCCTGCTCGAGGAACGCGTGGAGGTCGGTGGGCAGGCCGGCCGGGAGCGGCTGCCCGTTGTGCGTCCAGCCCGCCAGCAGGTCGTTGACGAGGTCGACCTCGCCCCGCTCGAAGAGCCCGGCGACGAGGGCGTCCGCCTCGGGGTCGTACACGGTGCGGGGGTCGGCGCCGGTGCCGGTCCCGATGACCGACGCCGACGGCAACCAGGTCCACGCCGGGGCGGGCGTGATCACGCCGAAGGCGCCCACTGCCCCCAGAGCACTGCCGCCAAGCAACAAACCACGCCTGCTGAGTCCCTGCATCGTCCAACTCCTCCAACGGTTCGACCAGCCGATTGGTACGATGATACGCATAACGTATCTATGTATCAGGATCACATCACAGGTCATCGGCGTCGCGCCAGAGGGGTCAGGGAGAATGTCGGTCGTGGACACCACCGGCGACGCGAGCGGCTCCCTGCTCGAGCGCGCCCTCGCGGAGGCGGGCGTCGCCGTTGAGGACGACGCACACGCCGAGCTCCTCGACGCCGCGTACGAGCTCTTCAGCCGCCACGGCATCCAGCGCACGACGATGGACGACGTCGCCCGGGCTGCCGGCCTGTCCCGGATCACCGTCTACCGCCGGCTCAGCTCGAAGGAGGCCCTCGTCGAGCAGGTCGTGCTCCGTGAGTTCCGCCGCTACCTGGACCAGTTCCTGCTCGACATCGCCCCCGCCCGTACGGCGGAGGAGCGGGTCGTGCTCGGGTTCGTGAGCTCGCTGCGCTCGATCCGCAGCAACCCGCTCATCGGGGGGCTGATGGTCGCCGAGCCCCAGGCGCTGGTGCCGATGCTCGAGCGCACGGGCCGCACCCTGGAGACCGTGTCGCGCTTCGTCGCCGGCCAGCTGCGCCGCGAGCAGGCGGCCGGTCACGTGGCTCCCGGCGTCGACGTGGACATGGTCGCTGAGGTGATGGTGCGGCTGACGACGTCCTTCCTGCTCACTCCGAGCCACCAGGTCGACCTCGACGACGACGAGCAGGTCGGCGACGTCGCGCGGCGCTACCTGGCGCCCATGCTGCGCGGCTGAACCCCGCGAGCCCCACTACTGTCGGGCGGGTGAGCGAGCCCACCGACGAGATCGCCGTCCGCACCATCCGCCACGAGCGCACGCTGATCATCGGCCTCGACCGGCCGGCCAAGCGCAACGCCATCAACGGTGCCGTGACCCGCGGACTCGACGAGGCGCTCAACCTCCTCGAGGACGACGACGAGCTGTGGTGCGGCGTGCTCGCCGGCGGACCTGCCGTGTTCTCCGCCGGCGCCGACCTCGCCGAGGGGGCGGGCGAGCCGACCGAGCGCGGCGGGATCGCCGGCATCATGTCGCGCGTGCGGCCCAAGCCGCTCATCGCCGCGGTCGAGGGGCTCGCGCTGGGCGGCGGCTTCGAGCTGGTGCTCTGCTGCGACCTGGTCGTCGCCTCCCGTACGGCGGCCTTCGGCTTCCCCGAGGTCAAGCGGGGCCTGCTGCCCGACTTCGGCGGCGTGTTCCGCGCCCCACGGGTGCTGCCCGCCAACGTCGCCCGCGAGATGCTGCTGACGGGTGAGCCGATCGATGCGGAGCGCGCCGAGCGGCTGGGTTTCGTCAACCGGTTGGTCGAGCCGGGGCTCGCGCTCGACGTCGCGCTCGGTCTGGCGGCGACGATCTGCACCAACGCACCGCTGGCCGTGCGGGAGTCGCTCGCGCTCGCCCAGGCGGAGATCAACGGTGACGAGACGCAGGACTGGGCCGCGAGTCATGCGGCGATCGACCGGCTGCTCGCGACGTCGGACCTGGCGGAGGGGTTGAACGCGTTCTTCGAGCGGCGGGACCCGGTCTGGCGGGGACGCTAGGAAGCTCAGCCGGGACTCAGGCCAGCGCCTCGCGCAGCCACCCTCCCAGCTGCCGCACGACCTCCGTCGCCTCGCGGACCATGCCCGCGAACAGGTGGGTCACGTGCCAGTGCCCGTCGAGCAGCTCGTAGGTGACCTCGACGCCCGCAGCCCGCGCGGCAGCGACGAAGCGCTCCACGTCGTCGCGGATCATCTCGTCGCTGGCGGCGTGGACGAAGACCGGCGGCAGGCCGGTCAGGTCGGCCTTCAGGGGTGAGACCTCGGGCAGGTCCACCCGCCCCCCGGCGTACGACGAAGCGCCCAGCTCGAGCCAGCCGCTACCCAGCAGGGGGTCGTCCACCGAGGAGTCCAGTCCCGTCAGGGAGAGGTCGACCCACGGCGAGATCAGGCCGAGCGCGGCCGGCAGGGGCGTGTCGACCGACCGCAACCGCAGCGCCAGGGCAAGGGTCAGGCCGCCTCCGGCGGAGTCACCGGCCACGACGACGCGGTCGGCGGAGTAGCCGCTCTCCAGCAGGGCGCGGTAGGCGGCGAGGGCGTCGTCGACCGCGGCGGGGTAGGGGTGCTCAGGGGCGAGGCGGTAGTCCAGGACGAACGCGACGGCTCGGGCCGAGTCCGCGAGGTGCGCCGCCACCGCGCGGTGCGTCGTGGGGGAGCCGACGAGGTAGGCGCCGCCGTGGAGGTAGAGCAGCGCGCGGTCCGGGAGGCTCGCGGGCGTCGTGATCCGCTCGGCCGGAACGCCGCCGAGACGGGTGGCCTCGCGTCGGGTGCCCTGGGGGAGCACCGAGATCCGCATCAGCGCGTTGATGACCCGGCGTTGGCGCACGGGGGTGAGGCGGGTGCCGAGCACCGGCTTCACGACGCGGCGGACCAGCAGGCGGGCAGCAGGAAGAGGCACGTGCACAGGCTTCATCCAAGCATCAGGCGTTGCGCGCGAACGTGCGGCCGGCCAGCCAGCCGACGAGGACCGCCGTCGCCACGGTCAGCCCGATCTGCCCGGGGTTCCGTCCCTGCTCGAACGGCAGGATCAGCGGCAGGACCAGCGCGTAGGCGATCAGCGCGGCGACCGCACCGTGCAGGCCGGGGTTGCCGGCCCGCTTGCTGTGCCGGGCCGCGACGACGAAGGCCACGACCGCGACGAGGGCGAGCCAGCCGGCCGCCACCGGCGCCGCGAGCAGCGTCCAGAAGGGCGCCACCAGGCCACCCAGGACCAGGATGCTGAAGCCGGTCGAGGCGCCACGGACCGCGCCCGGGACGTCGATCCGGCCGGGACCGGCCGCCACGGGACGGCTCGCGGTGGTGGCTGCCATGGCGCCGACCCTAGGCGCGCACCGGCGACGAGCGGCAGCATGCTGCGGCACAAGGACCCCTCGACTCTTTGGTCGTCGCGGACAAGGCCGTGCTCAGGCCCCGGCGCTGAGGAGGTCGGCGGCCTTCTCGCCGATCAGCATGGTGGGTGCGTGGGTGTTGCCGTGGGTCACCTTCGGCATCGCGGACGCGTCGACGACGCGCAGGCCGTCGACCCCGCGGACCCGCAGCTGGGCGTCGAGGACGCCCTCGCCCTCCGCGCCCATCCGGGCGGTGCAGCTGGGGTGGTAGGTGTGCTCGACCCCGACCCGCACGGCCTCCTCGAGCTCCTTGCGCGTCCCGTACTTCTGCCCGGGGTGGATCTCGTGGTTCGCGCGCAGGTCCTTCGATGCCATCACCTCACGGGCCCGCTCGATGCCGTCGAGCATCGAGGTCATGTCGTCAGGGTGCTCGAAGTAGTTGTTGCAGACCAGCGGCTTGCGCTCCGGGTCGGCCGAGGCCAGCCTGACCCAGCCCTCCGAGCGGGCGCCGACCATGGACAGGCCGATCGCGATCGCCTGGCCGTCGTAGGTCCGGGCGCCGTGCTCCCAGAAGTAGACCGGGGCGCCGATCATCTGCATGTACGGCGCGTCGTCGGCCACGCTGGTGTGGAAGAACGCGCCTGCCTCGCCGATGTTCGAGGTGAGCATGCCCTTGCGGCCGAGGAGGTACTTCACCAGCTGGGCGGGCTTCTCCGCGAAGGCCAGGTTGTCGCGGTCGGCGGTGTCCCAGTTGACCAGGTACATCGGGTGGTCCATCAGGTGCGCGCCCACGTGGGGGTTGTCGACGACGGCGGTGATGCCGTGCTCGGCGAGGTGGTCTGCCGGCCCGATGCCCGACAGCATCAGCAGGTGCGGGGTGTTGTAGGCGCCGGCGCTGAGCACCACCTCGCGCCTCGCGCGGAAGGTCTGCAGCTCGCCGCCGACCCGGGCGACGACACCGGTGGCCCGGCCGCTCTCGATCACGACGCGGTGCACGAGCGCGTTCGGAGTGATGGTGAGGTTGGGCTGCTTGCGGCGTGGGGCCAGGTAGCCGTCGTACGTCGTCCAGCGCTGGCCGCGTCGCGTGAAGCGCTGGTACATCGAGGCGCCCTCCTGCTGGGCGCCGTTGAAGTCGTCGGTGCGGCCGATGCCGGCCTGGGCCATCGCCTCGACCAGCCGGCGCGACCCCTCGCGCGGGTCGGGGGCGTCCTCGACGTACTGCGGGCCCGAGGCGCCGTGGAACTCGCTGGCGCCGCGACTGTTCGTCTCCATCCGGCGGAAGAGGGGGAGGACCTCGTCGTACGACCAGCCGTCGGCACCGGCCTTGGCCCAGCCGTCGTAGTCGGCGCGGTTGCCGCGGATGTAGATCATCGCGTTCATGCCGCTCGTCCCGCCGAGCATCTTCCCGCGGGGCTGGTACATGCGGCGGCCGCCCAGGTGCGGCTCGGGCTCGGACTCGTAGTCCCAGTCGACCTTCGTGTGGAACGTCTTGGCGAAGGCCGCCGGGATCTGCACGTTCAGGTTCGGCCGGCTGCGGCCGCCCGCCTCGAGGACGAGCACGGACGTGCCCGGGTCCGCGCTGAGCCGCCCTGCGAGCACCGCGCCCCCCGAGCCGCTGCCCACCACGATGTAGTCGAACTCCCGCATGGTCTTCCTTCCGTCGGTGGACCTCCATGCTCGGTCCCCGCGACGTCCCGGCGCTTGTGACGGGCACCACTCCCGTCGGTCGAACTTGTGACAGACTCCAAGAACCGGCCGCGTCAGCCGCCGTTGAATGGCTTGTCATGTTGAACCTGACAATGGAGGCGCTCGTGGCAGGGAGCGGCACCAAGGACGAGCTGGCCCGCGCCTGGCTCCAGCAGTTCGTCGAGACGGGTCTGCAGCCGACGGCGGTCGACGAGTTCGTGATGACCGTCGACGACGAGATCCTCGCCGCGATCCCCGTGCTGGCCGGCGACGCGAGCCTGGCCGAGGAGCTGCACGCGTCGACGCGCGAGCACTGGCGGAACTTCCTGGTCAGCCTCGGCGGCGAGCACCGGCTCGCGCTGCCCCCGGCGGCGGTCGCACTGAGTCTGTCGATCGCGCGCCGCAACCACGACATCAGCGTGCTGCTGAAGGTCTACCGGGTCGCCAACCGGGTGGTCTTCCGGTACGTCGCCGAGCACACCACGGTCGAGTCGCTCCCGCCGAGCCTGCCCCGGGACGAGGCCCTGCTCGCGCTGTGGCTGCGGGCCGAGCGCTGGATCGACGAGTCCATCGAGCGGCTCGTCGAGCACTACACACGCGAGCGCGCCAGCCTGGTCGAGGGCGCGCAGGCGCGGCGCGCGGAGACGATCGAGGCGCTCGTCGCCGGTGCCGTTCCAACGGCGGAGTCCGAGCGGCTGCTCGGCCACCGGTTCGCGCTGTGGCAGACCGCCTTCGTGCTCTCGGCCCCGCCCCACGACGACGAGGGTGCGCCGCTCTTCGACCTCTCGCTCCGGGTCTGCCAGGAGCTCGACCTGCCCCGGCCGCTCACGATGCTGGCCGGCAGCCGCGAGCTCTGGGGGTGGGTGGCGACGCCGGAGGAGCCCGAGCTCGCCCTCGACGGCATCGAGGAACTGCTGGCCAGGACAGGGATCCATCTCGCGCTGGGGGCGTCGGGGCAGGGCCCCGGTGCCTTCCGGCTGAGCCATGTCCAGGCCGTCGCCGCCCAGCGGATCGGCCTGCGTGCTCCCGCCCTGTGCCACCCGTACGCGGACGTCGAGCTGGTGAGCCTCGTCGGCGACGGCGAGCTGGCGCGCGAGATGGTGCGGCGTACCCTCGGCCCGCTCCTGTCCGGGGCGAAGGGCGACGACATGCTCCGGACGACGATCCTCGCGTACCTGCGCGCCGGCCAGAACGTCGACGCGGCCGCGGAGGTCCTCTTCGTGCACCCCAACACGGTGCGCTACCGGATCGCCCGCGCCGAGGACCAGCTCGGCCACCGCATCGCCCCGCACGCCGCGACGCTGGAGGTCTGCCTGGCCTGGCTGGACGTGTACGGCGAGGCCGCGCTCGCCTGAACGGGCAGCGGGCAGCGGATGAGGCAGCGGATCGGGCAGTTTGCCAGCCGCCTACAAATCACCCTCGAAGGTTTGTAGCGGGTGACTATGTCGCCGGTCACACGGGGTTGAAAGGTTGGCCGCACTCCCAACCGAGGCAGGCGGTGACCATTCATGGGGAATGCGACACGCACGGCTCCGCCCAGGACAGGCACCCTGGCAGCCGGCGTCACCGAGCTGGGCGAGATGGCCAAGCTCGGCGGCGTGGTGGTGTGGATGGCCGTGCGCGGCCCCTGGGACTACTGGCGCGACACCCGCGACCAGATGTTCCTGATCCTGAAGCAGTGCTGGATCCCGATGGCGGTGTCCTGCACCTTCTTCGGTCTCGGCGCACCGGGCCTGCAGGGCGGCAACATCTACGCCCTGTTCGGGATGCCCGAGCGGCTCGGCTCGTTCTTCATCATGGCCAGCATCCGCGAGTTCGCCCCGTGGGTGAACGCGATGGTGGTGGCCGGCGTCGTCGGCTCCGCGATCACCGCGGACCTCGGCGCTCGCCGGATCCGCGAGGAGATCGACGCCATGGAGGTCCTCGGCGTCGACCCGGTCCGGGCGCTCGCGCTGCCACGGATCGTCGCCGTCACCATCATCACCGGCCTGATGGACATCATCGCCCTCTGCTTCGGCCTGCTGGGCGGGTTCATCGCGGCGGTGCCGATCCTCGGCGCCAATCCGTGGGCCTTCTACAACAGTCTCTTCGCCAACCTGACCACGCCGGACATCTGGGGCAGCGTCGTGAAGACGACGATCTTCGGCCTCATCATCGGCGTCGTCTGCTGCTACAAGGGCATGTTCGCCAAGGGCGGGGCGATCGGCGTGGGCCGGGCCGTCAACCAGGCCGTCGTCATCGCGTTCGCGCTGATCTGGGTCGTCAACGTCGTCTTCACCAACATCCTGCTCGGGCTCAACCCCGAGATCCAGGTCTTCAAGTAGGGGCGCGGCGATGACGACGACTCCCGACGCGCCGCGCACCCGGCCCGCGGCACCGGAGCCCAAGGACGCCGAGCTCTCGTTCGCGAGTGCCTCCGGCGCCGTGCGGACCGCCCTCACGACGGGCGGGGAGATCCTCCGCTTCTCGTGGCAGGTCACGCGCAGCCTGCCCGAGGTGCGGGCCCACTGGACCGAGGTGGTGCGCCAGGCCGCGATCCTGGTGCTGTCCAGCGCGCTGATCATCTGGGCGATGCAGTTCGTCATGGGGACGATGTGCGGCACCGAGGCGATCTACACGCTCAAGCAGGTCGGTGCGCCGATCTACTCCGGCATCTTCAACGCCTGGTGCGCGGTGCGCGAGCTGGTGCCGTACATGTGGGGCTACATCCTCGCGGCCAAGATCGGCTGCGGCCTGGTGGCCGAGATCGGCTCCATGCGGATCGCGGAGGAGGTCGACGCGCTCGAGGTGATGGGCGTCGACTCCCGCAGCTACCTGGTCGGCACCCGGGTGGTGGCCGCGTGGCTCTCGATGCCGTTCCTGTACGCCGTCAGCCTCGGGATGATGTCGCTCGGCGAGATCCTCGTGACGGTCTACTACGTCGGCGGGGTGTCGCCCGGCGGGCACATGTACATCTTCTGGCTCTACCAGAACCCGCTCGACTTCCTGTACTCGATGATCAAGGGCATGACGATGGGGACAGCCATCGTGTTCGTGGCCTGCTACTACGGCTACACGGTGCGTGGTGGTTCGGTCGAAGTCGGCAAGAACACCGCGAGATCCATGGTCCTCAACATGGTGCTGATCCACATGATCGGCGCGCTCGGGACCCAGCTCTTCTGGGGCCTCTCGCCCAACGCGCCCATCGGCAACTAGCTGCGCCGACCGCGCGCACCGCCCTCGTCCCTCCCGCCAGCTCCCAGCAGAGGAACCGTCATGACCACGTTCGCTCCCACGCACGCCGCGCCCGCCCCGACGTCGGGCAGCGCCACGCACTCGATGGAGGTGCGTGACGTCCACAAGAGCTTCGGTCCCTACGACATCTTGACCGGGATGAACCTCAACTTCGTCGACGACGCGATCACCACGATCCTGGGGCCGTCGGGCACGGGGAAGAGCGTCCTGATCAAGCACCTCGTCGGGCTGCTGGAGCCGGACCAGGGCGAGGTGCTGATCTTCGGCCAGGACATCTGGAAGATCAGCAAGGCCGAGCGCTACGAGCTGCGCAAGCGCTTCGGCGTGCTCTTCCAGGACGGCGCGCTGTTCGGGTCGATGAACATCTTCGACAACGTGTGCTTCCCGTTGCGCAAGCACACCGACATGCACGAGAAGGACATCCGCGACCTGGTCATGGACCGCCTCCAGGAGGTGGGCCTCGAAGGTGCCGCCGCCAAGCTGCCGAGCGAGGTCTCCGGCGGCATGCGCAAGCGCGCCGGCTTCGCCCGGGCGCTCATCCTCGACCCCGACATCGTCATGTTCGACGAGCCGGACTCCGGCCTCGACCCGGTGCGCACCAGCCTGCTCAACGACGTGATCCTCGAGATGCACGAACGGCACAAGGGCACCTACATGGTCGTCACCCACGACATGGCGACGGCGCGCAAGGTGAGCGACTACATCGGCGTGGTCTGGAAGGGGAAGTGCATCCACTACAGCGACGCCGACGCCGCCTTCAGCTCCGACAACGACTTCGTCCGGCAGTTCCTGGCCGGTGACTCCGCCGGCCCGCTGGGGATGGACTGATGAACCGCGGATCGATCATCGCCGGCCTGCTTGGCGTCGCGCTCGTCGGTGGCGCCGCGGCCGCTGTCGAACGGACGGGCGACTACGAGGTGCGCGCCGTGCTGCCCAACGCCGGCAACCTCTTCGTCGGCAGCTCCGTCATGTACGACGGCTACGAGGCCGGCAGCGTCAAGGACATCGAGGTCGAGGACGGCAAGGCGCTGGTCACGCTGACCCTGGACGACGAGTTCGTGCCGCTCCACGACGGCGCCACCGTCGAGGTGGTGTGGAAGGCCGCCCTCGGCGAGCGATTGGTCCGGGTGGTCGACGGCGACGAGAAGAACGCAGAGCTGCCGGAGGGGGCGATGCTCGCGGGCGTCCAGCGCGAGCCGGTCGAACTGGACGCCGTGCTCTCGGCGCTCGACGCGCCGACGCGCAAGCACCTGTCGTCGCTGGTGAGCCGGCTGCAGGAGACCCTGCGGGGCCGGGAGGGCGACGCCAACGCGAGCCTGCAGGCCGCGGGACCGGCGCTGGAGCAGCTGGGGGCGGTGCTGCGCGAGGTCGGCACCGACGGTGAGGCGATCAAGCAGATCGTCACGCAGCTCAACGAGACCATGGAGATCCTGGCCTCGCGCGGGGAGAGCCTCGAGCAGGTGGTCACCTCGCTCGCCTCGGCGACGGAGACGATCGCCGAGCAGGAGCGCAGCGTCGGGAGCACGCTGCAGAAGCTCCCGCCCGTCCTCGACAAGGCGAACACCACGCTGGCCCGGGTGCCCGGCACGGTCGACCGGACGCTGCCGCTGCTGGAGGAGCTGGCGCCGGCGACGAAGAGCCTCGAGTCCGTCTCGCGCAACCTGCGGCCGCTGCTGCAGGACCTGCGCCCGACGGTCGGCGACCTGCGGCCGACCCTAGACCGGCTCTCGCAGCTGCTCGGGATCACGCCGGGCCTGCTCGACGGCAGCACCGCCGCGGCGCCTGACGCCGACGACGCGATGACGGGCCTGACCCCGGTGCTCGACTTCCTCCGACCGTACACGCCGGAGATCACCGGCTGGGCGACGAACTGGGGATCGGCCGGCGGCAACCGCGACAACCAGGGCCACTACGTCCGGTTCCTCATCCAGGCCGGCCTGGAGAGCGTGATCCCGAGCCCGACCGGCAAGCCCGCCCCCGGCATCACCCAGAACCTGACCCCCGACCCGGGGTCGCCGGTCGGCCAGCCGTGGACCGACGCCTACGGAAGCGAGATGCGATGAACACCGCCAGCGACGTCGCGCGCGCCGGCCTCGTGGCCGTGCTGGTCGCGGCCACCGTGACGGCCGTGGCTGCGACGGTCGGCAAGGACGACCCGGACGTCGTCACCGCGCAGTTCGCGTCGGCCGCCCCGCTGGTCGAGGGCAACCAGGTGAAGATCGACGGCGTCGTCGTCGGCTCGGTGAAGAGCCTCACGGTGGTCGACGGGCTGGCGGAGGTGGGCCTCGAGCTCGACGACGAGGCGCGGCCGCTGCACGCGGACGCCCGGCTGACGATCCGGCCGGTGAGCCTCCTCGGTGAGCGGTACGTCGACCTCGACCGCGGCAGTCCCGACGCCCCGCTCCTCGACGAGGACGCGGTGATCCCGGTCGCGCAGACGGGCACCTCGGTCGGCCTCGACGAGGCGCTCAACACCGTCGACCAGCCGACCGGCGACGGCCTCCGTGCCCTGCTCTCGACCCTCGGTGAGGGCATGCAGGGCAATGGCCAGAACGTCGACGAGGCACTGCGACTGCTGTCCCCGAGCCTGAAGGACGCCCGCGCCATGGCCGCGGTCCTCGACGAGCACAACGAGCTGCTGGCGCGGCTGATCACCAGCTTCGAGCCCGTCGCGAGCGCCCTCGCGACCCGCGACGGCGAGGCGATGGACCAGCTGGTCGACTCCTCCGACACGGTGCTCACCGCGGTCCGTGAGCGGCAGGCCAAGCTCGAGCAGACCCTCGACAAGCTGCCCGGCACGCTCCGGGTCCTGCGCACCACGCTCGCGAACCTGCGCTCGGCCGCCGACGACACGGCGCCGACGCTGGAGGAGCTCCGGCCGCTGACCGACAGGCTGCCGGTCCTGGCCACCGAGCTGCGTGCCTTCTCCGACGCGCTCGACCCGGCGCTCGCGACGTCCGAGCCGGTGCTGCGCAAGGCCGACGAGCTGCTGAGGGCCGCGGCACCCGTGGCCGCCGACGCCCGCCGGGCCGGGGGAGGGCTCGCCAAGAGCACCGATGGCGTCCAGCGGCTGGCGAAGGCGATCACCCGCAACCGCGAGGACGTCTTCAACTACATCCGCTACTGGGCGCTGACGACCAACGGGTACGACGGCCTCTCGCACTACTTCCGTGCGCACTACGTCGTCGACCCCGACACGATCCTGGGCCTGCTGCCCGTCAGCGGGACCGCCTCGTCCGGCGCGAAGCCGAAGGGCAGCACCGCCGGGGACAAGCCGGCGACGCCGAAGTCCGGCGGCCTGCTCGATGGCCTGAACGGTGTCCTCGGCGGTCTGCTGCAGCCGAAGGGCGACAGCGCCACCGGACTGAGCGAGAAGCAGGAGCTCGACCTGCTGGGCCTGCTGCTGGGAGGCAAGTGATGACCGACAACGCCCTGGTCTCGTGGCTGCGCAGCCCGCTCGGAATCGGCACCGCGGTGCTGGTGCTGTTCGGCGGCGCCGTGGTCTTCGGCCTCAACGCGACCCACGGCATGCCGCTCGCCGAGCGCCGTGAGGTCCGCGTCGAGTTCGACGACCTCAGCGGCCTCAACACCGGCGACGACGTGCGGATCGCCGGCAACCGGGTCGGGTACGTCGAGGACCTGGTCCTCGAGGACGGCAGGGCGGTCGCCGTCCTCAAGCTCGACGACCCCGACACCCGGCTGTACGAGAACGCCCGGGCGGCGCGGATCTCGGACCGGTCCGGCCTCGGCCAGAAGTTCGTCACCCTCGACCCCGGCGACCCGTCCACCGGCCCGCTGCGCGGCGACGAGGTGATCCCGGCGAGCCAGACGGTCAAGACCGAGGACATCAACGAGCTGCTCGACGTCCTCGACCCGACGACGCGCGAGCAGGCAGCAACCACGCTGCAGAACCTCGGCGGCGGCATGATCGGCCACGAGCAGGACCTCCACGAGCTCGCCCGCAATGCACCCGGCATCCTCACCTCCACCGGCGAGGTGTCGAAGGCCCTCGCAGCGCAGGGCGGCGTACCGCTGGCGGACATGCTGGAGTCGGCCGACCAGCTCAGCAGCGGACTGGCCACCCGCGACGACGAGCTCGCCGCGCTGGTGGACGAGATGGCGGTGACGGTCGACGCCTTCGTGGCCGACGACGGCAACCAGGTCCGCGTCGCGCTCGACCAGGCGCCGGACACCCTGGACGCGGCACACGGGGCGCTGACGAAGCTGGACGCCCCGCTCGCCGACCTGGCCGTCGCCATGCGCCAGGTCCGGCCCGGGGCGACGGCGCTCGGCCGGTCGACCCCCGACCTGCGGGCGTTCCTGCGCGAGTCCCTGACCCCGCTGCGCAAGGTGCCGGACGTCAACGAGGACGCCGAGCGCGGCGTCGTCGCCCTCGACGGGCTGGTCACCGACCTGCGCCCGCTGGTGCACCAGCTGATCAAGACCGGCGACAGCGGGGCGCCCGTGGCGAGCGTCGTCGGCGACTACGCCGAGGACATCGCCTACTTCCACACCAACGCGTCCGGCGCGCTCTCGAGCGGTGACCAGGCCGGCCACTGGCTGCGGATCCTGCTGCTGCCCGGTGCCGAGTCCCTGGGCGTGCCCGGCGCGGCGACGCGCGATCCCTACCCGGCCCCGGGGGAGACCCGATGAACACCAAGCCCCGACTGAGTGCACTCACGCTCGGCAGGATCTTCGTGGCCGTGGCCGCGGTGTCCGGAGCGCTCCTCTTCCAGAAGGCACAGCTGGCCGCGATGCTGCGGCCGGGCGACACGATGCAGATCCAGTTCAGCGAGGCCCACCGGCTGCGCACGTCGGTCTCCGACGTGAAGATGTCCGGCGTCGACATCGGCGTCGTCCGCTCGGTCGAGGACGAGGAGGGCGTCACCACGGTGACCGTCAAGGTCGACGACGACACCCGCGAGGCGATGGGTACGGCGCCGACGGCCCGGGTGCGGCCGACGACCCTGCTCGGGGGCAACTACTACGTCGAGATCGTCCCGGGGGGCCGGCGCGGCACGTTCGAGGGGACCATCCCCGTCGAGCGAACCGAGCTCCCCGTCGAGCTCGACGGCGTCGCCAGCGCCTTCCCGGCCGACGCGCGCAGGGGGGTCCGCAGCAGCACGAAGGCGCTCGACACCACCCTCGACGCGGGCGGCACCCGGGCGCTGCGCGAGCTGCTGGAGTCGGCACCCGGCACGCTCCGGTCGACCGACGAGGTGCTGGCCGCGCTGCAGGGCACCTCGCCCCGCACCGACCTGGCCGACCTGGTGAAGGGCGGGGAGAACGCCTCGACGGTCCTCTCCTCCGAGAACGCCCGGCTGGCCGCCACGGTCGAGGGCCTCGCGACCACCGCGCGCGTCCTCGAGGCCCGCCGCCACGACATCGCCGCGGCGGCCCGGACCATGCCGGCCAGCCTCGACGAGACGGCCACCCTGCTCGACAGCCTCGACGGCGTGCTCGTCTCCCTGGAGGAGACGGCCGACCCCGCGCGGCCCTCGGTGCGCGAGCTGGCCCGGCTGCTCGACCGCGCCGACCCGGTGCTGGGTCGCGCGCGGCCCGTCGTACGCGACCTCCGGGGGGTGCTGCGCGACGCGCGGCCGCTGATGACCACCCTCCTCCCGGTCAGCCGGGACCTCGACGCATCCGTCGACAACGTCCGCGGGCCGGTGCTCAACCGGGTCAACGGCCCGATCCTCGACCAGCTGACCTCGTCGTGGCACGGCACCGGCGCCTACGAGGGCGGTGGCGCGGACCGCCCGCTCTACAAGGAGACCGGCTACATGTTCGCCAACCTCACCCAGGCCAACATGATGGACGAGAACGGCTCGATGATCTCGTTCCTCCCCGGCACGGGGCCCGGTTCCCTGGCCGGCCTGCCGATCAGCCTCGAACAGCTCTTCGCGGCCATGAGCAAGGGGGGCCAGTGATGCGCAGCTCGGTGACGACGTTCTGGGAGCGGGCCCGCAGCGAGCCGGGCCTGGGCCGCAACCTGGTCGCGTTCGCCGTGCTCGTCGTCCTCGGTACGACGGTCGGCGGCTACTTCCTGGCGCACGAGCGGTTCAACCCGCCGTGGGAGGACCGGTACACGCTCTACGTCGACCTCGACGAGGCCGCCGGCGTCAGCCCCGGCAACGGGCAGGAGGTGCGGATCGCCGGCGTACCGGTCGGCGACATCCGCGGCACCGGCATCACCGGCGACGGGATGGCGCGCCTCGAGCTGCGCATCGACAACGACCAGGTCGTGCACGAGGACGCGCGGGTCCTGCTGCGGCCGAAGAGCCCGCTCAACGACATGTACATCGAGATCAGTCCGGGCACGGCGGACGCCCCCGCGCTCGCCGACGGCGACACGATCCCGGTCGACCAGACGGTCTCGCCGATCCAGGTCGACGACGTGCTCGCGCACCTCGACACCAACACCCAGGCGGCGATGAGCTCGCTCTTCGCCGAGTCCGACGTCGCCCTCGTCAGCGCCCCGAAGACGCTGCCGGCCGGCCTCGACCAGACCGACGCACTGCTGAAGGAGCTCGCCCCGGTGATGGACCGGCTCGAGACGCGGCGCACGAACCTCGCCCGGCTCGTGAACGCGCTCGCCGAGGTGTCGGCCGCGGCCGGCACCAACGACGTGCGGCTCGAGCGGATGGCGAGCTCGCTGAGTGCCACGCTCGGCACGCTGTCCGGCAAGCGGGAGAACCTGGACGCGACCCTGGCCCAGCTGCCCGAGCTGTCCCGCGACCTGCGCTCGACGTCGAGCAGCGTCGTGGCGCTGGCCGAGCAGCTCGACCCGACGCTCGCGGACGTGCGCAGGGCCAGCGACGAGCTCCCCGGTGCGCTGAGGAGCTTCAACGGCAGCGTGGACGAGCTCGACGACTTCATCCGCGAGGCGAAGCCGGTCCTGGACAAGGCCGGTCCGGTCGTCGGCGACCTGCGCGCCGCGTCGCCCGACCTGCGCCGCGTCGCCGGCGACCTGCGCCCGATCACCGCGGACGCCCAGCCGTTGACGCAGATGCTCGTGCCGCGGCTCGACGACCTCGCGGCGTTCGTCTACAACACCAACTCCGTGGTCAGCCTCCGCGACGCCAACCGCGGCATCCTGCGGGGCCTCTTCCAGCTCTCGCCCGAAACCGTGGGAGGACTCGGCTGATGCGCATCCCCTACCAGGCCGTCCCGAAGCTGCGCGGTCTCACGCTGCTGGCCTTCCTCGCCGTCTGCACGCTGATCATCAGCTTCCTGTGGACCCAGGCGGGCGGCAAGATCCCCGTCCTGTCCCGGTCCGGCTACCAGCTCACGGTGCCGTACGACGACATCGACAACCTCGTCTTCCAGTCGGACGTGCGCATCGCCGGTGTCGAGGTCGGCCAGGTCGAGAAGATCGAGGTCGAGGGCGACAAGGCGATGGTCACCCTCGAGCTCGACGACGACGTCGTACCCCTGCACGAGGGGGCGGTGATCACCATCCGCAACAAGACGATGATCGAGGAGACCTATCTCGAGATCGTCGACGGCGACGGAGCCGAGTACGCCGACGGCGACACCCTTCCCGCCAGCGCGGCGAGGGGCAGCGTGCAGCTCAACGACGTGCTCAGCAGCCTGGACGCCCCCACCCGCAAGGACCTCTCGCAGCTGATCCGGTCGGGCGGCGCGGCCACGAAGGACACCCGTGCGGACGTCGACGCGGTGCTGACCGGCCTCGGCGACCTCGGCGAGAACGCCGGCGCGCTGGAGGCGCTGGCGAAGCAGTCGGACGACCTGCGCTCGCTGGTGACGAGCTCGACCGTGGTGCTCGACGCGCTCGACACCCAGCAGGGCCGGATCGTCGACCTGACCCGCGAAGCGCAGACCCTCACCGAGGTCACCGCCGGGCACGAGCAGGACGTCGAGGCGCTGATGCGGGAGCTGCCGTCGCTGCTGGTGACGACCGAGAAGGCGAGCGACAGCCTGGCCGCGCTGACCACGCCGCTCGGCACGGTGTCGCGCAACCTGCGCGGCGCCGCACCCGACCTGAGCGCCGCGCTGCAGGAGCTGCCGGCGACCACCGAGGACCTGCGCGGCATGCTCCCGTCGCTCGACACCACCCTCGACCGCGCGCCCGCGACGCTGACCCGACTCAGCCCGCTGCGCAAGGCGGCCGGCCCGCTGCTGGAGACCCTGCAGGTCAACCTGGCCGACCTGAACCCGATGCTGGCCTACCTGCAGCCCTACGGCCGTGACCTGGTCTCCTACTGGACGAACTTCATCGGCTTCGTCGGCTCGTCCGACACCAACGGTCCGATCGCGCGGGTCAAGCCGATCCTCGGGGTCAGCTCGCTCAACCTGCCGCTCGAGGCCAGCCCGACCACGATGTACAACCCCTACCCGGCGCCCGGAGCCCACAACGACCCGGAGGAGTTCACCGGGGAGTACCCGCGCATCGAAGAGGACCCGATCCCCTGATGGGCCTGCTGCGCCGGGCACTGCCCGCCCCGAGGACCCCGCGGCCACGCACCCTGCCTGGCGTGGCCGCGGCCCTCGGCGCGCTGGCGCTGCTCGCCGCCCTCCTCGTCCCGGGCCTGCTCCGCGTGGAGGTCGAGACCGGGGTCGAGGAGTTCGTCCCGGCGGGCGACCGCGTCGCGCGGGCCACGTCGGAGATGGCCGCGCAGTTCGGGGGCGACCCGGTCGTCGTACTCATCGAGTCGGGGAAGGCCCGCGAGCTGTTGCTCAAGGAGAACCTCCCGGCGCTGCTCCAGCTCGAGGGCGAGCTGGCCGCGCTGCCGCACGTGAAGGCGGTCTACGGGCCGGGGACCGTGCTCAACCAGATCGCCGGCCAGGCGCAGGACCTGCTCGCGGAGCTCGGCGGCTACCGCGACGGCTTGCGGGCGCAGGCCGAGGCGAAGGCCCGCAAGCGGGGGGCGTCGTCGCGCGAGGTCGCGGCGGCCGGTGTGCGGGCCACGCAGGCCTTCGACGAGAGGTACGCCGCCCTGCTCGCGAAGGGCATGCCCGGCGGCCTGCCCACCCTCCACAACCAGGCGTTCGTGGACCGGGTGATCTTCAACGACGAGGGCGATCCCCGCCCGCAGTGGGACTTCCTGGTACCCCGGCCGAACGCCGTCGCGCTGCTGGTCCGGCCCGACGCCTCGCTGGCGCAGAGCGACACCGAGCGCCTCGTCGCGGCGGTCGAGGCCGCGGTCCGCGACAGCGACGTGGAGGCCACCAGCACCACCGTCACCGGTGTCCCGGCGGTCGTCGCGGCGCTGGGGGAGCAGGTCCGGCACGAGGTGCCCCTGCTCGGCGGGCTCGCCGTCGTCGCGGTCGGCGCGTGGTTCCTGCTGACCAGCTGGACCCGGCGCCGGCTGCGGCTGCTGCCGCTGGGCGCGAGCCTGCTCGGCACCGCCGTCACGCTCGCGGTCGCCGGCTGGACCGGGCGTCCGCTGGCCCTGACCGCGGTCGCCTTCCTGCCCGTCCTGCTGGGCATCGGCTCCGACTTCATGACCTACCTCCACCGCCACGCCGGCCCCCGCACCGTGCTGGCCGCGGCGCTCGCGTCGGTCGCCGGCTTCGGGGCGCTGGCCGTCGCGCCCGTGCCGGCGGTGGCGGACCTGGGCGTCAGCCTCGCCGTCGGGCTGCTGGTGACCGTCCTGGTCTCCTTGGCGATCCACCGCTGGGGGCCTGCCGAGCCGGACACTCCGACCGCCGCATCCCGACGGCCGGTCGCAGGCGGCGTGCCTCGATCGACCCGGCTGGCGGTGCTCCTCGTCCCGGTGCTCGCCGCCGTCTGCGGCTGGGCGGTCTTCCCGTCCCTGTCCCTGCAGTCGGACCTGACCTCGCTCGCCAGCGGCCTCCCGGAGTACGACGAGGCCCGCAGTGTCGAGCGCGTCCTCGGAGCCTCCGGGGAGGTCGCCCTCGTGGTCCGCGGCGACGACGTGCTGGCCACGGAGAGCTTCGCCTGGATGAGCCAGGCCCGTCGTGACGTGATCGCCGAGCACGGCGACGAGCTGAGCGCGGTGCTGTCGCCGGCCGACGTGCTGTCCTTCCTCGGCAACGAGCCCGACGCCTCGCAGGTCGACGCCGCGGTGCGGCTGCTGCCGCCCTATCTCGCCTCCAGCGTGGTCAGCCCGGACCGGCGGACGGCCGTGATGACCTACGGCGTCGACCTCGACGACGTCGAGCGACTGGCCGTGCTGCGCGACCACCTCGAGGATCTCGCCGCCACCGCGCCCACGTCCGTGGAGGTCGAGGTGGCGGGCCTGCCGATGGTCGCGGTGTCCGCCCAGGAGGCGATGGACGACGAACGGCTGCTCGGTGCGGTGCTCGGCATCCTCGCCGCCGGCCTCGCGCTGCTGGCGCTGCTGCCCGAGCGGCGGGTGGCCCTGGTGGCGATGCTGTCCGCGGCGGTCGCGTCCGGCCTGGTCGCGCTCGGTGTCGCCGTGACCGGTGTCGCGCTGACGCCGATGACCGCCGGCCTCGGCTCGCTCACGGCCGCCGTCGCCTGCGAGTTCACGGTGCTGCTCGCGCTGGCCCGGCGCCGGGGCGACCGGATGCTCGCCCGCGCGGTCGACCTCGCCGCCGCCGCGTCCGCCACCGGCTACGCCGTGCTGGCCGTGTCCGACCTCGGGCTGATCCGCGGGTTCGGGGTCCTGCTCGCCGTGACCGTCGCGGTCGCGCTGGGCACCTCCCGGCTGCTGGTCTGGGCGCTCCTGCCGGCCGGCCCGGGGGCGACGACGCAGGAGCGGGCGGTCGTCGTACACGAGGAAACGCCGAAGGTGCTGGAGAAGGTGTGATGAAGCAGAGGATCGCGATCGCGGGCGCCGTCGTGGCGGTCGTCGCCGGCGGCCTGTTCGCCTGGCAGTCCCGGGCCGACGACGTGCCCGACGGGACGGCCTTCCGGGTCGGGGACGAGGTCGTCACCGTCGACGAGCTCGATGCCCGCAACGACTCGCTGCGAGCGCTCTACGGCATCCAGGAGCCGCTCGACGCCGACGGGCTCGACGGCTTCCGCCGCCAGGCCGCCAAGTCGATGGCGATCAGCATCGTGCTGGACCGGGCCGTGGACGAGGAGGGCGTCGAGGTGAGCGACGCCGAGGTCGAGGAGGCGGTGGCTGCGTTCGTGAAGGCGAGGTTCGGCGGCGACCGGGACCAGTTCCTCGATTCGCTGGGCAACGTCAACACCTCCGAGGACGCCGTCCGCGCGGAGGTACGACGCCAGCTGGAGTTGCGCAGGCTGCTCGCGCAGGTCGCCGGCGACGTCACGGTCGGCGATGCCGACGTCCGGGCCGCGTTCGCCCAGCGCAAGGCTTCGCTGGGCACCCCCGAGCGCCGCGTGGTGAGCAATGTCGTGGTGGGCACGGAGGCAGAGGCGCAACGGGTCCGGAAGCAGCTCGACGCCGGCGTCGGCATCGCCGGCCTGGCCCGCAAGTTCAGCATCGACGCAGCGACCCGCGACAAGGGTGGCCGGCTCGGTGCGGTGGCGCGTGCGGACCTGCTGCCCGAGGTCGCCGACGTCGTCTTCCGCACGGCGCCCGGCACGTCGTACGGGCCGGTCCGGGGCAGCCAGGGGTGGAACGTCGGGATCGTCACCCGGATCGAGCCGGCCGCGTCGGCGACCTTCGCCGGCGTGCAGGCGCGGTTGCGCACCCAGCTCCAGTCGGAGCGGGTGCAGGCGACGTGGAGCGAGTGGCTCGCCGGCCGGCTGCGCGACGCGGACGTGCGCTACGAGCGGGACTACCGGCCCAGCGACCCCTACGACGTCAGCGCGTGGGAGCAGTCCGGGGTCGAGGGTGCCGGCACCGAGGGGGCACCGTGATCGGGGTCCTGGACGCCTTCACCTGCCTGGCCGTGGCCTGCCTCCTCTTCCCGCTGGGAGTGTGGGGGAGGGCGCAGGCCCACGACCTCGTCGTCGACGCGCTGCCGAGCGAGGAGCGTGAGCACCGGATCGCGGTGCTGCGTCGCGGGGCGCTGACCTGCCAGGTGGTGGCGGTGGTGCTCGGCGCCGGCGCGGTGCTCCTGCTGCTGGTCTGAGGTTGGGTGGGAGTCAGACCGCCGGGGGCGTGACGCCCAGGTCGGCCAGCTCGGCGACGTACTTCTCGACGTTGCGGAGCTTGACCTCCTCGTAGCCGCGCACGACGTCGGGCAGCGCCGCGATCCGCACCGCGCGGTCGTAGCCGGCGGCGTCGTCGGCGGCGAGACCGCGGGCCAGGTCGGCCACCAGCGCGCGGTAGTGGTCGCGCAGCTCGCGCTCCACCTTGCGCACGTGGGCGCGCCCGAACGGGTCGGCCGCCGTGCCGCGCAGCCTCTTCATCCGCGCCAGCGCCCGCAGCGAGCCGTGCGACTTCGGGCCGAACGCGATCTTCTTGTCGCGGCCCATCGCCCGCAGCATCGGCGGGTGCAGCTGGAAGGAGATCGTGCCGCCGGGGAAGGCGCCGCCGGTCTCGGTCAGGAACGCCGGGTCGGTCAGCAGGCGCGCCACCTCGTACTCGTCCTTGTAGGCGGTGAGCTTGAACAGGTTGCGGGCGACCGCCTCGGTGAACCTGCTGCCGGTGCCGGCGGCCCGCTCGGCGCGGGCGACCTCGGCGACGAGGGCCACGTAGGCATCGGCGAGCTTCTCGTCCTGGTAGTCGACCAGGTCGGCGGCGCGCTGCTCGACGAGGCGCAGCACCTCGCCCTCGAGGCCGGCGGCGGCGACGGACGCCGGGACGTGGCGCTCGCGCACCTGGACCGGCCGCTCGTTGGCGGCACGGAACGCGGCGGGGTCGGTCACCGCGACCCGGCCCCAGCGGAAGGCGGCGACGTTGGCGGCGACGGCGGTGCCGTTGATGGCGATGGCCTCCTCGATCGCGGCGGCCGGCAGGCGCAGCGCGCCGGTCTGGTACGCCGCCCCGACGAGCAGGAAGTTCGCGGCGACGGTGTTGCCGAAGATCCGGTCCGCCGCCTCGAGGGCGTCGAAGTCGAACAGGTCGGCGCTGACCGTGCGGACCCGGTCGAGCAGGCCGGCCTCGTCGGGGTGCTGCACGGTCGGGTCCTCGACCATCGCGCCCGTGGGGGTGCGGCTGGTGGAGACGACGGTGCGGGTCGCGGCGGCGTCGCCGAACTGCAGGTTCCGGTCCTCGGCGAGGGTCAGCAGGTCGAAGCCCAGGAAGCAGTCGGCCGAGCCCGGCGTGAGCCGGTTGGCCGGCTCGAGGTCGCCCGCGGCGAAGCGGAGGTGGCCGACGACCGGCCCCGCCTTCTGGCTCAGGCCCGTCTGGTCGAGCGACTCGACGCCGTACCCGGCACGCAGCGCGGCGGTCGCGAGCACCTGGTTGACGGTGACGATGCCGGTGCCGCCGATGCCGACCATGAAGACGTTCTGGGTCGTGGTGACCGGCTCCTCGGCGATGCTCGGGGCGGCGGTCGGCGGGGTCGGGTAGGCGACCTTCTTCTTCCCGGCCAGCTTCGCCCTCGTGCCCTTGCGGGCCGTACGACGTGTGCGCGGCGCCGTCTCGACGGTGACGAACGACGGGCAGTCGCCGTCGAGGCAGCTGTAGTCGGTGTTGCAG
The DNA here is from genome assembly GCA_964487275.1 of uncultured Nocardioides sp. Classification (GTDB taxonomy): domain Bacteria; phylum Actinomycetota; class Actinomycetes; order Propionibacteriales; family Nocardioidaceae; genus Nocardioides. Next base: position 32,299 of record CAZAQE010000009.1, on the reverse strand, counting down.
GAGGTCTGGTCGATGCGGGTCTTGCGGCCGTACTCGGTCTCCACCGGCTGCACCGAGAGGCAGTTGGACTTCATGCCGCAGTCGCCGCAGCCCTCGCAGACGGCCTCGTTGATGACGACCCGCTGGGTGCGCGTCGGCAGGGAGCCGCGCTTGCGCTGGCGACGGGCGTCGGCGGCGCAGTGCTGGTCGTAGATCAGCACGGTCACGCCGGGGATCTCGCGCAGCATCCGCTGGGCCTCGTCGAGCCGGTCGCGGTGCCAGAGCAGCGTGCCCGGCGCGAGGTCGCGCTGGCGGTGCCGGTCGGGCTCGTCGGCGCAGACGATGATCTTCTTGACACCCTCGGTGTGCAGCTTGTGGGTGAGCGCCGGGACGCGCAGCGCGCCCTCGGCGTCCTGCGCGCCGGTCATGGCGACGACGTCGTTGTAGAGCACCTTGTAGGTGATGTTGACGCCGGCCGCGATGCAGGCCTGGACCGCCAGCTGGGCGGAGTGGAAGAAGGTGCCGTCGCCGACGTTCTGGAAGATGTGCGGGACGTCGGTGAACCACGCCTGGCCGATCCACTGCGCACCCTCGCCGCCCATCTGGGTGACGCCGACGACCGCGCTGGACGGCCGGTCGGAGATGGTCACCATCGCGTGGCAGCCGATGCCGCCGCCGCCGAGCGAGCCCTCGGGGAGGACGGTGGAGCGGTTGTGCGGGCAGCCCGAGCAGAAGTACGCCGACCGGCTGGCGGAGAGCAGCGGGAGCGGCGTGCGCGACGGCGCCGGCGGCTTCATCGTGAGCCGGTCCTGCAGCACGTGGCGCAGGGGAGCGAGCAGGCGACCGGAGGTGAGCTCCCCGTCGGCCGGGATCAGCGGCATCCCGGCGGCGTCCCTCTTGCCGATGATCCGCGGTGCGTTCTCCGTGCCGTAGAGCAGGTCGCGGACCTGCATCTCCATGAACGAGGTCTTGTCCTCGACGACGACGATCTCGTCGAGTCCGTCGGCGAAGCGGCGTACCGACTCCGGCTCGACGGGCGACATCATGCCCATCCGCATCAGCCGGAAGCCGGCGGCGCTGAGGTCGTCGTCGGTGACTCCGAGGTCCTTGAGCGCCTGTCGCAGCGAGTCGAAGCAGCTGCCCGAGGCGACCAGGCCGGTCCGGGCACCCGGCGCGTCGACCTCGGTCACGCAGAGGCCGTTGCGGGCGGAGTACTCGTGCACGAGCGCCGTCCGCGGGCCGACGAGCTCGGCCTCGGCGCCGACGATCATTGCCGGGCGCAGCACGATCGGGCTCTGCGTGTAGGCGTAGGGATGGCCGTTCCAGTCGATCGCCGGCATGACCGGGTCGACGTCGATGTCGGCGCCGTCGACCACCCACGCGCCGTCGGCGACGTCCGCGACGATCTTGAGCGCGACCACGCAACCCGACGCGCGCGACATCTCGATGGCGTGCAGGCCGAGCGTGACGATCTCGGTCGCGTTGCGGGGGAAGAGCACCGGGATGCCGAGGGCCGCCAGCGAGCGCTCGCTCACCGCGGGCACGGTCGAGGACTTCGAGGCCGGGTCGTCGCCGACCAGCAGCACGGCGCCGCCGCGGCGGTTGACGCCGTACATGTTGGCGTGGCGCAGCGCGTCGGTCGCCCGGTCGACACCGGGACCCTTGCCGTACCAGAAGCCCGTTACCCCGTCGTACCTGGACGTGTCGGTCGGCAGGTCGATCTGGCTGCCCCACACGGCGGTGGCGGCGAGCTCCTCGTTGAGGCCGGGGACGAAGCGGATGTCGTTGGCGTCGAGGACGTCCTTCATCCCCGCGAGCATCTTGTCGAGGCCGCCCAGCGGGCTGCCCTGGTAGCCGGACACGAACGTGGCCGTCTTCAGGCCCCGCTTGCGGTCGAGCGCACGGTGCTCGACCAGCAGTCGGGCGATCGCCTGGACGCCGGTCAGCAGCGTCGGCGGGGCGGCGACGCGGAACCGGTCGTCGAGGTCGTACGGCGTGGCCGGCACGGCCGGCTCCGGGGCGCGGTTCAACAGCTCGGTCACGCTGACGAGCATGCGCTCGTGGTGGGCCCGGTCACAACGGTCGTCGTGGTGTTTGGCGACGATTCGCAACTTGCGCGACGTCTCACCGGCTGTCGGCGCAACGGAACCCCTGTCAGGGTTACTCTTTGTTGCGTGAGTGAACCAGCCATCCTCGACGCCACCGACCGCGCGATCCTCGACCTCCTGCGCGAGAACGCCCGGCGTCCGCTGCGGGAGGTCGCCGACGCCGTCGGGCTGACCGTCGCGCCGGTCCAGCGACGCATCGCCCGGTTGGAGAAGCTCGGCGTGATCGAGCGCTACACGGTGCAGATCAACCACGGCCGGATCGCTGCCGGCATCGAGGCGGTCACCGAGCTGAACTTCGCGGGCGGCCTCGACCTCGCGCAGATCATGGAGTTCGTCGCGGGCGTCCCGGAGGTCGAGGAGGTGCTCACCCTCGCCGGTGACCCGGACGCGCTGGTGCGGATCCGGGTCAACGGCGTCGAGGACCTGCGGCGGGTGGTCAGCCAGCTGCGCTCGGGCGGGCGGATCACCAGTACCAAGACGCTCGTGGTGCTGGAGCAGTGGACGCGGTCGGGGTGAGTGCGTCGGTCAGCGGCTCGGGCGCACCCGCACCTGGTCGGTGACCGAGGCCGCGGCGCAGGTCGCGGTGCCGTGTCGTCCGTCGGCCAGGGTGACGTCGATCGTCGCGACATAGGGCGTCACGAGGCGACGCTCGGTGAAGTCGTCCGCCGATTCCACGATGCGTTCGCTCGTGCCGGACCGCGCCAGGTCGACGTCGATCGTGGCCGTGGTCGTGGTCGCCCCGGTGAACAGGTCGACGACGTCGGTCTGGAGGGTGCCGCGGCCCCCACGGACCGTCAGCTCGCCCTGCGCCTTCTCGGCGCCGTCCCGGCCGTGGTCGAGGACGACCTCCGCGTAGGCGTCCGGGAGCGCGCCGGTCAGCCGCACCTGCGCGTCGGGCAGCCCGGTCACGTCGCAGATGTCGGACCCGAAGTCGTCCGAGCTCGCGACGTACGCCGCCGGGTCGGTCGTGCGCACGTCGAAGGCGTGGATGTCGCCGTGACAGGCATCCATTCCGAGCTCGACCTGCGCACCGTCGTACGACGCCTCGGCGGTCATCGTGACCTCGCGCTGCGTCTCGGTGCCGCGGGTCCAGCGGTTGCCGTCGCGCTCCTCGACCGGCGTTGTCGTCGCCGGTCCGACCGTCGTCGCCGCAGTGATCTCGAAGGCCGAGGCGCCGAGCGGGATCGTGGCGGAGAAGGCGGGGCCGAAGGAGAAGGCGCTGGCCTGCCCCTCGGCGACCTGCGAACCGTCCGCCGCCTCGACGAAGACGCCCACGCCGCCCTCGGAGCCGTCGGTGGTCCCGCCTCCGAAGAGGAAGAGCGTCTGGCCCTCGCCGAGGCTGGCGACGCAGCTGACGCCCCAGTACTCGGCGTCGATCCGGGTCGGCGCGCCGGCGTTGGCCGGTGCGGCGAGGGTGAACAGTGCGGCGGCGCCGAGGGCGGTGCCGGCGGCGGTACGGCGCAGGGTGCCGCGGGTGATGGGGTGCATCAGGTCTCCTGTGTGAGTCGTCCTGATTGCTACGCCCTCGCCGGCCCCGTGGTTGCACGGGACTCCTCGGGATCTCCGGATCAGGGGAGTGGCAGGCGGGCGCGCAGCCACGAGACCGTGCCGGCGGCCACGCCGCGTGCCTTGGGTCGGCGCTCCAGCGGGGCGACGAGGAGCGCGCAGCCGTCGGGCAGCAGCCACTTGATGTCGTGGTAGACGCGGGAGGTGGTCTCCGTCGTGTCCACCAGGAGCAGGCCGGGGGCTGCCTCCCGGACCTCCCGCCATGGTCCGGGCGCATCGACGACGTCCGAGGCGGCCGAGGGGTCGCCGAGCCAGGCGAGGCAGACGGGCATGTGCGTGGGGTGCCCGGTCGGGGGCAACGCATGCAGCTGTCGGCCTACACTCGCTGGCCATGACACGTGCGGATGTGACCTTCCGGTCGGGTGATGGCACCTGTGCGGCCTGGCTCTACGAGCCGTCGGACGACCCGGTGCGGGGAGGTCGGCCCGTGGTCGTGATGGCCCACGGCCTCGGCGGGGTCAAGGAGATGCGGCTGGACGCCTTCGCGGAGCGGTTCACCGCCGCCGGATATGCGTGCCTGGTCTTCGACTACCGCCACTTCGGGGCGAGCTCGGGTGAGCCCCGCCAGCTGCTCGACATCGACCGCCAGCTGGAGGACTGGCGTGCGGCCGTGGCGTACGCCCGGACCCTCGACGGCGTCGACCCTGACCAGGTGGTGGTCTGGGGGACCTCGTTCGGCGGCGGGCACGCGATCGTGACAGCCGCCGAGGACCACCGGATCGCGGCCGCGATCGCCCAGTGCCCGTTCACCGACGGCCTCGCCTCGACCCGGGCGATCCCGCCCGGTACGTCGGCCAAGGTGACGGCCCGGGCCCTGCGTGACGTCGCCGGCGCGCGGCTCGGTCGCCGTCCCGTGATGGTGCCGACCTACGGACCGCCCGGCTCGACGGCCCTGATGACCGCGCCGGACAGTGCTGCCGGTGTCGAGGCGCTGATCCCCGAGGGCCTCGACGTCCGCTCCGACGTCGCCGCCCGGTTCGCCCTGGACATCGTGCGCCACTTCCCGGGACGTCGCGCCAAGGACGTCACCTGCCCGATCCTCTTCGCGATCTGCGAGAGGGACACGGTGGCGCCGCCCGGGCCGACCCGGAAGTATGCCGCCCGCGCTCCGCGCGGGGAGGTCACCCTCCACCCCGCTGGGCACTTCGACATCTACGTCGGGGACGACTTCGAGCGCAACGTCGCCGACCAGATCGGCTTCCTGGCGCGGCACGTTCCTGTGGAGTGATGTCGCTGGTGGTCGAGGAGGTCGCGCAGTGCCTCGTTGGTCGAGGAGGTCGCGCAGCGACCGTCACGAGACCCCTGACCCGGTGCACCTGCTCTGCCCTGCGGTTCGTCGGTGCTCGGGTCTTCAAGCGCAGCGACGAGAGCGGTGGGCAGGAGGCTGGGTTCCCGCTGTCGGGTGCAATTGGGTAGCTCGTCGAGTCGCTCCTTGCGCCACTTGTCGTCCACAAGACCCGGTGGGAGCGTGGTTGTGCACAGGCAGGCTCCGCGCCACCTGGTTGTGTCGGCACCCCATGCTCCAATACACGTATGGCCACTCGGGACCGACACCACCAGCTCGCGGACATGTCCGCCGGCGACGTGCTGTCCTTCGTCGAAGGCCGTCACGCTGCGCGGCTCGACGCCGAGCGCGACATTCTCGAAGCCGCCTACCAGTGGGCGGTCCTGCACTCACCCGACGCGCTGCCGCCGGGCGACAAGCGCGGTCGGGAGCGAGCCAAGCCCGCGGGCGCGGCGGGTACGCCGCGGATCACCGAGCACGCCGCCGCAGCTTTCGGGGCGCGGATCCAGACCAGCCCGTACGGCGCGAAGCGGCTCATTGCCGACGCCGTCGATCTGCACCACCGGCTCCCCAAGCTGTGGGCAGGCGTCCAGGCCGGGACCGTGCGCTCAACGCATGCCCGTCATGTCGCGGAGGCGTGTCGGGAGCTGTCGGCCGAGGAGGCCGGGTGGGTGGACGGCGAGGTCGTCGAGATCGCCGACGGCCGGCTCGCCTGGGCCCGCTTCGAAGCCGTCGTGGAGGGCAAGGTCGCCGCCGCGTCCCCCGAACTCGCCCGCGCGAAGGAGGAAGCCGCCGCCGACGACCGGTTCGTCCGCCGCTCCCGGGTCGACAAGCACGGCATCGCCACCCTCACCATCCGCGACCACGCCGCGACGATCATTGCCGCCGAAGCCGGCATCGACGCCACCGCTCACGAGCTGAAGGAGCAGCTGCCCGACGCCAGCAAGACCGAGCGTCGTCTCGCCGCGTTCGCCCTGCTCACGAACCCCGACGCCCACCTCGAGCCGACGGTCGGGCCGGTGAAGCCGAAGGTGCAGATCGTGCTGCACTGCACCCCCGACTCCGGTATCGCGCGGATGGAGGGCCACGGCCCCGTCACCGTCGCCTACGTGCGGCACCTGGTCTCCCACATCGCCGGACAGGTCAAGGTCCAACCCGTCATCGACCTCAACCAGGGCGCCGCCGTCGACGCCTACGAGATCCCGGCGAAGATGCGTGAGGCGGTGCACCTGATCCACCCCGGCGACACCTTCCCGTTCGCCGCGAATACGACGAAGAACGTCGACCTCGACCACCAGGTCCCCTACAGCGAAGGCGGACCCACCTCACGCGACAACCTCGGACCCCTGACCCGCACCCACCACCGCATCAAGACACATGCCGGCTGGGAGGTACGACAACCCTTCCCCGGGATCGTCATCTGGCGCGATCCCCACGGGGCCCACTACCTGGTCGACCAGACCGGAACACGCAAGGTCACCGCCACCAGCGGCGACCACACGCCAACGCGCGCGGAGATCTCCCTGATGAAGCTCGCCCTCGACTGGGCAGCCTGATCTCGGCAGACCTGCCCGACTAGCGCGACGCCGCGGGCCCCTTGTCCTCGGCCGGTCTTTGTTGTCTGGCCTTGACGACCAGGAATGCCGACAGTAGGTGGAGTCCGATTCCGCAGGTCAGCAGATGGGCGACGATGCCGCCGAGGAGAAAGACGGGCGCAAGAAGAACAGCCACCAGCTGTCTGCCGCGGAACGGGGTGGGTTCAACCTCGATCAGGAAGTAGCAGAGCGCACCGAATGTGACGATCGTCGGTGCGGCGATCACGTAGTGGTTTCCCCAGGTGGCACCGAGGTCGCGGTAGGCAAGTGCGGACAGCGGCAAGGACCCGCACCACGCCAGGAACATGGCAAAGACGAACCACCAGCCGAGTCGACGGGAGAGGAGACGCCGTCCGACGGTAGGCGCCGGAGCCGTCGACCCGACGGGCAGGCGGGGCACCGCGGTGGCGGTAGTACAGAGCCGTTCCTCCCTGATCAGCAGCCGCTGGTACCACGCACGGGCGAAGCTCGATGCCAGCCGATCCTCGTTGGTGAGGGAGGCTTCCATGCACGGGTGCTTGGGCCACGGGGGACCCAGGGCGTCGAAGTACGCACACCCGCCGTACTCATTTCGGAAGAACCACACGTCGCCGCCGCAGACCGGACAGGTGGCGTTCGGCTCGTCGGTCGTGCTGCTCCAGCGAGCGGCTGCTGGAGCCCGGAGCCAGGACGTTTCAGGTGCGCGAACCGACGGGACCCATCGCCGTGACCGCGGCGGGAACGTTCCGCCGCCCTGCCAGTTGTCGCGGTCCACCGAGTGTCCCGACACCCAGTGCACGGTCCCGTTCTTGCTGGTCCGCCAGTGCCCGCGCCGCTCATAGCGACTCATGCGCTCAGCCTTGCTCCTGGGATCCCGCGGTCACCGCCGGAACTCTACGGGCGAAGCTCGGTGCTGGTTGCGACATTGCGCGACATTCACCATCGCCCTGACGACCGATTCGTCAGACCTCCGACCGCGAAGGCTTCGCGCTACTCCGCCCCCATCTGCTGCTGGAACTCGCCGCCGGTGTTGAAGTGCCGATCGAGGTAGTCGTCCCGCTCGAGACGACTGCGCCGGATCAGCGAGAAGACCTCGACGCCCTGAGCAGGAGCGTCCTCACAGCGGTAGCTCTGCGCGAGACCGGTGTACTCACACTCGACGATCTCGGCATACGCCTGGGCATCGGTCTCTGCGAGCTGGATCGCGGCATCCGCGCTCGGCGCCTGCCAGAGGGTGATCCGCTCCTCGTAGGCAGCCTCGCCGGGTTCGAGGTCGCGCGGACCCTGCGGATGATTCGCACGCGTGACGAAGACGCACCTGACGGCGTACCAGTCTGCGGGTCCTCCGACGTCAGGCATGGCCTCACCGTACGGGGCACGGTCGCGGGCGACCATCGGTATGGCGCGTCCGCCGCAGGGCACCGCGAGCAGGAGGACGGAGGCCCCATGACCCAGACGATCACCGCGATGATCCAGACGCACCCCACCGAGATCCGCTACGACCGACAGCTGCTCGAGGACTGCATCGCGGCCTGCGTGGAGTGCGCCCAGGCGTGCACGGCGTGTGCGGAGGCGTGTCTGAGCGAGCCGGAGATCGACCCGTTGCGTCGATGCATCCGGGCCAACCTCGACTGCGCCGACCTGTGCGCCACGACGGCCAGGTTCCTCGCGCGCCACGCGGGCTACGGAGAGGCGGCACTGGCCGGGCTCGTGCTCGCGGCCTGTGCCGAGGCGTGCCGCAGTTGTGGCGACGAGTGCGCCTCCCATGCCGACATGCACCGCCACTGCGAGGTGTGTGCCGCCGCGTGCCGCCGGTGCGAGGAGGCCTGCAACCGGCTGCTCGCCACGTTGTGAGTCCCTGGCAGCCGCGGCGCGGATAGCGTGGGCCTGTGCCCAACCGTCTGGCGTCCGCGACGTCGCCCTACCTCCTCCAGCACGCCGACAACCCCGTCGACTGGTGGGAGTGGGGGCCGGAGGCGTTCGAGGAGGCGAAGCGGCGCAACGTCCCGATCCTGTTGAGCGTCGGGTACGCCGCCTGCCACTGGTGCCACGTCATGGCTCACGAGTCCTTCGAGGACCAGGCGACCGCGGACTACCTCAACGAGCACTACGTGAGCATCAAGGTCGACCGCGAGGAGCGACCCGACGTCGACGCGGTCTACATGCAGGCGACCACCGCGATGACCGGTCAGGGTGGGTGGCCGATGACCGTGGTGATGGACCACGAGGGGCGGCCCTTCTTCGCCGGCACCTACCTGCCCGACCAGCCGAGGCACGGTTCGCCGTCGTTCACCCAGGTGCTGCAGGCACTGAGCAGAGCGTGGGTCGACCGCGGAGATGACGTGCGGGCAACGGCCGGCAACGTGGCCGAGCACCTGCGGCGCGAGGCCGCGCTGCCGTCGTACACGCTGACCGCGGAGCGGATCGACGCCGCTGTCGCGACGCTGGCCGAGGAGTTCGACCCGATGGCCGGGGGCTTCGGCAACGCGCCGAAGTTCCCGCCGTCGATGGTGCTGGAGTTCCTGCGCCGGTACGACGGCCCGGCGGACCTCACGACCAAGGCCCGCCACATGCTGGCCCGCACCACCGCGGCGATGGCGGGGAGCGGGATGTACGACCAGGTGGGCGGCGGATTCGCGCGCTACGCGGTCGACCGCGGCTGGGTCGTGCCGCACTTCGAGAAGATGCTCTACGACAACGCCCAGCTGGTGGGCCTCTACGCGCGGCTCGGCACCGAGCAGGGCGACCGGGTCGCTGCCGAGACCGCCGACTTCATGGTCCGCGAGCTGCGCACGGCCGAGGGCGGCTTCGCGTCCGCGCTCGACGCCGACAGCGTCGGGGAGGTCGGCGGGCACGCCGAGGAGGGCCTGTTCTACGTCTGGACGCCGACCCAGCTGGTCGCCGTCCTCGGGCCGGACGACGGCGCGTGGGCCGCCGACATCTTCGGCGTCACGGCCGAGGGGACCTTCGAGCACGGCACGTCGACCCTCCAGTTGCGGCACTTCCCGGCCGACGCGGCGGAGCGGCGCCGCCTCGACGACGTACGACGCCGGCTGCTCGCCGCGCGCGAGGGGCGACCGCGCCCGGCGCGGGACGACAAGGTCGTCGCTGCCTGGAACGGCCTGGCGATCAGCGGGCTGGTCGACGCGGCCCGCCGGCTGGGCCGTCCCGACCTCCTCGCCGCCGCGCTCGACGCCGCGAAGCTCCTGGTCGACGTGCACCTGCGCGACGGGCGCCTGCTGCGGGTCTCCCGTGACGGTGTGGCCGGTGCGCACGCGGGCGTGCTGGAGGACCACGGCTGCGTCGCGTCGGCCTTCCTCGCCCTCGCGCAGGTGACCGCCGAGCCGCGCTGGCTCGAGCTGGCGACCGCCCTCATCGACACGGCGCTGGAGGGGTTCGCCGCTCCCGACGGCGGCTTCTTCGACACCCACGCCGACGCGGAGACGCTGGTGACCCGGCCGCGGGACCCCGGCGACAACGCCAGCCCGAGCGGCTTCAGCAGCCTGGTCCACGCCCTCGTGGAGGCGCACGCGCTGACCGGCGAGGGCCGCTACCGCGACGCCGCCGAGAAGGCGCTGGCGACCGCGGCCGTGCTCGCCGAGAAGGCGCCCCGCTTCGCGGGCTGGTCGCTCGCCGCCGCGGTCACGATGCTCGACGGACCGCTCGAGGTCGCCGTCGTCGGGCCCGCCGGCGCCGCACGCGATGCCCTCGAGGCCCGTGCGCTGGAGATCCCCGGGGCCGTCGTCGCGGTCGCCGACGGCCCGGTCGACAAGATCCCGCTGCTCGTCGGCCGCACCCCGGTCGACGGGCACCCGGCGGCGTACGTGTGCCGGGGCTTCGTGTGCGAGCGGCCGGTCACGAGCCCGGACGACATCGGGTGAGCGAGCGCTGGCGGTCCGGGCTCGCGCTGGTCATCAGCGCGGTGGTCCTGGTCGTCATGGTCTTCATCGGCCCGGGCAACGAGCTCGCCGCCCTGCGCCGCGTCCTCGGGATCGGCGTCGACCCCCTCGGCACCCCCGCGGACGTCGCCCCGGGCGGCGTCCACGCCTTCCTCCAGACCCAGCCGGGCCGCCCCGACCAGCCGGTCGCCTGGGACCCGTGCCGGGAGATCCGCTACGAGGTCAACCCCGACGGCGCGCCCGGCAGCGACGACGACGTGGTCGCCGACGTGGTGGAGGCCGTCGAGGAGGTGTCCGCCCTGACCGGCCTGCAGTTCGACTACCTCGGCGAGACAGACCGGCGCCCGTCCTGGGAGGCCAACCTCGTGCCACGCGGGCGCAGCGAGCCGGTGCTCATCGCGTGGGCGGACGAGGACGAGGTCGCCGAGCTCGAGGGCGACGTCGCAGGGGTCGGGGGAGCCGTGTCGCAACGCGCCCCCGCGGGAGAGTGGCGGCGCTACGTGACCGGGCAGGTCACCCTGGACCGCGACGTCTACGAGTTCCTCGCTGACGAGGGTGACGGAGACGCCCGCGGACGTGCCATCCTGCTGCATGAGCTCGGCCACCTCGTCGGGCTCGACCACGTCGACTCGCCCGCCGAGCTGATGTATGCCGACGAGGTCGGCCTGCTGGACTTCGGCGCCGGCGACCGCAACGGCCTGGTCCGGCTCGGCAAGGGGCAGTGTGCCTGAAGGCGGTGCGCATGAAGCAGATCGAGACCTCCGCAGAGCCGGGCCGCTTCTTCGACGGCGGCACCGCCACCGCCGACCCGGACCCCACACAACCGCCCCGCATCGTGCTGGAACGCGTCGAGGTCGGTGACGTCCGGCGTCGTACCGAACGCTTCCGGATGCAGCGCCGGATCGCCTACCGCGACCGGCAGTACGGCGTCCTGCTGGTCCCCGCCGACCCCGGCACCTTCGACAGCGATCTCGCCTCGGTGCCGGCGCTGTTCACGTGGCTGGTGCCGCGCACCGGCCGCCACCTGCCGCCGGCCCTGCTCCACGACGGGATCGTCCACGGCGCGCGCGAGCTCCCGGACTACATCTCCGAGGACGGCCACGTGCTCGACCGGGTCGCCGCGGACCGCGTCTTCCGCGACGCCATGCGCGACACCGACACCGGTCCGGTGCGCAGCTGGCTGGTCTGGTCGGCGGTCACGCTCGGCACCATCCGCGCGGGCTCGGCGTCGTGGTCGCGTGGACGCCACCTGCGCTACCTCCTGGTGGCAGCCGCGACCCTGCTGGTCATCGCCGCGCTCGGCGTCCTCGCCACGCTCGACCTCGTCGACGTGGTCGACCTGCTGCCGTGGATGGGGGAGCAGCCGTTCGCGCAGGAGCTCCTGGGCGGCCTTGCCGGGGCGGTCGTCGTACCCCTCGTGCTCGGGCTGGCCTGGGGCCGCTTCGCCGTCGCCGGCGCGGTCAGCGGCGTCGCGCTCGCTGTCCTCCTGCACGTGACGCTGGCCCTCGGGCTGATCACCCTGGCCTACCTCACCGCCGAGTGGCTGGCCCGGCGGCGGCCGGTCGCGGCGCTCACGGCCGCCGGGATTGTGATGGGTGCCTCGCTCCTGGTGCTGATTTTGTCGCTCCCTCCATTCCGCTGACCTGCCACTGGCAAGTACGTTCGGAGGGTGACCAGCACCGAAGCCGCCCCCACCGCCGCGCAGACCTTCACCTCGCTCAACCCCGGCACCGGCGAGGTCGTCGGCACGCACCCGATCCACGACGCCGCCCACGTGCAGGCCGTCGTCGCGACCGCTCGCAAGGAGGCGGAGCGCTGGCGGGCGCTCGGCTTCGACGGCCGCAAGCAGGCGCTCGTGAAGTGGCGCAAGGTGATCGCGCGCCGGATGGACGAGCTGGCCGCGCTGATGGCCCGCGAGACCGGCAAGCCGCAGGGCGACGCCCTGCTCGAGACCGCGCTCGCCGTCGACCACCTCGCCTGGGCCGCGAGCCACGCCGAGAAGGTGCTCAAGCGCCGCAGCGTCTCCCCGGGCCTGCTGATGGTCAACCAGGCCGCGAGCGTCGAGTACCGCCCGCTCGGCGTCGTCGGCGTGATCGGCCCGTGGAACTACCCCGTCTTCACCCCGATGGGCTCGATCGCCTACGCCCTCGCGGCCGGCAACACGGTCGTCTTCAAGCCGTCCGAGTACACCCCCGGCGTCGGCGAGTGGCTCGCCGAGACCTTCCGCGAGGCCGTCGGCCGGCCGGTGTTCCAGGTCGTGACCGGGTACGGCGAGACGGGCGCCGCGCTCACGACGGCGGGCGTCGACAAGATCGCCTTCACCGGCTCGACCGCCACGGGCAAGCGGGTGATGGCGGCCTGTGCCGAGACCCTGACCCCGGTCGTCATCGAGGCGGGCGGCAAGGACGCGCTGATCGTCGCCGACGACGCCGACCTGGATGACGCCGCGGAGGCCACCCTGTGGGGCGCCGCCGCCAACGCGGGTCAGACCTGCGCCGGCGTCGAGCGGGTCTACGTCCACGACCGCGTCTACGACGAGTTCCTCGACAAGCTGGTCGCCGAGGCGAAGAAGCTCAAGGCCGAGCCGGGCGGCCAGGTCGGACCGATCACGATGCCCTCGCAGGTCGACATCATCCGCCGCCACATCGACGACGCGCTCGCCCGCGGCGGCCGGGCCCTGGTCGGCGGTCCCGTCCCCGAGGGCGCCCGCTTCGTGCAGCCGACCGTCCTGGTCGACGTGCCGGAGGACTCGGCGGCGATCCAGGAGGAGACCTTCGGCCCGACCGTCACCGTCACCCGGGTCCGCGACATGGACGAGGCGGTCGAGCGCGCCAACGGCACCCGCTACGCGCTCGGCTCCACCGTCTTCTCCAAGGAGCAGGGCATGGCGATCGCGGAGCGGCTGCGCGCCGGCATGACCGCCATCAACGGCGTCATCTCCTTCGCCGGCATCCCGACCCTGCCCTTCGGCGGGGTCGGCGACTCGGGCTTCGGCCGGATCCACGGCCCCGACGGGCTGCGCGAGTTCACCTACCCGCACGCGATCGCGCGCCAGCGGTTCAAGCCGGCGATCGCGCTGACCACCTTCCGTCGTACGGCGAAGGAGGAACAGCAGCTCACGAAGGTCGTGCGGGGACTCTACGGGCGCGGGAAGAAGTAGCCCCTCCAGCGAGCACGATCACCGCGATCCCACCGACCACGGTCGCCGCGGTGATCCGCTCGCCGAGCAGCAGCGCCGCCCAGCTGATCGTGAGCACGGGCTGCACCAGCTGGACCTGGCTGACCTGCGCCATCGGGCCGATCGCGAGACCGCGGTACCACGCGAAGAAGCCGAGGTACATGCTCACGCAGGCGAGATAGGCGAAGCATGCCCACGCCGCCGGTGGCGCCGACGGCGGCTGCCGCACGACGCTGAGCGCCGTGAGCGTCGCCATCACGGGCGCCGCCACGACCAGGGCCCACGAGATCGTCTGCCACGAGCCGAGCTCGCGGGTCAGCAACCCGCCCTCGGCGTACCCCGTCGCGCAGACGAGGACGGCCGCGAAGAGCAGCAGGTCGGCGCGGTGCACCTGGGAGATGCCGCCGCCCTGCGCGACGGCGAAGGCGACCGCGGCCACCGCGCCGCACGCCGAGAACACCCAGAAGGCCCGCACCGGGCGCTCGCCCGTGCGCAGCACCGCCAGCACCGCGGTGGCCGCGGGCAGCAGCGCGATCACGACCGCGCCGTGGCTGGCCGGCACCTCGGTCAGGGCGTAGGTGGTCAGCAGCGGGAAGCCGGCGACGACCCCACCCGCGACCACGGCAAGGCGCAGCCACTGCCGGCCGCGGGGCAGCGCCTGCCGGGTCACGGCCAGCGCCACCGCGGCGAGGGCGGCGGCGACCACGGCGCGGCCGGCGCCGATGAAGAGCGGCGCCAGGTCGCCGACGGCGATGCGGGTCAGCGGGACGGTGAAGGAGAAGGCGGCGACGCCGAGGACACCCCAGCCGAGACCGGCTGGCAGGCTGGATAGCAGGTGTCGCCGCGGAACGATAGCGCTACTCTGTGCTGACATGAGCCACGATAGCAGCGACCGGATTGCAGGTGCGCTCCGGAGCTGGATCCGGGACGCGCCCGCCGGCGCCCGGCTGCCGTCGAGCCGCGCCCTCGTCACCGAGTACGCCGCCAGCCCGGTCACCGTCCAGAAGGCGCTGCGCCGCCTGGTGGCCGAGGGGCTGGTCGAGTCGCGCCCGGGGGTGGGCTCGTTCGTGCGGGCCGTGCGGCCCAGCCGTGGTGCGGACTTCGGCTGGCAGACCGCGGCGCTGCGCGCACCCCGTGCCCGGCTGACCGGCGTCGCGGGACCGCTCCAGGTCGCGCCGCCGGACGCGATCGCCCTGCACGCCGGCTACCCGCCGGCCGACCTGCTGCCCGAGCGCCTGGTCCGCGCCGCGCTCGGCCGGGCCTCCCGCAGCTCCGCGGCGACCGACCGGGCACCGTCGGCCGGGCTGCAGGAGCTCCGGGCATGGTTCGCCTCGGAGCTGGCCGACGCCACCCCGGCCCACCTCGGCGCGGTCACCGCCGCGGACGTCGTGGTCGCGCCCGGAAGCCAGAGCGCGCTGTCGTCGATCTTCCGCGCGCTCGTCGCACCGGGCCAGCCGCTGCTCGTCGAGTCGCCCACCTACTGGGGTGCGATCCAGGCGGCGCAGCAGGCGGGCGTCGTACCCGTTCCCGTGCCGACGGGGCCGGACGGCCCCGACCCCGACGACCTGGACCGTGCGTTCCGGGAGACCGGGGCGCGGGCGTTCTACGCGCAGGCCAACTTCGCCAACCCGACCGGCGTGCAGTGGAGCGTCGATCGGGCCGACCAGGTGCTGGAGGTGGTCCGACACCACGGCGCCTTCCTCGTCGACGACGACTGGGCCCACGACTTCGGCATCGACAGCGACCCGCGGCCGGTGGCCGCGCGCGACGACGCCGGCCACGTCGTCTACCTCCGCTCGCTCACCAAGAGCGTGTCGCCGGCGGTCCGGGTGGCCGCCGTGATCGCGCGCGGCCCGGCGCGGGACCGGATCCTCGGCGACCGCGCGGCCGAGTCGATGTACGTCAGCGGGCTGCTCCAGCAGGCGGCCGTCGAGGTCGTCAACGACCCCGGCTGGCGCAGCCACCTGCGCCGGCTCCGCGTCCAGCTGCGCGAGCGGCGCGACCTGCTGGTGGAGAGCGTTCGCGCGCACGCGCCGGGGCTCGAGGTGGACGTCGTACCCCCGGGCGGCCTGCACCTGTGGGCCCGCCTTCCCGCCGGCACCGACGTCGACCGGGTCGTCCGCGACTGCGCGGCGCGCGGGGTGTGGGTGTCGGGCGGCGACGAGTGGTTCCCCGCCGAGCCGTCGGGTCCGTTCCTGCGGCTGACCTTCACCGGACCGGGGCCGGCGGGCTACCCCGAGGCCGCGCGCGTCATCGGAGAGGTGGTCGCGGGTACTGCAGGCGCATGAGCGCCGCCCCGTGGATCCCCGACCGCCCCACCCTGCCCCGGCTGCGCGCGGCCGTGAAGGAGTGCGAGGGGTGTGAGCTGTTCCGGGACGCCACGCAAGGGGTGATGGGCGACGGCGACCCGCACGCCGAGCTGGTCCTGCTCGGCGGCACCGCCGGCAAGGCGCTGCTCGGACCGTCCTTCAAGGTGGGGGAGTCCCGCGGTCGTCGGCTGCCGTGGCCCGAGGGGTTCGACCTCGAGCCCCCGCCGGAGTGGGTGCTCCCGACGACCCACCCCGCCGCGGTGCTCCGTGCGGGTGAGGAGCCGCAGGCGTCGTACGACGCACTCGGGGCGGACCTGCGGCTCGCGCTCGGCTAGCGTGCGCGCCCGTCGCGCCCGTCGCGCCCGTCGCGCCCGTCGCGCCGGTCGGCATCGAGGACGGCGATCTTCTGCCAGACCTTGCGCTCCAGCGACACCGTTAGCGTCTCGACCGTGCTGACCGTGTCGAGCACCAGTGGGTCCCGGGATTCCTCGGCGCACAGGGCGGCGGCCTTGCCGACCAGGCTGAGCAGCTCGGAGCAGTAGTCCAGGTAGTGCTCGAGCTGCTCGGGCGTCAGGTCGATGTCGACGCTGGCGGCGGTCGGGCTGAAGGACGACCGCAGTCGCTCGGGGTCCTTCGTGAGCTGGTGCATGTCGACGATGTGGGCCATCGAGCGCAGGCGGTGGAGGAGGTCGAGCAGCCGCTGCCGTTGCAGCCGCTCCGGCACGGACCACAGGAACCAGATGGCGAGTCCCGCGAAGACCAGGTCGTTGACCGCGCTCTCCAGGAGCGGGATCCACGCCAGCCCGTCGTCGGGTGCGTCCATGACCGCGGCGCGGACGGCAAGCGTCATCACGACCGTGGCGAGCACGACCACGACGACGATGCCGGCTCGCGAGAGCGGCCGCAGCCACGAGCGGCGGCCGCGCACGCTCGCGGTCGAGGTCGCGACCTCGTCGACCAGCTGTCCGAGCTCGCCGGCGACGCGGTGCAACCCACGGCCGGGGAAGCGCGCCTCGATCCGCTGCTCCAGTCGGCGCACGGTCGCGAGGACCGGTTCCGCCCGGACCTTCTCGAAGGAGTACGCCACGGACCGCAGCCTACGGACTCACCAGCGCAGGACGTTCAGACCGGGGACGTCGGAGAACGCATCGTCGGCCGTCACCAACGTCAGGTCCTCCGTCAGTGCCTGGGCGGCGAGCAGTCGGTCGAACGGGTCACGGTGGGCCCAGTCGAGCGTGCCCGCGAGGAGCGCGGGGTCGGTCGCGACCGGTAGCGCCAACGCAGGCAGGCGGGAGAGGGCCGACGCCCAGTTGTCGCGCAGTGGGGCGGCATCCGCGAACTTGCCGATCCCGACCTTGAGTGAGACCTCGAAGGCCGAGACGTCGGAGACCAGCCGCCGCGGTGCCTCCCGCAGCGCTTCGGCCACGTGGGCCGGGACCGCGCTGCCCCGGCGCACGCACCAGTAGAAGACGTGCGTGTCGAGCAGCAGGGTCACAGGCCCCACTCCTGCAGGTCCTCATCGGACAACGGCGCGAAGAACTCGTCGGGGATGTCGGGGAGGTCGAGGAACCCGAGCTGGATCTCCGGTGCGGAGAACGGCTCGAGGCGCGCGATCGGCTTGCCGCCCCGGGCGATGACGATCTCCTCGCCCGCCTCGACCCGTGCCAGCAGCCGCGACAGGTTGGTCTTGGCTTCGTGAACGTTGACGATGGGCATGGACCAAGTCTAGTGGACTAAGTCCACCCGGGGCCAGCGTGCTCCTGGCTGGGTGCCCCTCAGCGAGCAGCCGCGGCGTACTCGACCGCGATCGCGGCGCCGAGGCGGGCGTTGTTGCGCACCAGCGCGATGTTGGTCTCCAGTGACGCGCCTCCGGACAGCTCGACGATCCGGCCCAAGAGGTACGGCGTGATGTCCTTGCCGTGGACGCCCCGGGCATCCGCGTCGGCAAGCGCCTGGCGGATGGTCTGCTCGATCTCGGCCCGGGGGATCTCGTCCTCGACGGGCACCGGGTTGGCGACGGAGACCGCGCCCTCGAGGCCGAGGTCCCACTTCGCCCGCATCATCGCCGCGACCTCGGCGGGCTCGTCGAGTCGCATCGGTGCCGCGAACCCGCTGGAGCGCGAGAAGAAGGACGGGAACTCGTCGGAGCGGTAGGCCACGACCGGCACGCCCAGCGTCTCGAGGACCTCCAGCGTGCGGCCGATGTCGAGCAGCGACTTCACCCCGGCGCTGACGATCGCGACGTCGGTCCGGCTCATCTCGGTCAGGTCGGCCGAGACGTCCATCGACGACTCGGCGCCGCGGTGCACGCCACCGAGGCCGCCGGTCACGAACACCCGGATCCCGGCGAGGGCGGCGAGGCGCATGGTGGCCGCGACCGTGGTCGCGCCGTGGGCACGGCGCGCGGCGACGTAGCCGAGATCGCG
This sequence comes from uncultured Nocardioides sp., assembly GCA_964487275.1. Lineage (GTDB taxonomy): Bacteria > Actinomycetota > Actinomycetes > Propionibacteriales > Nocardioidaceae > Nocardioides. Next base: position 13,975 of record CAZAQE010000009.1, on the reverse strand, counting down.
GATGCTGACCTTGCTGACCGACGGGTCCGAGGCGAGGACGTCGAGCTCGCCGGCCGACAGGCCGATGCGGGGGACGCCGTCGAGGACCGCGATGGTCGCCGGCGTGGCACCGCCGTCGCGGATGATCTGCTCGACCTCGCGCGCCATCTCGACGTTGCGCGGGTAGGGCATCCCGTGGCTGATGATCGTCGACTCGAGTGCGACGACCGGGCCGCCTGCGGCGAGCGCCTCCGCCACCTCGGGCGCGACGGACAGGAGCGGGTGGGGAGTGGTCACGATCGGGTCTCCGTTCGGATGGCGTCGGCGAGGTCGGGACGGACGGTGTCGGGGTGTGCGACGGTGAGCGCGGCTGCCCGGTGGCCGAGCTCGGCGGCGGCGACCGGCGACTCGCCGACAGCGCGGGCGGCGACGTACGCCGCCGTCATCGCATCGCCGGCCCCGGTCACGTCGACGACCTCGGCGGGCAGGGCGTCGAGCGCGGTCACCACGCCGTCGTCGCTCAGCAGGCTGCCGCGGCGGCCACGGCGCACCCAGACACGCTGCACTCCGCGGGCGTGGAGCTCGGCGACGGCGCGGGTGATCGCCGGTCGGGTGTTCGCCACGGCTGAACCGACCAGGGCCGCGAGCTCGGCGATGTTCGGCGTGATCGTGTCGATGGGCGTGCCGTCGAGCAGCGGCGCGAGCCGGCCGGCCTTCGTGACGCTGACCGGCTCCAGCAGCACCGGCACGGCGGCCGGCCTGCCGAGGTCCAGGGCCCAGCGCACGACGTCGGTCGGGATGTTGCCGTCGACGACGAGGAAGTCGGCGCGCGCGATCACGTCACGTCCGCGGCCCAGCTGGTCGGGGGTGAGGGAGTCGGTCGCCCGCATGTCGGAGGCGCCGATCACCAGCTCGCCGTCGTGGTCCAGGGTCGCGAGGTAGGTGCCGGTCGCGAACGGCCCGCGCAGCACGCGGTCGACGTAGACGCCCGCGTCCGCCGTGCGGGCCATCAGCTCCCGCCCGAAGGCGTCGTCCCCGACGGCGGCGACGAGGAAGGTGCGCCGTCCGAGCCGGGCGATCCCCTCGGCGATGTTGCGGCCGACACCACCGGGGGACGTGCGGATCGTCGCCGGGTTGCTGGTGTGCAGCGCCGCCGGTGCGGTGGCGACCGCCCGTACGTCCATCGCCGCCCCGCCGAGGACCACGACCTGGGGCTCCTCCCGCACGAGGTAGCCGCGGCCGGCGATCGCGCCCTTGCGGGTGAGCGACGACAGGGCCATGGCGACTGACGCGCGGGTGCTGCCGAGCCGGTCGGCGATCGACTGTGCGTCGAGCAGTGGCTGGACCCGGACCAGCTCGAGGACCTCCCGCTCGAGCGGGGTCAGTGCCGTCATGTTCAGAAAACTAAGCGTGACTTACTGTTTTAAGCAAGCCGTACGATGGAAGCCATGTCCCTCGCCGTGCTCGACTGCGCCCACTTCGCGGCCGGGGAGTGCCGGTCCTGCACCTGGCTGGGCCGCCGGTACGACGACCAGCTGGCCGCCAAGCTCGCCGCGACCCGGGAGCTGGTCGATGCGCCGGGGCTGGTCTGGGAGCCGCCGGTCGCCAGCCGCCCCGAGGGCTTCCGCAACAAGGCCAAGATGGTCGTGGCCGGGACCGCGGACGCGCCGACGCTGGGGATCCTCGACCCGCGCGGAGGCGGTGTGGACCTGCGCGACTGCGCGCTCCACACGCCGGGGATCGTCGCCGCCCTGCCCGTGCTCGCCGACTTCGTCACGCACGCCGGGCTCACCCCCTACGACGTCGGCTCCGGCCTCCCGGTCAGCCAGCGCGGCGAGCTGAAGCACCTGCTGGTGACGGAGTCGCCCGACGGTGAGCTGATGGTGCGGCTGGTCCTCCGCTCGACCGCGGTGGAGGCGCGGGTGCGCAAGCACCTGCCGTGGCTGCAGGAGCGGCTGCCGTCGTTGCGGGTGCTGACGATCAACGTCCAGCCCGACCACCGGGCGGTGCTCGAGGGCGAGCGCGAGCTCGTGCTCACCGAGGCCGACACGCTGCCGATGCGGCTGGCCGGCGACGGTGCCGGGATCACGCTGCACCTGCGCCCGCGCAGCTTCTTCCAGACCAACACCGAGGTCGCCGCCGCGCTCTACCGCGAGGCCGTGGCGTGGACGGCCGAGCTCGCGCCGGAGCGGGTCCTCGACCTCTACTGCGGGGTGGGCGGCTTCGCGCTCCACCTCGCCGCCCCCGGCCGCCGGGTCACCGGCATCGAGATCAGCGCCGACGCGATCGCCAGCGCGGAGCGCTCGCGCGACGAGGCGGGCCTGCCCGGCGACATCCGGTTCGTGGTCGGCGATGCGACGGCGCCCGGGCACGGCTCCCTGCTCACCGATGCCGACCTGGTCGTCGTGAACCCGCCCCGGCGGGGGCTCGGCCGCGACCTCGCCCGGCGGATCGAGGAGTCCGGCGTGCCGCACGTCCTCTACTCGAGCTGCAACCCCGAGACCCTCGCGCGGGACCTGGCCGACCTGACGTCGTACACACCGGTGCGGGGGCGGCTGCTGGACATGTTCCCGCAGACCCCGCACGCAGAGGTCCTGCTGCTCCTAGCGAAGTGAGTAGGTCGCCAGCGAGACGCCGACGTAGTGCGCGGCGAACGCGGCGACCGTGAAGCCGTGGAAGATCTCGTGGAACCCGAAGACCCGCGGCGACGGGTTGGGCCACTGGAAGCCGTAGACGAGGCCGCCCATCGTGTAGAGCGCGCCGCCGACGATGATCAGCACGAAGGTCGCGATCCCGATGCCGAGGCCGAGCGCGACTGCGCCGTCGAAGAACGCCGGGATGAAGAAGATCGCCGCCCAGCCGAGCGCGATGTAGATCGGTGCCGAGAGCCAGCGGGGCGCGGTCGGCCAGAACAGCTTGAACGCGATGCCGAGCAGAGCGCCGGTCCACACGACCGACAGCATGACGACTCGCGGCAGGCCGTCGAGCAGGATCAGCGCGAACGGCGTGTAGGAGCCCGCGATGAACAGGAAGATGTTCGAGTGGTCGAAGCGGTTGAGCACCTGCCAGACCCTCGGGGACCACGTGCCGCGGTGGTAGAGGGCGGACGTGCCGAAGAGCAGGAGCGCTGAGCCGGCGTAGAGCGCCGAGCCGACCTTGGTCGTCGCGGTCGGGGAGAGACAGATGAGCACGATGCCCGCGGCGAGCACGAGCGGGGTCGACACGAGGTGGATCCACCCGCGGAGCTTCGGCTTGATCTCGGCGACCTTCTCGCTGATCTGCTCGCCGAGGTCGTCCAGACGGGAACGAACCTTCTCGTTCGCGTGGTGGAGGGCCTGGTTCATGGCACGAGGATACCCAGTCCGGTCACGCGCAACGGCGGCCGGACGGGCGTGATCCCACACTCATCCGGCCGCCGCAGGAACCTCAGGCCTGCGCCGTCACCGGCGGGCCCTCGGAGGGCTGCACGATCACGAAGCCCTGTCCCTGGAACGCGACCTGGAAGGCCTCGCCCGACCCGCGGCCGATGAGTGCGCCGGCGGTGACCGACGACTTGATCGACGTCTGCAGGTGCGTCGACCAGGCGACGAGCGCGTTGGCGTCGGCGAAGGTAGGCGCCTCGGCCGGGTTGAGCACGACCGGCATGCCCTCGGTGGTGATGGCCACCCAACCGGTGCCGCGCAGGGTGGTGTTGAACAGGCCGCCGGCGGCGATGCTGCCGCCCTTGACCCGCTCGATGTTCCACTCCAGCGACGCCGAGAAGGCGAGCACGTTCTTGCCGTTGACGGAGATGCCGCTGTTGTTGAGGTTGAGGATGTGGACCTCGTGGGCGAGGTCGGCGAGGAAGACGTCGCCCTGGCCCTCGACCCGCATCAGGGACAGGCCCTCGCCGGTCAGCGCCTTCTTCAGGAACTTCGCGGCGCCGCCGCCCTGGTAGGCGAAGTTGACGTTGCCCTGGTAGGCGACCATCGACCCCTGCTTGGCCATGAACGGCTCGTTGATCCGCACCCGCAGGAGCTTCTTGTTCTGCAGGCTGGCGCCGACCCCGTCGATCTCGCTGAAGCGGCCGTCGATCAGCTCGCCGGAGATGCCGGCGAAGGCATCGGCGGGCACCTGCTGGTTGCCGCCGTACTGCTGCTGGCCCCACTGCTGCTGCTGGCCCCACTGCTGGTCGGGCTGCTGCTGGGCCGGCTGGCCGCCCCACTGCTGGTCGGGCTGCTGCTGGTGCTGCTGGTGCTGTGCGGCGACCTGCGTCTGGTCCGACGCGCCGCCGGCGGCCCCGGCGTCGGAGCCCCCGTCGACCGGAGAGGTCGACTGGACCCCGTTGTCGGAGACGTGTTCGGTCCACTGGGAGCCGTCCCAGTAGCGGAGCTCGTGGCGGCCGGTGGGGTCCGGATGCCAAGCGGCTGCGGTCATCGTCGTGGTGCCTCTCTGGTCTGTGCTGCTCGTTTGCTGCTCATGTGTGGTGGGCTCATCGTGTCAGCCCGGTGGTCGGCCGGAAAGGTCCCGGCTGCGGCCTCTGGTCTACCACCGTGCGTGGCGCTGGTGGCCTACGATCGGAAATGTGGCGGACTGGAAGCGGGGCGTGCGACGGGTGCTCTACCCGGCCTACGAGGCGCGCATGCTTCGCCGCATGCCCGGCGACCTCCCCAAGCACGTCGGGGTGATGCTCGACGGCAACCGGCGGTGGGCGAAGGCGGTCGGCCGGGACACGGCCCACGGCCACCGCGCGGGCGCCGCCAACATCGAGCCCCTCCTCACGTGGTGCGATGAGGTCGGCATCGAGGTGGTCACGCTGTGGCTGCTCTCCACCGACAACCTCAACCGCCCGGCCCAGGAGCTCGAGCCGCTGCTGGAGATCATCGTCGACGCGGTCGACTCGCTGGCCGACCAGCGTCGCTGGCGCCTGCACCCGGTGGGCGCCCTCGACCTGCTGCCGGTGGCTGCCGCAGAGCGGCTCAAGGCCGCGGCCGAGGCGACCGCGGACGTGGACGGGATGATCGTCAACGTCGCCGTCGCCTACGGCGGTCGACGCGAGATCGCCGACGCCGTCCGCTCGCTGCTCGCCGAGCACGCCGCGAAGGGCACCCCGCTCGAGGAGCTGGCCCAGCTCATCGACATCGAGCACATCGAGGAGCACCTCTACACCAAGGGCCAGCCCGACCCCGACCTGGTGATCCGCACCTCGGGGGAGCAACGCCTCGGCGGCTTCCTGCTCTGGCAGAGCGCGAAGTCGGAGTTCTACTTCTGCGAGGCCTACTGGCCCGACTTCCGCCGGGTCGACTTCCTCCGCGCGATCCGGGCCTACGCCCAGCGCGAGCGGCGCTTCGGCGCCTGAGCCCGCTGGCCGGCCTGACCCCGAGCGACCTGCGTCACAGGGGTACCGTCGCGAGGTGTGAGCACCACCCCCGCCCGCCTGTTCCGCACCGTCGCCATCGCCGAGGCGGTGACCTGGACCGGCCTGCTCGTCGGCATGTTCCTCAAGTACGTCACCGAGACCACCGAGCTCGGCGTGCGGGTCTTCGGCATGCTGCACGGTGTCGTCTTCGTCGCGTACGTCGTGACGACCGCCGTCGTGTGGGTCGACCGCCGCTGGTCGGCCGGGCGCGGGCTCCTCGCGCTGGTCGCGGCCGTACCGCCGCTGGCGACCCTGCCGCTGGAGTGGTGGGCCGTCCGCAAGGACTGGCTCGGGACCGGCTGGCGCCTGCCGGCCGGTGCGGGCACGTCGCTCCCGGACCGGTCCGTGGCCTGGCTGCTCACCAACCCGCTGCGCGGCCTCGCGGTCGGCCTCGTCGCGGTCGCGGCGCTGACCGGCGTCGCGCTGGCCGTGGGTCCGCCGACCTCCTGATCATTCCCCGACGGAACCGGTCCTGCGTCGCTACCGTCGAAGGACCATGATCGATCGACGCGACACCCTGCGCCTGGCCCTGCTCGGGCTCGCCGCCACCGGCGGACTGGCCGGCCTCACCGCCTGCTCGGGCGAGACCGACGGCGGCCTGCAACCGGATGGCACCCCCGACCCCGAGGGGATCGAGCTCGTCGCCTCCGACGTCGAGCGTGCCGCCGGCGACCCCACCGCCCTGGCGCCCGTCGCCGACGGGCTCCGGCTGCTCGCCGGTGACCTCTACCGCCGGCTGGCCGCGGAGCCGGGCAACCTCGTGCTGTCGCCGTACTCGATCGCGATCGCCCTCGGCATGACGCTCGTAGGGGCGAACGGCAGGACGGCCGCCGAGATGCGCGCGGTGCTCCATGCGGAGCGTCTCGGCGACCGCTGGCACAAGGGCCTCAACGCGCTGACGGCCGGCACGGACGCGCGGGCAGGGGAGCAGGAGCGTGCCGACGGCTCGAAGGCGACCCTCGAGCTGTCGACGGCCAACCAGCTCTTCGGGCAGCGGGGCGTCGGCTGGGAGGCGGACTTCCTCGACCTGATCGCCAAGGAGTACGGCGCCGGCCTGCGCACGGTCGACTACGAGACCGCGGCCGAGGAGGCCCGCGCCCTGATCAACACCTGGGTCGAGCAGCAGACCCACGACCGGATCGTCGACCTCGTGCCCGAGGGGATCATCGACCCGTCGACGCGGCTCGTCCTCGTCAATGCCATCTACCTCAAGGCCCCGTGGGAGCACCCCTTCGAGAAGTCCCTGACCGCCCCCGGAACCTTCCGCCGGCTCGACGGGTCCACCGTGTCGACCGACCTGATGCGCCGTCCCGACATCGAGGGTGGCTGGGTGGCGGCCGACGGCTTCCGCGCCGCCGTGCTGCCGTACGCCGGCGGCAAGCTCGCGATGAGCGTCGTGCTCCCCGACGAGGGACGCTTCGAACTGGTCGAGGACGTGATGGCCAAGGGCGGCTACGGTCCGGTGCTCGCACAGCAGGCTGCTCCGGCGACGATCGACCTCACCCTGCCGCGCTGGTCCTTCCGCACCGAGGTGCCGCTCAAGGAGGCCCTGATGGCGATGGGCATGCCGACCGCCTTCGGCGACGGCGCCGACTTCACGCCGATGACCGACGAGGACCTCGACCTGGTCATCGCCGAGGTGCTCCACCAGGGCTTCATCGCGGTCGACGAGGAGGGCACGGAGGCGAGCGCTGCCACCGCCGTGGTGATGGCCGAGACCGCGGCGCCGGTTGCGAAGGTCCTCGTGGTCGATCGGCCCTTCCTGTTCCTCATCCACGACGCCGAGCACGGGACGCCGCTCTTCGTCGGGAGGGTGACCGACCCCACGGCCTAGTCGCGCCCGCCCGTTGTCGGCGGCGCTCGGTAGTCTGGGAGCACACCCCCGGTCCTTGCCCGACCGGGGGCGCTCGTGCTGTCCGACCCTGCTGAAATGAGCCCGAAGTGCACCTCGCCGGCATCGCCGACGCCGTCCTCGCCGACCCTGTGCTGTCCGCCGCCCTGGCGCAGGCGCAGGGCGCCCAGCCGACGGGTGAGCTGACCGGCCCGGAGGCGCTGCGGCCGTTCCTCGCCGCCGGCCTGGCCCGCTCCGCCGGCACGGTGCTGGTCGTCACCGCGACCACCCGCGAGGCCGAGCAGCTGGTCGCCGAGCTGGGCGACCTGCTCGACCCCGAGGGCGTCGCCTACTACCCGAGCTGGGAGACGCTGCCGCACGAGCGGCTCAGCCCCCGCAGCGACACCGTGGGCCGTCGGCTCGCGGTCCTGCGGCGCCTGTGCCACCCGGGCGCACCCGGCAGCGGCGCCGGTCCGGTCAAGGTGCTCGTCGCGCCGGTCCGCTCGGTGCTGCAGCCGCAGGTCAAGGGCCTGGGCGACCTCGTGCCGGTCGAGCTCGAGGCGGGCGACACCGCCGAGCTGGACGACGTCGTCGCCGGGCTCGCCGGGGCGGCGTACTCGCGCGTCGACCTGGTCGAGAAGCGCGGCGAGTTCGCGGTCCGTGGCGGCATCGTCGACGTGTTCCCGCCGACGGAGGAGCACCCGCTCCGGGTGGAGTTCTTCGGCGACGAGGTCGACGAGATCCGCACCTTCGCCGTGGCCGACCAGCGCACGATCAGCAAGGTCGAGCGGCTGTGGGCGCCGCCGTGCCGCGAGCTGCTGCTGACCGACGAGGTCCGGGCCCGGGCCGCCGAGCTGGGCCGCACCCACCCGCAGCTGCTGGAGATCACCGACAAGCTCGCCCAGGGCATCGCCGTCGAGGGCATGGAGGCGCTGATCCCCGCACTCGTCGACGAGCTCGAGCTGCTCGTCGACCTGCTGCCCGCCGACACCCGGGTGCTGGTGCTCGACCCCGAGCGGGCCCGGGCCCGCGCCCACGACCTGGTCGCGACGAGCGAGGAGTTCCTCGCGGCCTCGTGGGCGACCGCCGCGAGCGGCGGCCAGGCGCCGATCGACCTGCAGGCGGCGTCGTACCACTCCCTCGGCGACGTGCGCAGCCACGCGCGCGAGCGCGGCCAGGCGTGGTGGACGTTCAGCCCGTTCGGCCTCGACGTGGACGATGCCGATTCCGGCCACTCCGCCGCGCAGCCGGCGCCGTCGTACCGGGGCGACGTGGCGAAGGCCTTCGCCGACATCGCCCGCTGGCATGCGGAGGGCCACCAGGTCGTCGTCGTGCACGCCGGCCACGGCCCCGCGCAGCGCATGGTCGAGGCGCTGGGGGAGGTGGACGTGCCCGCGCGGCTCGTCGAGGAGGTGCCCTCCGGCGCGTCGCTCGACCCGGCGGTCGTCACGGTCACCTGTGGCGCGCTCGGCCACGGCATCGTCGACGAGGCCCGCAAGCTGGTCGTGCTGACCGGTGAGGACGTCGTCGGCGCCAAGGCGAGCACGCGCGACAAGGGCGCGATGCCGGTGCGCCGCAAGCGCCAGATCGACCCGCTCGAGCTCAAGGCCGGCGACTACGTCGTCCACGAGCAGCACGGCGTCGGCCGGTTCGTGGAGATGAAGCAGCGCGAGGTGCAGGGCGCGGTGCGCGAGTACCTCGTCCTCGAGTACGGCCCCTCCAAGCGGGGCGGCCCGCCGGACCGGCTCTTCGTGCCCGCCGACACCCTCGACCAGGTCACCCGCTACGTCGGCGGCGAGCAGCCCAGCCTCGACCGGCTCGGCGGCGGCGACTGGACCAAGCGCAAGAACAAGGCGCGCAAGGCGGTCCGCGAGATCGCGGCCGAGCTGATCAAGCTGTACGCCGCCCGGCAGGCCACGCAGGGTCACGCGTTCGGTCCCGACACGCCCTGGCAGCGCGAGCTCGAGGACGCCTTCCCGTTCCACGAGACCCCCGACCAGCTCACGACCGTCGACGAGGTCAAGCGCGACATGGAGCGGACGGTCCCGATGGACCGGCTGGTCTGCGGCGACGTGGGCTACGGCAAGACCGAGATCGCTGTCCGAGCGGCCTTCAAGGCGGTGCAGGACGGCAAGCAGGTCGCCGTCCTGGTGCCGACGACGCTCCTGGTCAACCAGCATCTCGACACCTTCAGCGAGCGGATGAGCGGCTTCCCGGTCAACCTCAAGCCGCTGAGCCGCTTCCAGACCGACAAGGAGGCCGCCGAGACGATGGCCGGCCTCGCCGACGGCACCGTCGACGTCGTCGTCGGCACGCACCGGCTCTTCAACGCGGACACGAAGTTCAAGGACCTGGGCCTGATCATCGTCGACGAGGAGCAGCGCTTCGGCGTGGAGCACAAGGAGGCGATGAAGCGGCTGCGCACCTCCGTCGACGTGCTCTCGATGAGCGCGACGCCGATCCCGCGTACCCTGGAGATGGCCATCACCGGCATCCGCGAGATGTCGACCATCACCACGCCGCCGGAGGAGCGCCACCCGGTGCTCACCTACGTCGGTGGCTACGAGGACCGGCAGGTCGTCGCCGCCGTACGTCGCGAGCTGCTCCGCGACGGCCAGGTGTTCTACATCCACAACCGGGTCAGCTCGATCGAGAAGGCCGCCGCGAAGATCCGCGAGCTGGTGCCGGAGGCGCGGGTCGCGACCGCCCACGGCCAGATGGGGGAGCACCAGCTCGAGCAGGTCATGCTCGACTTCTGGGAGAAGCGCTTCGACGTCCTCGTCTGCACGACGATCGTCGAGTCCGGCATCGACGTCTCCAACGCCAACACCATGATCATCGAGCGCTCCGACACCCTCGGCCTCTCGCAGCTGCACCAGCTGCGCGGCCGGGTCGGCCGGTCGCGGGAGCGGGCCTACGCCTACTTCCTCTACCCGACGGAGAAGCCGCTCACCGAGACCGCCCACGAGCGGCTCGCCACGCTGGCGCAGCACTCCGACCTCGGCGGCGGCATGGCGATCGCGATGAAGGACCTCGAGATCCGCGGGGCCGGCAACCTGCTCGGCGGCGAGCAGTCCGGCCACATCGCCGACGTCGGCTTCGACCTCTACGTGCGTCTCGTCGGCGAGGCCGTCCGCGACTTCCGTGACGACGGTGGCGTGCCCGAGCAGCTGGAGGAGGTCCGCATCGAGCTTCCCGTCGAGGCCCACCTGCCGCACGACTACATCCCCAGCGAGCGGCTCCGCCTGGAGATCTACAAGCGACTGGCCGAGGTCCGCACCGACGCCGACGTCGACGAGATCGTCGCCGAGCTCGAGGACCGGTACGGCGAGCCGCCGGAGCCGGTCACGGCCCTGCTCCTCGTCGCGCGCTTCCGGGCGCGGGTGCGGGCGGCGGGGGTCAGGGAGGTGACCACGGTCGGCAAGAACATCCGCTTCCACCCGGTCACGCTGCCCGAGTCCCGCACGATCCGGCTCAACCGGCTCTACCCGAAGTCGATCGTCAAGCACCAGCTCGAGTCGATCCTGGTGCCCCGTCCCGGCACCCCGGGGAAGACGGGGACGCCCATCGAGGGGGTCGCCCTGCTTGAATGGGCTCGACTCGTCATCGACTCGGTCATCGACCCCAAGGAGTAGTAGTGCGTCGTCGTACCTCCCTCGTCACCGCCCTCGCCGCGACGGCCCTCCTGGCGACCGGCTGCGGCCTCACCGACGAAGGTCCGCGCCCGGGCGCTGCCGCCGAGGTGGACGGCCAGACGCTGGAGCTGGACAAGGTCGACGCCGCGGTGGAGGACTACTGCGGCCTTCTGGCGAAGGAGGCGGAGGGCGCGCCGTCGTACGCGAAGGCGGTCGTGCGATCGCAGCTGGCGTGGAACTGGGCGCAGGCGGTCGCGGTCGAGGAGCTCGCCTCCGACTACGACGTCGACCTCCCCACGGGCGTCGAGACCGCGGTCGTGGAGCGCAGCTGGGGGGTCAGCCGCGATGACGAGGAGTTCGAGTCGTTCGAGTGGCTGACCTGGATCGGGCAGCGCCTCGACCAGCCGGTGGTGCTGATCGGTGAGCGGGCGCTGCGCGAGGCCGGCCAGCAGCCGACTCCGGACGCCGCACCCGCGGCCGGCTACGACGTCATCAACGCCTGGCTCGCCGACAACGACCTCGAGCTCAACCCCGTCTTCGGCGAGCGCGACCCGGAGCAGGGCACCTTCCTCGGTGACGACCTCTCGGTCGCGGTCAGCGCCGTGGCGAAGCAGGGTGACCAGCTCGGCAAGCCGGTCGCGAGCGAGGGCGAGAACGCCGAACGGCTGGCCGATCTCCCCGCGGGCGAGGTGTGCGGGCGGCCGGTCGACGCGCCGGCGCAGCCGGTGGGCTGACCCGTGACCGGTGCCGCCCAGCCGGAGCCCGCGGTCGACGAGTTCGTCGCGGTGATGCGCCGGCTGCGGGCGGAGTGCCCCTGGAAGCGGGAGCAGACGCACCGCTCGCTCGTGCGCTACCTGCTGGAGGAGACCTACGAGGCCGTCGACGCCATCGACGCCGGCGAGGTGTCGGGGGACTGGTCGCACCTCGCCGAGGAGCTCGGCGACCTGCTGCTGCAGGTGGTCTTCCACGCCGTCGTCGCGGAGGAGCGGGGCGACTTCGACCTCGACGACGTCGCCCGCGGCATCACCGCCAAGATGGTGCGTCGCAACCCGCACGTCTTCGGCGACCTGCCGGACGGACGGGCCGCCGAGGACCTCGACGCCGCCGCCGTCAACGACCTGTGGCAGCAGGTCAAGGCCCGCGAGAAGGCCGACCGTCCCGTCGACGACGGCATCCCCTCCGCCCTGCCCGCCCTCCTGTACGCCGACAAGGTGCTCGACCGCCTCGAGCGGGCCGGGACCCCAGCCGACCTGGTCACGGACCCGGCCGACGCTCGGGCCGGCGTCGGAGAGCGGCTCCTCGCGTTGGTCGCCGAAGCCCGTGCGGCCGGGGTGGACCCGGAGCAGGCACTGCGGGATGCGGTGCGTCAGCGCCTCTGAACGACCACCGACAGCGGCATATGAGTGCGTTCGATTCAGTCGCTCCACTCGATCTCTTCGGAGGAGCAGTGGAGGCAGGGGGGATGTCCCTCCAAGGAGTCAGCCTGACTCACTGCCAGGTCGGACCTGGGCAAACAGCAGCCGACACACCATGGTCCACGAAAGTCAGCGAGCGACGCTTCTTCGCCCTGATCGCCCATCCACCGATTGTCACAGTCCGGGTTGCGCCCGCGCTCATCGGCACATGAGCCCGTCCCATGATGCTGAGTCCGGATTGCGGCACCCAGGTGGACCCGTTGTTTGTGGCGGTCGGGGATCTCCCAGGAGTCGACGGGGAGGCAGTCGGCCAGGTCGATCACGGGTCGCACGGTGACGGTGGTGTGGCGGGCGAGGAGCCATTCCTTGATCTGGGCGACCTGGACCGGGGTCCTCAGCTCGTCACACCGCCCGACGGGGTTGTCGCCGGTCAACGACTCTCCGGTGAGGTGGACGTGGAGCTCGACCCGCCGGCCGGGTGACTCGGCGATGACCTCCCCGGTGTCGTCGTCGGCGATCAACAGGTCGAGGGCGAGGTCCTGACGGGCGAGCTCGCCCGCGGCCCTGGCACGCCGGACGTCGAGTGAGTCGGTGTCACCGAGCTGGCCCCGCAGCTTCGCCCGCCGAGCGACGGCCTCGTCGAGGTCGCGACCGTCCGCAGCGTCCATATAGGCGTCGACGTGGACGTTGCCGTGCTCATCGACCTCGTCGAGGTGGATGTCGAAGTGCCGGTGCTCGTTGGCCTCCTGCCGCTCCGCCTCGGCGCGTTCGGGGTCGAACCGCACGATCGCCTCGGTGACGAGCCGTTCGAGCTGCGCCCAACCCACGCCCCCGACGGCGGCGGCGAGGTGCCGGTCCACGAACCCGGCCGCCTCCGCCGGCAGCGACTTGGTCAGGTCCGCAATCCGTTCGGCCCGCCATGGCGCGACGCGGCCGTCGACGACGGCCGCGTAGAGGCGCGGGAGTCGCCAGGCGCACTCGATGACCCGCCCGACGTACGCACGGCCACCGTCCGGGGACCGTTGCAGCACCGCGATCAGCTCCATCAGGTTGAACTCCGACACCAGGGGGCCGCCGGGTCCGGCGATCGGGACGCCGGTGTCGATCACGCCCTCGATCAGCGTCGCCGCACCCTCGGCAGACTCGACGGCGTTCTGGTCGGCCCAGGCGACGATCGCGACCCATTCGCGGACCTGGGAGGCCTGGCGGCCGGTCGTCTCGGCGCTGATCTCGGTGAGCAGCTCGGACACCGAACGGCCGTCGTACCGGCCGACCGTGGTGTCGCTGTTCCCGAGATCCATGACTGAATCCTCCCACCCACCTCCGACACTAAGACGGCCCAGAAACCCGCATGTGCACAGGGGAAACTCGACCGACGGGGTGTGGAGAACAAGCGGTGAAACGAGTGACTCACGAGGCTGCCGGACTGGACCCGACCGCTGACCCCAGCTACCCGCCCGACGCTCCTCGACCAACGAAGGGCCGGGGGCCACAACCCGGCGCGACGAATTCACTCCGCGGCCGTTTGCTTGGCCCCGCGGCTGGGTGAGACTGCCGGTGGCCGCGACCGCGGCCGATGACTCGGCATCCGGAGGCTTCCATGCGTCGTACCCGCAGGTCCTGGGGTCAAGTCCCGGGTAGTGGTGTAGCGCTGCGTTCTCTTCGATGAGGTGTCAGGCGGTCAGCGCGGGCAGGTCATCAGCTCCGATCTCGGGTT
>CAZAQE010000008.1:108231-140530 GCA_964487275.1 uncultured Nocardioides sp. | reverse complement strand
CCCGGGTTCGACGAGGAGAACCGCCACAAGCCGGCCGAGGTCCTCGCGGCCGAGGTGAGCGTGAAGACGCTGACGCCCGACGAGGTGGCCGAGGCGCTGATGGGTGCGCTCGGCCGCCGGCGCGGCTTCCTCGTCGTACCGGGGCGCGACAGCAGGCTCGCCGCGGTCGCCATCCGGCACCTGCCGGCCGTGGTCGACCGGGCGCTGCGGCGGCCCTGAGGTTCAGCGCCGCTTGCGGTCGTGCGCCTCGAGGAACTCGTGGATGTGCGTCCACGTCGTCTCCGGCGCCTTGGTCCCGGTGAGCACGCCGAGGTGGCCGCCGGGGGCGAGTGGGAGCCGGACGTCCGGGGACGCCGTCACGAGCTCGCCGACGTGGTGCGCGGCCGCGGGCGGGACGAGCACGTCGTTCCTGCCGGCGACGTTCATGACGGGGACCGTCACGGTCGCCAGGTCCACCAGGGCGTTGGGCCCCTGCACCTTGCCGGTGGCGAGCTCGTTGCGCAGCGCCAGGCGCTGGTAGACCTGCAGCGTCGCCCGGCCGGGGTAGGCCAGCATGTTGTTCATGATGTGGTCGACGGCCTGCACCTGACCGAGGAACTCCCGGTCCTCGCGCTTGTTCCAGAGAGTGCGCGGCTTCTTGAGGTACGTCGGCAGGGCGGTCGCCTTGAAGCCGATGCTCACCACGGGCGCGGGCACCGACCCGGCCGCCTTGAGGGCGCTGCCGACGACCCGGCCACGGGTCACCTTCGCCACCGCCTGCACCGGCCGGAGCAGTGGCTGCTTCGACAGGTCGAACGGGCTCGCCACCATCGCGACCGAGCGCACCGGCAGGTCCTGGTGGACGGCGACGGTGCCGAGGGAAAGCAGGCCGCCCATGCACCAGCCGACGAGGTGGACGTCGCGACCGCCGGCGTCCTCGGACACCTTCCGGATGGCCGGCGGCAGCACGTCGTTGATGAAGTGCTCGATCCCGACCTTGCGGTCCTCGCCCTTCAGCGGCCCGTAGTCGACGAGGTACGTCGGCCGGCCCCGGTCGACGAAGTCCTGGGCCAGCGACAGCCCCTGCCGCAGGTCGAAGCACGCGGCCTGCGAGCCGAGCGGCGGCACGAGCAGCACCGGGACGCCCTTGCTGCGCACGCCCTTCGCCTTGTCGTAGCGGTGCAGCTCCCGGGTCCGGCCGGTGTCGATGATCTCCGACGGCGTCCGGGTCAGGTCGGCGATGCCGCCCCTGACCAGGAAGTCCCAGAGGTTGACGACGGACTGCCGGCTGGGCGCCTTGGGAGCAGGTGCGGTGGTCACGGCGACAGTGTGGCCCACGTCACGCCGATCCGTCCGGCCGTTCCTCTCGCTGGTCGAGTCGCCGACGAGCCCCTGGGGGAGGGCGTATCGAGGCCCCGAAAGTGCCAAACCCTCGCGCAATTCTCCGATCGGCGAACCGCTGATGCCGGTGGCGGATTATGCGGATCACTGGGCCGTTCCGCAGGCGAACCATCGGATCCGATAGGTGCTGGGCGGACCTTAGTGGCGGTACAAGCAGAACAAAAGTAAAGAAAACTGAAATGTCATGACGCGGCGTCGCGAGTGGACGTTTGATTCAACGCAGTGGCTCGGGCCCACTTCCTCTCCCGTTCAACTCTCTCTCCGAAGAGGTATTGGCATGCGCCGAACCATCGACCGCCTCCAGGCGGCCCGCCGCGAGGACCGCGGCTTCACGCTCATCGAGCTCCTGATCGTCATCATCATCCTCGGCATCCTCGCCGCGATCGTCGTCTTCTCGGTCCGGGGCATCACCGACCGCGGTGACGAGTCCGCGTGCAAGACCGAGATCCGCACCGTCGAGACCGCCTACGAGGCGGCAGTGGCCCAGAACGGCGGCACGCCGACCATCGCCACGCTCGTCGCTGACGGCTTCCTCCGCGACACGCCGGAGTACGTTGCGACCGTCAATGCGACCACCGTGACGATGAACGCCGGCGCGCCCTGCGCCCCCTGATCCACCGCCTTGAGGAGGGCCGTCGCTCCGGCGGCGGCCCTCCTTCGGCATCCGTCCTGACCCACGCCTACTCGAGGGGCCCTCGTGTACCACCACCTGCACAAGATCGGTGACCGGATCGACCAGCTGCTCGCTGCGCTCTGGGAGGTCCGGGGAACGGACCTGATCCTCACCGTCGGCCTGCCCCCGATGCTGCGGGTCGACGGGACCCTGCGCGCCGTGCCCGGCCAGTCTGCACTCACTGCCGAGGACACCAACGACCTGCTGGCGGAGGTGCTCACCCCGGAGCAGTCGGCAGCCTGGGACACCCGGCACGAGTACGACTTCTCCTTCTCCTGGCGCGAGCACGCCCGGATCCGCGGCAACGCCTTCACCCAGCGCAACCTGACGGCCGTCGCGCTGCGGATGATCCCGCGGGCGGTGCCGACGGTCGACGAGCTCGGCCTGCCGCCGGCGCTGCGCGAGCTGTCCATGCGCCACCAGGGCCTGATCCTGATGACCGGACCCACCGGCTCGGGCAAGTCGACCACCCTGGCCTCGTTGATCGACCTGATCAACTCCAACCGCGGGGCGCACATCATCACCGTCGAGGACCCGATCGAGTACGTCCACGACCACAAGATGTCGGCGGTCAACCAGCGCGAGGTCGGCACCGACACCGCGACCTTCAACGACGCCCTGCGCTCCGTGCTCCGCGAGGACCCCGACGTCCTGCTGGTGGGCGAGATGCGCGACCTGGAGTCGATCCAGTTCGCCCTGACGGTCGCCGAGACCGGTCACCTCGTCTTCGCGACCTTGCACACCAACGACACCGCCCAGTCGCTGGGCCGCATGATCGACGTCTTCCCCGCCGAGCAGCAGGCCCAGATCCGGGTCCAGCTCGCCGCGGCGCTCAGCTGCGTGGTCTACCAGCGGCTCGTCCCGAAGATCGGCGGCGGCATGACGGCGGCGTACGAGGTCCTCGTGGCCACCCCGGCCGTCCGCAACCTGATCAAGGAGGGCAAGACGCACCAGCTGCGCAACTCCCTGGTCACCGGTGCCCAGGACGGCATGATCACCCTCGAGCAGTCGCTGTCCCGGCTCGTCCAGGAGGGCATCGTGAGCGAGGACGAGGCCGCTGCGCGCAGCCTCTACCCGAAGGACATCGAGGCCCGCCCGCGCTACTCGGCCGGCTATCCCGCCATGGTCGCCCGCTGAGCGAGGACGGACGATGAGGCTCAAGGGACGCCACAGCAAGGTCGAGGCAACGCCGGTCGCCGCGCCGAGGACCGACGAGGACGACGAGCGCCTCGGCCGGATCCTGGTCAGCGCTGGCCGCGTCCAGCCCTACCAGCTGGACGCCGTGCGGGAGCAGGACGGTGCGCTCGCCACGAAGCTGATCGCCAGCGGTGCGATCACCGACGACGCGCTGGCGCGCACGCTGGCCGAGCACCACCAGGTGCCGATGGCGGACTTCCGCACCCTCACGCCGGCCACGGAGGCCGTCACGCTCCTCACCCGCGACCAGGCGGTGACCCTGCAGGTCCTGCCGGTGGCCGTCGACGACGAGGCGGTCACCGTCGCCCTGCTCGACCCCGCACCGGAGCGGATCGCGGCCGTGGCCGCGGTGCTCGAGCGGCCGGTGCGGGCGGCGGTGGTCACGGCCCGTGACCTGGAGCGGGGCATCGCCACGTCGTACCGGGCCACCCACGAGGTCGGCGGCCAGATCACGGCCTTCGAGGCCCGCGACGCACTGCGCAAGGACACCTTCGACCTCGAGGGCGTCAGCGTCAACGAGGACGCCCCGGTCGTCCGCGTCGTCCAGTCGATCATCACCCAGGCCATGCGGGACCGCGCCTCCGACATCCACGTCGAGCCGTCGGGAGAGAGGGTCCGGGTGCGCTACCGCATCGACGGCGCGCTCACCGAGGTGCTCGACCTGCCCGCCTCCATCGGGCCGGCCATCGTCAGCCGGGTCAAGATCCTCGCCGACATGAACATCGTGGAGCGGCGCCGGCCGCAGGACGGCCAGATCTCGATGGTCATCGAGGGCCGTGAGGTCGACATCCGGGTCTCCACGACCGCGGTCGTCGGCGGTGAGAAGGTCGTGATGCGGGTGCTCGACAAGAGCCGACCGCTCTTCAAGCTGGAGCAGCTCGGCATGCCGGCCGACACCGCCCAGCGCTACTCCGCGCTGATCCACAACCCGTACGGCATGGTGATCTGCGCCGGACCGACAGGCGGCGGCAAGACGACCACGCTCTACGCGTCCCTCGGAGAGCTGAACAGTCCCGAGAAGAACCTGATGACGATCGAGGACCCGGTCGAGTACACCTTCGACTCGATCAACCAGATCCAGATCAACGAGGCCGCGGGGATCACCTTCGCCGGCGGTCTCAAGTCGATCCTCCGCCAGGACCCCGACGTCATCCTCGTCGGGGAGATCCGTGACGTCGACACGGCGCGGATCGCCGTCCAGTCGGCGCTGACCGGCCACTTCGTGCTCTCCTCACTGCACGCGACGGAGTCGGTCTCGGCGCTCTACCGCCTGCTGGACATGGGCATCGAGGCCTTCCTCATTGCCTCGTCTGTCACGGCCGTGGTGGCCCAGCGCCTGGTCCGGCGCAGCTGCACCTCCTGCCTCGAGCCCTACCAGCCCTCGCCCGACGAGCTCGCCTTCCTCCAGCAGTACGGCGGGCAGGAGCCGATCGGCGGCTTCCAGCACGGCACCGGCTGTCACTTCTGCGCGCACACCGGCTACCTCGAGCGGATCGGCGTCTACGAGATGCTCGTCGTCACCGACGAGGTGCGCGAGCTGATCGTGGACCACGCCCCGCACGACCAGATGCGCAAGCTGGCCCGAAGCCAGGGCATGCGCACCCTGCAGGAGCAGGCCGCCCAGCTGGTCACCCACGGCACGACCACGGCCGCCGAGGTCATGCGCTCCATCTACGTGGCAGGAGTCTGAAATGCCGAAGTTCGCCTACGTCGGGGTCGACCACAGCGGCCAGAGCGTCAAGGGCACCCAGAAGGCGGCCAGCCGGGGCGACGCCGAGATCGCCCTCTACGAGCAGGAGCTGCGCGACCTGCGGGTGCACGAGAAGAAGAGCGTCCTGCAGTACGAGATCTCGGGTCCGCGGATCAAGCGCGAGCACGTCATGCACCTCTCCCGCCAGATCGCTGCCTTCCTCAAGGCCGGCCTGCCGATCCTCGACGCGGTGCACTCGATCGGTGAGGACTCCGAGAACTCCTCGGTCCGCCGGATGATGAACGAGATCGAGGACGGCCTGCGGGGTGGCGAGCGGTTCTCGGACACCCTCGAGCGCTATCCCAAGGTGTTCCCCGAGTTCTACCGCGGCATCGTCCGGTCCGCCGAGCTCACCGGCGAGCTCGACACCGTGCTGGCCCGACTGGCGCACTACATCGAGCGCGACCTGGAGGCCCGGCGCAAGATCAAGTCGGCGATGATCTACCCGATCGCGGTCGCGTTCATGTCGGTCGGAACCGTCCTGGTCCTGGCTGTCTACGTCCTGCCGAAGTTCGAGACCTTCTTCCGGGACCTCGACGCCGAGCTGCCGTTGCCGACCCGGATGCTCCTCGGAATCACGGACTTCCTCACCGACTGGTGGTGGGCCATTGTTGGCGGCGTGGCGGTGTGGGCACTTCTGTTCTTCATCTCCCAGCGCTTCGAGCGTGGGAAGTACGTCTGGCATTCGTTCCTGCTCAGGGTCCCGGTCCTCGGCGAGGCCATCCAGTACGCGCTCGTCGAGCGCTTCTGCCGGGTGATGGCGTCGATGGTCAGCGCGGGCGTCAACCTGCCCGAGGCGATCCGCGTTGCCACTGACTCGCTGCGCAACCGCGTCTACATGAAGAGGCTGAACGGGGTGACCGAGCAGATGCTCGAGGGCCAGGGCCTGGCGGGACCGCTGGCGCGAACGCAGCTCTTCCCGGGCACGGCGACGTCGATGCTGCGCGTGGGCGAGGAGACGGGCTCGATGGACACCCAGCTCGAGACCACGGCCGACTACTACGAGGACGAGCTCGGCTACAAGATCGCCAAGCTGACGGCGCTCTTCGAGCCGATCGTCATCATCGTCATGGGCCTCATCGTGGGTTTTGTCGCGATTGCCCTCGTCTCCGCGATGTACGGCGTCTTCCAGCAGGTGGACGTCTGATGCAGCGGCTCAGGGGGGCAGTGCGCGACGACGAGGGCGAGACCCTCGTCGAGCTGATGATCGCCATCGCGATCATCGGCATTGCGGCCGTGGCGATCCTCGGCGGCCTCATCCTGAGCATCAAGACCTCGACCGTCCATCGCAACGAGGCGACGGGCGGCGCCTACGTGCGCAGCTTCGCCGAGGCGGTCCAGAATCACGTCGACGCCAACGGCTACCCCGCGTGCGGCGCTGCCACCTCGACCTACCAGGGGGTGACGGTGCCGGACCTGCCCGCGGGCTTCACAAAGGCGGTGGCCAACGTGCAGTCATGGACGGGGACCGGGTGGGGCTCGTGCACCGCCGACGGCATCCAGCGGGTCCAGCTGTCGGTGACCAGCGCGGGCGACGCTTCGCACCGCGCGACCGAGAGGCTCACCGTCGTCCTGCGCCGGCCCTGCAACGGTCCGGCGACGACCTCTGCGAGCGACCCGTGCGCATGATCAGGCTGCGTCTGAGGCGCGCACGCAGTGACGAGGGCTTCACGCTCATCGAGATGGTGATCACGGTCGCGATCCTGGGGATCGTCGCCGTCGCCATGTTCGGCATCATCCTGCAGTACCTCAAGGTCACTGGCGCGACGCAGACGCGGTTGAGCGAGTCGACCGACCAGCAGTTCATCTCGACGTACTGGCAGAACGACGTGAGCAGCCTCGGCCGGCGCGCGTTCAACCCCGGCAACGCCGATCCGGTGCCGTCGCTGCAGTCGGTCTACGTCGGCTCCGCGGGGCCTGACGGCTGCGGAACATCCGTCGGCAGCGTCGTGGTGGCCTTCGCCTGGATCGACTACACCGTGAACGCTGCGAACCCCGCCAACGCCTGGACGGGGACCTCGCAGGAGGTGGCCTACGTGCAGGTCGGCGGCAGCGCTCCCTATGCGTTGAAGCGCGTGCGGTGCAAGGGTGGTGTGCAGTCGGACTCGGTGACTGTCGCCCACAACATCAGTGGCACGCCCACGATCACCTGTGACACCACCTGCACCGCAGCGACCACGCCGAACCGGGTGTCCATGCAGTTCACGGTCCGGGACCCCTCCGACCCGCGGGGGATCAACACCGGCTACACCACGACCGTCTCGGCTGATCGGAGGCAGGGATGACCCGGCGACTGAGGCAGTGGCGAGACGACTCCGGCGTGATGCTGGTCGTCGCCCTGCTGGTCATCACCACCGTCGCGCTCGTGACAGGGGTGATGCTGAGCCACGGCTGGACCAACTTCCGCGCCACGGTCGGTCTCCGAGGGGTGGCAGGCACGTCCTACGCCGCGGACGCGGCCGGCAAGCTTGCGATCAACAACCTCCGGCTGGGGGCCGACGCGCCGGGCTGGGTGGCGCCGACCTTCCCGGGCATCTGGGACGACTGGGTCTACACCAACAACGCCGACGGCACGGGTTGCTTCGGCGTGACTGCCGCCCAGGCAGTCCAGAACAGCCTCATCCTGAACAACGTCTATCCGGCAGCGGGCAACCAGACGAGCGCTTCCTCTGCCCGCGTCGAGTGCTCGCCGGTCCCCGGCACGGGCATCTTCGGCGGTGGTGCCGGCGTCGGCATCAACGACCCGGACCCGACCGACGCGTTCGCACGAGCACTGACCACCATCGGGACCGGCACGCTGAACGGCATGACCCTCAAGCCCCTCGGCACCGGCAACAATGCCCCGATGCCGATGCGTGGTGGGGTGGCGTCCAAGACCTTCATCGACGTGGACAATGGCGCGTTGGTCACCGACGGCTACGTGTGGGCCAACGGCAACTGCGTCGGGCAGATCGTCGGCAGCGAGAAGATCTGCAACTCGCCCGGCAAGGTGCCGACGCCGACGACGCCCACCTCGCCGCTGAGCTCTGTACCGACCTACCGTGACCCAAGTGCTCAGGGCTGCAGCTTCCAGCCGGGCTTCTACAACAATGCGGCGGCGCTGTCGACTGCCGTGAACGCCTGCTCGCCTGCCTATTTCGCCAGCGGCGACTACTACTTCGACTTCCGCGACGAGCAGCACAGCGGGACCAACGTCTGGAACATCACGACCAAGGTCATCGGCGGTCAGCCGTCGGGCAGTACGAACATCCCGGGCGCCTGTCTCAACCCGATCAACAACTCGTCCGTCACCGGGGTGCGGTTCGTGTTCGGCGCCAACAGCCGAATCGAGCTCGGGGCCAGCGCGCAGGTCGAGCTCTGCGGCCCCAGCAACAGCGGGAATGCACCGATGACGCTGTACCAGCAGCAGGCGGGCACCACCAACAGCGCGGTGACGCTGAGCAACCAGACCGGCACGGCGGCGCAGGTGACCGGCGGAAAGGTCGACAACTTCACCATCGTCGGCGGCGGCAACATGACCAACGCGGTCAACGCCGCCGGCGGCAGTTCGCTGGCGTGGCTCTCCACCAAGAAGGACCAGACCGCGGCGCTCAACGTCAATGCCTTCACCGGGCTCTACGGCGGTACGGGGGTGCCGGCGGGGGCCGACATCACCTCGGCCACCGTGCGGGTCAAGTACACGAAGTCCAGCGCCACGGTGCCGCTGCAGGTCGCAGCCGCCAACGACACAGCGACCGCGACGCCGGTCAACGTGTCGGCGCCCGACGGTACCGGGTGGGGCACCGCGGACGTCACGAGCCAGATGGTGACGCTGCTCGGGACGGGCACGTACAACGCCACGAAGCCGACCCTCCAGGTCCGGCTTCCCGGTTCGGCGAAGGACGACACGCTCACGATCGACGCGATCACGCTCTCGGTCACGTATGTCCCGGCGTCGCTGCGTGCGGCCACGGACGTGACCTTCATCCAGGCGACGCCGAACTTCGGCGGGAAGCTGGTGGTGCAGGGCGCGACGTATGCGCCGAATGGGTACATCGACATGAACCCGGGCAACTCCAGCACGGGCCTCGTGGCCTTCCGGTGGGGCATCGTGGCGCTGGGCGTGAGCTTCAAGGCGCAGCCGCAGCAGTTGTTCGGGTACCCGCTGGTCTCGATCCCGGACCCGGGAACCGGGTTCGGGAGCCGGGTCACGATGGTGGATCTCAAGGTCTACGTCTGCGTCCAGGCGGGGACCTGCGCCTCGGGTGGGAAACATGCCCTCACAGCACGCGTGATGATCACCGATCCGCCGTATGGTGCCTCGGGAGCGCCCGTGCCGGGGCGTCGTCAGATCAAGGTCCTCAGTTGGGCGGAGCAGAACTGACC
The DNA here is from genome assembly GCA_964487275.1 of uncultured Nocardioides sp. Lineage (GTDB taxonomy): Bacteria > Actinomycetota > Actinomycetes > Propionibacteriales > Nocardioidaceae > Nocardioides. Next base: position 131,165 of record CAZAQE010000008.1, on the reverse strand, counting down.
GAGCACGACGTCCTCGCCGTCTTCGTCCCGGTCTTCGCCGGCCTTCTCGGGCTCAACATCGGGTCGTTCCTCAACGTCGTCGCGCACCGGGTGCCGGCGGGGGAGTCCGTGGTGCACCCGCCGTCGGCGTGCCCGCAGTGCGGGCACGCCATCCGGTCGCGGCACAACATCCCGGTCCTCGGCTGGCTGGTGCTGCGGGGGAGGTGCTTCGACTGCGGCGAGCCGATCAGTGCGCGCTACCCGCTCGTCGAGGCGGGCACGGGAGTGGCCTTCGCGCTGGTGGCGCTGCGGCTCGGCGCGGGCGAGGAGGGGTTGCGGCTGCTGCCGGCGTACCTCGCCTTCGCCGGGATCGGCATGGCGCTCGCGCTGATCGACTTCGACGTGAAGCGGCTGCCGGACGTGATCGTGCTGCCGTCGTACCCGGTCCTGGCGGCGCTGCTGCTCGTCGGCGGCGACGGCGACGCGCTGCTGCGGGCGCTGGTCGGGGCGGCGATCCTGGGCGCCTTCTTCTTCGTCGTGTGGTTCATCGCGCCAGGCGGGATGGGGTTCGGTGACGTCAAGCTGTCCGGGCTGGTCGGCGGCATGACGGCCTACCTGACGTGGGGGACCTTCCTGATAGGGGCCTTCATGGGCTTCCTGCTCGGTGCCGTCGCGGGCGTGCTCCTGATGGCCGGCGGGAGGGCCGGCCGCAAGACGGCCGTGCCGTTCGGTCCGTTCATGATCCTGGGCGCCTGGACGGCGATCCTGGGCGCGGGCGAGCTGGGGGACCACTACCTCGAGCTGATCGGGTTCTGAGGGGCGTTCGTCCTCGCTCGTGCCCGTCCGTTGTGCGGATCGCCACGGTAAAGATTCACCCCGATCCGGCGCGCGGGCAGATCGCGTTGTGCAAGCATCCGGCGCGAGCAGATGCGCTTTTCTGGGGGACTCGCCGCTCGTCGGCCGTCCGCGCACCACATGGGGACCTCGAAGGAGACGGGCGTGGGTGGCAGTCAGGGCTCCGAGTTGAGCGCGCCCGCGCGAGTCTCGTCGGTCAGCCACCAGCTGCGCACCCACGCGAGGCGCTCCGGAGTCGCGTTGCTCAACGCACTCCTGAACCGGATCGTGATCTTCCGCGCGGTGGGCGCGTTGAACAAACGGCTTCGGCTCATCAAGTCGGTCTTCCTCGTCTATCCGGCGACGCCTGACTATGCCCTTGCCTACGCCTACCCGAGCCGCATCGAGAAGGCGAAGTGGAGTCCTTGGCCGACGGGGATCTTGTGGCAGGACGGCCGCCTGGCCCTGATGCTCGCCGTCTCCTCGACCGACCAGGACTTTCTCGCCGACGATGCGAGGCCGCGCCTGGTCGAGCTGGAACGCGCTGTCGATCGGGTTCGGCGCCTCGTGGCTGCCGAGCAGAAGTCCTTCGCCGGAGTATTGCCGGGGATCATGGCTCGTCACGGGGTCCTGACCGACCCGCCGGAGCGTGAGCTCACTGCCGGGCTCGTTCGCCAGGCCGTGCAGGAGCTGCACCCGCCGGAGCGTGGACCCGTGATCGTGATCGGCGGACGCGGGTTCATCGGCCGGAGGCTGGTCGAGTTGCTCGAGCCCGCTTACGAGACCCATGTCGTCGATGTCGACGACCGGTGGCCCGATCACGTGGACGAACGAGCGCTCGTGGTGAACGTCGCCAATCGAGGAGCAATCCAGGCTCATGAGAAGGACCTGCTGCCCGGCATGACCATCCTCAACGAGGTCTACCCAGAGCCCCGGGGAGCCCTGCTCGATCGCCTTTCGGCCCGTGGGATCGCCGTGCACCATGTGGTGGGTGTTCGGGCAGGAGCCTTTCCGCCCTTCCCGTCGGGCTATCGCGGCGCCGTGCCCTGCTGCGCGGCGTGGCCCTCGTCGCGGGCGAAGGTCGTCGTACGACAGCTCAACGAGGTCTCGCCGAGGCAGGGTCAGCCGGCCGACGCCGATCAGACCGAGCCCGAGGAGACCGTCGCCTGATGCGTCGACGCAAGCCCTCACCGGGGCGCCGCCGGCTGGCTGCGCCCGTGCTCAATGTGGTCGGCATTCTCGCGGGCATCGTCGGCCTGGGCGCCGTACTGGCCGGCGCGACACCGCAACCGCAGGTGTCCGCGTCGGGATCGAACGCGCTGCTCGACCTCAACGCCGGTCTGCTCGACGCTGGCACCGCCGTGGTGGTCGGTGTGGCCGTCCTCGGTCTGTTGTGGGCGCTCGGACAGGCCATGAGCGACCGGCTGCGGGAGCTCCACCGCCTCACCTCGGCGCCGGGAGAACGCCGAGGCGTCGCCAGGCTGCTGCTCGCTCCGCTCCTGATCGCCACTGTCGCGATGGGCACCAGCCTCGGCGACGAAGCCGGCCGCGGGGCCCGTCAGCCCGTGGAGCAGCTGGTCGCCGAGCTCGGTGTCACGCCGCGCGAGGTGCAGGTGCTGTTGCAGCACGAGGGATCCCTCCCCTTCAACCATGCCGCGATGCCGACGTCCATGCTGGCGGACGCTCCGTCGGGCGTGGTGCCTCTCGACCTCCGGCTGAGCAGCGCCTCCGTGCCGGGACGTGCGGTCAACCCGTCCAGCGCTGCGATCGTCGCAGTGCCCGACTCCCTCTGGTCGGCGATGGGCCTGTCGTTCGCCCACGGCAGCATCGTGACGACCGAGCAGTTCGCCGACGTCGCCTCCACCGTGCTCGTCGCCGGTGACGAGGCATCTGTGGTGGCAACCGTCGACTGGTTCCCGGGACTCGACCGCACCGCCATCCTCCTGCGCGCGGCGGACCCCACCTTCGACGAGGGGATCGACGCCTTCAGCGCCGCGCTCCTCGTCGACGAGGAGGCCGAGGAGTGGGCGCGCTCCACTGCTTCCGACGGGCAGGGCGAGGTCACCAGCCTCGGCGCGTGGTTGGAGGACTACGACGCGTTCTGGGGGCGGAGCGTCAGCCCGATCTCGATGGAGTACCTGCTCGCGCTGCTGCTCGTCGGCTCGGTCGCATCGGCCTTCATCCGTGGCAGTGACATCCTCCGGCGACGTCGACAGCTGGCGGTCCAGCACATCCTCGGCGTGACCCGGCGGGCCTTGGTCGCCGCTGAGCTGCACCGGGCCCTCTTCGACACCGTGCTGGCGACGCTGCTCGCGACCCCGGTCTACGCCTTGCTGATCGCCGTCACGAACTCGAGTCAGTTCGGGGTGTCGATCAGTCTGTCGCCGTCCGCGCTGGGCGCCGGCTCGCTCCTGGTGGGCGCATCGATGCTGCTCAGCGTGGGAGCTGCGGCCCGGATGATCACGAGGATGGACACCGCCAATGAAGTTCGTTGACCGGGTCCGGGCCAGCGTCGCCGACAACGGTCTGACGATCTCCACCCGCGACCTCACCGTCGTCTGTGACCGTACGACGACGGCGCTGCGGGATGTGTCGATCGAGGTGCCGCCGGGTTCGTTCATCGGGATCGTGGGCGTCAACGGTTCAGGGAAGTCCACGCTCGCCAACGTCCTGCTCGGCCTGGGAGGCCGATCCCTCGAGGTGTCGGGTGTCGTGACCTACAACGGCATGAACATCTACGGCAAGGCGGTCAGCGACCGCACCCGCACGGTCCTGCGCTCCCTGCTGTTCAGCTATGTACCGAAGGTCCCCAGTCTCGAGCCGGGGCTCACCGTGGAGCAGAACATCCTGCGCCCGTTCCGGCTGAGCGGCCGAGCTGTTGATCGCGATCTCCTCGGCGAGCTGCTCGAGGACTTCGAGCTGAGCGACGACCTCGGCCGCCGGACGCGGGAGCTGTCGTCGGGATTCCAGCAGCGGGCGAACATCGTTCGCGGCCTGCTGGCCTCGGTGCCGGCGATCGTTCTCGACGAGCCCACCGATGCGCTCGATCCCGCGCAGAAGGATCTTGTCCTCGCGCGGCTGGCGCGCCATGCCGCCGGCCGGACCGTCCTCGTCGTGTCCCACGAGCGCACCGGTGCGCCCAGCGCGATCCGGCTCCACGGTGGTCGCCTGATGAACGAGGTGTCGTAGGTGGCGCGGCGCGGGCGCGCCCGCCCTGCCCTGCTCCTTCTCGCCCCGGGCGCTGTTGTCGTGACCCTCGCCCTCTGGGGGCTGCTGCTCCTGCCGGACGTTCGGGATGCCGTCGCCGGCGCGAGCGTCACCCCGCTGCCCGGCTTCGTGCCGGGGGCCGTCGACGCGCTCGTCGCCGTCGTCAACGGGGTGCGCTGGGTCGCGCCCTTTGTGACCGTGGCTGCGGTCGTGGCGTTCGTCGCCTTCGGGCTGGGCGGGCGCATCACCGCGCGGGGGCGCACGATCAACCGGCTGTCGCGGATCGAGTACGCCGGCATCGACCACCTCGGCGGCGAGCGGGCGGAGCGCTCGCGGGGTCTCCGGGCGGTGCCCGGCTTCTTCAAGGGCACGGGCCTGGCGATCCTTGCCGTGGTGCTGGTCGGCGCCACCTCGGGCATCGAGCACGAGGTGACCAACGGGCCGCTGCGCCCGGTCGACGCGCTCACCGAGCTGCTCGGCGCGGACGGCGGCGTCTCGTACGTCTTCCAGAGCCCGGGCATCACCTTCATGGACGACAGCAGCATCCCGGTCGACCAGGTCGAGCGGCTGGTCGCGGCCGCGCCCGCTCCGGTGGTGCCCTTCGGCAAGCACCTCTTCAACATCGACGACAAGTCGGCCCTCCAGATGTCCGTGCCCGACGCGATGTACGACGACGTGGTCGGCGCCGCCGAGCCCGAGGCGTGCTCGGCACGCACCGTGGTCGTGGACGACACCGTGGGGGCCGACGTCGGCGACGTGGTCCGCCTCAACGGCGTACCCCTCGAGGTCGCGAGGGTCGAGGACGCCATCGCGCAGATGAACCGCAGCATCGCGATCCTCTCGGACTCGACGGTGCGTGAGTGCATCCTCGACAGGACGAGCAGCGGGATGTTCGGCGCCGTCGTGCTGACCGACGACGTCGCCGCTGTCGCCGAGGCCCTACTCGTCGCGGACGTTGCTGGCGTCGTGGTCGCCGACGAGGAGTTCCGTGAGAACAACCGTGACTTCTGGCGGGCCAACGCGACGCCGCTGATCCTGCAGCTGATCCTCTACATCGCCCTCTTCTCAGGGTTCGCGGCGGCGGGGGAGAGGCAGTCGTCGTTGCAGCGGAACTCCCGCGAGATCGGCATGCTGAACGCAACGGGTGTCGACTTCGCCGTGCTCAAGGCCGTCGAGCGAAGGCGGGCGTTGCGCACGACCCTGAAGGCCACGCTCGTGGCCGCACCGGTCATGGTGCCGGTGGCGGCCGCCTTCAACGCCAGCGAGCTCGGCGTGCACATCGGTGTCGGGGTCACCGAGGTCACGGTGGGCTTCAGCCTCACGTTGGTCGCGATGCTGCTGGCCTCGCAGCGTGCCCTCAACCAGTTCCGGCGGACGCTGGACCTCCCGCTGGCGGTGAAGGGATGAGCATCGCGATCACGACCGACGGCGTGGTGAAGTCCTATCTCGGCACGCCCGTCCTGCGCGACGTGTCGGTCACGGTCGGCTCCGGCTCCCTGACCGTGCTGACCGGACCGTCAGGTGCCGGGAAGACGACCCTGCTCAACCTGGTCTCCGCCCTCGACACCCCGGACTCCGGCACGATCACGGTGGGCGGCACCGACGTCGGTGGGCTGGCGCCGCGAGCGCGGGCGGCCTTCCGGGCGCCGTACGGGCACGTCTTCCAACGCTCCGGGCTGCTGGGCGGGCTGACCGTGCGCGAGAACATCGAGGCGCCGCACGCCCTCACCGGGCAGCGGGTCGACCCGGCGTGGGTGCACCTGCTCGTCGCTCACCTGGGTCTCACCGAGCTGCTCGACACCCGCGCGCACCGGATCTCCGGCGGCCAGGCCCAGCGAGCCGCCCTGGTCCGCGCGCTCGCCCACCGGCCGACCATCCTGTTCGCCGACGAGCCGACGGCGTCGCTCGACACCGCCTCCAAGCACCTCATCCACGAGATGCTGCGCGACATCGCGGCGACCGAGGGCACCACCGTGCTGATGGTGTCCCACGACGAGATCTCGACCCAGTACGCGAGCGCAACGATCGGGCTGGTCGACGGCCGGGTGAAGGAGGCGACAACGCCGTGACGGACACCGAACGACGCCCGGAGCGTGCGGGGTTCACCGTGCGCGAGATCGTCGTCGAGTACGACGACCCGTACGCGAACGATCACCGCGCTCGGATCGTGGGCGAGCTGCGCGCGCTGGAGTCGAAGGGTGCCGCCCACTACGGCGCCGACTCCGGTCGCCAGCGCAAACGACTCAGCGCCATCGACCACGCCAACCCGGCGACGGCGGAGCTCGTCGCCCACTACCCGTCGGTCGGCCACTGGCTGTCACAGGTCCCGACGGCCGCTGCCCTGCACCCCCTCTACGACCCGGAGGTCGCTACCTACACGTCCGGAGTCCCGGTCGACGAGGGAACCCGCGAGTGGTTCCGCAACATCGCCGACGCCCACGGCATCCGGTCTCGCGCGGCCGTGATGCGACAACTGCTCGCGGCGACGGCCGCGGATGCCGGAGCCGGGGCCCGCTGGCTGTCGCTGGCCTGTGGCGCAGCCCAGCCGATTTTTCGTTCCATGGAGGAGATCGCGACCACGGGCGTCCCCACTCCGCGGGCAACCCTGGCCGACCTCGATATGGCAGCCCTGCGGCTGGCTGCGGCGTACGCACGATCGCACGGGCTGACGGCCGACACCGTGCGCCTCAACGTCCTGGATCGTCGCGGTCTAGCGAGCGTCCCGTCGCGCTGGCCCGGCGTACGGCGTCGATCGGGCTGGATCGGCGCATTCGATGCCGTCGACGCGGTCGGCATCCTCGAGTACCTGCAGGCCGATGACTGGACCTACACCTACAACGGGGTGGTCACGACTCGTCGGAGGCAGGCGGGAGCCGTCACGTTCGTCCGCAACGCTTTCGCGTGCGTCAAGCCGGGCGGTGTCCTCATCACCGGGAACATGCTCGACACCCACCCCCAGCTGGGCTTCACCATGGACGTCATCCAGTGGCCCCACATCCAGCCGAGGTCGATCGAGGAGATGCTCGAGATCTTCGAGGCGGCGGACATCCGTGGTCACGTCGACGTGTACCTGCCCACGGATGGGGTGTACGCCGTGTACGCGCTTCGAAAGGATTGACCGTCCGCCTGCGGGTCGTCAGCGGATGGTGCGGTCCTCGTGGACGACGCGGTCGCGTCGCCACGGCGGTGCGACGAGGAGCGACAGCACGATGGCGAGCGCGCCGGCCACGATGAGGATCGTGCCCAACAGGTCGTCGTTGACGTAGTCGATGTCGACGGTGATGACGTCCAGGGCGAGGATCAGGCCGAGGACGAGCAGGACGATGCCGAGTCCGATGTACATGTCGAGGCGGTGCCCAGCCTCATCCACCGCATACCCATGACCACTGACAGACGGGCCTCCGGGCGCACCACCGTCGCGGTCCTGCCCTCCTCGACGGCCGGGGCTACGGCTGGTTGAGGAACCAGCGGTGCCCGAACGGGTCGCGGAAGGAGGCGACGCGACCGGCCGGGGGAGCGTCCTCGGGACCGCGGTCGAGCGTCGTACCGGCACCCGTGACGCGGGCGCAGAGCCCGTCGACGTCGGGGACGGTGAGGTGGAGGGTGACGGGCACGCCGCGGTCGCCGCGGGGCGCCTCGACGTGCAGCGCGGGCCACTCGTCGGACATCATCCAGCGCGCGCCGTCGACGGCCAGCTCGACGTGGCCGACGCGGCCGTTGGGCATCTCGATCGGTGGGTGGACCACCGCGGCGCCCAGGACGTCGCGGTACCAGTCGATCGCGGCGCGGGCGTCGCTGACGTGGAGGTAGGGGGTCAGTTCCGTGCGGGGCATCGGCCCATTGTCACCCGACGGCTCCGGAAGACCCGCGGCGGTGCAGCCCGCCCCACTCGACGCGGGCGGCGCCGCCGCGGTCGTCCCCGGTGCCCCTCAGCGCTGCGTGAAGCAGACGAGGCAGGTGTGCGGCTCGTGCTGGATGTGGCTGGTGTGCAGGCGGTCGGCCCGGCCGAGCAGCTCGTCGAGGGCGCGCTCGGAGGCGGCGATCTCGAGGATCGTCTCCTCCAGGTCAGCGGCGATCCGCGGGCCGGCCGGCTGGGCCGGGGCGACGGTGTCGACGATGGTGGCTTCGAGTGCGCTCATGGGTTCCTCCCCCAAACTCATGACTTTCCGAGACCCTGTGCTTCGAGGATCGGGGGTCGTCGAGAGCCGCCGCAATGGGCGCGGGCGAGGTCGGATCGAAGGATTCGCGGGCATGGCCCGTCGTGACTACGCGACCGGGACGACCGGCCCGGATCCTCTCCCGGGCACCCATCGGATCCGCTACTGCAGGGCTGCGGTCAGGCGCATCACGTTGTCGACGTACTTCGTGCGGCGCGGGCGCTGGTTCCACTCGGGCAGGGTCAGCTCCGTCGAGAGGGCTCGGTAGTCGTCCTGCACCTCGCGCAGCCGCTCGACGACGGCCGGGTCGGGGAGCATCAACGAGATCTCGTAGTTGAGGCCGAAGGAGCGCATGTCCATGTTGCTCGACCCGATCACCGCGACGTCGTCGTCGATGGTGAAGTGCTTCGCGTGCAGGATGAACGGCGCGGGGTAGCGGAAGATGCGGACGCCGGCCTCGAGCAGGGCGCGGTAGTACGACGCCTGCGCGTGGCCGACCATGAACTGGTCGGAGACCTCGCTGACGAAGAGCTCGACCTCGACGCCGCGCTCGGCCGCGGTGGTCACGGCGTAGAGGAGCGACTCGTCCGGCACGAAGTACGGCGACGTCAGCGAGATCCGCCGGGTCGCGGCGTAGATCAGCGTCGTGAACATCCGCAGGTTGTTCTCGGCCACCAGCCCAGGTCCGCTGGGGACCACCTGGCACGGGACGTCGAGCACCTCGTCGGGGCGGATGTCGGGCTCGCCGAAGACGGGCACCAGCTCGACGACCTCGCCCGTCTCGACGTACCAGTCCGAGGCGAAGACGGCGTTGAGCCCACCGACGACCGGCCCCTCCAGGCGCACCATCAGCTCGACCCACTCGCGGCCGAGCCGGTGGTTCCTCGGGTTGTTGTAGCCGGGCTCGGTGAGGTTGAGCGAGCCGGTGAAGCCGACGGCGCCGTCGACGACGAGGAGCTTGCGGTGGTTGCGCAGGTCCGGGCGGCGGAAGCGGCCCTTCAGCGGCTTGATCGGCAGCATCGGGTGCCACTCGATCGAGGTGCCGCGCAGCTTCTTGAGCATCTGCCGGTAGCCGCCCAGGCGACGGGAGCCGAGGTGGTCGAAGAGCAGCCGTACGTCGACGCCGCGGCCGGTCGCGCGCACGAGCGCCCGGAAGAGCGGGTCCGTCACCTCGTCCCACGCGGTGATGTAGAACTCCACGTGCACGTGGCTGCGGGCGCGGTCGACCTCGCGGGCCATCTCCTCGATCACGCCGGCGTAGTCCGGCCACAGCTGGACCTCGTTGCCGCCCGTCAACGGCAGAGCGCCGAGGTGGTGGTTGAGGTCCGCGACTCGTGCGATCGCAGGCGGCAGCACGGTGTTGTCGAAGGACAGCGGCAGCCGGTCTGCCCGTTCGCGGATCGCGGCGATTGCGGCCTTCTGGCGGGTGATCCTGCGGTTGCCGAGCCGCGTGCGACCGAGCAGCAGGAAGATCGTGAAGCCGATGATCGGCTCGATCATGATCAGCAGCAGCCACGCCATCCCCGTCGACGGCTTCCGGTTGCCGGGGATGATCCCGAGCGCGACGAAGCGCAGCACGATGTCGAGGCCGAAGATCGTCCAGCCGAGGGCGGACGACGGGACGGGGAAATCCATGGCTGAACAGTAGGGCGGAAGGTGGACCCTTCGTCGTCCTGGCACAACCACGGCGGCGAATGTTGTCGTCGGCGGCCGGTCCGCCGGGGGCGGCGTCGTTCCTACGGTGGCGCGACAGCTCGCACGCTCCCTTGGAGGAACCATGTCCGCACCCGTCGCCATCGTCACCGGATCCGCGAAGGGCATCGGCCTGAGCACGGCTCGCGAGCTCGCCTCCCGCGGCTACCGGGTCGTCATCTCCGACCTCGACGCCTCCGCCGCCGAGGTGGCGGCGAAGGAGATCGACGGCGCGATCGCCGTCCCGTGCGACGTCCGCGACGAGGACCAGGTCCGGGCGCTGGTCGCGGCCACGACCGACCACCACGGCCGCCTCGACCTGATGGTCCCGAATGCCGGCATCGGCGTCGTCGCCCCGATCCTCGACACCGACCTCGAGCAGTGGCGCGCGGTCACGTCGGTCAACCTCGACGGCGTGTTCCTCAGCCTGCGCTGGGCGGCGCCCGCGATCATCGGCTCCGGTGGCGGCTCGATCGTCTCCATTGCGTCGGTGAGCGGTACGACGGGCACGCCGCTCATCGCGTCGTACGCCGCCGCCAAGGCCGCGGTCATCAACCTCACCAAGACCGCCGCGATGGAGCTGCGCGACCAGGGCGTGCGCGTCAACGCGGTCGCGCCGGGCTTCATCGGCACCGACCTGGTCAACGATGCGGCGCCCGAGTTCGAGCGCCTGCTCGGCCTGCCGGCAGGCGGGTTCGGCCCGGTGATCGAGGCCAAGCAGGGGCGCTTCGGCGATCCCGAGGACGTGGCGCGGGCGGTGGCCTTCCTGGCGGACTCCGGGCAGTCGTGGGTGACCGGGTCGATCCTCACCCTCGACGGCGGGATCACCTCGTCGCTGATCTGAGGGCTGGCTCAGGCGTCTGCGGCGTCGGCCAGCGCGTCGGCGAACGAGCAGAAGGCGTCGTACGCGCGGGCTCCGTGGATGGTCGCGGGGCCGCCGTGCATCAGGAAGGTGACACCGATGGCCTCGGCGGCCTCCTGCTTCGTGGCGCCCGCGCGGGCCGCGGCCTGGGCGTGGGAGGCGATGCAGCCGTCGCAGCCCTCGACGACGCCGATGGCGAGCGCGATCAGCTCCTTGGTGCGCTTGTCGAGTGCGCCGTCGGCGAAGGCGGCCTGGGAGAGCGCGCCGAATCCGGAGTAGACCTCCGGGATCGCCCTGCGCAGCTGGCGGTGCAGGGGCGAGAGCTCGTCGAGCAGCGGCTTGCCGTGGGGCGAGGTGTGGTCGGTCATGTCGGATTCCTCTCGGGATCGGGCCGTCAGGGGTGTGAAGCCGCCCCCGGGTGCGGCCGATGTCGTCTGCGCCACGAGTGCGCCTTCTTTCGTATATCCCCCCTCGGGGTTACTCTTGGGACACTAGCAGATCCCCCCGGGGGGATTTGGGTCGACAAGGAGAAGCCGATGGAAGCCCCCGCATTCACCCTCAGTGCGACCGTTGCGACGTCGTACGACGACACGCTGGCACGCGTGCGCGCGCTGCTCGCCGACGTCGGCTTCGGCGTGCTGACCGAGATCGACATCCGCGCCACGATGAAGGCGAAGCTCGATGTCGACGTGCCCGCCCAGGTGATCCTCGGTGCCTGCCGGCCGGAGCTCGCGTACCGCGCCCTCCAGGTCGAGCCGCGGGTCGCGGCGCTGCTGCCGTGCAACGTCGTGGTCGCCGAGGAGGGGGAGGGGCGCAGCCGCGTGGACGTGATGGACCCCGCGCTGATCGCCTCCCTGGCGCCGGATCCCGGGCTCGCCGAGGTGGCCGCCGACGGCCGCGCCCGGCTGACCGGGATGATGGAGGCATTGACCGCGACGGCAGGACTGACGGGAGCAACCGATGAAGCTGGAGCCTGAGGAGATCAAGGCGATCATCACCCGCCTCAAGCGGGCCAACGGGCACCTGGCGTCGGTGATCCGGATGCTCGAGGAGGGCGCGGAGTGCGAGGACGCGCTGATGCAGCTCGCCGCCGTCAACAAGGCGGTCGGGCGGGGCGGCTACGCGCTGGTCGCCACCGGCCTGCAGAAGTGCCTGGTCGAGGGCGGGCCGGACAGCGTCGACGCGAAGAAGATGGAGAAGCTCTTCCTCGCCCTGGCGTGAGCCTGAGCCTGAGCCTGAGCCGTGGTCGTCAGGACCCCAGGCGGTCGACGTACGCGACGACCCGGTTGAACAAGGCCGTCACGCCGGCGGGTGTGGTGGTCCGCGGCGCGGGCGCCTCGGCGAGCTCGTAGAGCAGCGGGCGCGCGGCCAGCACGCCACTCGTCTCGGCGACCGACGCAGCCACCCGGGCGGCATCGCGGACGGCGGCGGGGTCGACGGTCCACATCGCCTCGAAGACGCGCTCGCGGTCGGGCACCGTCTCCTGCCCGGGCAGCTCCCAGGCGGTCAGGCAGGCCGTGCTGTCGGCTGCGTCGCACACGACGGCCCACTCGCGGCGCATCGGCGCGTCCTCCGCGAGCGTGGCGCGGACCGGTCCGTTCGCCTCGTCGGCGGTGTCGGGCCAGTGGTCGGCGAACACGATGGCGGCCCGCGCGACCCGGTCGAGCTCGGTCCAGCGGCGCGCCGACGGCGCGTAGAAGGCCGCGCGCTGGAACGCCCCGAAGAGCACGGGGTGGTCGGCGACCGCGCAGCACTCGTCCTCGATCGCCCAGGAGAGGGCGATCAGGGTCGACTTCCGCAGCCGGTGGGTGGCCAGGGCGGGGTGGCGGCGTCGGAGCTCGGCGTAGATCGACGGGCTGCTCGGCGGCCGCGTGGCCGCAGCCTCCGCGATGGCCACCTCGAGCTTGATGCCGGCGTCGCGGCGGCGCAGCACCTGCCGGACGAGCTCCACGTCGCCGGCGGTGTAGCGGCGGTGCCCGCTGGCCAGCCGGTGCGGCACCGGGAACCCGTGGCGCGATTCCCACATGCGCAGCACGGCCGTGGTCACGCCGGCCTGCTGGGCGAGGTCGCCGATGGTCAGGTCGGCGTCGGGGGCTTGCGCAGCCGCCTTGGTCTGGTCCATGCTCACATCATAAAGTTCAACACGCCGTTTAGGGAACCTGTTCAAGTATTGTCCGTGGTGGCTCGCCGAACGAAGGGGATCGCGATGCAGAAGACGGCAGGTCGTTCGGGCCAGGCCGCCCTGGTCCAGCGCATGGCCCGAGGTGACGAGGAGGCGCTCGCTGCCTTCTACGACGCCACGTCGGCGCACGTCTACCGGCTCGCCCTGGTCATGACCGGCGCCGAGGAACCCGCCACCCACCTGTGCCGGATCGCCTACCTGCGGGCCTGGCGCGAGGCGGCACAATTCGACCCCTCGCGCACGTCCGCGCTCGCGTGGCTGCTCGGACTGACTCACGAGGTCGGCGCGGAGCTGTCGGCCGCGGCCTGACCAGCCGGCTCCGCGGTCGGTTGGCCGGCGACGGTCGCTGTGCGACCTCCCCGACCGCCGGAGGCACCGGTCAGGCCAGGATCTCGCGCACCGACGCCGTGGCCCAGTCGTTCCACTGCGAGGTCCGGCGCAGCAGGTAGTGCCCGACGGGACCCATGTCGGTGAACCCCGCGTCGGCGACGGCGGCCGCCCGCTCGACGTACTTCCGCGTGGCGCGGGCCGACGTGATCCGGTCCCGGCGGCCGTGGGCGGCGCGCAGGACCTTGCCGGCCAGCGGCTCGACCGGATCGCCCGGCGGGAGCCAGGGGGCCAGCGCGACGACGCCGCGGACCGACGGGTGGTCGGCGACGGCGGCGCCGGTCCGCGCGCCCATCGAGTGCCCGACGACGACGACCGGTACGCCGTGCTCGTCGGCCAGGGCGTCGAGGGCCCAGCGGGCGTCGGGGACGGGGGAGGGGAGCGGCCCGGCGCCCGCGTTCCAGCCCTTCACCCGGTAGCGCAGCAGCACCACGCCGATGCCGTCGCGGTTCAGCGGGCCGGCGATGTGGCGGGCCAGGGCGCGGCCCCGTCGCCACGACAGGCTGCGGCCGTCGACCGGCATCGTGCCGTGCTCGGCGCCGCCGTGCAGGACCAGCGCGATCGCGCGCGGCGCGGCGGGCAGGTGCTCGTCGGTGAACGTCGGGGCAGTGGTCACGGCATCCATCGCCCCGTCTTCGGAGCCGGCCGGCCGGCCGGATTGCTCAGCCATGCTGCCGCAGGTGGTGGTAGGCCTCGAGGGTCTCCGCCCGCTGCTCGGCGTGGTCGACGATCGGCTCCGGGTAGTCGCCCTGCGTCGGGTCCGCCAGCTCGGGGATCCACCGGCGCACGTAGGCGCCGTCGGGGTCGAACTTCTTCGCCTGCGAGGTGGGGTTGAAGATCCGGAAGTACGGCGCCGCGTCGGTCCCGCAGCCGGCGACCCACTGCCAGTTGTGCTGGTTGCTCGCGAGGTCGCCGTCGACGAGGTGGCGCATGAAGTGCCGTGCGCCGTGGGTCCACTCGACGTGGAGGTCCTTGACGAGGAAGGACGCGACGATCATCCGCACCCGGTTGTGCATCCAGCCCTCGGCGAGCAGCTGCCGCATCCCGGCGTCGACGATCGGGTAGCCGGTGCGGCCCTCCGTCCACGCCGCCAGCCGCTGCTCGAGCTCGCGACCGGTCACATAGGGCAGGCCCTTCAGCTCGGGCTTGAAGTAGTCGCGCGCCGACTCCGGCCACGCGTGCAGCACGTGGGCGTGGAACTCCCGCCAGGCCAGCTCCTTGCGGAAGACCGCCTGGTGGTGGTCGCGGGCGTCGAGGTCTGCCAGCAGCGTGCGCGGGTGGATGGCACCCCACCGCAGGTAGGTGGAGAGGCGGGAGGTCTCGTCCAGGTCGGGACGGTCGCGGACGTCGTCGTACGGCGTCCCGCGGAACTCCTCCCAGCGGGCCAGCGCCGCCGCCTCACCCGCGTCGGGAAGGTCGACGTCGCCCAGGTCCGGGGCCTCAGGCATGTCGTCCGAGGCAGCGCCCACCCAGTCGACGGCCGCCGGGTCGGACTCGGCCGGCGCCCGCCAACGGTGGTCGACCCACGCCTTGTGGAAGGGCGTGAACACCTTGTACGGCTGGCCTGCCCCGGTGGCCAGGCGGCCCGGCGCCACCGCGTACGGCGACCCGGTGCGGACGAGGGGCACCTCGCCGAGGGCGTCCTCGACGCGCGCATCCCGCGCAGCGCCGTACGGGCCGAAGTCGGCGCTCACGTGGACGGCCGCGGCGCCGGTCTCGGCGACCAGCGCGGGCAGCGCCTGTTCGGGACGGCCGCTGCGCACGACGAGGCCCGGACCGTGCGCGCGCAGGTCGCGGTCGAGGGCCTCCAGTGACCGGGCCAGGAACGCCCGGCGCGCAGGTCCGGAGGGAGCGAGCAGGGCGTCGTCCAGCACGAACACCGGCAGCACCGGGCCGTCCGCGGCCGCGGCGAGCAGGGCCGGGTGGTCACCCAGGCGCAGGTCCCGGCGGAACCACAGGATGCTCGGGGTCATCCGACCATGCTGGCAGACGGGCGGTCAGGTGAGCCGCAGGTCCTTCAGTGCGAGCTGCGCCGCGCGATAGCCGGCCATCCCGTGCGCGCCCGGTCCCGGAGGAGCGGCGGCCGAGCAGAGATAGACCCCGCGGGCGCCGGTCCGGTAGGGGTTTCGTCCCGGCCGCGGGCCGAGCACCAGCGACGCCGGCGACTTGGCGCCGGTGAGGATGTCGCCGCCGACCCAGTTCCCGTTGACCGCGGCGAAGTCGGTCGGGCGCGTCACGTGGGTGCCCACGATCCGCTCGCGGAAGCCGGGGGCGAACCGCTCGACCTGGGCGGTGATCGCCTCGGTGGCGTCGCCGTCGTAGCCGGCCGGCACGTGGGCGTAGGCGTAGACCGGGTGCACGTCGCCGCGTGAGCGGGAGGGATCGGCGACGAACTGCTGGCCGAGCAGGACGAACGGCTTCTCCGGCATCCGCCCGGCGGCGACGGCCCTCTCGCCGGCGACGATCTCCGCCGGACCTCCGGCGAGGTGCAGCGTGCCGGCGCGGGCGAGCTCGGCGTCCTTCCACGGGATGCCCTGCTCGACAGCGAAGTCGACCTTGAAGGCGGCCGGCCCGTAGCGGTACCGGCGGTAGGCCCGCCTGGTGCCCGAGGGCAGCCGGTCGTCGTACAGGGCGAGCGCGGCGGTGGGGGACAGGTTGAGCAGGACGGCGTCGGCGGCGGGAAGCTGGCTGCCGGCGGTGACGCGGACGCCGGTCTCGATCTTGCCGCCGAGGTCGACCAGCGCCTTCGCCATCGCGTCGGTGAGTGCCTGGGTGCCGCCGACCACGACGGGCCACCCGTCGTGGTGCCCCGCGGTCAGGATGCCCATGCCGATGGCCGACGACATCACCTCGGTGAGCGGGCGCATCGAGTGGGCAGCCGTGCCGAGGAGGAGCGCACGCGCCTGCTCGGTGCGGAAGACGCGCGCCAGCAGGGCCGCCGGGAGCATCGTCGGGGCGCCGAAGCGGCCCATCAGCAGGGGATGGCGGGGGAGGTGGACGACCGGCCCGAGGATGTCATCGGCGAGCCGTCCCCACGCGCGCGAGGGGGCGCCGAAGAGCATCCGCCAGCGTCGCGCGTCGATCCCCAGCCCGGCCGCGGTCGCGTCCACCGACCGGTGCAGCAGCGCCGGTGCGGCGTCGTCGAGGGGGTGGGCGGCGTCGATGTCCGGCCACGCCCACTGCAGGCCGTAGCGCTCCAGCCCGGCCAGCGCGGGGGACTGGACGGCCATCGGGTGGAAGGCGGCGCAGTGGTCGACGAGGATGCCCTCCCCGAAGGGCTGGACGGTGCGGGTGCCGCCACCGATCTCGTCACGGGCCTCCAGCACGGTGACCTGGACGCCGGCCCGCGCCAGGGTCAACGCCGCGGCCAGGCCGTTGGGGCCGCTGCCGATCACGAGTGCGTCCGTCATGGGGACGACGGTAGGCGCACCGGCGAGGCCGCTCCCATGTCGTGGCGCGCCGGACTTGGCGCGCCCGCTTTGGTCTCCGCGCACAACAGCGACAACAGCAGGTCCTCCCCGCGATCGCGGGGAGGACCTGTGGGGGACCGGGCCTGCTGGCGTGGCCTGAGCTGGGTCCAGGCTCAGTGCGTGGGGATCAGCAGGGCCCGGCCGAGCCAGTGGCACGCGGTGAGCGCGAGCTCGATCGCCTGCCGGTCGGAGCTGACCGGCCAGCCCATCGCCTTCTCTGCCGACGCGATCCGGTACTTCACGGAGTTCTTGTGCATCAGCATCGCCTCGGCGGTGGCGGTGTAGCTGCTGTCGTGCTGGAAGAACAACAGCAGCGTGTGCCGCAGCCGCTCGTGCTGCTCGTCGTCGAGGGCCAGGTCGCCGAGCGTCTCCTGGACCCAGGTGCGCGCGGTGTCGAGGTCGTTGGCGAGCAGCGCGGCCACCTTGAGGCCGGGCTCGTCGAACGTCGTCACCGAGCGCTGCGGGTCGTCGCCGACCATCGCGACCTGCTGGGCGTGCATCGCCTCGCGGTGGGTACGACGGAAGCCCTCCACACCGGAGGCCAGCCGGCCGAGCGCCAGGTTGGGCGCCGGCGGCCCGCCCGCCTTGGTGAGCAGCGCCTGGATCCCGCCGACGTCGAGCTCGACGTCCTCGCGCACGGAGATCCAGATCCACGCCGTCGCGCGGTCGCGCGGGATCACCAGCGGCGTACGGGCCGATCCGAGGAACTCCGCGATCGACGTCGCGGCGCGGGTGAACCGGGAGAGCTGGTCCTGCTGGGTGCCGGTCTCGTCCACCCACAGCACGCCGCCGAGGTGCGGCACGCGCAGCCGGTAGCCGAGCGTGGTCTCGGCGGCGTCGATATCGACCGAGGCACCGGCGATGAGCTCCTCGACCCGGCCCACCCGGGCGCTGTTGCGCTCGGCCAGCCAGCGCTCGCGCTCGCCCTCGTAGACGGTGACCACGCCCTGGGAGATCCAGTCGATGTAGTCGAAGGTGACCTTCACGATCCGCTCGTAGGCCGCCGACCGGGCCTCCACCGGGGCCTCGAGCCGGTCGCACTCGGCGAAGGTCATCTCCAGCAGGTGCTGCTGGCCCAGCCGGTAGGCGCGCACCAGCGCGCTCATCGGCACCCCGCGCTGGGCGAGCCGCCGGGCGTACTCGTAGGCCGCCGACGGCGGCTCGATGTTGTCGAGCGCGATGTCGTGGCGCAACGAGTACAGGATGTTCTCGATGTTGCCCTCGATGCTGGCGTAGAGCAGCTCGAAGATGGCGCCGTCCTCGTCGAGCTCCTCGATGCGGGTCGAGAGGCGGTCGCGCATGCTGCTGGCCAGCTCGGTGATCCGGGCCTGGAGCGCCGTCGCGACGGTGGTCACCAGCACGTCGGCGGAGAGTGGAGGGGGAGCGTCTGCCACGTCTCGCAGTGTCCCAGACCGGGCGTGACGCACGTCACTGTGCCCGCGCCACGACGGCGCGGCCGGGCTTTGGTCGCGGCGACCAAAGCCCGGCTGCTGCACGCGGGTCACGCCGACACCTGCTCGCGGAGCAGGCCCTTCACCAGCTTGCCCACCGAGTTCTTCGGCAGCTCCGTTCGCACGTGGACCTCCTGTGGCACCTTGTAGCGCGCCAGCCTGCCCGCGCAGTGGTCCCGCAGCTCCTCGGCGGTCGCGACCCGGCCGGGCCGGGTGGCGACGTACGCGACGGGGACCTCGCCGAGGACGGGGTCGGGCTTGCCGATCACGGCCGCCTCGAGGACCGCGGGGTGCGCGTAGAGGCACTCCTCGATCTCCTTGGGGTAGATGTTCTCCCCACCGCGGATGATCATGTCCTTGATCCGGTCGACGATGCGCAGGTAGCCGTCGCGGTCGATGACCCCGACGTCACCGGTGTGCAGCCAGCCGTCGCGCAGCACCTTGGCGGTCTCGTCGGGCTTGCCGAGGTAGCCGCGCATCACGTTGGCGCCGCGGATGACCACCTCACCGCGCTGGCCGGTCGGCTGCAGGACGCCCTCGGCGGAGACCACCGCCACCTCCTGGCCGGGCAGTGCGATGCCGACCGTGCCCGGCTTGCGGGGTCCGTCGAGCGGGTTGATCGTGGAGGCCACGCTCCCTTCCGAGAGGCCGTAGCCCTCGACGACGGGCACCCCGAAGCGGCGTTCGAACCGGGTGATCAGCTCGGCCGGCATGGGCGCCGCGCCACAGACCAGGAACCGCAGCGACGAGGTGTCGACCCTGCGCCCGGTCCGCGCCTCCAGCACGGCGTAGATCGTCGGCACTGCCGAGAAGTACGTCGGCCGGGCGGCCTCCACGTCGTCCCAGAACGTGTCGGGGGAGAAGCGGCGGGCGACCACGACATCGCCGCCGGCCCGCAGCGGGGCGAGCGTCCCCGCCACCAGCCCGTTGCAGTGGAACAGCGGCAGGACCAACAGGCTCCGGTCGGCGGTCGTCAGCGCGAAGTGCTCGACGAGCGAGGCGCTCATCGCGTCGAGGTTGTCGTGGTCCAGCAGCACGCCCTTGGGCTTGCCGGTCGTGCCGCTGGTGTAGATCACCAGCGCGAAGTCGTCGCCGACGGCGGACGGCTCCTCGTGGGTGTCATCCTCCCCGGCGGGGGCGGAGGACACCCGCGGGTCCCCGGGGGCGGGGAGGACGAGGTCAGCGTCCACCCACGCGATCCCCAGGGACTCCGCCAGTGCCCGGGCCCGCTGGTCGCCGACGATCACCGCGGACGCCGAGTCCTCGAGCTGGTAGCGCACCTCGTCGTCGGTCAGCGCGGTGTTGACCGGGTTGAGGGCGGAGCCGCGGAACCACGCGGCGAACATCGTGGCGATGATCTCCGCGCAGTTCGGCAGCAGCACGGCGACGGTGTCGCCGGGTGCCACGCCCAGCGCGGCGAGGCGCTGGGCGAGGCGTCGTACGGCGGTGGCGAAGCCCGCGTTGTCCCAGGCCCGGTCACCGTCGCGCAGGCACGACCCGGTGGGGTCCTGCGCGGCTCGCTGGAACGGGATCGCCGCCAGCGGGCTGGTCGTGGTGACGTCCATGGGTCAGGCCGTCGCCGTGGGGCTGGCCGTCGCCGTGGGGCTGGCCGCGCCGAGCGTGTGGGCCGGGTGGTGCTGCGGGTGGCGCCAGGTGACGTCGGTCGGGATCGGGCCGTTCGGCAGCCACGGCTGCTCCTTGACGCAGTCGGTGACCAGCCAGCTGCCACGCTCGACGATGCCGAGGGCCGCATCCATCACGAAGTACTCCTGGGTCGGCTTGTGGATCGGCTGCGACTCGACCCAGACGACCACGAACTCGCCCGGGGCGAAGTTCACCCGCTTCTGGATGGCGTCGATCAGCTGGTCGTCGTGCAGGTGGCCGTCGCCGAAGTTCCACCCGATGACCTTGTTGCAGCAGAACTCCGCCTCACGCAGCGAGTAGCTCTCGTACTCCTCGCCGAGGTAGTTCTGCAGCACCGAGAAGAGGCCGCGGCCCTGGCTGTGCATCGAGCGCCAGCTGAGCGTCATCTGCATGGTCATCTCGGCAGCCGCCGGGTCGAAGCCCATGCCGTCGACGAGCTGGTCGATCTGGTTCTTCGCGCCGCCGGGGATCTGGTTCAGCTTCGCCTCCGCGCCCGGCTTGAAGGCCCAGGTGGCCGAGGCCCAGTTGCCGGCGTACTGCCGCATCGACGGGAGGAAGGAGACCAGGTCGGGGCGCAGGTTGCCGAGCACCGGGAAGAAGACCAGCGCGGCCACGAACACCGGCAGCATCCAGCCCTCGCTGAAGTCGCTCACGGCGTAGCCGTCACCGGCGAAGTGGCCGGCGAACAGGAAGATCGTGATGAACGAGAAGTTGATGTTCCACTCCAGCGGCACCGCGAGCGGGAACGTCTGGGTGATGAAGAGGTGGAAGAGGACCATCGAGCCCACGGCCAGCAGCGTGATCGTCCAGTTGGTGCTGAACAGCAGGACGAGCGGTACGGCGAGCTCGGCGGTCGTGCCGAGCACGTGGGCCATGAACCAGGCGAGCCGCGACGGCTTGAGGTCGTCGGGCAGCGACCGGAAGTGGGCGCGCTTGAGGGCCTTCGGCACGAACGGGGCGTTCGAGACCATCGGCGGGATCACGTTGAGGAAGTGGTGGTTCATCTTGGAGACGGCCGCCCCGACCCAGATGGTGACGATGACCAGCTTGGCGGCGACGATGAAGTCGACGAACGTGAGCACCTCGCCGGCGAGCGCGGAGATCAGCAGGATCGGGAGGTACTGCTCGCCGCGCGCTGCGAGGAAGAGGATCTTGTCGCGCAGGCCGCACAGGACGAGCAGGACGGCGCAGACGGCCATCAGGGTCGGGTCGACCATGACGACGCCGTAGCCGTCGAGGGTCGTGCCGCCGGAGGCCGCGGCGACCAGGAAGCTGGCGAGGGTGGCGAGGTAGAGCAGCACGTCGAGGACGGTGCGGTTGTCACCCGCGGTGAGCGGGACCTTGCCCGGCCACGGTGGGAGCCGGATGGTGTCCGGCCTCGCCCAGTAGGCGATGCCACCGGTCATCGGCTTGAAGTGCGCCGCGAGCGGGCCCCAGGTGCCACCGATGCCGAACAGCTCCAGGAAGAGCGTCCACAGCACGAACTTCTGGTAGATGATCGGCTGGTCCCACCACTGGCTGACCTCGAACGGGCCGCCCACGTCGGACGTGAGCGTCGCCAGTGCGACGCCGCCGCCGATGTAGAGGACCAGCAGCTTCAGGATGTAGATGGTGTGCACCATCTTCTGGGTACCGAAGCCGTTCTCGGCCCAGAACGTCGCCAGGAACCGGATCCGTTCCTGTCGGGGGCGGGTGAGGAACTCCGCAGGGTCGACCTGCGGCACGGTGGGGGTGAGGAAGGGCATGGTGTGGCTCCTTGGTGCGGGAAGGACCGCTCGGCGATCCGCCCCGAAGGTAGGCGCGATGTGACCTGCGTCATCACGGCCACGGCGACCGAAGTTGAGTCCCGCTCTTCGTCTCCGACGGCCAACGCCGCGCGCCCGCTACGGTGGCGGCATGCGGATCCCCGAGTACTCCGACGACCAGCTCGCGGCCGGTGTCGCCGCCGCTGCCGCCGAGCTGGGCGAGCCGCTGACCGCTGCGTCGTACGACGCCTGGCAGCGCGACCACGACGCCGCCTCCCCGGCGCTGGTGATCCGGCGGTTCGGGTCGTGGAACCAGGCCTGTGCCCGCGCCGGTGTGGCCACCAACAAGACGCGCTCGACCTCGCGGCGGTGGAGCGAC
Source organism: uncultured Nocardioides sp. (assembly GCA_964487275.1). GTDB lineage: Bacteria > Actinomycetota > Actinomycetes > Propionibacteriales > Nocardioidaceae > Nocardioides. The sequence continues at coordinate 109,176 of CAZAQE010000008.1, read as the reverse complement.
GAGGACGTCGTCGCGATCGTGGCGGCGTACCTTCGGTCGCCGGGGGCCACGGGCTCGTTCGCGGGCTACTCGGAGTGGGCGAAGGAGCAGGCGGACGCGCCGAGCGGGGCCACCTTGCGCCAGCGGCTCCCGTGGGCCGAGGCCAAGGCGCGGGCGGTCGCTTCCCCCTGAGCGCGGATCAGTGACAATGACAGCATGACTGTCATTCCGACCGACCGCCTCGCCGAGCTCGAGCCCGCCTGCACGCTGGCGGACGCCCTGGCGTTCTTCGACAGCCTTCCGGCCGTGCGCGCCGAGGAGGTCACCGGGCGCTGGCACGGCCGCGAGCTCGCCACCGGGCACCCGATGGACGGCCTGCTGGAGGCGTCGGGGTGGTACGGCAAGCAGTTCGACTCCGTCGACGACGTGCACCCGCTGCTGTTCCGCACGCCCCGCGGGAAGATCGTGTCCGTGGACCCGCGGCGGATCCCGTTCGGCATCGTCGACCGGATCCCCGAGGGCGTCGTCGCCCGCGGTCGCGCGGTGATGGGCGCCGCGCTGCCGGTGCTGCGCACCGGGAAGCCGCGGGCACGGCTGCGCAACGTCGAGTACCGCGGCGTGGTCACGGCCGGGATGAGCTACGACCACCTGCCGATCATCGACCTGTTCCGCCGCGTCGACGAGAACACCCTGCTGGGGTGCATGGACCTGCGCGACGCACCGCCGTACTTCTTCGTGCTCGTCCGCGACTGACGTCCAGGCGCGGCGAGTTGGGCGTTCTGCGCGGTGAGTTGGGCGTTCCGCGCGGTGAGTTGGGGGTTCCGCGCGGTGAGTTGGGGGTTCCGCGCGGCGAGTTGGGGGTTTGGTGCGGCGACCTGAGCTCGCGATCTCGAACGCCCAAGTCGGCGGACCGAACGCCCAAGTCGGCGGACCGAACGCCCAAGTCGGCGGACCGAACGCCCAAGT
>CAZAQE010000008.1:0-108131 GCA_964487275.1 uncultured Nocardioides sp. | reverse complement strand
CGAACGCCCAAGTCGGCGGACCGAACGCCCAAGTCGGCGGACCGAACGCCCAAGTCGGCGGGGGTCAGGCGGGCGGGTACGGCGCCGCCTTCAGCAGCGCCGCGAGGTGCGCCGTGTTGCTCGCCAGGGTGGCGGTCGTCGTGGCGGTCTTCTCCGGCTCCGGGTCGAGGTCCTGGTAGTCGGTCGACTGCATCGCCTCGCCGACCCAGTAGGTCACGCCGTTCGCAGGGATCGTGAAGCCGACGTCGGACAGCGCCTGGTAGACCTCGGCGCTGACGTGGTGGGCGCCGTCCTCATTGCCGACGACCGCGACGGCGGCGACCTTGCCCGACGTCAGCATCCGGCCCTGGTCGTCCTTCTCGCCGAGCTCGGCGTCGAGCCGCTCGAGCACCATCTTGCAGACCGCCGAGGGCTGGCCCATCCAGATCGGCGTGGCGACGACGAGGATGTCGGCGGCGAGCACCTGGCGGCGGATCCCGGGCCACGCGTCGCCGTCGCCCTCGTCGGTACTGACCCCGAACGCCACCGGATGGTCCACGACCCGCACCAGGTCGCCCTCCACCCCGTGCCCGCGCAGGGAGTCGAGGACGCGCAGCCCGAGCAGCGCGGAGCTGGACTCGGAGGGGGACTTGCGCAGGCTGCAGCAGAGCACCAGTGCGCGCAGGGGAGCTGTCGGTTCGATGTCGACCATGGGGGCGCGGTACCCGGCACCCGGGCGAGCACCCGGGCGGGCACCCGGGCGGGCACCCGGGCGGGGGTCCCGGATCCGTGGTCCTTGCGGGCGTCGGATCGTGGCCGAGAGGCCGCTCCGCAGGTCGTCCGCCGGTGCCTAGGCTCGCCGCGACGTGCACCGATCGGGGGAGGGAGCTCGGGTGGCGTACACACCGCGGGCCTGGACCCGCACGGCGATCCCGTCGGCCGCGACGCTGCACGCCCTGCGTCGCTTCACCGCCGGCTACACGCCCGCCCTGAACCGCCAGGTCATCGCGGCCGGTGGCTTCGCGAAGTGGTTCGACAAGCAGCTGACGTCGGCCTATGCGGACACCTGGTACACCAGCACCTCCACGTGGTGGACCTCGGTCAACGCCTCGACGGAGACGCTCCGGCAGCGTCAGGCCGACGGCATCGAGGACTTCTGGCTGGCCGACGCCAACTACGAGCGCTGGGCGCTGGTGCGTCGCCTCGGCTCGCAACGCCAGGTGCTCGAGACCATGGCCGAGCTCTGGGAGCACCACCTGCACGTGCCCGCCAGCGGCGAGGTCGGGCCGTTCCGCACGTCGTACGGAAAAACCATCCGCAAGCACGCGCTCGGGCGCTTCGAGGACCTGCTGCAGGCGGCGATCGTGCACCCGGCGATGGCGGTCTACCTCGGCAACGCGAACTCCTCGAAGCGCGCCCCGAACGAGAACCTCGGCCGCGAGCTCCTGGAGCTGCACACCGTCGGTCGTGGCAACTACGACGAGGACGACGTCAAGGACTCCGCGCGGATCCTCACCGGCTACCGGGTGGACTCGTGGCGGACGTGGGCCTTCTCCTACGACCCGGCCCACCACTGGACCGGCCCGGTGCAGGTCATGGGCTTCTCCCACGCGAACGGCGCGTCCGACGGCCGGCCCGTGGTGCAGGCCTACCTGCGCTACCTCGCACACCATCCCGCGACCGCCCGGCGGATCGCGCTCAAGCTCGCCCGGCGCTTCGTCTCCGACAGCCCGCCGGACGCGCTCGTCGCCCGGCTCGCGAAGGTCTACCTCGCCAACGGCACCCAGATCCGCCCGGTGCTCCGCGCGCTGGTCGCCTCGGCGGAGTTCAAGGCGGCGACGGCGATCGGCCGGAAGGTCCGTACGCCGACCGAGGACGTCGTCGCGACCTGGCGGGCCCTCGGCGTCCAGCTCTCGGCCCGGCCGGCGAACAGCGAGTCGGAGGCGGGCGCCAACGCGATCCTGTGGCAGTCGTCGTCCATCGGCATCCGGCCGTTCGGGTGGCAACCGCCGGACGGCCGGCCCGACAACGCCGCCGCGTGGTCATCGGCCTCGCGATTCCTCAACTCCCTGGACGTGCACTACACGATGGCCGGCGGCTGGTGGCCGACCGTCGGCACGAGGTACCGGACGCCCGCCTCGTGGCTGCCCGTCACCCGGATCCGCTTCGACCACCTCGTCGACCACCTCGCCCGGACCATCCACGGCCGCGGCTCGACATCGCTGCTGCTGCAGGCCGCGTGCGAGGCGACCGGCTGCAGCCCCGGCACGACCATCACCGCCACCCACGACCTGGTCCGCTGGAGCATGCCCCGCCTGCTGACGGTCTTCCTCGACTGCCCGACCCACATGACGAGGTGACGGCCATGACCTCCCCTTCGACCGAACCCTGCGGGTGCCCCGAGTTCTCGCGGGTCTCGCGCCGCGGTCTGCTCCGTGGCGCGCTCGCCGCCGGGGTCGGCCTGAGCACGACCGCCGCCTTCGGCACGACCTTCGTCGAGACGTCGTACGCCGCCACCCGCTCCGCGCCTGCGGTGCTGGTCGTGCTGTCGATGCGCGGTGCCGTCGACGGGATGAGCCTCGTCGTCCCGCACGGTGACCCGGTCTACGCGACCGCGCGACCCGGCATCGCCGTCCCGTCGGCCGAGCTGCTCGCCAAGGACGGGTTCTTCGGCCTGCACCCGAACCTGGCGCCGCTGCTGCCGCTGTGGAACGGTGGCCGGATGGCCGCCGTCCACGCGACCGGCCTGCCCGCCCCCAACCGCTCGCACTTCTCGGCGATGGAGGAGGTGGAGGACGCCGCACCCGGCTCGACCACCCGCACCGGCTGGCTGAACCGGCTGATCGGCCGGGACACCTACGCCAGTCCGCTGCAGGCGATCCAGCTCGGCAGCACCAACCCGCCCACCTCGCTCAGCGGGCCGCAGCAGAGCGTGGCGATCGAGCGGATCGCGGACATGCGGCTCTCCGGCGCGGACAAGTGGGACCCGGACGGGAGGCGGCCCCGGTCGATGCGCACCACCTGGGCCTCGGCCCCGGGGCCGCTGGGCGCCGGCGCCCGCGCCGCGATGGCGGCGATCGCCGACTTCGCCCCGGTCAAGGCGACCTCGACGACGCCGGCCCACGGGGCGTCGTACCCGGACGGGGACTTCGGGCGGGCGATGGCGGCGACGGCACGCACCATCCGCGGCGACGTGGGAGCTGAGGTGATCACCGTGGACTTCGGCTCGTGGGACCACCACGTCGACCTCGGCACGCTCGAGTGGGGCGCGATGCAGCGGATGACCTCCGAGTTCGCCCGCGTGCTGGCGGCGTTCTTCACCGACCTCGGCGCGCTCGCCGACAAGGTGACCGTCGTGGCGCTCTCGGAGTTCGGCCGGAGGGTCAAGCAGAACGCCAACTACGGGCTCGACCACGGCTGGGGCAACGTGATGCTGCTGCTCGGCGCCGGGGTCAAGGGCGGCTACCACGGCACCTGGCCGGGGCTGGTCAACGAGGTCAACGCCGACCTCGCCGTCACCACGGACTACCGCAGCGTGCTGGCGGAGGTCGTGCAGAAGCGGCTGGACGCCTCGTCGGCGACGGTGTTCCCGGGCTTCACCCCCCAGGCCGTCGGCGTGATGGCCTGAGCGGCGTTCAGGCGACCGCGATCGCGAGCAGGACCACCGCGACCGCCGGGAAGGCGAGCTGCGTGATCGCCGCCCGCGCCTTGTCCGGCGACGACAGCAGCAGCACGAGCCCGGCGGCGACCATCGACCCGGCGCCGGTGAACACCAGCGTCGAGCCGACCGTCTCCTCGTCGGCGAGGTGCGCACCGATACCGCCGAAGGTGACCAGCGCGAGGAAGAGGTTGTAGAAGCCCTGGTTGTAGGCCAACTCCTTCGTGGCCTCGGCCTCCTCGGCCGAGATGCCGAACGTCGCCCGCGTCCGCGGGCTCGTCCACGTGAGCGACTCCATCACCCAGATGTAGACGTGGAGCGCGGCGGCGAGACCCGCGAACGCAAGGGCGACGGCGGTCATGGCTGCTCCGGTGCGTCGAGCTGGGCGAGGTACGCCGCCAGGCCGGTCGGCTGGCGCCCGGTGAGCTGGTGCACGTGGTCGGTGACGCCGGCGAGCTCGCCATTGGCGATGGCCGTGTAGGTGGACACCCAGGCGTCGTACTGCCACTGCGGTGCGGGCCACCGGCGCCGCGACGCGTAGGCCTCCTCCACCGTCTCGTCGTGGTATGTCACGGTGCGGCCGGTGTGGACGGTCAGCAGCGCGGCGATCTCGGCGAACGACAGCGCCTCGGGCCCGGTGAGGTCCCAGGTCGCGCCGGCATGGTCGTCGGGCGCGGTGAGCACCGCGACGGCGCTGCGGGCGATGTCGGCCCGGGTCACGCCCGCGGACCGGCCGTCGCCGGCGGGACCGCGGATCACCCCGTCCTCGCCCACGATGTGGGGAAGGAAGTCGAGGTAGAAGCTGTCGCGGAGGAAGGTGAAGGCCATCCCGCTCGCCCGCAGGTGCTCCTCGGTGGCCCAGTGGTCACGGGCGAGGGTGAACGTGGCGTCGGGCGCGGCGCCGTGGAACGAGGTGTAGACGACGTGCCGCACGCCCGCGGCGGCCGCGGCGTCGACGAAGGCCCGGTGTTGCTCGAGGCGGTCGGCGGACTCGGCGGCCGACACCATGAGGAGCGTGTCGACACCGGTCAGCGCGGCGCGCGCGGCCGCGCCGTCGTCGTAGGAGGCCTGCGCGACGCTCGCACCGGGCAGGTCCGGCGCCCGGGACGGGTCGCGGACGACGAGACGCTGCTCGAGACCGCGCTCCGAGAGCGCCCGGGCGACGAGTCCCCCGAGCGCTCCCGTGGCGCCGGTGACGGCGAGGAGGCCGGTCACGACAGGCCCTCGTCCTCCAGCCAGTCCTTCGCGATCACCTCGGCCGACAGCTTCTCCTCGACGCTGCGGGCGTTGAGGGCGATCAGGTCCTCCGGCGCCATGGCGGCGCTGATCTCGTCGATCACCGCAGCCGCCTCGTCGCTGACGTCGTCGCTCGCGACCGGCACGACGGCCGAGGCGAGGAAGAGGCCCTTGGTGTCCTCGAGCGTGACCAGGTCGTTCTTCTGGATCGACGGGTCGGCGGTGTAGATGATGCCGATCTGGATGTCGCCGTCCTTGAGGGCCTTCACCGTCAGCGGGCCTCCGCTGTCCTCGATCGGCGTGAAGGTGACGTCGACGCCGTAGGTGTTCTTCAGCCCCTTCGGGCCGTTCGGGCGGCTCTCCGCCTCGGAGTTGGCGCCGAAGACGATCTCGCCCTGGACCTTCTTGAGGTCGTCGATCGTGACCAGGCCCCACTTGTCGGCGAACTCCTTCGTCACGACGTAGGAGTCCTGGTCGGTGGCGGGCGACTGGTCGAGCAGGCGCAGGCCGTCGGGGAGCACGCCGCCCAGGGCGTCGTACACCTCGTCGGGCTTGGTCGCCGTGGCCTTCGGGTCGAGGGCGAGCAGCAGCGGGCCGGTGTACTCCGGGAACAGGTCGATCGAGCCGTTCTCGATCTCCGGCAGGTAGACCTCACGCTGGCCGATCTGGAAGTCGCGCTCGACCTCGATGTCCTCGGCCTCGAGGGCCTGCGCGTAGATCTCGGCGATGATCTCGTTGGAGTAGTAGGCCTGCGAGCCGATCACCACGGTGCCGCCGTCGCCGCCGCCGCCGGAGGAGAGCGGGTCGTCGGAGTCACCGCAGGCACTCAGGGTGAGGGCGCTGGCGGCGACGAGGGCCAGGCCCAGGCGGGTGGTGCGGCGCACGTGTCCCAGGAGCAGGGTCATGGTCAACCTTTCGACGGTGTGGCCCCGGCGGGGTCACTGGTCAGGGTGCCGCGGGCACGGGTGTGGCCGCGGGAGGCGCGCTGCAGCGCGCCGAGCAGGAGGTCGAGCAGCAGGGCGAGGCCGGCGACGAGCAGCGCGCCGGCCAGCATCTGCGGGTAGTCGCGGCTCTTGAGGCCGGCGAAGAGGTAGCGCCCCAGCCCGGTGTCCGAGATGTACGCCGCCAGCGTCGCGGTGGCCACCACCTGCAGCGTCGCAGCGCGGATCCCGCCGATCAGCACGTCCGCGCCGAGCGGGATCTCCACGCGGGTGACGATCTGCCACTCGCTGAGCCCGATCGCGCGGGCGGCGTCGACGGCCCCCGGGTCGGCCGCCTCCACGCCGGCGTAGGCGCCGGCCAGCAGCGACGGGAAGCCGAGCGCGACGAGGGCGAGCAGTGGTGCCTCGATGCCGATGCCGAGCCAGAGCCCGAGGAGCGTGAGCAGCCCGAGCGTCGGCACGGCGCGCACCGCGCCGGCGAGGCCGACCACGAGGAGCCGGCCGCGACCCGTGTGGCCGATCAGGATGCCGAGCGGGATCGCCACCACTGCAGCGATGCCAACGGCGGCGAAGGTGACCCAGAGGTGCTGCAGGATGCGCGTGTCGATGCCGGACGGCCCGCCCCAGTGGGCGCCGTCGGCGATCCAGGCCAGTGCGTCCCCGAACAGGTTCATGACGCCGCCCCCGCCGTCGCACGCCGTTGCCAGGGCGTCAGCGCCGCACCGGCCGCGACCACGACGAGGTCGAGCACGACCGCCAGCACCATCGTGAGCAGGACGCCGGTCAGCACCTCCTCGCGGATGCCCCGCTGGAAGCCGTCGGTCAGCAGGCTGCCCAGGCTGGAGATGCCGACCAGGGCGCCGATCGTGACCAGGCTGACCGTGCTGACGGTGACCACCCGGATGCCCGAGACGAGGACCGGCAGCGCGAGCGGGAGGTCCACGCGCCAGAAGATGCCGCGCGGCGCGTAGCCCATCGCCTCGGCCGCCTCGCGGACCCGGGCATCGACGGAGCGGAACGCGTCGGCCGCCGTACCGGCCAGGAGGGCGGTGCCGTAGACGGCGAGCGCGATGACCAGGTTGGTCTCGCTGCGCAGCGGGATCGAGAACAGCACCGGGATCACGATCAGCAGCGGCAGCGCGGGCACGGAGTAGAGCAGGCTCGCGAAGCCGAGCACGACGGTGCCGACGCGGGGCCAGCGCCAGGCGGCGCGGCCGAGGACGATCGCGACCACCACGCTGACGAGCACGGCGGGCACGGCGAGGAGCAGGTGCTGGAGCAGCAGCTCCAGGACGTGCTCGCGGTTGTTGCTGAGCCAGGTCATCGTCTCGGGCGGTCCTCAGGCCAGCACGCCGACGGGGCGGTCGTCGCCGTCGACGACCACGCGTCGGCCGTGCTGCTCGACCGTGCGCAGCGTGCGCTCGGCCCGGTCGGCGCCGACGAAGTCACGGACGAAGTCGTCGGCGGGTGCCGCGACGATCTGCTGCGGGGTGCCGGCCTGCGCGATGATCCCGCCGGTCCGCAGGATGATCACCTGGTCGCCGAGTCGGAAGGCCTCCTCGATGTCGTGCGTGACGAGCACGATCGTCTTGCCGAGCTCCGACTGCAGCGCGAGCAGCTGGTCCTGGAGGTCGCGGCGCACGATCGGGTCGACGGCGCCGAAGGGTTCGTCCATCAGCAGGATGTTGGGGTCGGCCGCCAGCGCGCGGGCCACCGCGACCCGCTGCTGCTGACCGCCGGACAGCTGGCCGGGGAAGCGCTTGCCGAGCGCCGGGTCGAGGCCGACCTTGACCAGCAGGTCGTTGGCCGTCGTACGGGCCTGGGCCTTCGAGACGCCGTTGAGCAGCGGCACGGTCGCGACGTTGTCGAGGACGCGGCGGTGGGGGAGCAGGCCGCCGGCCTGCGGGACGTAGCCGATCGAGCGCCGCAGCGCGACCTTCTCCAGCCCGCGCACGTCCATGCCGTCGATCAGCACCTCGCCCGTCGTCGGGTCGATCATCCGGTTGACCATCCGCATCAGCGTGGTCTTGCCCGAGCCCGACGTGCCGACCAGCGCCAGCGTGCGGTGGCTGGGCACCTCGCAGGAGAACTCCGCGACCGCCACCGTCCCGTCGGGGTAGGTCTTGCTGACGTCCCGGAACTCGATGCCCATGGGGAAGCACCCTACGGGGCGGCGGGGACATCCGTGGGGCGCGAAGTGCGAGGGATTCTCCACCGAGGTGGCAGGAGTTCTGCCTCGAGAGGTGAGGATCGCTCGGGAAGACCTGACACCTCGCGCCAGGCCCGGCGCCCTGGCCGGACGTCCGAACCTGCGGAGCAGGTCAGCCGTTGCTGGCCTGCTCCACGATGCGCTCGAAGCGCGCACCCATCGCCTCGGCCAGCGCGTTCGCGGCCTTGAGCGGGCGCACCATCACCATGAAGTCGGTGATCAGGCCGTCCTCGTCGAGCGCGAGGAAGTCGCAGCCGGTGATGTCGAGGCCGTCGACCTTCGCCTCGAAGACGAGGGCGTGCCCCGAGTCGTCGCCGAGCTCGCGCACGTAGCGGAAGTCCTCGAAGACCTCGATGACGTTGGCCAGGATCGCCGCTGTGATGGGCTTCCCGAGGTACGGCTTGTGCGCGACCGGGCTGCGGAAGACGACGTCGTCCGCGAGGCACGCCTTCATCGCCTCGACGTCACGGGCCTCGACGGCCGCGCGGAAGCCGCCGCTCACCGGGCTGCTCACCGGGCTGCTCACCGGGCCGCTCACAGGGCCGCCGCCAGCTCGGTTCCCTGCTTGATCGCGCGCTTGGCGTCGAGCTCGGCTGCCACGTCGGCACCGCCGATCAGGTGTACGCGGCCGGCGAAGTCGGAGGCCAGCAGGTCGTCGTACAGGCTGCGGACCGACTCCTGGCCGGCGCACACCACGACGTGGTCGACGTCGAGCAGCTGCGGGGTGCCGTCGACGGTGATGTGCAGGCCCGCGTCGTCGACCTTGTCGTAGGACACGCCGCTGAGCTGGTGGACGCCGAGGTCCTTGACCACCGCGCGGTGCACCCAGCCCGACGTCTTGCCCAGGCCCTTGCCCTGCGCGGACTCCTTGCGCTGCAGCAGCCACACCTCGCGCTTCGGGGTGCGCGGCGCCTTCTCCGTCACGCCGCCGCGTACGACGGCCGGGTCGGCCACGCCCCAGTGCGCCTTCCACTCCTCGAGCGTCTCGTCGGTGTGGGCGAGCAGCTCGGTGACGTCGAAGCCGATGCCACCGGCACCCATCACCGCCACGCGCCCGCCGACGGCGACGCGGCCGGTGATGGCGTCGGGGTAGGACACGACCTTGGCGTGGTCGATGCCCGGGATCGACGGGGTGCGGGGCTCGACGCCGGTCGCGACGACGACCTCGTCGTACCCGGACAGGAGCTCGGGCGTCGCCCACGTCGACAGCTTCACGTTGACGCCGAGGACCTCCATGCGACGGCGGAAGTAGCGCAGCGTCTCGGCGAACTCCTCCTTGCCGGGGATCTGCATCGCGAGGCGGAACTGTCCGCCGATCTGGTCGCTCGCCTCGAACAGGGTCACGTCGTGACCGCGCTCCGCCGCGCTGACGGCGGTCGCGAGGCCGGCCGGGCCGCCGCCGACGACGGCGACCCGCTTGGCGGCACGCGTCGGGCCGAGCACCAGCGTGGTCTCGTGGCAGGCGCGCGGGTTGACCAGGCACGAGGCTCGCTTGGCCTGGAAGGTGTGGTCGAGGCAGGCCTGGTTGCAGCCGATGCAGGTGTTGATCTCGTCGGCGCGTCCGTCGCGCGCCTTGTCGACGAACTCGGGGTCGGCGAGGAACGGGCGGGCCATGGAGACCAGGTCGATGCCCTGCTCGAGGATCGACTCGGCGACGTCGGGGGTGTTGATCCGGTTGCTCGCGCAGACCGGGATCGACACGACCTCCTTGAGGCGCAGCGTGCTGTCGACCCATGCGCCGCGCGGCACGCTGGTGACGATGGTGGGGACCCGCGCCTCGTGCCAGCCGATGCCGGTGTTGATGACGCTGGCGCCGGCCTCCTCGATCCTGTGCGCGAGCTCGACGGTCTCGTCCCAGGTCTGCCCGTCGGGCACGAGGTCGAGCAGCGACATCCGGTACATCACGAAGAAGTCCGGCAGCTCCTGCCGGATCCGGCGCACGATCTCGACGGGGAAGCGCATCCGGTTCTCGGCGGAGCCGCCCCACTTGTCGGTACGACGGTTGGTGCGCGCCGCGAGGAACTGGTTGATCAGGTAGCCCTCGGAGCCCATGATCTCGATGCCGTCGTACCCGGCCTTGCGCGCGAGCTTCGCGCTGGCGACGAAGTCGTCGACGGTCTTCTCGACCGCGCGGGTCGACAGCGCGGACGCCTTGAACGGAGTGATCGGGGACTTGGTCGCGCTCGCGGAGACGCTGAACGGCGTGTAGCCGTAGCGGCCGGCGTGGAGGATCTGCAGCGCGATCCGGCCGCCGTTCTCGTGGACGGCGTCGGTCACCCGCTGGTGGCGGTGCGCGTTCATCCGCGTGGTCATCTGCGAGCCGAAGGGCAGCAGCCAGCCGCGCACGTTCGGCGCGTAACCGCCGGTCACGATCAGGCCGACGCCGCCCGCGGCGCGCTCGGCGAAGTACGCCGCCATCTCGTCGATGTGCCACGGCCGGTCCTCGAGTCCGGTGTGCATCGAGCCCATGACCGCTCGGGACTGGAGCTCCAGGCCGCCGACGACGGCCTTCGAGGTGAGCAGGGGATAGGCGGTCATCAGGACTCCTTGAGGGTGTGGGCGTCGATGTACTCGGTCAGCCAGCGGATCCAGAACTCCTCCATGAGGAGGCCACCGCGCAGCACGAGGTAGATGTCGAGCTCCGGGCCGGTCAGGGCGCCGGGGTCGGGGAAGTCGCGGGCGGCCATGAACTCGTAGAGCGAGAGCCGCTTGGTGTGGTCGTCGAGCTGGCGGCGCAGGTCGTCGAGCAGCGCGGCCCGGTCGCCGTACGACGCCCCGCGCATCTTGATGCCGACGCTGCTGCGCATGGCATCGGGCGTGGTGGGCTCCGCGATCCAGCGGGCGAGCTCGGCACGGCCGGCCTCGGTCACGGCGTACAGCTTCTTGGTCGGCCGGTCGGCCTGGGCCACCGCCTCCGAGGAGACCCAGCCGTCGCCCTCCATCCGGCCCAGCACGCGGTAGATCTGCTGGTGCGTCGCGGACCAGAAGAAGCCGATCGACGCGTCGAAGCGGCGCACGAGGTCCGAGCCGGACGCGGCGCGCTCGCTCAGCGACACGAGGATCGCGTGCTCGAGGGCCATGGCTCGAGGATGCCCGAGCCCGGCGGGCTATGCAACTAGTTGCGCAACTTGTTTCAGGTGGTGTGGGTCACGCCCTCCGGCCAATGCCGGTGGTAGGCCTTGTTCGCGATCCGCCAGGCGCCGTCGACCTCCAGCAGCACGAACACGTCGGTGAAGCGGTCCGCACCGTGCTGCAGCGTCATCACCGCCGTCCCGGTGCTGCCGGAGGTGCTGACCTGCTCGACCTGCCGCCACCGCTCCGCCTCGTCGTCGGCGGGCTTGCCGGAGAAGAGGGCACAGAAGTCGTCGAGGGTCCACGAGACGAAGGCGCCGTCGCGCAGGCCCTCGACGTGGGCGGTCGGCAGGAACGCCCGCCGGTGGTACGACGCCTCGCCGGTCGCGTGCCCCGCGGCATAGGCCAGCAGTGGCGCCAGCACCTCGGGCGGCGCGGAGACGCCGGGCGCGAGGGTGAGCCCGTGCCGCGGCGCGGCCAGCCCGGCGATGTCGTCGTCGGCGGCGAGCGGCGTGCGTCCCATCCCGGCCAGCAGGCCGGCGGCCGACGGGGCGTGACCGGCGAGGAGCCGGACGTCCTTCGCCAGGGCGCCGGCGGTGAAGTCGGCGTCGGCGAGGTCCCCCCGGGCGAGGCGGTCGCGCTTGGCGCGGACCAGGCCGCCCAGTGAGGTGCGCTCCAGGACGTCCCACGTGAGGGCCGCGTCGAGGCCGATCTCGCGGGCGCGGATGCGGCTGTCGCGGAGCGTCAGGAGGGCGCCGGCCAGCACGCCGTTGGCCACGAGCTTCGCGGCGGCTGCGCGCGTGGGAGAGCCGCACGGGACCGCCACGCCCAGGTCGGCGAGCACGGTGGCGGCCGGCGCCGGGAGGGCCGAGGCGTCCGGGGTCCCGGCCAGCACGGTGAGTGCGCCGGTCGCGGCCGCGGAGGTCGAGCCGATGACCGGCGCGTGCAGGTAGCGGGCGCCGACCCTCGCGGCCAGCGCCGCGGCCTCGTCCGGTCCGACGGTCGCGGTGTTCACGACGACGGTGTCGTGGGGGAGCCGGCCGTCGATGGTGTCGAGGACGGCGCGGCAGGCGGCGGCGTCGTAGAGGCACAGCAGGACGAGGTCGGCATCGACGACCGCCTCGGCCGCGGTCGGGGCGGAGGCCAGCCCCGGAACGCTCCGGCCGGAGCGGGTCCAGGTGGTGACGGTGTGGTCGCGGTCGGCGAGCCGGGCGGCGATGGCGGCGCCCATCCGGCCCGCCCCGAGGAGGGTGACGTGCATGCGTCCATGCTGGCCGCCGGGGTGCTCTGCGACCAGCGCAAGTCGTGCACGCCTGCCATGCGTCGAACGCATAGGATTGTCGGCGTGGACCTGACCGGCTGGCGCACCTTCCTCGCCGTCTGCCGCCTCGGCTCGCTGTCGGCGGCTGCGGTGGAGCTCGGCTACACGCAGTCCGCCATCTCGCGGCAGGTCGCCGCGCTGGAGCGGGAGGTCGGGGTGGCGCTGGTCGAGCGAGGGCCGCGTGGCGTCGTACCCACGGCGGCGGGGGAGTCCTTCGGTCGCCACGCGCAGGTCGTGGTCGCCGCCGCGGACCGCGCGGTGCGGGCCGCGCAGGAGGCGGCGGTGGGCCGGGAGCACGTGGCGGTCGGCGCGACGCCCTCGGCCGCGGCCGGTCTCGTGCCGACGGCCCTGCGTGGGCTGGATGCCGCCTGGTCGCTGACGGTCGCGCTCACCGGCGAGCTGGAGGAGCAGGTCGCCACGGGAGCGCTCGACCTCGCCGTCGTCACCGATGCGCCGCCGGGCCTGGCCGCCGACGACCGGCTCGCGCGCCACCGGCTCGGGGAGGACGTGATGCGCGTCGTCGTCCCTGCGGGCCACCCGGCGGCGACCCGTCGTCGCGGGCGCCGCAGGCCACGCATCGCCGACTTCGCCCACGAGACCTGGGTCGAGGACAACGACGGCTCGGCGGCGCTGCTCCGCTCCGCGGCAGCCCACGCCGGGTTCGCGCCGCGGATCGACCTCGCTGCCGCCGACCTCGCGGGCAAGACCGCCCTCGTCGCGGCCGGCCATGCAGTGGCGTTGGTGCCCGGGCTGCTCGTCCCGGCGCTGCGCCGCGACGTCGTGGCGGTGGCCGTCGCGGACGCGCCGACGCGCGGGATCTACGCGACCGTGGCTGCCGGCGCCGAGTCCGACGGCCCGGCCGCCGCGCTGCGCGTGCGGCTCAGGGCTGCGCTCGCCGCAGGGTCCGGAACTCCCTCATCCGGCTGACGTAGCGTCCCACCCGGCGTGCCGGCACCGGTCGCGGCCAGTCGGTCGCACGGAACCACGCGTCCGAGCCGCCGTCGACGAAGACGACGCTGCCGCACAGGAAGTCGGCCGCGTCGGAGAGCATGAAGACCACCCACGCCGCGAGCTGGCCGGCGTCGCCGAAGCCCCCGATCGGCACGGGGAAGGCGCGGATCCGCTTCGCCTCCGCCGGCGTCGCCAGCTGCTGCTCCAGCAGCGGCGTCATGATGGCGCCGGGGGCCAGCGCGTTGAGCCGGATGCCGGCGCCGGCCCAGTCGCGGGTCGTCGCCCGGCGTCGTACCCAGTGGGAGACGGCGACCTTGCTGGCGGCGTACGCGAAGGTCGGCGCGGCCCTGCCGAGCAGGCGCAACGTGCCGAGGGCCCTCTCGACGTCGCCCTCGAGCAGTGCCCGGACGACCCGCCGGGGGACCATGGGCACCGTCGTGGTCGAGTTGCTGGAGAACACCACGACCTTGGCGCGATCGGCCTTCGCGAGTGCCGGACGCCACGCGTCGAGCAGCTCGACGACGCCGAGCACGTTCACCTCCGCGATCAGCCGCGCGCGGTCCCGCCCCGGCGCGGGGCCGAGGCCGGCGGCCATCACCGCCCCGTCGAGTACGCCGCCCGCGAGCTCCAGCACGGCCGCGGACGCGGAGCGCCGCCCAGCCGGCGTGGAGAGGTCGGCCGTGACGTCGGCCTGCTTGATGTCGACCCCGATGACGCGGTGCCCGTCGGCGACGAGCCGCTCGACGACGGCGGCGCCCATGCCGGAGGCGGACCCGGTGACTGCGTAGGTACCCACGGGTCGACTCTAGAACAGGTTCTACTTCGCAGGTACCTGATCCTCCTGCCCTGCCCGGTCGGCCCGCTCCCGCGTCACGTCCGCCCACGGGCTCCACAGGAACCACCGCGGCAGCGCCCGGACCAGCCGTGGCGGGCCGGCGACCTCGAGCCGGCCGGCGTCGACGGCCTCGCCCCACGAGCAGTAGCCCTGGAAGACGTCGGCGAGCGCGGGCGTCGTACCCGTCACCTCGACGTCCACCTCGAAGCCCGGGTGCTGCAGGCAGACCGACACCTCGCTCGGTGCCATGACCAGCCAGATCGACACGGGGTCCGGGGCCGTGTGCCGGAACTCCACGACCGTCCGCCCCGGCGGCAGCCGCCCGTGGTCCACCCGGCGGTGCATCCACCACATCAACGTCGTCGGCGCGACGTCGTGCGGGCGCAGCTCCTCGAAGAGCCACTCGATCGCCCAGCGACCGAGGCTGTCGATCACCCGCTCGAGGTCGCGGCCGGCGGGTGTCAGGTGGTACTCGCTGCCGCGGCCGGTCGGCGCCGGCCACATCTCCAGCACGCCCCGCTTCTCCAGGTGCCGCAGCCGTTGCACGAGCAGCGACCGCGAGATGCCCGGCAGCGCGCGGGCGATGTCGTTGAAGCGGGTGTTGCCGAGGACCAGCTCACGGATGATGAGCGGCGTCCAGCGGTCCGCGACGACCTCGGACGCCATCGAGACGGGGCAGTAGTTGCCGTAGTCGGGCATGCGCCCCATGCTCCTCCGGCGCGGCGGCCACCGCCAGAGGGCGCGGAGTTCCGAATACGAACCAGCGGGGTCACTTTTGTGGACTGGTTGCGCTGTCGCGACCGGCGGAGATTGGACGCATGACGATCACCGACACCACCCCGAGGGCCACTGCCCTGACCCTGCTCGACCGTGCCCGCGAGATCGGTCCCCGGCTCGCGGCCCACGCTGCCCGGCACGACGCCGAGGGCAGCTTCGTGTCCGAGGCGTACGACGAGCTCCGCGCCGCCGGCCTGCTCCGCGCGGCCGTCCCCGTCGAGCTCGGCGGCGACGGCGCGACCATCGCGGAGCTGACCGCGCTGCAGCGCGAGCTCGGCCACCACTGCGGCTCGACCGCGCTCGCCAGCGCCATGCACCAGCACGTCGTGGCGTTCACCGCCTGGCGCTACCGCCGTGGCCTGCCCGGCGCGGAGGCCACCCTGCGCCGCGTCGCCGAGGAGCAGATCCTGCTCGTCTCGACCGGCGGCGGCGACTACACCCACCCGCACGGCGACGCGGTCAAGGTCGACGGCGGCTACCGCGTCACCGGCCGCAAGCGCTTCGCCAGCCAGTCCGAGCAGGGGGCGGTGATGTCGACGATGTTCTGCTTCGACGACCCCGAGCAGGGCCGTCGTGTCCTCAACATGGCGGTGCCGTTCGCCTCCGCCGGCGTCACCGTCGCGGACAACTGGGACACCTTGGGCATGCGTGGCACGGCCAGCAACGACATCGACCTGGTCGACGTGTTCGTGCCCGAGGAGAAGGTCCTCGCCAACCGCCCGTGGGGCGTCCTCGACCCGCCCCTGCAGGTCATCTCCAGCATCGCCTTCCCGATCGTGACCGGTGCCTACCTCGGCGTCGCCGAGGCGGCGTACGACGCCGCGGTGGCCGCCGCCTCGCGCCGCGCGTCGGACCCCAGCGCCCAGCGCCAGGTCGGCGTGATGCGCTCCCGGCTCGAGGTCGCCCGGTGGGCCCTCGACGGTGCGCTGGCACTCGTCGGCGACGACCCGGCGCCGTCGTACGCGACCGTGCTCGCGGTGATGGCCGCCAAGGCCGAGGTCGCCCGCGCCGGCATCGAGGTCTGCGACCTCGCCATGGAGGTCGCCGGTGGGCCGGCGTTCTTCAAGGGCTCGGTCATCGAGCGGGCCTACCGCGACATCCGCGCCGTGAAGTTCCACCCCTTCACCCCGGAGGACACCCTCCTGGCGCTCGGTCGGGACGCCCTGGGCGCCGACGCCTGAGCCCCTCCGGCCGCCGGCCGGGCCGCCGCGACGTGGGGTAGTGGCGGCCCGGCACTCCGCCGACTTGGGCGTTCCGCGCGTCGAGTTGGGCGTTCCGCGCGTCGAGTTGGGCGTTCCGCGCGCCGACTTGGGCGTTCCGCGCGTCGAGTTGGGCGTTCCGTGCGTCGAGTCGGGGGTTCGGCCTCAGCGGCCGCCGAGGACGCCGGCGTCGTACGCCTTGAGCACCGACGCCTTGTCCGCGTCGGTCAGGTCGCCGTCCTCGACCGCCTGGTCGAGGCGTTCCGACAGCTCGGTGCGGTGCTCGGCCCGGCCGGCCGCCCGCACGGTCTCCAGTGCGTCGGACACCTTGCTCTCCTCGAGGCCGAGCTCCTTGGCGAGCGCGGTGACGAACGCCGCCTCACGCTCGGCGCGCTCCTCGTCGGTCGGCAGGGCCGGCCGCTCGCCGTCGGCGGGCCTGCCGTCCGGCCTGACCGCCTCGCGGACGGCCTCGAGCGCGTCGGTCAGCTCGTCCTCGCTGACGCCGAGGGCGTCGGCCAGGGCGGACGCGTCCATGAACCCGCGACCGTGGCCGCCCGGCCCCCCGTGGCCGCGCTCGCCCGGGGTGGCGCTGGACGTGTCGGAGCTGTTGCCGCCGTCGTCCGCGGCTGTCGCGGACAGGCTCGCGGCGGTCACGCCGCCGGCGACGGCGCCCGCGGCGAGCAGGGCCGCCGCGCGGGTGCGGTACTTGGTCATCTCGGTCTCCCTTGTCTAGGTCCGGCCTCGCTGGCGGACGTCCTCGACGGTCCTGCTCGCGGCTGGGGGAGGCCTGCGCGACGACTGTCAGGAGCCTGTGAATCCGGGCAGATGCGTCAGTGTTGACTAACGCGTTAGTCACGGCTAACGTCTCCGGTGTGACCGATCCCCTCAGCGCAGCAGCGGAGCCCAACCGGCGCCGTCTCCTGCAGCTGCTGGCGAGCGGTCCGCAGAGCGTCACCGAGCTGGCCGGGCAGTTCCCGGTCACCCGCTCGGCGATCAGCCAGCACCTGCTCGTCCTCGCCGAGGCCGGGCTGGTCACCGCCGAGCAGTCCGGCCGGCAGCGGTTCTACCGCGTCGTGCCCGACGGGCTGCGCCGGCTGCAGGCAGAGATCGACCGGTTCTGGACGACCGAGCTCGACCTGCTGGTCGCCGACGCCGACGAGCTCCATCGCCACGATCCCGACACCCAGGAGTGAAGCCATGACGTACACGAAGACCGTCTCCCTCCCCGTCAGCCCCGACGAGGCGTTCGCGCTCGTGACGCAGCCCGAGCGGCTGCGCCGCTGGATGGCGGTCACTGCGCGAGTGGACCTCCGCGCCGGCGGCGCGTGGCGCTGGACCGTCACGCCCGGCAACGTCGCGGGCGGAACCGTCCGCGAGGTCGAGCCCGGGCGGCAGGTCGTCCTCGACTGGGGTTGGGACCTGATGCCCGGCGCCGAGGGCTCGCTCGGCACGGTCACGGTGACCGTCGAGCCGGACGGCGACGGCGCCTCCGTCACCCTCGTCCACGAGGGGCTCGACGTGGAGCAGGAGGCCAGTCACGCCGAGGGCTGGAACCACTTCCTCGGCCGACTCGAGGTCGCGGCGGCCGAGGGCGACGCCGGTCCCGACGACTGGGCCGCCGCGCCGGACCCGATCGACGAGCTGGTCGCCGCGGAGGCGGCGCTCGCCGTGCTCCAGCAGGTGCTGCGCCAGGTCGGGCCCGGTGACGGCGACCGGGCGACCCCGTGCTCGGAGTTCACCGTCGACGAGCTGACCGAGCACCTGCTCGACAACCTCGTCGGACTCGGCGCGATGGCCGAGGCCGGGCTGGACCGGCCCGAGGGCGCCGGC
The DNA here is from genome assembly GCA_964487275.1 of uncultured Nocardioides sp. Lineage (GTDB taxonomy): Bacteria > Actinomycetota > Actinomycetes > Propionibacteriales > Nocardioidaceae > Nocardioides. The sequence continues at coordinate 90,123 of CAZAQE010000008.1, read as the reverse complement.
CCCGGTGTCGAGGACCGTGTCGCGGTGCTCGCTGCCGAGGTGATCGAGGCGTGGCGCCGGCGTGGTCTCGACGGCACGGCCCGCAGCCCGTTCGGGGAGGCGCCGGCCCCCGTGCTGGCCGGCATCGTCGCGGTCGAGCTGCTCATCCACGCCTGGGACTACGCGCAGGCCACCGGTGCGGTCATCACGGTGAGCGACGAGCTGGCGACCTACGTGACCGGCCTCGCCGAGCGGGTCGTCCCCGGCGCCCGGGGCCGTGCCTTCGCCGAGGAGGCGCCGGCTCCGGCGGACGCGGATGCCCTCACGCGGCTGGCGGCGTACAGCGGACGCACGCCGTTGGCGCTCGTCTGATCCCTCGGCCGGTCGCCGGGATGTGCGCGGCGTCACCCCCGCGGTGAGCCGTGCGCTACTCTGTGGGCACCACCGGACGCCGTCGTACGACGGGCACCCGGTGACGTTCACCCGGTCGGCGCCCTCCCGCAGCAGCGCGAGCCGCCGTCGACCGACCTTGCGATGGAGACCTCGCGACAGTGCTCGCGATGGGAAGGACACCTGTGGCTCGAGGAGGCCAGCGGGGCGCGACGCAGCAGCGTCGGAACCCCCAGGCGGCGCGGACGCGTCGCAACGAGGAGGGCATCATCCCGCAGCTCGCGCGCGCCGTCCGAGAGGTCGAGGCGGCCGTCGCCCGGCGCTCGGCGATGCCCGAGGTGCGCGCGAAGTTCCAGGTCGTCGCCCTGCTCGCCCGCGAGGAGCGGGCGCGGGTGAAGAACGACCCGGACCTCTCCGACAGTCGCCGCGGCGAGGAGCTCAAGCGCCTCGACGGCATCGCGACGATCCTCGCGCAGACGGCGGCCCGCGACAGCACGCTGTTCACGCTGCTCGACGAGAACGCCGAGATGTCGGAGTCGGCGAAGGCGATGCGCCGCGAGCTGCTCCGCAAGGCGGGCGTCGACGAGCCTGAGCCGGAGCCCGTTCCGGTCACCGTCGACGCCGAGACGGCAGCCCTGCTGGAGAAGCGCGTCATCCCGCAGTCGGTGCAGGCGCGCCAGCTCGCGAACCCGTTCCTCGCGCCCGACTTCGAGCACGCGCGGGCGAAGGTGCGCCCGCGCCGCCTGGCCGGCTGGGAGCTGCTGGAGCCGCTGTTCCGCTCCTTCGAGCGGGCCGCCCCCGACGCGCCGGCGTGCATGCCGCTGCCCGACGCCGACCAGCTCACCAACCTCACCGGCCTGCGCGGCCCGGTCGGGCGCGAGCTGATGCACCACCAGGCGCAGCTGATCGGCTCGGCGGCGCTCGGCCACCGCACCTACCTGCTCGCCGACGAGCCAGGGCTCGGCAAGACCGCCCAGGCGTTGCTGGCTGCCGAGGCGGCCGGTGCGTTCCCGCTGCTCGCCGTCGTCCCCAACGTCGTGAAGACGAACTGGGCGCGCGAGGTCGAGATCTGGACCCCGCACCGCACGGCCACGGTGCTGCACGGCGACGGTGACGACGCCGACGGCTTCGCCGACGTCTTCGTCGTCAACTACGAGATCCTCGACCGCCACGTCGGCTGGCTCGGCACCCACGGCTTCCGCGGGATGATCGTGGACGAGGCGCACTACATCAAGAACAAGACCTCCCAGCGCTCGCAGAACGTCCTGGAGATCTCCAACCGGATCCGCGCGCGGGTCGCCCGGCCGCTGATGATGGCGCTGACCGGAACCCCGCTGATCAACGACATCGAGGACTTCCGCGCGATCTGGCAGTTCCTCGGCTGGATCGACGAGGTCGTCCCGCAGGGCGACCTGATGGAGGCGCTGGAGGAGACCGGGCTGACCCCGGCCGACCCGGCCTTCTACCCGGCCGCGCGCCGCGCGGTCATCGACGAGGGCATCGTGCGCCGCCGCAAGATCGACGTCGCCGCCGACATCCCCGCCCGCCGGGTCGCCGACATGCCCGTCGAGCTCGAGGGCGAGGCCGGCCGCTCCATCCGCAAGGCCGAGCAGGAGCTCGCCCGCCGCATGGTCGAGAGGTACGACGCCGCGCTGTCCACGCGTCGCGCCGGGGCTGTCGTCGAGGGCATCGACCACCACCTGGTCCGCCAGGTCGCGGGCTGGGAGCGCGAGGACAACTCGTCCAAGACCGGCGAGAACGTCTTCATGATGATGCGCCGCATCGGCCAGGCGAAGGCCGGCCTCGCCGCCGACTACACCGCCCAGTTGGCTCGCAACGTCGGCAAGGTCGTCTTCTTCGCCAAGCACATCGACGTCATGGACCAGGCCGAGAAGACGTTCGCCGAGCGCGGCATCAAGTACGTCTCGATCCGCGGCGACCAGTCCTCGACCGCGCGCCAGAAGGCGATCGACGCGTTCGTCAACGACCCCGAGGTGCAGATCGCGGTCTGCTCGTTGACCGCCGCCGGCGTCGGCCTCAACCTCCAGGTCGCGTCCAACCTCGTCCTCGCCGAGCTGTCGTGGACCGACGCGGAGCAGACCCAGGCGATCGACCGCGTCCACCGGATCGGCCAGGCCGAGCCGGTCACCGCGTGGCGCGTGATCGCGACGCAGACCCTCGACACCCGCATCGCCGAGCTCATCGACAAGAAGGCCGGGCTCGCCGCTCGCGCCCTCGACGGAGCCGGAGAGGAGGTCGAGGGTGCCGTGGTCGACCTGCAGACCGAGGCGCTCGCGGCGCTGCTCACCGCGGCGCTGGAGGCCCGCGGGGACTGAGCCCCGGGAGAGCGACCACGGGTGATGTCACACTTCCGACCGCCGTCTCGTCCACCTGTCATGAGCACACGCATCGCAGTGGCAGGTGGGACGGGACTGGTCGGGCGCCTGGTCGTCGAGGAGGTACGACGGGCCGGCGCGACCCCGGTGGTCATCGCCCGCTCCGCCGGGGTCGACCTGACGACCGGGGACGGACTCGACGAGGCCCTCGCGGGGGCCGACGCGGTCATCGACGCCAGCAATGTCGAGACCATGAGCGCGAAGGTGTCCGTCGGCTTCTTCGAGGCCGCCACCCGGCACCTGCTCGAGGCAGGGGAGCGGGTCGGCGTGCGTCACCACGTCGCGCTGTCGATCGTCGGCTGCGACGTCGTCGACCTGCCCTACTACCTCGGCAAGCGCCGCCAGGAAGAGCTCGTCGCGGCCGGTCCGGTCCCGTGGACGATCGTTCGGGCGACCCAGTTCCACGAGTTCGCCGGCCAGCTGGTCGACCGCAGCCCCGGCCCCTTCGCGCTGGCACCGCGGATGCTCAGCCAGCCGGTCGCCGCCGCGGAGGTGGCGGCCCGACTGGTCGCGACCGCCCTCGGCGAGCCACAGCACGCCACGCACGACCTCGGCGGACCGCAGCCCGAGCGGATGGACCGGTTGGTGCGGGCGGAGCTGCGGCGGCGCGGGGAGCGGCGGGTCGTCGTACCGGTTCCGATGGCGGGGGCCACCGGCCGCCAGGTCAAGGGCGGCGGACTGCTGCCGGGGCCGGGGGCGACCCTGGGCCGGCAGACCTTCGCGGAGTGGGCCGCCAGTGCCTGAGCGGACGGACGAGCTGGCTGCGGAGTACGACGCCCTCCGCCCCCGGATGGTGCGCGTCGCCTATGCCATCCTCGGCTCGCGCGCCGAGGCCGAGGACGTCGTCGCCGACTGCTGGACCCGGCTGGTCGAGGCCGACGCCCGCGAGCCGGTCCGGGACCTGACGGCGTGGCTGACGGTCGCCGTCGCGCGCGCGGCCACCGACGTGCTCCGCTCCGCGCGGGTGCGCCGCGAGGCGTACGTCGGCCCGTGGCTGCCCGAGCCCTATGTCGTCACCGCGACGGACGCCGCGGACCCCGCCGACCGGGTCACCCTGGACGAGACCGTGGGCTACGCGCTGCTCGTCGTCCTCGAGGCGCTCTCGCCGGCCGAGCGCACCGCGTTCGTCCTGCACGACGTCTTCGGCATGGGCTTCCCGGAGGTCGCCGCCGTCGTCGGGCGCACCCCCGCGGCGGTCCGCCAGCTCGCGTCGCGAGCGCGTGCCCACCTGGCCGCCCAGCAGCCGCGGTTCGAGGTCGACCCCGCCGCCCACGAGGAGGTCCTCGGCCGATTCCTGGCCGCCTCGGCGGGCGGTGACCTCGACGCGCTGGTCGCGACCCTCGACCCCGACGTCGTGGTCACCTCCGACGGCGGAGGTGTGGTGAGTGCGGCCCGCCGCCCGGTGCTGGGCGCCGACCGGGCGGCCCGCTACCTGCTCGGCATCGTCGCGAAGTACATCGACCAGCAGGCCGACGTCGACCTCCTCCTCGCCAACGGGCTGCCCGCCATCGGCATCCGCCAGGACGGTGTGCTCACCTCCCTGGTGGTGCTGACCGTGCACGCCGGGCGGGTGGCGCGGGTCGACATCGTGCGCGCGCCGGCGAAGCTCGCCGCCGCCGACGCGCGATCCTGAGGGCCGCTCAGGACGCCGGCGCCGACTGCGAGGTGAGTCGCCGGTCGGCGTACCGGAAGCCGGCGATGAGCGCAGCGAACAGCGCGGTGATGCCCAGGCAGACGACCGCGACGTGGGCCCAGCCCTCCGCGCGGAAGTCCAGGAACGGGTAGGGGACCCAACGCGTGGCGGCGGCGACCGCCAGGGTGACGACCAGCCACGCGATCGGCCACGCGAAGGCGAGGGCGATCGCCCGGCCGTCGACGCGTGGGCGGGGGCCGAACGCGAACCAGCCGATGACCGCCAGGACCGGCACGACCATGTGCAGCAGCTTGTCGGCGGCCCAGTCGGCTCCGCCGAGGTCGAGCAGGGGGCGCAGCAGGAGGAAGTGGACGAGGCCGGTGACGGTGATCCCCACGGTCGCGGCGAGGCGCAGCGCCCGGAAGGCGGCGCTGTCGCGGGACGGGTCGCGGGCGAGCAGGGTCGTGGCGACGGCGACGAGGATGTTGCTCTGGATCGTGAAGTAGGCGACGAACCGGGCCAGCCGCAGCTCGAGTGCGGGCGGCGCGGCCTCGTCGAGGACCCGGCCGCCCTGGACCACCAGGACGAGCTGGAGCACGAGGGCGCCGACCGCGGCGACCGCGGTCAGGGTGTGCCAGCCGCGGGCGCCCCGCATCAGGCGGTCCCCGGCGTGAGCAGGTGCTGGATCGCGTCGCCGTACAGCGCGACCACGCGGTCGGTGTCGGCGGCGGTGACGAGGGGGTCCTCCTGCCGGAAGACGAGGTTGAGCAGGCCGCCGAGCTGGGCCACGGCGAGGGCCACCCGCAGCTCGCGGTCGGGGCCGGTCAGCCGCGGGGCGAGGGCGGCGACATACGTCTCGGCCGTGTGCCGGTTCATCTCCTCGCGGACCTGGTCGAGATGGGCGGCCTGGGCCAGGGCGAGATAGCGCTGGCGCAGGAGCGGCCGCCCGGGCTCGAGGAAGTAGGCCACCAGCCGCCGTCCGACGGTCTCCAGCGGGCCGTCCAGGACGGTGCCGATGCCGGAGGAGGTGTCGACGCAGCGCAGGAAGAGCGCCTCCTTGGACCCGAAGTGCCGGATGACGAGCGCCGGGTCGACGCCCGCCTCGGTTGCGATCGCGCGGACCGATGCGTCGAACCCGCGCTCGGCGAACAGCCGGCGGGCGGCCTCCTCGATCGCGGCGCGCGTGGCCCGGCCCGCGGGACGCAGGTGGCGCTCGTCCGGCGGAGCCGGGCGGTCGGGGGAGGAGGTCCTGGGCACACCGCCACCGTAGGGCATGGCGGGGAGCCGTCAACGGTGTTGACAGATCGTCCGTCAACGCCGTTGACTGGTTGACCGTGACAACTACTGTGCCCGTGGCGACTGCAGCGACCGGAGGGCGGACCGGCTCGCCCCTGCTGACGGTCGCCGTCCTGTGCTCCGGCGGCCTGGTCGCGTCCCTGACCCAGACGATGGTCATCCCGATCCAGGGCGAGCTGGGCATGCTGCTGCGCACGAGCGAGGCCAACGCCTCGTGGGTGGTGACCGCGACCCTGGTCGCCGCCGCCGTCGCGATGCCGATCTCCGGTCGCCTCGGCGACCTGTTCGGCAAGCAGCGGGTGCTCGTCGTCAGTGCCGCGCTGCTGGTCCTGGGCTCGCTCGTCTGTGCCCTCAGCAGCTCGCTGGCACCGATGCTCGCCGGCCGCGTGCTGCAGGGCTTCGCGATGGGCTTCATCCCGGTCGGCATCGCACTGATGCGCGAGGTCGTGCCGCCACGGCTCGCCGCGACCGGCATGGCCGCCATGAGCGCCACCCTCGGCGTCGGCGGCGCGATCGGCCTGCCGCTGTCGGCATGGATCGTGCAGGACTTCAGCTGGCACACCCTGTTCTGGGTCTCGACGGCGCTGGCCGCGCTCGTCGCGGCGGCCGTCCTCGTGCTCGTCCCACACGTGCGCGACGCCGTGCCCGGTCGCGTCGACGCGGTCGGCGCCGTCGGCCTGGCCGTCGGCCTGGTCGCCCTGCTCGTCGCCGTCTCGAAGGGCAACGACTGGGGATGGGCGCACGGGCGCACCCTCGGCCTGTTCGCGGTCGCCGTCGTCGTCCTCGTCGCGTGGGGGAGCTACGAGCTGCGGGTCGAGGACCCGCTGTGTGACCTCCGGGTCACCGCCCGCCGACCGGTGCTGCTCACGAACGTCGCCGCGATCGCGATCGGCTTCGGGATGATGGCCCAGGCGATCGTCGTACCCCGGCTCCTCCAGTCGCCCGAGGCCACCGGCTACGGCCTGGAACAGACGCTGCTCGAGACCGGGCTCTGGCTGGCCCCCGGCGGCCTGGTGATGATGGCGTTCTCGCCGGTGTCCGGTCGCTTGATCCGGCTGGTCGGCGCTCGCCGCACGCTGATGCTCGGCGGTGCGGTGCTCGGCCTCGGCTACGTGTTCGCGATCTTCCTCACCGACGCCCCGTGGCAGCTGCTCGTCGCCAACTGCGTCACCTCGGCCGGCATCGGGATCGGGTACGCCGCCATGCCGACCCTCATCCTCGAGTCGGTCCCGCCGGGCGAGGCCGGGTCGGGGGTGGGCATCAACGGGCTGATGCGCTCGATCGGTACCAGCATCGCCGCGGCCGTCATGGCGGCCATCCTGACCTCGTCGACGACCAGCCTCGCCGGCCACGAGATCCCCGACGAGAGCGCCTTCCGGATCTGCTTCGTCGTGGGTGCGGCGGCCGCGTTCGCGGGGGTCCTGCTGGCTGCGCTGGTGCCCTCGCGGAGAGCGGACGGCTGACCGGTCTCGGATCCGGTCACTGTCCGTGACAGAACATCACGGGTACCCGGAACCTTGCCGCAACCCGATCGTTGACCCAGGTACGCGGTTGCGGTGACTGGGGGGTTTCGCGTCGCGTGGTGGGGCGGCTCCGGCCCGAGACCGGAGCCGCCCCCTCCCCGGGTACGGCCCATAGGCAAGGATGGTCGCGTGTCCGCCGGCCCGCTGATCCCGTCCGACCCGTCTGCCGACGAGGTGCGCCGATCAGCGCTGCGCCGGATGCGCACGGTTGCGGTGTCGCTGCTGCTCCTCGCCGCCGCCGTGTACGCCGCCACGCTCGGCCGCGACGGCGCCTGGGGCTTCGTCAACGCGGGCGCGGAGGCGTCGATGGTCGGCGCGATCGCGGACTGGTTCGCCGTCACGGCGCTTTTCAAGCACCCGCTCGGGCTGCCGATCCCGCACACCGCGCTGGTGCCCAAGCGCAAGGACGACCTCGGCAAGGGGCTCGAGCAGTTCGTCGGCGAGAACTTCCTCCAGGAGGACATCATCCGCGAGCGCGTGCTCGGGGTGCAGATCGCGCAGCGGGTGGGGGACTGGCTCGGCGATCCCGACAACGCCGAGCGGGTCGTCACCGAGGTCGCCGAGGTGGCTGCCGTCGCGCTCGGCAAGGTCCGCGACGACCACATCGAGGCGCTCGTGACCGAGGCCCTGGTGCCGCGCTTCCGGGAGGAGCCGATCGCGCCGCTGCTCGGCGGCCTGCTGGCGGAGGCGCTCGAGGACAACCTCCACCACGGCGTCGTCGACCTGATGCTGGAGGAGATGCACGACTGGCTGGTCGCCAACCCCGACACCGTGCACGAGGTGCTGGGGGAGCGCGCGCCGTGGTGGGCGCCGGAGAGCGTCAACACCTACGTCATCAACCGGGCGCACCTGGAGATGGTGCGCTGGATGGCCGAGATCCGTGACACCCCCGACCACCGGGCGCGACGCGCCCTCGACTCGATGCTCAGCCGGCTCTCGGAGGACCTGCTGGAGAACCCGGCCACCCAGGAGCGGGCCGAGCGGCTCAAGTCGCGCGTCCTCGACCACCCGGCCGTGATCGGCACCGCCGTCACGCTGTGGAAGGCGCTGCGCAAGGCGTTGCTGACCTCCCTCGACGACCCCCGGGGCGCCGTACGACGCCGGTTGCTCGTCGAGGTCGAGGCGGCCTCGGCGCGGCTGCGCTCCGACGCCGCGCTGCGCGAGCGGCTGGACCGGATGGCCGCCGACGCCGCGGTCTTCGCCGTCGACCGCTACGGCACCGAGCTGACCGCGGTCATCACGCACACGATCGAGCGCTGGGACGGCAAGGAGGCCGCGCAGCGGATCGAGCTGCACGTCGGCCGCGACCTCCAGTTCATCCGGATCAACGGCACGATCGTCGGCGGCCTGGTGGGTCTGTTGATCCACACCTTCGCAGTGGTGCTTCACTGATGCCCATGTTCGGCCGCAAGCGCAAGGAGTCCGAGGCGACGGAGCCCGAGGGCCCGGTGCCCGTCGACGTCGCGATCCGCGACGAGGTGATCCGGTTGGGGCAGTTCCTCAAGCTCGCGAACCTGGTCGAGTCGGGCGCCGACGCGAAGCCGGTCATCGCCGACGGGCTGGTGCAGGTCAACGGTGAGGTCGAGACGCGGCGCGGGCGCCAGCTGCGCGTCGGCGACGTCGTGGTGCTGCAGGGGCAGGCTGCCCGGGTCGCCGACGGCGACGCCCCGGACAACCTGCCCTGGTAGTCAGCGGACGGCCAGCAGGTCCACCACGAAGATCAGCGTCTCGCCGGGCTTGATCACGCCGCCGGCGCCGCGGTCGCCGTAGCCCAGGTGCGGCGGGATGACGAGCTGGCGGCGGCCGCCGACCTTCATGCCCTGCACGCCGGTGTCCCAGCCCTGGATGACCTGGCCGATGCCCAGGCGGAAGTCCAGCGGGGTCCCGCGGTTGTACGACGCGTCGAACTCCTCGCCGGTGGACAGGGCGACGCCGACGTAGTGCACCGACACGGTGCTGCCGGAGGTCGCCTCGGCGCCGTCGCCGACGGTCAGGTCGGTGATGACGAGGTCGGTGGGCGGGGTGGGGTCGACGAAGTCGATCTCGGGCTTCTGGCTCATCCCGCCAGCCTACGGCGTGGCCCGTGCCACCAGAGGCGTGGCCCGCGCCACGTGCGGTGTGGCCGGATCCGGCGCCATTGCCGCCCGAAGGCGACCGGGTCCGCGATACGCTGCGGGCCAGTGCCCCCACCTGTGGAGGGAAGAGGGGTGGGGCCAAGGGGACAGCTCTCGGGGGTAGTGGTGCAGGTCAACACGACGGGCGTCGAGTCGTGGCCGGTCCCCGGTGGAGCGACCCGTCTCGTCTACTCCGCCGGCAGCCACCCGGGGCGCATCCGCACCGTCAACGAGGACTCCTCGCTGGTCGCCCCGCCGGTCTTCGTCGTGGCCGACGGGATGGGCGGCTACGCCCGCGGCGACGTCGCCAGCCGGCTGGTCGTGGAGGCGTTCGAGCCCCTCTCCTCGCTGACGCACGTCGAGCCCGGCGACGTCGAGGCGGCGATCGCCGCTGCGCAGGTGCGCGTCTCGGCGCTGGCCGCCGAGTTCACCACGGCGCCCGGCTCGACCCTCGTGGCAGCGGCGTACGTCCTCCAGGACGGGCACGGCTACTGGCTGGTGGCCAACCTCGGCGACTCCCGCGCCTACTCCTACTCGCACGGCGTGCTGGAGCAGATCTCCAAGGACCACTCGGTCGTGCAGGAGCTCATCGACGCGGGCCAGATCACCCGCGACGAGGCGATCGGCCACCCCGAGCGGCACGTGATCACGCGCGCGATCGGCGCGCTCACCGACGCCGAGCCGGACTTCTCGCTGGTGCCCGCCGAGCCCGGCTCGCGGCTGCTGCTGTGCTCCGACGGACTGACCTCCGAGCTCTCCGACACGGCCCTGGTGCACATCCTCACCGGCCAGCTGCCGCCCGACGAGGTCGTCACCACGCTGGTCGACGCCGCGGTCGCGGCCGGCGGGCACGACAACGTGACCGTGGTGGTCGTCGACGTCGAGGGCGGCGACGAGCACCCGACCGAGCGCACCCAGCCGTTCCCGGCGGTCCAGCCGTGAGCGCGTCGTACGCCGTCGGAGAGCTCGCGACGCTGGTCACCCCGCAGGGGGTCGTCCTCGCCGCGTCCGACCGTCTCGCCGACCTGGTCCCGCTCGCCGGGTCCGACCTCGACCCGCTGAAGGTCGTCGAGGCGCTCTCACGTGGTGTGCTCGGCGACCTGCCGGACTTCGCGGTCGTGCGGACCGACGGTGAGGAGGCGCGGGTCCTGGTCCGCGGCGCCTTCGCCGTGCGGGTCGCCGGCTTCGTGGTCGACGGCCGCGACGCCGCCACCTGGACCGAGGCCACCACCGCCCTGAGCGCCGGCGACGCGGTCGAGGTCGCTCCGCTCGGTGCGCCGCTGGTGGCCGCGACCCTGCCGCTGACCGCCGGTGTGGTGCGCAGCGCCGGGCTGTCGTGGGTACCCGTGCCGGCCCCGCAGGCGCTCGCGCCGGAGCCCCCGCCGGCCGAGCACGCCCCGCCGGCCGAGCACGCCCCGGCCGCCGAGCACACCGTGCTGCGCACGCCGGCCTCCGCGGCGGCGCCGGCCGCGCCGCCGCCTGCCCCGCCTGCGCCGCCGACTCCTCCGGTCCCTGCGCCCGCCGGGGGCTGGCCGGCCGCGCCGGTTGCCGATCCCGACCACGACGGCCGCACGATCACGCCGGCCCAGCTGCAGGCGTTGCGGGCGGGCCAGGCCGGCGCGCCGATCGTCCCCGTCCCGCAGTCGGCACCGGCGCCACCCCCCGCCCTGCAGGCCCCGCAGGCGCCGGCAGCATTCCCGGCACCTGCCGCCCCGCCCGCGCGGGGACTCCCGCCGGCACCGCCCGTCGGTCACCAGCCCCCACGCCAGTCGGCTTCGCCGCCGGTGCGCGCCCTCGTCGCGCTCGAGCTGTCCAGCGGCCGTGTCGTCACGATCCGCCGCCGGGTCCTGATCGGCCGCAGCCCGCGGGTGCAGCAGGTGGGTGGCAGCGCCAACCTGCCGGCGCTGGTGACCGTCGACGACCCCTACGTCTCCAGCACCCACCTCGAAGTGGCCTCCGACGGGATCCGCGTCACGGTCACCGACACCTCGACCAACGGCACGCTGCTGGCGCGCCAGGGGCGGGCACCCTTCGCGCTCGAGCACGGGGTGGCGACCGAGGTGGCGATCGGCGACGTCCTGACCTTGTCCAAGGGACTGACCGCGACCGTCGTCCCGTCGCCGGAGCGCTGAGCATGCAGCCCCCACAGATCCCCGGGTTCACCTTCGTCGACCTCGTCGGCGAGGGCGGCTTCGCCGACGTCTACCGCTACCAGCAGGAGCTGCCGACCCGGCAGGTGGCGATCAAGGTCCTGCGCAGCGGCGGCGACGCGGCGGCGCTCGAGCTGTTCCGCGCCGAGGCCAACGTCATGGCGCAGCTGTCCAACCACCCCTCGATCGTGCCGATCTACCAGGCTGGTGTGAGCTCGGACGGGCGCCCGTTCCTCGTCATGGAGTACTGCCCGCCGCCGCACGTCGCCCAGCGCTACCGCGCGCAGCCGCTGGCGGTCGCCGAGGTGCTCGACATCGGGGTCAAGATCGCCAGTGCCGTCGAGACCGCGCACCGGGCCGGGATCCTGCACCGCGACATCAAGCCGCACAACATCCTCACCAGCACCTTCGGGGTCCCGCTCCTCACCGACTTCGGCATCGCGTCGGTCGTGGGGGAGGGCGGCGCGTCCGGCCAGGGCCTCTCGATCCCGTGGTCGCCGCCCGAGGCGCTGCTCGCCGACAGCTCCGACGTGCGCAGCGACGTCTACTCGCTGGCCGCGACGCTCTACTCGCTGCTCATCGGCCACCCGCCGGTCGAGCGCCGTGACGCCCCCAACGACAACGCCAGCCTGATGCAGCGCATCGAGCGCGGCCAGCTCAGCCCGTTGCGCCGGCCCGAGGTGCCCGCGTCGCTGGTGTCGATCCTGCGCCGGGCGATGTCGGTGGAGATCGAGAAGCGTCCGGTGTCGGCAATGGTGCTGGGCCGGCAGCTGCAGGACGTGCAGATCGAGATGAGGCAGTCGCCGACCCGGCTCGAGGTCATGGACGCCTCGCCGTCGGCGTTGGTGCAGGAGCACCCCAACGATGCGCGCACCTTGATCCGCCCGGTGTCGGTGATCATCCCGGCGGCGGTCAGCGTGCGTCCGGCGCCGAACCAGCCCGCGATCGACGAGCGGACCCGGGTCCCGGGTGCGCCCTCGGCGACCGGCGGCACCTCCCACAGCGGTACGCCGCCGCGTCGCGACGACACCCCGCGCCGGGGACTGCCCGCCCGGATCCTCGGCGGCGGGCTCGCGCTCGCGGTCGCCGGCGGCATCGGCTACGCGCTGCTGGCCGGCGGCGAGCAGGAGGACCCGGACCAGAGCACCATCCGCGGCGAGGAGCCCGCTGACGCCGTCCCGGGCGACGAGGCGCCGCCGGCGCCCAAGGTGACGCGCACCGGCGAGGGCACCCGCTGGACCTTCCGCTGGGTCCAGGAGGACCCGGAGCCGGAGGACCAGTTCAAGGTGCTCTTCACCGGCGACGGTGCCAGCCAGCAGGGGGCGGACTTCACCGAGGAGACGAGCAGGGTGGTCACGGTCCCGGTCGGTTCGACGGTGTGCATCCAGGTGGGGGTCGCCCGCGAGGGCGCGGCGCCGTCCGCGCTCTCCAAGCCCGTCTGCGCGGTGGGCCAGTGACCGGCCGCTGGCGCCGGACCGCGTCCGGCACGGTGCTCGCGCTCGTGCTCGGCACGCTCGTCGTGCTGGCCTACAGGTACGACGGCAAGCCGTTCACCGAGGTGGAGCTCAACGACGGCGGGGTCTGGGTGACCAACGAGGACCTCGGCCTGACCGCCCGGCTCAACCCGCAGATCGGCGAGCTCGACCTCGGGGTCGACGCCGTCACCGCCAGCTTCGACGTCTTCCAGCAGGAGACCGACGTCTACCTCGACGACGTGACGGCGGACCGCTCGGTCAAGCCGGTCGACGTGTCGAGGGCGGCCGCACTGGAGGCGACCGACCTGCCGCCCGGCGCCGTCGCCACCTACGGGGGCGACACCTTCGCGATCGTCGACTACGTCACCGGCAAGGCGTGGGTGCGGTCGGCGGCGCAGCTGGCGGGGTTCTCCCACAAGTCGACGGAGCCGGAGCTCACCGACGCGTTGACCGCGGCGGTGGCTCCCGATGGCAGCGCCTGGGTGCTCCGTCGCGACGGCAGGGCGACGTCCTTCGAGCTCGACGACCAGGGCCGGGCGGTGGAGGGCGACACCGTCGACCTCGGCCAGGACGTCGGCACGAAGCCGGAGCTGGTCGCGCTGACGGTCGTCGGTGGCACGCCCGTGCTCTACAACCGCACCACGCTCGAGCTGAACCGGCCCGACGCCGACCCCGTGGTGCTCGAGACCTCGGACCCGACGGCGGTCGAGCTGCAGCAGCCGGCGACGGACGGCGCCGAGGTCTACGTCGCGACCCGTGAGGGCCTCGCGGTCACGCCGCTCGGCGGCGGCGACCTGGAGCAGGTCACCTCGACCGAGACGGCGGGTGCGCCGGCCGCGCCGGTGGTGCTGCCCAGCACCCGTTGCGTGTACGCCGCCTGGAGCTCGGTGCAGCCGCCCAACTACCTGCGCGACTGCCCGGACGACAGCGACGACGACGACCAACCGATCGACGACATGCAGGAGAGCGCGGATCTGAAGTTCCGCGTCAACCGGGACGTCATCGTCCTCAACGACGTGCGCACGGGTGACGCCTGGCTCGTGCAGGAGGCCGGCAAGGCGAAGGTCGACAACTGGCCCCAGGTCGACCCGGAGAACGAGAACCGGTCGAAGATCAAGGAGACCACCGAGGAGGTCCCGGACCAGGAGAACCGCCCGCCCGAGCCGGGCGACGACGTGCTGGGCGCGCGCCCCGGCCGCTCCACCGTGCTGCCCGTCGTCGCGCTCAACGACCACGATCCCGACGGTGACATCATCCGGATCACCAAGGCCACCCACGTCAGCGGTCCCGAGGTCGAGGTCAAGATCGTCGGCGGCGGCACCCAGCTCCAGGTGGCCGTCCAGGCCGACCAGGCCGGCACCTCCGTCTTCAAGTACTACGTGACCGACGGCGTGGTGAACCAGCAGGTCCCGGCAGAGGTCCGCCTGGAGATCCGCACCAACGACGACCACGAGCCGCCGAGACTGATGCCGGACCGGAAGCCGAAGCTGACGGTCACCCGCGGCGCCACGTCCGGCTACTACCTGCTGGCCGACTTCTACGACATGGACGGCGACGACCTGACCCTCACGGCGGCGTCCGGGCGCGGCGTCGGGGTCGAGTTCCGGCCCGACGGGACCCTGACCTACACCGACCAGGGCGCGGGCGGCACGAAGGGCGAGATCACCTACACGGTCGAGGACGGCATCGACAAGTACGAGGGCACCGTCGCGGTCGACGTCGTCGGCGAGACGGCGCCGCCCGAGCTGGTCGCCGACCTCGCCTCCGGCGTCGCGGGCACCCGGGTGGTCGTCCAGCCGCTGACCAACGACCGCAACCCCGAGGGTGGCGAGCTCACCCTCAAGGACGTCAAGGTCGTGGGGGACGACGCGGGGACCAAGATCACCGAGGACCTCGAGACCGGGACGTTCACGTTCGAGGCGGCGAGGGCGAAGACCTATTACCTGCAGTACTCCGCCTACAACTCCTCGGCCACCCGGTCCGCGTCCATCCGGCTCGACGTCGAGTCGCCGCCGAAGGACAACCGGGCACCCGTCGCGGTCCGTGACAAGGTCACCATCACGCCGGGCGGGACGGCGCAGGTCGACCTGCTGCTCAACGACCTCGACCCCGACGGCGACGTCCTCGTCGTCAAGCGCGTCAACCGTCCGTCGGTCCCGGGCGTCAAGGTCTCGGTCGTCGACAAGCGGCTCGCGATCGTCAGCTCGGCCGCCGACCTGGTGGGCAAGCCGGTCACTGTCGAGTACGTCGTCTCCGACGGCCGCAGCTCGGCGAGCGGGTCCCTCGTGATCGCCCAGCGCTCGTCGAGCGCGGCCAACCGCCAGCCCGTGGCCAACCACGACCAGGTCACGGTGCGCGCGGGCTCGGTCACCTCGATCCCCGTGCTCGCCAATGACTCCGACCCCGATGGCGCGAAGCCACGGCTCTTCCAGTCCGACCTGCAGAACGAGCAGGAGCTCGACGTGTGGGTGGCGGGCGACACGCTGCGCCTGCGTGCGCCCGAGCAGCCCGGCAACTACTCGGTGATCTACGGCGTACGCGACACCGACGGCCGCAGCGCTTCGGCCGAGGTGAGCGTCTACGTCGTCGAGGACTCCGCCAAGAACAACCACCCACCGGTCCCGCAGCCGATCATCGACCGCGTCATCAGCGGCCGCCCGAAGGTGATCTCGGTGGACCTCGTGGGTGTCGACCCGGATGGAGACGCCGTCTCCTTCCGCAGCATCCTCACCGCTCCGTCGCTCGGCCGGATCGTCGACACCGGGGTCGACTGGATCCGCTACGAGGCGTTCGAGGGCAAGCGCGGCACCGACTTCTTCCAGATCGTCCTCGAGGACAAGTACGGCAAGACGGGGGTCGCCGAGGTCCGCGTCGGCGTGGTGCCGGAGGAGACGGAGAACCAGTCGCCGGTCGCGCTCGACGACAGTGTTCTGGTCCAGCCCAACCGCACGATCTCCTACAACGTGCTGACCAACGACACCGACCCCGACGACGACCCGCTGCGCATCGAGTCGCTCAACGAGAGCACGCCGGCGGACCACGAGAACGGCTTCATCGAGGTCGAGGTCGGCGACGCACCGGACTCCGGCTCCGCGCCGACCAACATCGGCTACACGATCGAGGACGCGGCCGGAGCGACGGACAGCGCGGTGCTCAAGGTGTCGGCCAGCAAGCAGGCGCCGTTCTACGCACCGATCGCCCAGGACGACGTGGCCGAGCTCGGCGACATCATCGGCAAGGACCCGGGTGACTCCGTGGAGATCCCGGTGCTGGACAACGATCTCGACTTCGACGGTGCGAAGGCCGATCTCCGCGTCACGGAGTGCGACGCCGGCGGTGACGGGGACTGCGAGGTGGTCGACGGCGACACCACGGTCCGGGTCGAGCTCAAGGCCGAGGACCAGGTCGTCCTCTACCGTCTCGACGACGCCGACGACGAGTCCACCTTCACCTTCGGCGTGGTGTTCGTGACCGGTACGGCCAACGTGCCGCCGCAGCTGACGACGGATGAGGACCGGGTGCCGGTCAAGGCGGTCGCCAACGAGACGACGGTTTTCGACCTGTCGGACCTGGTCGTCACCCGGGCCGGCCGGGAGCCGCACATCGTGCCCAGCACGACGCCGACCGCCGTCAACGGCAATGTCGTCCCGGTCGAGGGGGAGGCGACGTCGCTCTCGTTCACGCCGAACCGCGACCACGTCGGTGGTGCCTCGGTCACGGTCAAGGTGAGCGACGGGAGGACGGCAGGGGAGGAGTCGGCCCTCGACTCGCTGCTCACCATCCCGATCGACGTGGCGCCGGCCGGCAACGTCGCGCCGACCATGCGCGACGCCAGCGTGGACGTGACCGAGGACGGGGAGCCCGTCCAGGTCGACCTGAAGGGCCTCACGCGCGACGCCAACGAGGGCGACCTCGACACGATGGCCTGGTCGGTGAAGAGCACCCCGAACGGGCTCTCGGCCGACATCGACGGCGAGGAGGGGATTCTCTCCATCGAGGCCGGTGGGGCAGCCGACGACGAGGAACTGGCCATCGAGGTGGTCGCCGACGACGGGCAGGGCGGTCAGGCGACTGCGACCGTGAACGTCCGGATCGTCGGCAGCAACCTGCCCCTCCTGCAGATCCCGGTCATCTCGGTGAACGCCGAGGAGGGCCAGGAGACCTCCGTCGACATCGCCGACTCGGCGGTCAATCCCTATCCGGACGAGCCGATCGAGGCGACCAACCCACGGGTCGAGGGCAGCGGAAAGCTCGCCGGCCTGCGGGCCGAGGGTTCGTCGGTCCGGTTCACCCCGGTGTCCTCCGGCTCGTCCCAGATCAAGGTCACCGTGTCCGACGCGTCCGGTGACCGGGCCCGTGACGTCGTCGCCCGGATCAACGTCACCGTGATCTCCGAGCCCGACGCGCCGGAGCGCCCGGTGCTGTCCTCGGTGGAGGCCTCCTCGGCCGTCCTCTCGTGGCGCGAGCCGGAGTCCAACGGTGCGGCGATCGAGGAGTACGAGGTCCGCGGGTCGCACGACTTCCGCCAGTCCTGTGCCGCGGTCACCTGCCGCCTCAACGACCTCACACCCGGCGAGACCTACACGTTCACGGTCCGGGCTCGCAACAGCGAGGGCTGGGGCGAGGAGAGCCCCGCGTCGGAGGACATCACGCCCAACAAGGCGCCCGACCTCATGACGCCTCCGACGATCGTCGTCGAGGCGTCCCCGACCGGCGACCGGATGGACCGGCAGCTGACCGTGCGCTGGACCCCGCCGCGCAACGAGGGCTCGGAGATCACGTCGTACGAGATCAAGGAGGCAGGCGGCAGCCAGGTCTGGACGGCGTCGGGCAACGAGACCTCGCGGGTCATCCCCGGGCTGACCAACGGCACCCCGTACGCATTCGAGATCCGGGCGGTCAACGAGGTGGAGCCCAAGCGCGAGTACTCCGCGGCGTCGAAGGCGGTCAAGCCGTTCGGCATCCCGGTGCGCTCGGGCGAGAAGCCGGGGCTGACGGCCAGCGAGGACTCGCCCTACAGCAGCGACCCGTGGGTCCGCATCGACTGGTCGGCCTGGTCGGACACGCAGAGCAACGGCAACCCGGTGTCCGAGTACGTCGTCTACTGCACCGGCTGCAAGGCGTCCAGCTATCGCTTCCCCGCCTCGACCACCTCGCGCACCTTCAGCGTCGACGACGGCATCCGCAAGGGCCAGGACGTCACGTTCTCGGTCGCGGCCAGGAACGATGCGGGCGTCAGCGAGAAGAGCCCCGGTGCGACCGGTCGTCCCTACACGAAGGCCGGCCCGGTGCGGAACCTCCAGGAAGTCGCGCCGTCGCCGGCGGACCAGACCGCTCGCATCGGGTGGGACGCGCCGGCGGACCTCGGCGGCCTGCCCCTCGACTACTACATCGTCGAGGACGGCACCGGTGCGCGCGACATCGTGTCGGCGACGCCGGGAGGTGGCGGGACCGACATCCGGTTCGACGGCAACGGGCGTCACTCGATCCGCGTGTGGGCGGTGACCCGCAACGGCGACCGCGCCGTCCCGGGCGAGGACGCCTCGCTCGGCGGCATCGACACCTGGGGCAAGCCGGACCCGCCGCCGATCACCGCGCCGGTCAGCAGCGACTACTACTCCGTCGACATCCGGATCACTCCCGGCAGGGAGAACGGGAAGTCGGTCGACGGCGTGCAGTACAGCGTCGACGGCGGTGCGAGCTGGATCAACGACGACCGGTTCAACAGTGCGGACGGGCCCGCCGCCCAGGTGCGGCAGGGAGGCGATGGAAGGACCATCCTCGCGCGCACCGTCTCCTCGGCCGCCGCGGACGACCCCCGCAAGTTCAGCGACGCCGTGCCCATCACGGGTTACTCCGAGATGCGGTGGATCAACGTCAGCTTCCCGGCCATCTGCGTCGGGGGCTGCGAGGCGAGGATCAGCGGTGCGGGCTTCCCCAACGACGGGCCGGTCCCGGTGAACACCGACCACGGCACGCTCAACCTCAACGGCACCTGCGACTTCAACCAGACCGTCGACAAGACCTTCCCCAACAACTTCAGCGCCGGCGGCCGCGACTGCGCCTTCTCCGGCCGCGGCACCATCACCGTCACGGCCAGCGGCGTCTCCGACTCCGACAGCCGCTAGGCCTCCGAAAGGACATCCATGTCGCTCAGCACCGAACAGACCGAGTGGTTCTCGCAGACCTTCGCCCAGCTCGTCGCCAACGTCGAGCAGGCGATCGTCGGCAAGACCGAGGTCGTGCGGCTCGCGTTCGTCACGCTCCTGGCGGAGGGCCACCTGCTGCTCGAGGACTACCCCGGGACCGGCAAGACCTCGCTGGCGCGCGCGATCGCCCAGACGATCCAGGGTGACCACCACCGGATCCAGTTCACCCCGGACCTGCTGCCCAGCGACGTGACCGGCGTGACGATCTTCGACCAGCGCTCGCAGCAGTTCGAGTTCCACAAGGGCCCGATCTTCTCCAACGTCGTGCTGGCCGACGAGATCAACCGGGCCTCGCCGAAGACCCAGTCGGCGCTGCTCGAGGTCATGGAGGAGAGCCAGGTGACCGTCGACGGCGTCACCCACGCGGTGGGCCAGCCGTTCATGGTCATCGCCACGCAGAACCCGATCGAGCAGGCCGGCACCTACCGGCTTCCCGAGGCGCAGCTCGACCGCTTCCTCGTGAAGACCTCGCTCGGCTACCCCGACCACCAGAGCACCGTGCAGATCCTCACCCACGCGCCGAAGGGCAAGGCCGCCGCCGTCCTCAACCCGATCATCAGCGGCGACAACGTGCTGCACCTGATCCGGCTGGCCCAGGAGGTGCACGTCGAGCCTGCGGTGCTCGAGTACGTCTCGGCCATCACCGAGGGCACCCGCGAGGCCCCCGAGGTCGTCCTCGGCACCAGCGTCCGTGCCGCCCAGGCACTGGTCCGTGCTTCCCGGGCCTGGGCCGTGTCGTACGGCCGCAACTACGTCGTCCCCGACGACGTGAAGACGCTCGCCGTACCCGTCCTCGCGCACCGCATGGTGCTCGACCCCGAGGAGGACTTCCGCGGTACGACGACCGAGGACGTCGTGCGCCGGGTGCTCGAGCGCGTGTCGGTCCCGTTGGAGCCCGCAGGTCGCTAGCCAGTGATGAGCCCCCGCACCTGGGCGCCCGGCCTCCGCCGTACGCTCACCGCTGCCAACCGGCGCCGCCAGGCGCTTGCCGGTGGAATACGTGACGGCCTCGCCCAGCGCACGGGTCGCGTTCGTACGGCGCTGCGCCCGGTCACCGAGACGGTCACCGAGGCCGGTTGGGTGGTCGCCGTGCTGGCCGTCGTGCTGCTCGTCGCCGGTCCGGTCCTGCACTGGCCGGAACTGCTGGTCGCGGGGCTCTTCCTGGCGCTGCTGCTGCTCATCGCGGTCGCGTTCGTCGTCGGCCGGCAGCCGCTCGCAGCGCGCCTGGACCTGGCTCGCGACCGGGTCATCGTGGGGGAGCGGGCGAACGGGTACCTCACCCTGGCCAACCCGAGCGGGCGCCGCTCGCGTCCGCTCGTCGTGGAGTTCCCGGTGGGTGCCGGACGCGCCGCCTTCGAGCTGCCGGCGCTGGCGCCGGGCGCGGTGCACGAGGAGCTGTTCGCGATCCCGACCGAGCACCGGGCCGTCCTCGACGTCGGGCCGGTGACCGCGGTCCGCGCCGACCCGTTGGGCCTGCTGCGCCGCGAGGCCCACCTCAGCCAGATGGACACGCTCTACGTCCACCCGAAGACCCTGCGCGTCGAGGGCTCGGCCGCCGGACTGGTCCGCGACCTCGAGGGCCGCACGGTTCCCAAGGTGTCCGACAACGATGTGTCCTTCCACGCCCTGCGGGGCTACGTCGCTGGCGACGACCGGCGCCACATCCACTGGAAGTCGAGCGCCAAGACCGGCACCCTGATGGTGCGGCAGTTCGAGGAGACCCGGCGCTCGCACCTGTTGACGATGGTCAGCTCGCGGCTGGAGGACTACGGCAGCGACGACGAGTTCGAGATGGCGATCTCGGTCGCCGGGTCGCTCGGCACGCAGGCGCTCGCCGACGGCCAGCAGCTCAGCGCCGTCGCATCGCACGCGTCGCTGCCCTCGGCGGGCGCGCAACGGTTCCTCGACGGGCTGTCCGGACTGACCTACGACTGGAAGGCGAAGCACCTCGTCGACGTCGCCCGCCACCTGGGCGTGGACGAGCTGGCCGCGAGCGTCGTCGTGCTGTGCGTCGGCTCGGGTGTGAGCATCACCGAGCTGCGGCGGGCGCGGCAGTACCTCCCGGTCGACATGCGGGTCATCGCGATGCGGTGCCTGGTCGGCCAGGAGCCCTCCGTGCGGTGGCTGGGCGACCTCGCGGTGTGCACCGTGGGGCGGCTCGAGGAGCTCGGCGTGGCCGTCCGGAGGGTGTCCGCATGACGGCGCTCAGGCCGCCGGCCGGCGCCCCGGGCCCACCGCCCGGGCCCCCGCCCGCCCCACCGGTGCGCTCGGCCAGCACCAGCGGTCCTGTCGTCGTCGTGCCCCAGCGGCGCGGCCGTCCGGGCACCCTGCCGACCTGGTGGCTCGCGCTCCTCGACGCCGTGCTGGTGGTCGGCCTCGGCGTCCTGTGCGCGTGGCCGCTGGGGGAGGCGTACGTCGGCCGGCGCTGGCTGCTCGCCCTCGTGGTCGGCCTGGTGCTCGGGGTCGTCATCGCCTGGGCCAGCGCCCGGTTGCGCTGGGGTGCCTGGCTGACCGCGCTCGTCGCGGTCGCGGGCTATCTCGCGGTCGGCTCGGCTGTCGTCGTACCCGACCGGGCGCGCAACGGCCTGCTGCCCACCGCCGACTCGCTGCGCGACCTCGTCACCGGCGCCACGCGGACGTGGCGGGAGTCGCTGACCCTGCCGGTGCCGCTCGCGGAGACGGGCACCGTGCTCATCGTCCCGCTGCTGACCGGCCTCGCAGGCGCCCTCGCAGCGGGGGTGCTGCTGTGGCGCACCCGCCGGCCCGGCCTCGCCGGCCCGGTGCTGGGCATGGTCCTCGTCGTCGGCTGCGCCTTCGGCGACATCACCGCCGAGGCCTCCCTCGTCCGTGGTCTCGCGGTGGCTGTCGTCGGCGTGGTCTGGCTGCGGTGGCGCGCCCAGCGCCACGTCCGCGCGCGCTGGGGGCGACGGGTCGCGGCGACCCTCGCGGTCGTCGCGGTGGCCGGGGGTGCGGCCACCGGCCTGGCGGCGATGGCCGGCACCGGCGCAGAGCGTGCCGTCCTGCGCGACCACGTCGACCCCCCGTTCGACCCCCGTGACTACCCGAGCCCGCTCGCGAAGTTCCGTGCGTACAAGAAGAAGGAGGCGCTCCGCGAGACGACCCTCTTCACGGTCGACGGGATCGAGAGCGGCACCCGCGTCCGGTTCGCGGTGATGGACTACTACGACGGCATCGTGTGGAACGTGTCCGGCGGACCCGGATCGGTGCACGACTCCGGCACCTTCCGCCGCCTGCGCAACGACCCGGAGGCCAACCTCAAGGCCACCGCCCGCGGCACGATCACCATCGGCTCCTACACCGGTGTGTGGGTCCCCAGCGTGGGCACCACGCTCTCGATGACGCCGCTGACCGACGGCAAGGTCGACGGCGAGGCGGCCGGCGAGCTGGTCATCAACCGCGAGACCGAGACCGTCGCCCAGATCGGCGGCGTCAGCCCGGGGACCACCTTCGAGGTCGAGGCCGAGGTCGCCCCCGAGCTGTCCGACGCCGAGATCGGCGAGCTGCGGGCCGCCTCCGTCGCCCTGCCCGCGCCGAAGATGGTGCCCGAGGAGCTCGTCGAGCGGGTCCAGCGGTGGCGGGTCGCGGCCGGCTTCGACGGCGGCTCCGACGGCGACGTCGCCATCTTCCTGCGTGACGCCTTCCGCGAGAACGGCTACTACTCCGACGGCGTCGACGACTTCACTCCCTCCGGACACGGCTTCAGCCGGCTCGCGGTGCTCACCAAGACGGCCACGCCGGTCGGCAACGCCGAGCAGTACGCCGCTGCGATGGCGCTGGCCGGGCAGCAGATGAACCTGCCGATCCGGGTCGTCATCGGCTTCAAGGTGCCACCGGGTGGCGGTGCGGTCCGGGGCGAGGACGTCACGGCGTGGACCGAGGTCAAGTTCGAGGGCGCCGGGTGGGTCCCCTTCGACCCGACGCCGGAGGAGGACAAGAAGCTCCGCAAGCCCAACGACGAGCCCAACGAGGAGCCGCAACCGCAGGTGCTGCAGCCGCCGCGGGTGCCCGGCGAGCCGAAGGAGGCCAACGACAACCTCCAGCAGGGTGACGGCGAGCGCAGCGACCTCGACATCCTCGCGGTGCTGGGCACGATCATCGGCATCGTCCTCGACGTCGCGAAGGTCGCGCTGCTGACGCTGCCGCTGTGGGGGGTACTCCTCTTCAAGTTCCTCCGCCGCCGTCGACGTCGCGGGGCCCCCGATGCGACCGTGCAGCTCACCGGTGCCTGGCGCGAGCTCGCCGACCGGATGCGCGACCTGGGCGTCCGACCGGCCGCCGGGGCCACCCGGCGCGAGAGCGCGTACGCCGCCGCGGACCGGTACGACGTCGTACCGGTCGTGACGCTGGCCCATACCGCCGACCGCCACGTCTACGGTGCCGACGAGCCGACCCCGGAGGAGGCCCGCGCCTACTGGGCGGACGTCGACACGGCGCTGAAGCGGCTCCGCAGGGCGACGCCGTGGTGGCGCCGCCTGCTCGCCCGCTTCTCGCTGGCGTCCGTACCGTGGCGCGCGGCACTCGCGCGGGTCCGTGCCCGGCTGGGCCGGCTCGGCGCCGCGATCGGCCGGAGGGTGTCGACGCTCTGGCCCGTGGTCAGGATCCGGGCGACGGTCCGCCGTTTCCGCCGGTGACGGCGCGGGCATCAGCGGCTGGTAACTTCCAGCGCCAGTGGTGACGGTCGCATCCGACCGACACGTGTCTCTCTCGGGGGTAGAGCAATGCAGCAGGTCCGTCGATGGTCCGTCCTGGGCGCCCTGGGCGTCCTGCTCGCCGCGGGGCTGCAGCCCGCGCCCGCGCAGGCCGCGATCGACTCCGCCTACCTGAGCGCCTACGACACGCTCTCGATCCCGGCAGGATGCGCCAACACCATGAGCGGCTCCGAGCCCGGCGACGTCCGGATCGCGCCCGACGGGCGCTGGCGCACCATCACCCTGCGCCGCTCGGGCCGGCTCAGCAGCAGCGACATCACCGGTGGCGCGACCGTCACCGGGAGGGTCACCACGGACGCCCGCGGCACCACCCGGGTCGGGATGAAGGTGTCCGCCTCGGCGAGCGCGCGCCCGGTCGCCTCCTCGGTCTGTTCGGTCGACCACTACTCCGTCAGCGCCTCCTCCGAGGCGCGCAAGGCGGTCAGCCCGACCAGGGCGTGGCTGGTCATCCGCAGCTCGGGCAGCGTGCGGGGCGTGACCGATGCGAGGTTCGGCGCCAAGGGACCCACCCGCGACTACTTCATCCGCCTCGGCCAGTCGCTCACCCGCCTGGTCCCTGCCGGCACCTACACGCTCGGCGGCGGTGTGGCCGCCTCGGTCAGCGTGGCGGCGCGCTCGACCAGGGCAGCCTCGTCGGCCGCGAACGCGACGGCCAACGTGGCCGTGATCCGGATCGGCACCCTGCGCACCTTCACGGGCACCGGCCGGTCCTACGTGCGCACCGGTCACCGCGACTGCGCCCTGAACCGGGCCCGCATCGACCTCACCGCAGCGGCGCGCACCTCCGCACGCCGGATCACGTTCTCGGTCAACGGCGTGCCCCGGGTGACGATGCGGAGCGCGGGCCTGCAGCGCAGCTCCTTCTACCTCGGCCGGATCCCCGACGCCTCCGCCGGCGCCATCCGCGCCGACATCGTGCTGAAGTCCGGCGCGAGGCGGACGATGCAGGCGACGACCTGGCCCTGTGCCTGACGGCCGGCGCCGGCCCGCCCGGCGCGCTCGGATGTGATCTGCGACCCGCGCAGTTGCCGTCGCCGCAGGTCAGCGGCCATACTCCCAAGAACTAGAACCTGTTCTACATGGGGGCCAAGGGTGTACGACTTCGAAGGCGAGCACGCGGCTGCGGCGGGCGGCGCCGCCGGTGGGGCGCCCGCACGTGCCCTGATGTTCCTGGAGCTGCCGCGGTGGACGGTGGAGTACGGCGCCTCCCGTCTGCTCGACCTCGCCGCCGGGGCGCTGCCCGAGCGTGACCTCGGCGCGGGCCGGCCGGTGCTGGTGCTGCCCGGGTTCTCGGCGCACGACCGGCTGACCGGACGGCTGCGCGGCCACCTCGCCCAGCGGGGGTGGCAGGTGCACGGCTGGGAGCTGGGCAGCAACCACGGGCTGACGGACAGGATCGTCACCGGCCTGCCGCAGCGTCTCGCCGAGGTCTCGGACCAGTACGACGAGCCGGTGGCCGTGGTCGGCTGGAGCTTCGGCGGGCTGCTGGCCCGCTGGCTCGCCCACGAGCACCCCGAGCGGGTGCGCCAGGTCGTCTGCCTCGGCTCGCCGTGGCGCGCCGAGGGGGAGCGCACCCGTGCGACCGGGATGTTCGAGAAGTCCCGCGAGAAGCACGGGATCGTCGAGAACGCCCGCGAGATCGTCGACCTCCTGCGCGGCCCGGTGCCGGTGCCGCTCACTGCGGTCTGGTCGAGGACCGACGGGATCGTGCCGTGGCGCGGATGCACCGTCGACGAGCAGGCGGCGGGCCCCGGCCGGTCGCCCGCCGAGAACGTCGAGGTGGTGAGCAGCCACGTCGGGATGGTCGCCAACCCGCTCGTGCTGTCCGTCGTGGTCGACCGGCTCCGGCAGGACCCGGCCGCGTGGGAGCCCTTCGCCTGGCGCAACGTCCTGCCGGGCCTTCCCGGAGTCGCGTCGTGACCACCCCGACGAGCGCGCTCGGGCGGCGCGACCCGTCGTACGTCGCCAGCGTGCTGCCCCTGCTCAAGCTGGCCATGAAGGCCTACTTCCGCTCCAGCGTCTCCGGCATGGAGAAGGTCCCCGACGGCGGCGCGCTCATCGTCGGCAACCACTCCGGCGGCCTGATGCCGATGGACGTGCCGATCATCGCGGTCGCCTTCGCCGACACCTTCGGCGCCGACCGGCCGCTGTACTGTCTGGCGCACGACATGCTGTTCACGGGTGCCGCCGGCCCGGTGATGCGCAGGTTCGGGTTCGTCAACGCCACCCGCGAGGCCGCGCACGAGATCCTCAGCTCGGGCGGCGTCACGATCGTCTTCCCCGGTGGCGACTACGACACCTTCCGGCCGACCCTCAAGGCCAATGTCGTCGACTTCAACGGACGCACCGGCTACCTCCGGACCGCGCTGCGGGCCGGGGTCCCGATCGTCCCGGTCGTGTCGATCGGGGGCCAGGAGTCGCAGCTCTTCCTGACCCGGGGGGAGTGGCTCGGCCGGCACTCGCCGCTGCGGAGGCTGATGCGCACCGACCTCTTCCCGATCGGCTTCGGATTCCCGTTCGGACTGGTGCCCGCGCCCCTGAACTTCCCGCTCCCGACCAAGATCACGACCCGCGTGCTCGATCCCATCGACATCGAGGCGGAGTTCGGCCCCGACCCCGACCTCGCCGTGGTCGACGAGGTGGTGCGCGGGCGGATGCAGGACGCGCTCGCCGCGATGTCCCGACAGCGGCGCTTCCCGGTGCTGGGGTGACGGGCATGCTGCAGAAGCTGCGGACCCAGCTGTGGGTCTTCAAGGTCCTCGTCACCACCCGGATGCTGGTGCTGATGAGCCCGGCGAAGTACGTCCGGCTGGTGCGGATCCTGCGCGAGCAGGGCACCAACGCCACGACGAGCTTCGCCCTCGCCGCCGTGCGACGCCCGCACGGCACCGGTCTCGTCGACGAGCGCGGCTCGCTGACCTGGCAGGACCTGCAGGACCGCTCGGCGGCGCTGGCGGCCGGGCTCCACGCGGTCGCCGGTGGGCGTGTCGAGACCGTCGCCATCCTGTGCCGCAACCACCGCGGCTTCGTGGACGCGCTGCTCGCCAGCTCCCGGCTCGGTGCCAGCGCGCTGCTGCTCAACACCGGCTTCTCCGGGCCGCAGCTGGCCGACGTGATGGAGCGCGAGGGCGCCCGCGTCATCCTGTACGACGAGGAGTTCGCCGGCGTCGTCGCGGACGCGCGGTCCCGGATCGACGGACTGGTCGAGGTCCTCGGCTGGACCGATGAGCCCGTCCCCGCGGGCGTGCTGAGCATCGAGGGGCTGATCGAGGCACGTGCCGGCCACGCGCCGCCGAAGCCGGCCACCCGCGGCCGGGTGGTGCTGCTCACGTCCGGCACGACCGGAACGCCCAAGGGCGCCCGCCGCAGCGGAGGCGGTGCGGACGAGCTCGCCGGCATGCTGGAGAAGATCCCGTGGCGCGGCGAGGAGACCGCGGTCGTGGTCGCACCGATGTTCCACGCCTGGGGCTTCGGCCAGCTCGTCATCGCGGCGACGATGACCACCACCGTCGTCACCCGCCGCAAGTTCGACCCGGAGGCCACGCTGGCACTGGTCGACGAGCACCGGGCGAGTGGCCTCAGCGTCGTACCGGTCATGCTGGAGCGGATCATGGACCTGCCGCCGGCGGTGCTCGACCGCTACTCGCTGCGCAGCCTCCGCTTCGTCTCCGCCAGCGGCTCGCGGATGCGGCCGCAGTCCGTGATCGCCTTCATGGACCGCTTCGGCGACGTCGTGCACAACAGCTACAACGCCACCGAGGCCGGGCAGATCAGTGTCGCCCAGCCCGCCGACCTGCGGCACGCCCCGGACACCGCGGGCAGGCCCGTGCGCGGAACGCTGCTGCGGGTGGTCGACGACAACGGCCGCGACGTCGGCGCCGACGTGGTCGGCCGGATCCTGGTCCGCGGCGCGTCGCCGTTCGACGGGTACACCGCCGGGGCGGAGAAGGAGGTCATCGACGGCTACATGGTCAGCGGTGACGTGGGTCGGCTCGACGCCGCCGGGCGGCTCTACGTGGTCGGCCGCGACGACGACATGATCGTGTCGGGCGGCGAGAACGTCTACCCGATCGAGGTCGAGAAGGTCCTCGGCGCGCACCCCGCGATCCGCGAGGTGGTGGTCGTCGGCGTGGACGACGAGGCGTTCGGCCAGCGGCTGGCGGCGTACGTCGCGGTGCAGGCGGACAGCGCGACGCCCAGCGTCGAGGACCTGAAGGCGTACGTGCGCGACCGGCTCGCCGGCTACAAGGTGCCGCGTGACGTGGTCTTCCTCGATGCCCTGCCACGCAACGCGTCGGGCAAGATCATGGTCCGCGAGCTGCCCGGGGTGGGGGCGTGAACGGCTCGAAGGTCCGTCCCGCGATCGAGCGGATGACCGGCTTCGACGCGGGTTTCCTCTACATGGAGACCCCGTCGGTGCACATGCACACCCTGAAGATCGCGATCCTCGAGGCCGACGACGCCCTGTCCTACGACGCCTTCGTCTCCGGGATCCTGGCCCGGCTCAAGCGGCTGCCCCCGCTGCGGCGCCGGGTCGTGGAGGTGCCCTTCGGGCTCAACCACCCGGTCTGGGTGACCCAGCGCCGGATCGACGTGCCCCACCACATCCGCCGGCACCGGATCGGCGGTCCCCACCACGCCGGCAGCATGCACGAGCTCGAGCAGCTGATCGGCATGATCGCCAGCACGCCGTTGCACCGCGACCGGCCGCTGTGGGAGCTGCACTACTGCGAGGGCCTCGAGGGCGGCAAGGTCGCCGTCGTCGGCAAGATGCACCACGCGCTCGCCGACGGGGCGGCCGCCAACGCGCTGCTCGCCAACGTCACCGACGTCCGGTCGGCAGCGACGCCGGAAGCCGCGCAGGAGGAGTACGCCACCACCGACAGGCTGCCCCGCAGGCTCGACCTGCTCCGGCACGCCTGGGCCGACGCGGCCCGCCAGCTGCTCGACCTCCCGGGCCTGCTGCGGCGTACCTTCCTCGGCGTGCGCGGCGTCGTCCGTGCCCGCCGGGCCGGTGCGAACGCACCCGTGCCGGTGCTGGACGCGCCGCGGGTGTCCTTCAACGGTGCGCTGACGCCGCTGCGGTCCTTCGCCACCGTGACCCTCCCGCTCGCCGAGCTCAAGCGGATCCGCCTGCAGCACGAGGGTGTCACGCTCAACGACATCGTCCTCGCCACGACGTCGGGCGCCCTGCGGCGTTGGCTGGCGGCGCACGACGAGCACCCGGCGTCGTCCCTGCTGGCGGGCGTCCCTGTCAGCACCGACGAGCGCGGCGCCGTCCCGCGGCTCGGCGGCAACCAGGTCTCCAACCTGTTCACCACGCTGGCCACCGACGTCGACGACCCGGTCGTGCGGCTGCGCACGATCTCGGAGACCACGGCCCACGCCAAGGAGATCCACGCCCAGCTGGGCGCGTCGATCCTCGTCGACTGGTCGCAGTTCACGCCGCCCCGGCCGTTCGCCGCCGCCGTGCGGGCCTACTCCAGGCTGCGCGCCGCGTCCTGGCACCCGGCCGCCTTCTCGGTGATCGTGTCGAACGTCCCCGGGCCGCGTGAGCCCGCGGCCGTCGGGGGAGCGCGGCTGGCCGACCTGTTCAGCGTCGGCCCGCTCGTCGACGGCATCGGCCTCAACGTGACGGTCTGGTCCTACGTCGACCGGATGAACTTCTCGCTCCTCGCCTGCCCGGACCTGCTGCCGGACGTGCAGGTGCTGGCGTCGTACTTCCCCGCAGCCCTGGCCGAGCTCGACCTCGAACCGCCGGCTGCCTCCGAGGCCCCCGACCAGAGGAACATCTCTTGACGACGCAGGTCATGAAGCTCGCCGGCCGCCACGCGCTGAAGGGCTCGTTCGTCGCTGCCCGGGTGAGCGGCAAGGCCGCCGTGTACGGCGTCCGCGCGGGCATCCGCCGCACCCAGCGCTTCCCCGCGCTGCCGGTCCTCCCGGACGGCCGGTACGTCGACCTGCCGGGCCGCGGTGAGGTGTTCGTCGTCGACACGGGGGTGCCCGAGGGGCGGGCCGAAGCACCGGTGCTCCTGCTCTTCCACGGGCTCGCCACGACGTCGTACCTCACGTGGTTCAGCACGATCGACGAGCTGCGCGCCGACCACCGGGTCGTGATGCTCGACCAGCGCTGGCACGGGCGGGGCATCGTGTCCGAGCGCTTCTCGCTGGAGGACTGTGTCGACGACGC
This sequence comes from uncultured Nocardioides sp., assembly GCA_964487275.1. Lineage (GTDB taxonomy): Bacteria > Actinomycetota > Actinomycetes > Propionibacteriales > Nocardioidaceae > Nocardioides. Next base: position 60,038 of record CAZAQE010000008.1, on the reverse strand, counting down.
CGCGATGGTGCTCGACGAGCTCGGCATCGACCGGGCGATCGCGGTCGGCTACTCGATGGGCGGCGCCCTCGCCCAGGTGTTCTGGCGCCGGCACGGGGAGCGCACCGCCGGCCTGGTGCTCGCCTCGACCGCGGCCTGCTGGAAGGAGAACCTCGGCGACGCGATGTTCTACCCGGTGCTCGGCCGCGCCAACGACCGCTTCCGCGAGCACTACCGCGCGCGGGTGCAGGAGGTGCGGTCGTCGCGGGCCGGGGCCGCCGTCGGCGGCGACGAGATGTCGACCTGGGCGTGGGCCGAGTTCCGCAGCACCAGCGCGTGGGCGATGCCGGAGGTGCTCGGCACGCTCGGCGGCTTCGACGCCCGGCCGTGGCTGGGCGAGATCGACGTGCCGACGGCGGTCGTGGTCACCGCCCGCGATCGTGCCATCGCGACCGCCCGCCAGCGTGCCATGGCGGCGGCGATCCCGACCGCGATCGTGCACGAGTCACCGGGCGGTCACGCCTCGGTGGTGTTCGACGTGCACCGGTGGCGGCCGGTGTTCCTCGGCGCGGTGGCGGAGGTCGTGGAGCGGAGCAGCGCTTCGCCGGTCGAGTAGGGCGAGCCCCCGGGCGAGCCGTATTGAGCCCCGCTCCCGCAGCTCTCGATACGCGAGTCGCGACCTCGTCCCTCGGTCGCGGCGCTACTCGACCTCAGCGCTGGGTGCGCTGGCTCCTCGTCCCTCGGAGGGGGCGCGGCGCTATGACTGGTGCACGTAGGAGTCGAGCTGGTCTCGCTCGAACTGCAGCTGGTCGATCTTGTGCTTGACCAGGTCGCCGATGCTGACGATCCCGACCACCCGGCCGTCGGTCGCGGCGGGGATGTGGCGGAAGCGGAGGTCGGTCATCACCTGCATGACGTCGTCGAGGCTGTCGTCGGGGGAGCAGGTGCGCACCTCCGTCGTCATGATCGCCGACACCACGTTGTTGATGACGGTGCCGTCGTGGTGGAGGGTCCGCACGACGTCGCGTTCGGAGACGATCCCGTCGAGCGTCGTACCGTCGGCGCTGACCACCACGGCGCCGATGTTGTGCTCCGCGAGCGTGGCGAGCAGCTCGCGCACGCCGGCGTCGGGACGGATGGTCACCACGTCCTTGAGGGACTTCGACTGGAGCACGTCACTGATGCGCATGTGACGCAGGTTACTCGGCCGGGAAGTCCCCGTCACCGTCTTCGGCGGGGCGGTGTCGCCGCGAGCGCAGGTCGGACACGCTGCCCGGCCCGGTCCGGGGCCAGTCCGGGTCGTCGTCGCCGCCGTCCATGCTGCCGATGAAGGACAGTGCTGCCTCGTGCAGGTGCCCGTTGCTGGCCAGGGCGTTGCCGCCCCACGGGCCGTCCCGGCCGTCGAGGGAGGTGAACCGGCCGCCCGCCTCGCGCACGATGACGTCGAGCGCCGCCATGTCGTAGACCTCGAGCTCCGGCTCGGCGGCCAGGTCGACGGCCCCCTCCGCGAGCAGCATGTAGGACCAGAAGTCGCCGTAGGCGCGGGTGCGCCACACGCGGCGCATCAGGGCGAGCAGGTCCTCACCGATCCCACGGTCCTCCCACCCGCTGATCGAGGAGTAGGAGAAGGACGCGTCCTCGAGGCGGCGTACGTCCGAGACGTGGCACTGCGTCGCCTTCATCAGCGACTTGCCGGTCCACGCGCCCTGGTCCTTCGAGGCCCACCACCGTCGCTGCAGGGCCGGGGCGGAGACCACGCCGAGCACGACCTCCTCGTCGACGACGAGCGAGATGAGCGTCGCCCAGACGGGTACGCCGCGGACGTAGTTCTTGGTGCCGTCGATCGGGTCGATGATCCAGCGCCGCTGCGAGTGCCCGGACGTGCCCTGTTCCTCGCCGGTGACGGCGTCACGGCTGCGCGCGCGGGAGAGGGTACGACGGATCGACTCCTCGACTGCCTGGTCGGCGTCGGTCACCGGCGTGAGGTCCGGCTTGCTCATGACGTGGAGGTCGAGCGCGCGGAACCGCGCCTGGGTCAGCGAGTCCGCGTCGTCGGCGAGCAGGTGCGCCAGGCGCAGGTCGTCGGTGTAGTCGGGTGCTGCCACACAGGCACCCTAGTGCCCGACCGTCACGGGGCTGGTCGCGGTTGGCGAGGTGGTGCAGGATTCAACCATGGAGATCAACGGGGTCCCGCTGCATCCGCTCGTGGTCCACGCGGCCGTGGTCTTCACGCCGCTCGCCTGCCTCGCCGCGCTGGCCTACTGCGTGCCGGGCTGGCGGGACTGGGTGCGCTGGCCGCTGGTCGCCCTGGCGGCGGTCTCGGTCGTCGCCGTCTGGATCGCGTTCCTGTCCGGCGAGGACTTCCGCGAGGACCCCCGCTTCGAGTTCGTGGCCGGCACGGCCATCGAGGACCGGCTCGAGGACCACGAGTCCTGGGCCGAGTGGCTGCGCATCGGCACCTCGGTGTTCGCCGTGATCGTCTTCGCCGCCGCGTGGTTCCACACCCGCACCGGCGCGGTCCGGATCGCACTGAGCGCCCTCGCTGCTCTCGGTGCCGTCGTCACCCTGGTCCTGGTCGTCCTCACCGGCGACGCCGGCGCCCAGGCGGTCTGGAAGCTCGACTCCTGACGCACCGCCGAGTTGGGCGTTCGGGCCGCCGAGTTGGGCGTTCGCGCGGGCGGCGGCGTACGAATCCCCAACTCGGCGAGCGGAATCCCCAACTCGGCGAACGGAACGCCCAAGTCGGCGAGCGGGGGCTACATATCAGTAGTCGGTCACCGAGCGGGCGGCGAGCAATCGCCGGAAGGACGTGACCCGCTCGGGGTCGGCCTCGCCGTTCGCCACCGCCTCGTCGAGGCCGCACTCGGGCTCGTCCTCGCCGTGGGTGCACCCGCGCGGGCAGTCCTCGGTCATCTCGTCGAGGTCGGGGAAGGCCTCGATCAGGTGCTCGGGCTGCACGTGCGCCAGCCCGAACGACCGGATGCCGGGGGTGTCGATGATCCAGCCGTCGCCGCCCGTCAGCGGCAGCATTAGCGCCGAGGTCGAGGTGTGCCGGCCCTGGCCGGTCACCGCGTTCACGTGCCCGGTCTCGCGGCGCGCGTCGGGCACCAGCGCGTTGACGAGGGTGGACTTCCCGACACCGCTGTGGCCGATCAGCACGCTGGTCTCACCGCGCAGCCGGTCGTGCAGTGCGTCGAGACCGATGATCTTCCGGTCCGGGTCGCGCCGGGTGACCTCCCAGGGCACGCCGAGGGAGCGGTAGGTCGCCAGCAGGGTCTCCGGGTCCTCGAGGTCGGCCTTGGTGAGGCAGAGCAGCGGGGTCATCCCGCCGTCGTACGCCGCGACCAGGGCGCGGTCGATCCATCGTGGCCGCGGCTCGGGGTCGGCGAGGGCGGTGACGATCACGAGCTGGGTGACGTTGGCGACGATCACCCGCTCCACCGGGTCGTCGTCGTCGGCGGTACGACGAAGGGTGCTGGTCCGCTCGAGGACCTCCACGATCCGGGCCAGCGACCCGTCGTCCCCGGACACGTCGCCGACAACGCGTACGCGGTCGCCCACCACGACCCCCTTGCGCCCGAGGGGGCGGGCCTTCATGGCCATCACCGTGCGACCGTCGATGAGCAGCGTGAACCGGCCGCGGTCCACCGTGACGACGAGCCCCTCGACCGCGTCGTCGTGGGCGGGCCGGTCCTTCGTCCGGGGCCGGGTACGACGGCGGGGACGCTCGTAGTGCTCGACGTCGTGCTCGTCGTACCTGCCCATCAGATCCTCAGAAGAGCCCGGACCAGAAGCCGGCGAAGTCGGGGAAGGTCTTGCTCGTGGTCGCGACGTCCTCGACGAGCACGCCGGGGACGGCCGCACCGATGATCACGCCGGCGTGGGCCATCCGGTGGTCGGCGTAGGTGCGGAACACGCCGCCGGACAGGGCCGCGGGCCGGATCGTCAGGCCGTCCGGGTGCTCGACGACGTCGGCCCCGAGGGCGCCGAGCTCGGTCGCGAGCGCGGCGAGCCGGTCGGTCTCGTGGCCGCGGATGTGGGCAATGCCGGTCAGGTGCGAGGGCGTCCGGGCGAGAGCGCACAGTGCGGCGATCGCCGGCGCCAGCTCCCCGACGTCGTGCAGGTCGGCCTGCAGCCCGGAGAGTCCCCGCCAGCCGTCCGCGGGGCCGGTGACCCGCAGCCCGTCATCGACCCGCGCGACCGTGCAGCCCATCTGCGCGAGGAGGTCGCGCAGCGCGTCGCCCGCCTGGGTCGTCGAGGCCGGCCAGTCGCGCACCGTGACGGAGCCCCCCGATACGGCGGCCAGGGCGAGGAACGGAGCGGCGTTGGAGAGGTCGGGCTCGATGACCTCGTCGCGAGCGGCCACCGGCCCGGGCGCGACGGCCCAGCGGTTGGCCTCGCTGTCGTCGACGGCGACGCCCCGGTCGCGCAGCATCGCGATCGTCATCTCGATGTGGGGCAGCGAGGGGATGGGCTTCCCGTCGTGGCGGACGTCGACGCCGGCGTCGAAGCGCGCTCCGGCCAGCAGCAGCGCGGAGACGAACTGCGACGAGGCCGACGCGTCGATGACCACGGTGCCACCGGCGACCGTGCCGGTGCCGGTGATGGTGAAGGGGAGGGCGTCGGAGTCGGACACGGGCACGCCGAGCCCGCGCAGGGCGGTGAGGATCTCGCCGACCGGACGCTTGCGCATGTGCTCGTCGCCGTCGAAGTGGACCTCTCCGGCGACGAGGCCGGTGATCGGCGGCACGAAGCGCATGACGGTGCCGGCCAGGCCGCAGTCGACCTCGGCCCGGCCGCCGGGCACGGCGCCGCCGATCGGCGTGACCCGCCAGTCGTCACCGCTGGTGTCGACCGCCGCGCCGAGCGCCGTGAGTGCCTGTGCCATGAGCAGCGTGTCGCGTGAGCGCAGCGCACGTCGTACGACGGAGGGCCCGTCCGCGATCGCAGCGAGCACCAGTGCCCGGTTGGTGAGCGACTTGCTGCCGGGGAGGCTCACGGTCGTCTCGACGGGTGCGGTGACGGTGGGCGCGGGCCAGGGATCGGCGGGGGCAGGAGTGCTCATCTCCCGCGTGAGTCTAGTGAACGCGCGCCTTGACCTTCGTGCCGAGGAGGGCGGCCTCGCGCCGGGCGTCGTGCGCCGCGTGCGAGGCGCGCCACGCGAGACCGGGCCTGCCTGCGGTGTCGAGGGACGCGATCAGCAGCCCGCCGGCGAGCGAGGCGTTCTTCGCGAAGTGCACCAGTTGCGCCTTCCGCTCCTCCGGCGAGCCCGCCTCCCAGAAGCGGTGGTGCGCCGCGGTCGAGGGCAACAGGGACGCGCCCAGCACCGCGGCGGAGAGCCGCGGCGCCTTGCCGGTCGCGAGCGCCGCGCCGGCGAGGAGCTGGACGGCGCCGCTGACCCGGACCCAGGTCGTGGGGTCCTGGGGCACGTGGACGGAGTCGGGCGTCGCGTTGTCGATCACGGGTCCGACCGCCTCGGTCACCGGGGCGACCTCCTTGGCGCGCGCGGGGGCGTCCTTGAGGTCCTGCACCCCGTTGGCGAGGAAGTACGACGCCAGGAGGGGACGGGCGAGGAGTCTGCTCAGTGCCATGGCTCCGCGGTACCCGGGCCCCGTCGGCGCACACCGATACATTGACCCGCATGTGCGGTCGCTACGCCTCGAGCCGGAGCCCCGAGGACATCGTCGAGGAGTTCGAGGTCCTCGACCCCCGCCTGGAGCGGGCGATCCCGCCGTCGTGGAATGTCGCGCCCACCGACGAGGTCTACGCCGTCCTGGAGCGCCAGCCCCGCAGCGCGGACGGCGAGCGGGAGGGAGAGCCCGTGCGCCAGCTGCGTGCGCTGCGCTGGGGCCTGGTCCCGTCGTGGGCGAAGGACGAGAAGATCGGCAGCCGGATGATCAATGCCCGGGTCGAGACGGTCGCCGAGAAGCCCGCCTTCCGCAAGGCGTTCGCGTCCCGGCGCTGCATCGTGCCGGCCGACGGCTACTACGAGTGGTACGAGACCGACCGCAAGGGCGCGAAGGGCAAGCCGGTCAAGCAGCCGTTCTTCATCACCCCGCAGGACGGCTCCATCCTCGCGATGGCGGGCCTCTACGAGATCTGGCGTGACAGCTCCGTCCCCGAGGACGCCGAGGGCGCCTTCCGCTGGACCTGCACGGTGCTGACGACCGAGGCCACCGACGAGCTCGGCCGCATCCACGACCGGATGCCGCTGCTGGTCGACCGGGACAGCCGCGCGCAGTGGCTCGACCCGCGCCACCCCATCGCCGACCTCTCCGCGCTGCTCACCCCGGCGCAGCAGGCCGGGCTGCGGGCGTACCCGGTGTCGGCGGCGGTCGGCAACGTCGCCAACGACGGACCGCAGCTGGTCGAGCCGCTGCCGCTCTCGGGCGACCCGGGAGAGCCGGACGAGCCCGAGGGTGACGACGAACAGGGGACCCTGCTGTGAGCGACGAGCGCCTCCTCCCCACCGCGTACGGCGAGGGCCGGCTCGTGATGCACCGGGCGCGCAAGCCTGTCGTGACTCTCCTGCTGAGCCATGGTGCGGGTGGAGGCATCGAGGCGCGGGACCTCGCCGCCCTCGCCGCGCGGCTCCCGGGGCAGGGGGTCAATGTCGCGCTCTTCGAGCAGCCGTGGCGCCGGGCCGGCCGCAAGGTCGCCTCGCCGCCCGCGACGCTGGACGTCGGGCTCCGCGCCGCCGCCGACGCACTGCGGGTCCGCACGCCGCTGGTCGTCGGCGGCCGCTCCGCCGGGGCCCGGTCGGCGGCCCGGACCGCCCGCGGGCTCGGCGCCCGCGGCTGCCTGGCGCTGTCCTTCCCGCTGCACCCGCCCGGGAAGCCCGAGAAGTCCCGCCTCGAGGAGCTCGAGCTCGCCGGTGTCCCGACGCTCGTGGTCCAGGGGGAGCGGGACCCGTTCGGCCGCCCCGAGGAGTTCCCGGACCCGCTTCCGGGTCGCACGGACCTGGCCGTCGTCCCGGGGGCCGACCACGGCCTCGCCGTGCCGAAGCGAGGGCCGGTCTCCGCGGACGAGGCGATGGCGATCGTGGTGGAGTCGACGCTGGAGTGGATCGTCCGCGAGGTCGTGGGGAATGCCGCTGCGCGGTGACGCGTTCTGGATTCCATGATCGCGACGCTCGAGAGGCCCGAGGTGACCAGCCGCGTAGGCTGGGACGCGATGACCGAGACCTCTGACCTGTCCTCCCTCGACGACGACGCGCTCGACACCCTCGGTGACCCCGAGGTCGTCGACGTCGCCTCCGAGACCCCCGAGGAGCGCGCCGCCCGCTTCGAGCGCGACGCACTGCCCTTCCTCGACCAGCTCTACGGCGCGGCGATGCGGATGACCCGCAACCCCGCGGACGCCGAGGACCTGGTCCAGGAGACCTTCGCCAAGGCGTTCTCGGCCTTCCACCAGTTCAAGCCCGGCACCAACCTGAAGGCCTGGCTGTACCGGATCCTGACCAACACCTTCATCAACAACTACCGCAAGAAGCAGCGCCAGCCGCAGCAGTCCCTCGCCGGCGACACCGGCGACGTGGAGGACTGGCAGCTCGCGCGTGCCGAGTCGCACACCTCGACGGGCCTCAAGTCCGCCGAGATGGAGGCGCTCGAGCACCTGCCCGACAGCCAGGTGAAGGACGCCCTGCAGCGGCTGCCCGAGGAGTTCCGGCTCGCGGTCTACCTCGCCGATGTCGAGGGATTCGCCTACAAGGAGATCGCCGAGATCATGGACACCCCGATCGGGACCGTGATGTCCCGCCTCCACCGCGGTCGCCGGCAGCTGCGCGACATGCTCTCCGACTACGTCCGCACCGGCGGCGACGCGCCCCTCGAGGGAGGCAAGTGATGTCCCTTTCCACCGACGGGCACGACCGGGGGCACGAGGGCCACGGCCACCTCCACGACGACCCCAGCAACGCCGACTGTGCCGACTTCCTCGAGCGGATCGTCCGGCTGATCGACAACGAGCTCGAGGCCGGTGACTGTGCGGTGGTCCGTGCGCACATCGACTCCTGCAGCCCGTGCCTGGAGCGCTACGACCTCCAGCGCACCGTGAAGGCCGTCGTCGCCCGCTCGTGCGGCGAGACGGCGCCCGAGGAGCTGCGCGCCAAGGTCCGGATCCAGATCCAGCAGATCCAGGTGCAGATCAGCGAGGGCTGACCCCGCGCCGCGGGCCCTGAGATGATCCGGTCATGAAGACCGTCCTCATCACCGGCTGCTCGTCCGGTATCGGCGCCGCCACGGCGTCCCGCCTCGTCGCCAACGGGTGGGAGGTCTGGGCCAGCGCCCGCCGTCCCGAGACCCTCGCCGACCTCGCGGCAGCCGGCTGCCGGACCGTCGCCCTCGACGTCACCGACGAGGGCTCGATGACGACCGCCGTCGACACCGTCCTCGACGCTTCCGGACGCCTCGACGCCCTCGTCAACAACGCCGGCTACTCCCAGTCCGGTGCGCTCGAGTCGCTCGACGTCGACGACGTACGACGCCAGTTCGAGACCAACGTCTTCGGGCTGCTGCGCCTCACCCAGCTGGTCCTGCCGGTGATGCGCGAGCAGCGCTCCGGCCGGATCGTCAACATCGGCTCCATGGGCGGCAAGCTCACCTTCCCGGGCGGCGGCGCCTACCACGCGAGCAAGTACGCGGTGGAGGCCCTCTCCGATGCCCTGCGCTACGAGGTGTCCGGCTTCGGCATCAAGGTCGTGCTCATCGAGCCGGGCCTGATCACCACCAACTTCGAGGCCGCCGTCGCCGCCGGCATGCCGACCGGCGACGGCCCGTACGCCGCGTTCAACCAGCAGGTCCAGGCCGCCACCAGCGAGGCGTACGACGGCCCGATGGCCCGCTTCGGAGGCCCGCCCGAGGCTGTGGCGAAGGTGATCGAGAAGGCGCTGACGAAGGCCCGCCCCAAGCCGCGCTACACGGTCACCGTGTCGGCGCCAGCGGCGATGGCGGCCAGGAGGGTGCTCGGCGACCGTGGTTGGGACCTCGCGATGCGCACCCAGTTCCCGCGTCCGGAGTAGGCCCCGGAAGCAGCGAACCCCCGGACCGCAGGTCCGGGGGATTCGAGCGAACGCTGAGCGGACTCAGCTGTTCGGGCGCTTGCCGTGGTTCGCGCCCTTCTTGCGGCGCGCGCGGCGCTTGCGGCCGGTCTTGCCCATGGTTCCTCCTAGAGTCGATCGCCCCAGTCTCTCAGGTCGCCTCGGTCACGTCGAAATCCGGGCCAGGAAGCGTTGCGCGTCCACGACCACCCGGGTGACCTCCCCGGACCCGACGAGCTTGCCGGGCCGCCCGTCGGCGCCGACATCGCGGGCCGCCACCGCGAACCGGCGCAGCCGGCCGTCGGCGTACACCTGGCGGGCGGTGACCTCGACGGTCCCGCCGACCGGCGTCGCCGCCAGGTGCTCGAGCTCGACCCTGGTGCCGACGCTCGTCTCGCCGTCGGCGAGGTCGGCCTCCACGGCCGCGCAGGTCGCGGCCTCGCACCACGCCAGCAGGCGGGGCGTGCCGAGGACGGGCAGGGTGCCCGAGCCGACCGCGAGCGCCGTGTCGGACTCGGTGACGGTGAACGTCACGGTGGCGTCGGGCACGGCTCAGATCCCGAAGGTGTTGCGCGGGTAGGGCGCGTTGACGTCGGTGATCACGTTGACGAGGTACGGCGCGTCCGCGGCGAAGGCCCGGTCCAGCGCAGGGCCGATCTGGCGCGGGTCGGTGACCGTCTCGCCCGCACCACCGAGCGCGGAGACGACCTGGTCGTAGGCGGTGCGGGGCGCGAGGTCGGCCGCGACGTCGTACCCGTACAGGAGCTGCATCGGACCCTTCTCCAGCCCCCAGGCGGAGTTGTTGCCCATCACCATCACGACCGGCAGGCCGTGCCGGACGAGGGTGTCGACGTCCATCAGCGAGAAGCCGGCCGCTCCGTCGCCGAGCAGCAGCACGACCTGCGACGACGGCCGGGCGATCCGCGCCCCGATCGCCGCGCCCAGCCCGGCGCCGAGGCAGCCGTAGGGGCCGGGGTCGAGCCAGCAGCCGGGGCGCTTCGGCTCCACGAACTTGCCCGCGAAGGAGACGAAGTCGCCGCCGTCGCCGATCACGACCGCGTCGTCGGCGAGCCGGGGGACCAGCTCGCCGTAGATCCGCGCCGGGTGCACCGGGTCCGCCTCGGCGCCGAGCAGCTCCGCGTCGCGGGCCGACGCCGCCGCGACGGTGTCCTGCAGGGACGTGATCCAGTCGGTCCGGTTCGGCGGCGCGGCACCGGCGAGCGCGTCGAGCAGCCCGTCCAGCACCGCGGTCAGGTCGCCCGCCACCGATCCGGCCAGCGCGGCGTGCTGCGAGAGCTGCCCCGCCGAGTCCGCGATGTGTACGACGGCAGCGGGCTCCGCCCCGTCCTTCCCGCCGAACACGCCGTAGCCGAGCCGGAAGTCCAGCGGCGTACCGACCACGACCACGAGGTCGGCCCCACCGAGCGCGGCCCCGCGGGCCTTGGTCACGAGCATCGGGTGCCCGCCCGGCACGACTCCGCGACCCATGCCGTTGGTGATCGCGGGCAGCCGCATCTCCTCGACGAGTCGCAGCGCGGCCTCCTCGGCATGGTCGGCCCACACGTCGGTGCCGAGCACCAGCACGGGCCGCTCGGCACGGGCGAGCAGCCCGGCGATCCGGGCGATCGCGTCGGCGTCCGGTGTGGCCCCGCGCAGCTCGCCGACGATCGGCACCCGCCCGGTGCCGACGTTGAAGAACTCGTCCATCGGGACGTCGACGTAGGTCGGCCCGCGGTGCGACGAGCGGGCCTGGGTGAACGCGGTGTCGAACCCGGCCGCGACGTCGTTCGCCGTCATCAGCGTCGCCGCGTGCTTGGTGACCGGCGCGACGATCGGCAGGTGGTCGATCTCCTGGAGCGCCCCGGTGCCCCAGCGGTTGTTGGGGGCCCGGCCGCCGACCACCACCATCGGGGAGCCGGCGAAGGTCGCCTGCGCCATCGCGCTCACCCCGTTGGTGACCCCGGGCCCGGCCGTCAGCACCGCGAGGCCCGGCACCCGGGTCAGCTTGCCCGTCGCCTCGGCCGCGAAGGCCGCCGTCTGCTCGTGGCGGACGTCGACGAGGCGCACCGGAGGCCCGCCGCCGTCCTGCTGGCTCTTGACGGCGCCGTCGTACATCGGGAAGACGTGGGCGCCCGACAGGGTGAACATCGTCTCGACGCCGTGGGCCTGCGCGACGGCGACGGCGAGCTCGCCGGCGTGGCCGCTGCGCTCGCCGACAGGGGGAGTGGTGTCGTCCGGGGTGGTGGTCACGTCCGCACCCTAGCCAGCCGTCCGGCCGGGCGGGAGGGGCTCAGCCCAGGAAGGCCGGGTGCACCCGCCGCAACGAGGCGACCAGCGCCAGCAGCAGGTCCGGCCGGATCGACGGGTGCCGCGGCGAGATCGTGAGCTGCAGGTAGAGCGCGCGCAGCACCGCCTGGGCGTTGCCGTTGACGGCATAGGGGTCGGCACCGGTCAGCACCCGCTCGCGGGCGCCGGCCTCGAGCCGCCGCACCCACGGCTCGACCACGCTCAGCGGTACCCGGTCGCGGCGCAGCACCTCCATGACGGCGTGCGCGATCCGGTCCGGCTCGCCGTGGACGAGCACGGGCGTGCCCCGGTCGAGCACGCGGTCGGCGATCACGTCGAGCACCACGGTCAGCTCGGTCGCCCCGAAGTACGGCGACCGGGCGAGCGCGCCCAGCGCGTCGGCCCCGTTGGCGGCGGCGTGCGCCCAGCCCTTGCCCGGGACGAACCCGCGCAGGTCGCGCTCCCGGACGTACCAGGCCATCAGTCGGTCGCCCCACTGCATGATCCGGCTGGGCGGCTGCCGGCGGACCCGCGTGTCGCGGTCGATGCACTCGGCGAGCACCAGCGCCGAGAAGCTGCGGCGGAAGACGGTGTCGGTGTCGCGCTCCCCGATCCCGACGTCCAGCCCGGCGCACATGCCGTCGCCGAGACCGGCCAGCAGGTCGTCGTACACCCCGTGCTCGGTCCAGGTGGCCAGGAACGGGTAGGCGAGCCCGTCGCGGACGTGCGGGTCGGGGTCGCCCAGCATCCGGGTCAGGTCGGCTGTGAGGTCCGAGAGGCGGTGCTCGGCAGGGGGAGTCCGCTCACCGTTGCGGAGTCCCTGCTGCAGGCGTGCCCAATCCACCGACGCCATCAAGAAAAACCCCTCACGGACCAGCCCGACCTGAATCCCCCCACGGAACCCCTTGGAGACAAGGCTCCGGGAGCATTCTGCCAAACGCCCTGAAGCGGCCGTGAGTCCGGTCGGTAACGTTTGGTGACGTGCCTTCCTTGTCCGCGATCGCGCGGCGTCACACCGACCTCGCGCCGGGCGACATCGCGTGGCTCCAGCTCCTGCAGGCCGACTGGCAGGTCATCGCCGACCTCTCCTTCGCCGACCTCGTGCTGTGGCTGCCGGACCGCGACGGCACCGGCTTCTGGGCGGGCGACCAGATGCGGCCCACGACCGGCCCCACGGCGTTCGTCGACGACATCGTCGGCAGCTTCCTGCCCATCGGCCGACGGACCCTCGTCGACGCGGCCTACGAGCTCGGCCGGATCGCCCGCGAGGGAGACCCGGAGTGGCGCGACGACGTTCCCGTCCGGGTCGAGGCGATCCCGGTGCGCCACGAGGGCCGCGTGATCGCGGTCGTCAGCCGCAACACCAACCTGCTCGGCGTCCGTACGCCGAGCCTGCTCGAGATCAACTACCTCCAGGCGGCCTCCGACCTCGCCCACATGATCTCCACGGGGCTGTTCCCGAGCGCCGGCCAGCGCAGCGACCACGCCGACTCGCCGCGGGTCGGCGACGGTTTCCTGCGGGTCGACGCCGAGGGCCGGGTGGTCTACGCCAGCCCGAACGGGCTCTCGGTCTTCCGCAAGCTGGGCCTCACCGGCGACCTCACCGGTCACCGGCTGACGGACCTCACCCGTGAGCTGGTGCCACCGAAGAAGCGGCCCGACGAGGAGACGCTGAGCGCCGTCCTCGGAGGTCGGGCCCACCGCGACACGGAGCTGGGCTCCGCGGGCGGGCCGGGCGACGGCGTGTCGGTCATCGCCCGGGCGATCCCGTTGCGCCCCAAGGGGGAGCACATCGGGGCGATGATCCTGCTCCGCGACGTCACCGACCTGCGCCGGCGGGACCGCGAGCTGGTGACCAAGGACGCGACCATCCGTGAGATCCACCACCGGGTGAAGAACAACCTGCAGACCGTCGCGGCCCTGCTCCGGCTCCAGGCCCGCCGGATCGGGTCCGAGGAGGCGGTGTCCGCGCTCGAGGAGGCGGTACGACGGGTCGGCTCGATCGCGATCGTGCACGAGATCCTCAGCCAGGCGGTCGAGGAGACCGTCGCGTTCGACGACATCGCCGACCGGCTGGCCCGCCTGGTCACGGACGTCGGCTCGACGACCGCGCAGGTGGGCGTCCGCAGGGAGGGCAGCTTCGGGATGCTCACCTCGGAGATCGCCACGCCGCTCGCCATGGTCGTCATGGAGCTGATGCAGAACGCGGCCGAGCACGGCTACGAGAGTGGCGCCCGGGGCGAGATCGTGCTCCGGGCGGCGCGGCACGGCGCGGTGCTCGAGGTGGCGGTCGAGGACGACGGCAAGGGCCTTCCCGCGGACTTCGACCTCGACGCCGCCACCAGCCTGGGGCTGTCGATCGTGCGCACGCTCGTGGAGTCCGAGCTCGGCGGCCACCTCACCCTGGGCCACGCGCCGGACGGGGGTACCCGGGCCGGCTTCACGCTCCCGGTCGAGTGACGGGTTGCAGTGTCGGTCTGCCGCCGTACCAGCGCTGGACCTACGCGACTCGACTGCGACTGCGACCCGACTGCGGCGCGGCAGCGCGGCGGGAGCGTGGCGACGGCAGCGTGCTGCCCCTGCCGGTGCGCAGCCGCGCTCGCGCCAGAAGAACTAAACCGGCTGGCGGACGCGGGCGCGGGCGTTGCGGCGCTTCAGCGCGCGACGCTCGTCCTCACTGAGCCCTCCCCAGACACCGTGGTCCTGTCCCGCCTCGAGCGCCCACGCGAGGCACTGCTCGCGCACGTCGCAGCGCCGGCAGACCGCCTTGGCCTCCTCGATCTGGAGGATGGCCGGGCCGGTGTTGCCGATCGGGAAGAACAGCTCCGGATCCTCGTCGAGGCATGCGGAACGGTGTCGCCAATCCATGGGTGGAGATGCTCGCTTTCCATACGTTCGGAAGGCCCGGTCAGAGGGCACACGTGAAACCGCAAAAGTGAACGGCTTCACGATCGCTCCGGCAAGAGTTCCAAGGATTCGTTCACGAATCAAGCAATTCCGGTGGTCTGATGGGTCACAAAATGTGACGGGCCGTCACAGGCGCCGCGGGCCCGAGCGGCGCGGACGATAGGGTTCGGGACCGTGACCGAGGGGCCCCGAGAACCGTCCGGCGCGACCGCGGGCAACCCGCCGCCGCTCACCGCTGCCGCCTCGCTGGTCGGCGTGCAGGCCGTCGTGCTGCTCATCCTGGCCGTCCTCGAGACGGCCAACCTGGTCGACGAGCGCCGCTCGATGGGCCTGTCGGTGACGGTGTTCTTCGCGGCGTACGGCCTCGTGCTGGTCGCCGCGGCGTGGGGCCTGTACCGGCGGGCGGGATGGGCGCGCGGCCCGGTGCTCATCACCCAGCTGATCATGCTCGGCCTCGCCTGGAACCTGCGCGAGCACGCCGTCGTGGCCATCGCCCTCGCGGTCTGCGCCGGGATCGTGCTCGCCGGGATGCTCCATCCCGACACCCTCGCGGCGCTCGACCGTGACCCGACGGCCGGGGACGAGGACGATCGAGGCTGAGCATCCGGGCTGAGCCCGGGCGGCTCAGCCCTCGGACTCCAGCGACTGCCGCAGCTGGTCGAGGGTGCGGCTGAGCAGCCGGGAGACGTGCATCTGCGAGACGCCGATCTCCTCGGCGATCTGCGACTGGGTCATGTTCTTGAAGAACCGCAGGAGCAGGATCTTCTTCTCCCGGGCGGGGAGGTTCTCCAGCAGCGGCTTCACCGACTCGCGGATCTCGACGTGCTCGAGCGCCTCGTCGTCGACCCCCATCGCGTCGAGCATGCTCTGGCCGGCCCCGCCGTCGGAGTCGTCATCGGTCGCGTCGAGGGAGAGGGTGGAGTAGGCGTTGCTCGACTCCAGGCCCTCGACGATCTCCTCGACCGAGCAGCCGATCGCCTCCGCCAGCTCGCGCGGCGTGGGGGAGCGGCCCAGGCGTTGGGTGAGCTCGGCGGTGGAGGCGCTGATCTGCATACGCAGCTCCTGCAGCCGCCGCGGCACCCGGATCGCCCAACCCTTGTCGCGGAAGTAGCGCTTGATCTCACCGATGATCGTGGGCGTGGCGTAGGTCGAGAACTCCACGCCGCGCTCGGTGTCGAAGCGGTCGATGGACTTGATCAGGCCGATCGTGCCGACCTGGACCAGGTCCTCGTAGGGCTCGCCGCGGTTGCGGAACCGGCGGGCGCAGTGCTCGACGAGCGGCAGGTGCAGGTGGACGAGGGCGTCGCGCGCGCTGTCGCGCTCAGCGGCGGAGCGATCCTCGTCGCGGAAGATGACGAAGAGCTCGGCGCTGCGGCGTCGGGTCTCCTCGATCGACGTGGACCGCCGATCGCCCCGAGACAGGTCGGCGGTCATGACTCGAGCGAGGACCGGAGTGTCAGGCGCACCGCGTAGGTGTCCGCGGTCGCGTCGATGGCGGCCTCGGCGGCCAGCGTGGCGAGCACCTGCCAGCCGAAGCTCTCGTAGTCGGGTGCCTCGGGCGAGCTCGCCGCGGCGCTGATCACGATCGCCAGCTCGCCGGGCTGCAGGCGGAAGATGCAGTCGAGCACGGATCCCTCGGCGGCCTCGTCGAGCACCATCGCCGCTGCCTCGGACACCGCGATCCGCAGGTCCTCGATGTCGTCCATGGTGAAGTCCACGCGGGCGGCCAGGCCGGCAGCGAGGGTGCGCAGGACGGCTGCGTAGGCACCGTCGGCGGGCAGTCGCAGCTCGACCTCGGCGGGCTCGCCGGTCGTGGTCGTGGCGTCTGCCGCGGGGACGCTCGTCTCGGACATGCCGCTCCTCCGAGTGAAGTGGGGACCTGAACGCTGCTGAGCCTATGACATGGGTACGACGAACGGCCGCGCCCCGGTCGGGGGCGCGGCCGCGCGTCGTACCGCGAGGGGGGATCAGCCGCCGAGCAGGCCACCCAGGCCCAGCAGGTCGAGCAGGTCGCCCAGGCCGGCGGAGTCCAGGACGTCCGCGAGGCTGCCCAGGCCCAGTCCGTCGAGCACCGTGGCGAGCAGCTGGTCGAGGCCGAGCGCGGTGATGATCTCCTCGACCACTGCGAGCAGGGTCGCCGGGTCGGGCGCGCTGCCGGTCGAGAGCAGGTCGCACAGCGGCTGGGCCTGCGGGGCGCTGCTGCAGAGCAGGGCCAGCGGGCTGGAGGTGCTGCCGCTCGGGATCAGGCTGGCCAGCGCGTCGCAGATCGGCTGCGGGACGCCGGCGTCGCACAGGCTCTGGACGGGGCTGGCCGTCGGGCCGGCGGGGACCGCCTTGCAGTCGTCGTAGCGACCCCGGGCGGTGTTGTTGGCCTTCTTCGCCTTCGCCAGGTCGGCCTTGGCCTTGTTGAAGGTCCGCTTCGACGTGGTGAGCGTCCGCTTCGCCTTGGCGACCGACTTCTTCTTGGCCTTCTTCGCCTTCTTGCCCTTGGCCTTCTTGGCCTGGGCCTTCTGCACGTTCTGCGACGCCTTGTGGACGGCCTGCCGGGCCTTGGCGTAGGCGCGCTGGCGCTTCGCGAGCGTCGCGCGGCTCTGGCCGTAGGCGGCCTCCTGGCTGGAGCAGTTGGCCGTCGCCGGGGCGGCGGCGGGCGCTTCGGCGGCGGGGGCGGCCGCTCGGGCCGGGGAACCGACCGAGGTCAGGGTGAGGCCCAGGCCGACGGCCAGGGCGAGGACGATCTTGATCAGGGCGCGATGCATCGCGAGTGTCTCCCTCCGTTGGGACCCGGGCGTCAGGGGGTGCCCGGGTGCGAGGGGTGCATCGGCTTCCTTGCCCGAAATGACAGGAGCCACGCACCCCGAAGGGTGCGTGGCTCCCGAAATCAGGACGAAGGTCCCGATCAGGCCTTCTTCGTCTCCCAGAAGATCTCCGCGATCTCGTCGATCTTGGCGAGCAGCTGGTCGGCGACCGAGGCGTCGAGGGTGCCCTTGGTGCCGGCGGCACCCGCGAGCTTGGTGGCCTCGTTCACCAGGGTGTGCAGCTGCGGGTACTTCTCGAAGTGCGGGGGCTTGAAGTAGTCGGTCCACAGCACCCACAGGTGGTGCTTGACCAGCTCGGAGCGCTGCTCCTTGATCAGGACCGCGCGGGTGCGGAAGTCCGGGTCGTCGCTGTCCGCGACCTTGGCGATGACGGCCTTGATCGACTCGGCCTCGATGCGGGCCTGGGCCGGGTCGTAGACGCCGCACGGCAGGTCGCAGTGCGCGGAGACCTCGATCGTGGGGGCGACGAGCTTGCGGGTGAGACGCGAGAACATGTGGGTCCTCTCCTGGAGTGCTTCGACGGGGAACGAAATGCTGACTGCGACACTACTCGGCATGGCAGCGGGGGCAACGGGAGGTCGGGAGTCGGGACGGCCGGCCGTACGACGCCGGCTCGGCCTCGCCGTCGTCCACGGCGACTCGATGCGGCCGACCCTCGCGCCCGGCGACCGGCTGCTGGTGCTCTGGGGCGCCCGGGTGGTGCCCGGCAGGGTCGTGGTCGCCCGCTTCGCCGACGGGACGGTCGTCGTCAAGCGGGTCACCGGACGCCGTGATGCCGGCTGGTGGCTGGGCAGCGACGCCCCGGATGCAGGCGTCGACTCCCGGCACCGCGGCGCGGTGCCGGACGAGGACGTGTGGGCCGTGGCCCGGGCCCGGCTGTGGCCGCGGCCGCGGCTGCTCTGACGCACTCGGCTCCGGTTGTGACTGTTGTCATCCGGACGCGGTCGGGCACAGGGCCGGCGGTGTGGAAGGATTGTCGTCCGTGGCCGCTGACCTTTCCTCCCCGCACCCGCGCGCGGGTGACCCGGTGTTCGACCTGCACCTGGGCGGCAAGATGGCGACGGTACCCACGGCCGACGTCAGCACCAAGGACCAGCTCTCCCTCGCCTACACGCCCGGTGTTGCCGAGGTGTGCGAGGCGATCGCGGCCGACCCGGAGCTGACCCGGCACTACACCTGGGTGCCGAACACCGTCGCCATCGTCACCGACGGCACCGCGGTGCTCGGCCTGGGCGACATCGGCCCGGCCGCCGCGATGCCGGTGATGGAGGGCAAGGCCGTCCTGTTCAAGCAGTTCGGCGGCGTCGACGGCATCCCGATCTGCCTGGCGACCACCGACGTCGAGGAGATCATCGAGACCGTCGTCCGGCTCGCACCGAGCTTCGGCGGCATCAACCTCGAGGACATCTCCGCGCCGCGCTGCTTCGAGATCGAGGACCGTCTCAAGGAGGCCCTCGACATCCCCGTCTTCCACGACGACCAGCACGGCACGGCCGTCGTCACGCTCGCGGCCCTGGTCAACGCGCTCAAGCTGACCGGCCGCAGTGCCGACTCGACCCGCGTGGTCATCTCCGGCGCCGGCGCCGCCGGTGTCGCGATCGCCAAGATCCTGCTCGCGGCCGGCATCAAGGACATCGCGGTCACCGACCGCAAGGGCGTCGTCAGCTCCGACCGCCACGACCTGACGCCGTCCAAGAAGGCGCTGGCCGAGCTCACCGCCGACCTGTGCGGTCGCCGCGGCACGCTGGCCGACGCCTTCGACGGTGCCGACGTCTACATCGGCGTCTCCGGCGGGACGGTGCCGGAGGAGGTCGTCGCCACGATGGCCGACGACGCGATCATCTTCGCGATGGCCAACCCGAACCCGGAGGTCCACCCGGAGGTCGCGCACCGGCACGCCCGGGTCGTGGCCACCGGCCGCTCGGACTTCCCGAACCAGATCAACAACGTGCTGGCCTTCCCGGGCATCTTCCGGGGCGCCTTCGACGTCCACGCCAGCGCGATCACCGAGGGCATGAAGGTCGCCGCCGCGGACGCGCTCGCCGCCCTCGTCGGCGACGACCTGTCCGAGGACTTCGTCATCCCCTCGCCGTTCGACCCGCGGGTCGGTCCGGCGGTGGCAGCAGCGGTCGCCGAGGCGGCACGCCGCGACGGCGTCGCGCGCACCTGACCGCATCGGTCCGTCACCCGAACGGGGGTGCAGGACCCCGGCGGAGCCTCGATAGGTTGGGGCACGTGTTCGCCGTCTACGCAGACTCCTTCGCCAGCTCCGCCGACGACCCGCTGACCGGCCTCGTGGTCGGCGAGCGCCCCGACCCGGTCGCTCCCGACGGCTGGACCACGGTCACGGTCAAGGCGGCATCGCTCAACCACCACGACCTCTGGTCGCTGCGCGGCGTGGGCCTCAAGGCCGAGGCACTCCCGATGATCCTGGGCTGCGACGCCGCGGGGTACGACGAGGACGGCAACGAGGTCGTCGTCCACGCCGTCGTCTCCGACCCTGCGTGGTCCGGCGACGAGACCTTCGACCCGCGCCGCTCACTGCTGTCCGAGCGCCACCAGGGCACCTTCGCCGACAAGGTCATCGTGCCGACCCGCAATGTCGTGCCGAAGCCCGCGTCGATGTCCTTCGAGGAGGCGGCCTGCCTCCCGACCGCGTGGCTGACGGCGTACCGGATGCTCTTCACCCAGGGCGGGCTCAAGGCCGGCGACACCGTGCTGGTGCAGGGCGCCGGCGGGGGCGTCGCGACCGCGCTCATCGCGCTGGCCCGCGCCGGGGGCCTGCGGGTGCTGGCGACCAGCCGCGACGAGGCCAAGCGCGCGAAGGCGCTCGAGCTCGGCGCCCACGAGGTCTTCGAGTCCGGAGCCCGGCTGCCCGTGAAGGTCGACGCCGTGATGGAGACCGTCGGCCGCGCCACCTGGTCGCACTCGATCCGCGCGCTGCGTCCCGGCGGCAAGATCGTCATCTCGGGCACCACGTCCGGGCCGAACCTCGACGACGCCGAGCTGACCCGGATCTTCTTCCTGCAGCTCTCGGTGATCGGCTCGACCATGGGCACCCGCGACGAGCTGGCCAGCCTGGTCACGATGCTCGACGCCACCGGCGTGCGGCCGGTGATCGACCGGGTGCTCCCGATGACCGACGCGCGCGACGGGTTCGCGGCGATGGCGACCGGTGACGTCTTCGGCAAGATCGTGTTCACGCGCTGAGCTCGATGGGTCCGCCGATTTAACCGTTGGCGGGAATGGGTGTCGGTGCTGGACGATTGACTCCTGACAGTGCCGCGAGGAAGTTCGATGAATTTCCCGGGCGGCGACTGTCGAATCTGTGTCGGCCCGTTCGTGGAACAGGTGTAGCGAGGGCCGCACCGATTCATCGGCAGCACCTGGTCGGCCACCGCTCGACCATGCCACCCAACCGATAGGACCCGTCATGACTGCGCCCACCGGGCCCACCGACACCGGCGACGAGACCAACACGATCGCCGAGCTCGAGCAGGAGTTCAGCGCCCCGGCGACCCCGGGCGGCGCGACTGCGCCTGCCGGCCGCACCCCGCTCGTCATCAAGCTGCTGGTCGCGGCGACCTTCGTCGTGATCCTCAACGAGACCACGCTGGTCAACGCCGTCCCGCGGCTGATGGCCGACTTCCAGATCACCGAGAGCACCGCCCAGTGGTCGCTGACCGTCTTCATGCTGACGATGGCGGCGGTCATCCCGGTGACCGGCTGGTTCCTGCAGCGCGTGAGCACCCGCACGGCGTACGCCACCGCGATGATCACCTTCAGCCTCGGCACCCTGGTCGCGGCAGCCGCTCCCACGTTCGGGATGCTGCTCGTCGGTCGGGTCGTCCAGGCGGGTGGTACGGCGGTGATGATGCCGCTGCTGATGACCACGCTGATGACCGTGGTGGCCGCCGAGGACCGCGGCCGCGTCATGGGCCAGGTCACGCTCGCGATGTCGTGCGCCCCGGCGCTCGGTCCGGCAGTCTCCGGTGTGCTGCTCCACTTCGGCTCGTGGCGGCTGATCTTCGTGGTCGTTCTCCCCATCGCGCTCCTGGTCGGCTTCTTCGGCTTCAAGCAGCTGGAGAACGTCGGTGAGACCACCCGCAGCCCGATCAGCTGGCTGAGCGTCGTGCTGGCGGCCGGCGGCTTCAGCACCTTCGTCTACGGCCTGAGCAAGGTGGGCAACGCCGAGTGGCCCGAGCCCGCGCTCCTCATCGGCGGCGGCGTCGTGCTGATCGCCGCATTCGCGGTCTACCAGCTGTTCCTGCAGCGCTCGGACCGCCCGCTGATGGACCTGCGCACCCTCAAGCACCGCAACTACACCGTGTCGCTCGTCCTGATGTCGGCCGGCTTCATGGCCTTCCTCGGCTCGATGCTGCTGCTGCCGCTGTACCTGCAGAACCTCCGCGGCCTCAGCGAGCTGCAGACCGGCCTGCTGGTGATGCCCGGCGGTCTGGCGATGGGCCTGCTGGGCCCGCAGGTCGGCAAGGTGTACGACCGGATCGGCTCGCGGCCGCTGGTCATCCCCGGCTCGATCGCGATGGTGGCCCTGCTGTTCGGCATGAGCAGGATCGGTGTCGACACGCCGTACGCCGTCATCCTCGCCCTGCACGTGGCGCTGATGGCCAGCCTGGCCACCATCTTCACGCCGGTCTTCACCATCGGCCTGGGCGACCTGGCCCCGCAGCTGTACTCGCACGGCAGCTCGCTGCTCGGCACGCTGCAGCAGGTCGCCGGCGCGATCGGCACCGCGCTGCTGGTCGTGATCATGACCAACCGCACGGAGAGCCTCGCCGAGGACGGCGCGAGCAAGGCCGATGCCTTCATGGGTGGCCTGCAGTGGGCCTTCTTCACCGGCGCGGTGATCGGCCTCGTCGTGATCGCGATGGCGGTGCTGCTGCCGTCGAAGGTGGAGGCGCCGGAGGGTGCTCCGGCCGGCCACTGAGCAGCCTGAAGCGCAGGAATCCCCGGATCTCCGGGGATTCCTGCGCTTCTCAGGTGTCGCAACCCCTGAGAAGCGCAGGAACCGCGTCCACCGTGTGGCAGGTGGTGCCGCTGGGACTCAGCCCAGGAACTCGTCCATCGCCGGCCAGCTCAGCTCCGCGGCCCGCGGTCCGGCGACCAGGCCGAGGTGGCTGAGGCCGTCGGCGGCGGCATAGCGCGCGCCCGGTACGACGTCGGCGCCGGCCCGCACGGCCGGCCCGTCCGCGATGTTGTCGGTCTCGCTGCCGACGAAGAGCACGCGCGTGTCGATGTCGCCGAGGCGCACCGTGCGGTCGCGGCCCAGACGAACGGTCCCGGTGGCGAGCTCGTTGCGGACCATCAGCCGGGTGTGGATCTGGTGATAGGCGCGACCGGGGTAACCGGGCATCTCGGCGATGAAGCCGTCGATCGCGGTGGTCCGCGCGAGGGTCTCGGTGTCGAGGATGTTCTTCGCCAGGTGGTAGGCCTTGGTGAGCTCGCGCTTCGGCGCCATCGCGCGATAGCTGGCCCGCACCAGGTGCCTCGGCACGCCGCCCAGGGCCGCGGTCGGCGCCGTGACGGCGCGCGAGCCGAGCAGCCGGTCGGCGACGATCAGCGGCTGTACCGCGGGGATCTTCGAGTAGTCGATCGGCGTGCCGAACGCCGTGAGCGAGGCGATCGGCAGGTCGGGGTGCGCGGCCGCCGTGAGCAGGCTCAGGGTGCCGCCGAGCGACCAGCCGACGAGGTCGACGCCATCGGCCCGGTCGCCGGCCTCGGAGTGGTCGTCGAGCACCGCGTGGATCGCGGTCGGCAGGATGTCGTCCATCCAGGTCTCGAAGCCCATCGCCCGGTCGGCGAAGCCGATGGCGCCGTAGTCGACGAGGTACGTCGCCCGGCCGCTCCCCAGCAGGTGGGCGGCCAGGCTCTGGCCGGGCCGGAGGTCGAAGCACCGGGCCGAGACGGCCAGCGGCGGCACGAGCAGGACCGGTCGCGGGGCCGTCGCCGGCGTGGTGCGGTCGTAGCGCGAGAGCCGGCGGTGCGGGGCGTCGCTGAGCACGGTGGCCGGCAGGCCGTCGTACTGCTCGACGCCGGGACCGAGGGGGGAGATCGCCCACGCGTTGCGGGCGGCGGTGGTCAGGCTTTCAACAGCAGGCACCGCGCCATGGTGACTGGTCGGTAACTTCGCGTCCACCGAACGTGACGAGCCTGACGCCGCCGTCCACCGCGGGTGTGAGCGGGGCCTCAGCCGTCCGCGCCGGTCAGGGCCGTGAGCGCCAGTGGATCGCGCCGATCAGCATCATCCGCAGCTGCGTCCGGGCGGTGTCGGCGATCCGCTGCTCCTCGGCGGAGCCGGGCCCGGCGGCCAGCAGCCGCTCCGCGGTGGCGACCATCGCGCCGACGATCAGGGTGGACAGGACCCGCAGGTCCTCCTCGGACCACTGATCGGTGCCGGGCAGGTGGGCCAGGTCGATCGCGAGCTCCCGCTCGGCGAGCTCGATGCCCCGGTTGATCGCCTGGCGCACGGTGGTCGGTCCGGCGAACCGCTCGCGGGCGATGAACCCGAAGTGCCGGTGGTGGAGGCGCACCTGCTCGACCAGCACCCTCACCGAGCCGTCGATGATGGTGCGGAAGTCGGGTCCCGCGGTACGCCGCAGCTCGCGCAGCAGTGCACGCAGGGTGTCGAGCGACTCCTCGACGAGCGCGAGGCCGAGGTCCTCGATCGAGGGGAAGTGCCGGTAGAACGCGGTCGGGACGATGCCGACCTCCTTGGCGACCTGGCGCAGTGACAGGGCCACCAAGGTGGAGTCCTCGGAGAGTGCGAGCGCCGCGTCGAGGATCGCGCGGCGGGTGCGCTCCTTCTGCTCGACGCGTGACCCGGTCATGTACCCATCCTATCTTGAGTGAACATGTGTGCACTGTCACGGCGGGTAGTCGTTGACCGGGCGCAAGAGGCTTGCCACAGTTTGGGTGTACAGACGTACACCCAAACTTCCACCGAAGGAGGCGCGATGTCCGCGCTCATCTCCGAACCGGCGGCCGTCCCCACTCGTCCGGTCGGCGGCGGCCCCCTGGGCCTCCTCCTGCGCTCGAAGCTGGTGGCGGCACTCGCCAGCCCGCACGGCGTCGACAGCTACCTCGAGCGGTTCAACCCGATGTGGGCGGCCCACGAGGTCCGGGCCCGGATCGTCTCGGTCCACCGTGAGACCGACGGCGACGCCCCCGTCGCCACCCTGACCCTGCAGCCCACGGCGACCTGGCGCGGCCACCGCGCCGGCCAGCACGTCCTCGTGGGCGTCGAGATGCCCGGCATCGCCAAGCGGTTCACCCGTGCGTTCTCCATCTCCTCGGCCGCGTCCGGCAGGGGAGAGCGCTTCACGCTCACGATCCGCGCCCACGACGAGGGGCAGGTGTCGTCGTACCTCGTCCGCTCGGCGCAGCCCGGCCAGATCCTGCACCTGAGCCAGGCCCAGGGTGAGTTCACCCTCGTCGAGAGCCCGGCGACGCCGACGATCAGCCGCCTGCTGTTCATCACCGGCGGCTCGGGCATCACCCCCGCGATGTCGATGGTGCGCACCCTGCTGCGCGACGGGTACGACGGGCACGCCGGGCGCAAGGTGACCTTCCTCCACTTCGCGCGCAGCGCCGAGGACCAGATCTTCGCCGAGGAACTGGCGCAGATCGCTGCGGCCGACAACGGCGTCGACGTCCACCTCCGGTACGGCGACCAGATCTTCAGCGAGTTCGAGCTGCGGCGCCTGGTCCCGGACTACAAGGACACCGACACCTGGCTCTGCGGCCCGCCTGGGCTGGTGGAGCTGGTGAAGGCGGCGTACGACGACTCGACCCGCCTGCGGATGGAGTTCTTCAAGCCCGCCGTCGCCCGGGCCGCGCAGCCCGGCGAGGAGGTGGAGGGCGACATCTCTTTCACCCGCTCCGGCAGGACCGTCGCCGCGTCGGGCGCGAGCCTGCTCGAGCAGGCCGAGGAGCTCGGCCTGAAGCCTGAGTTCGGCTGCCGGATGGGCATCTGCTTCTCCTGCACGCGCACCAAGACCGCGGGCACCGTCCGCAACATCCTGACCGGCGAGGAGTCCGCGTTGCCGGACGAGGAGGTCCGCATCTGCGTGACCGCTGCCGCCGGTGACTGCCACATCGACCTGTGATCCGACCCAGAGAGAGGAACCGATCATGACCGAACTCATGGACACCCCGGCCGCTGCCGCCGCCGAGGAGAAGTACCACGGCCTGACCCGCGCCGAGATCGACCGGCTCGGTGCCGAGCTCGACGCCCTGCGCCTGCGCGTCATCGCCGACCTCGGCGAGCCCGACGCGGAGTACCTGCGCAAGGTCGTCAAGGCCCAGCGCAGCTTCGAGATCGCCGGTCGCGCCCTGTTCTACCTGCCGGTGATCGGCTGGGTGCCTGCTGTCGCCGCACTCTCCGTGTCGAAGATCCTCGACAACATGGAGATCGGGCACAACGTGATGCACGGCCAGTACGACTGGATGGGCGACCCGACGTTCAACTCGCGGATGTTCGACTGGGACACGATGGCGCCGGCCGAGAACTGGAAGTACGGCCACAACTACATGCACCACACCTACACGAACGTCGTCGGCAAGGACCGTGACGTGGGCTACGGCATCCTGCGGATGGACCCGGAGCAGAAGTGGAACCCCTACTACCTCGGCAACCCGCTGTGGGCGTTCCTGCTGATGACCTTCTTCGAGTGGGGCGTGGCCCTGCACGACCTCGAGACCGAGGAGGTGTTCGCCGGTCGCCGCAAGATGTTCGGCGGCGAGAACGCTCCGATCTGGCGCCGGATCCGCAAGAAGATGGGCAAGCAGGTCCTCAAGGACTACGTCCTCTTCCCGGCGCTGACCGGCCCGCTGTTCCTCAGCACCCTCGCCGGCAATGCGGTCGCCAACCTGGTCCGCAACGTCTGGACCTTCAACATCATCTTCTGTGGGCACTTCCCGGCCGGTGTCGCGTCCTTCTCGGTCGAGGAGACCGAGGACGAGACGCGTGGCCAGTGGTACCTGCGCCAGATGTTGGGCTCGGCGAACATCACGGGCGGCAAGCTGATGCACGTGATGAGCGGCAACCTGTCGCACCAGATCGAGCACCACCTGTTCCCGGACATCCCGGCCCGTCGCTACCCGGAGATGGCCGTCGAGGTGCAGGAGATCTGCGAGCGCTACGGCCTGCCCTACAACAAGGGCCCGCTGCACAAGCAGCTCTTCAGCGTCTTCGCGAAGATCGTCCGGCTCTCGTTCCCGGGCGGCTCGCCGAAGGAGGCCCCGGTCCGCGGCCCGCAGGCCGTGACCGAGGACTCGTTGGCAGCCTGACCCCGACCGGGGGAGACTGCTCGCATGAGTGGACGTGACCACCTGAGCAAGGGCGAGATCGCCAAGGACGCCATTCAGGCGGGTGCCGAGGCCGCCGCCACCGCGGTCGGCGAGGTCGCCACGATCCTGACCAGGGCCGTCGGCGACGTGGCGGCCGCAGTGGGCGGGTTCGCGACCGAGGTCTTCGAGATCCGCGACTCCTCGCGCCGGGCCCTCGCCGAGCACGCGCTCGGGGAGGCCGCGGACGACCAGGCCTCCGCCGCCGGCGCCCCCCAGGCCCCGGCGGCGGAGGAGATCGACCCCGCCTGAGGGATCAGGCCAGCACGGCGCGCGCGGCGTCGCGTGCCGCGGAGGGATCCGCGGCCGCGAGCGCCGCGTTCGCCATTTCCCGGCACTGGTCGAGGCTGGCCGTCGCCAGCCGCGCCCCGACCTGCCGTACCGCCGCCGCCGCCATCGACAGCGACGTGACGCCGAGGCCGACCAGGACGCAGGCGAGCAGCGGGTCGGCGGCAGCCTCGCCGCACACCCCGACCGGCTTGCCGGCCCGCTCGCCGGCGGCAGCGGTCATCGCGATCAGCTGCAGCACCGCCGGCTGCCACGGGTCGGTGAGGTGGGCCAGGTCGGTGCACAGCCGGTCGGCCGCCATCGTGTACTGCGTCAGGTCGTTGGTGCCGATCGAGAGGAAGTCCACCTCGGCGAGGATCCGGTCGGCGAGCAGGGCCGCGCTGGGCACCTCCACCATCACGCCGGGCACCAGCCCACGCGCCCGCGCCGACCGGGCGAAGTCCCGGGCCTCGTCGACCGTGGCGACCATCGGCGCCATCACCCACGTCGTCGCCCCGCTCTGCTGAGCCGCGGCCGCGATCGCGTCGAGCTGCCGGTCCAGCAGCCCGTGGTCGGTGAACGACAGCCGGAGGCCCCGGACGCCGAGAGCGGGGTTCTCCTCGCCGGGATGGGTGGCGAAGGCGATCGGCTTGTCCGAGCCCGCGTCGAGGGTGCGGACCACCACGTGGCGGTCGTCTCCGGCGAACGGGGCCAGGACGCCGGCGTACACGGCGGTCTGCTCCTCGACGGTCGGCTCGGTCTCGCGGTCGAGGAAGCTCAGCTCGGTGCGGAACAGGCCGACCCCGCTGACCGGTCCCTCGGCGGCGGCGACCGCGGAGGCGGCGTCGGCGACATTGGCCAGCAGCTTCACCGCGTGGCCGTCGGCCGTCCGGCCGGGCCCCTGCCATTTCGCCAGTGCGGCGCGCTCCTCGGCGTCGCGCGCAACCCGCCCGGCGGCGTCGGCCGGGTCGGGGTCCAGCTCGATCGTGCCCGTGGCGCCGTCGAGGAGCAGCGTGTGCCCGGCCGCGGCGGCCACCACTCCGGCGGCGCCGACGACACAGGGGATGCCGAGCTGGCGGGCGATGATCGCGGTGTGGCTGGTCGGGCCGCCGCGCTCGGTGACCAGGCCGAGCACCAGCTCGGGATCGAGACCGGCGGTGTCGGCGGGGGCGAGGTCGGTCGCGACGAGGACGACCGGCTCGTCGGGGAGCCTCACGCCCGGCTCGGGCTCGCCCACGAGCCGTGCCACCACGCGGGTGCGGATGTCGCGCAGGTCGGTCACGCGCTCGGCCATCAGCCCGCCCATGCCGGTGAACACCGTCACGAACTTCTCGACCGCGTGGTCGACGGCCGTCAGCAGCGGCTCGCCGGCGCGGAGGTTCTTGCCGACGGCGGAGCGCAGGCCGCGGTCGGTCGCGAGCCCGGCGCTGGCCGTGAGCACGCCGGCCGCCGCGCCGTGCGCGGAGGCCGCCTTGCGACGGAAGCCCTCGGCGACCGACTCGACCGCCGCGTCGTAGGCGGCGAGGGCGGTGTCGGCGTCGGGATGCCCGCCGTCGCCGTACCGCGCGAGGGCGTCGGGGGAGATGTCCGAGACGGTGACCTGGGCCGGCCCGTGGGCCAGGCCGGGGACGACCGGGGTGCCGTGGATCGTGGTGACCATGCTCACACGCTAGACCGCGGACCCCTTGACAAGCAACAGAAACGGGCATAAAACAACATAAACACAGATCCGTGAGAGAGGTCACACGATGTACGCCGAGGAGCGCCAGCAGGCCATCGCCCGTCAGGTCGGGGACCGGGGTCGCATGTCCGTCGCCGAGATCGCCGAGCTCTTCGACGTGACCACCGAGACCGTACGACGTGACCTGACCGCCCTGGAGGCGCTGGGTGTCCTCCGGCGGGTCCACGGAGGCGCCGTCCCGACGTCCGCGCTCTCCACCCTGGAGCCCGGACTCGTGGAGCGCGACGCGGCCAACACCGAGGCCAAGGCGCAGATCGCCCGGGCGGCGCTCGACCAGCTGCCGCCACCGGGTGCGTCCGTCCTGATCGACGCGGGCAGCACGACCGCCCGCTTCGCCGACGCGCTGCCGGCGAGCCACCG
Organism: uncultured Nocardioides sp.; assembly: GCA_964487275.1. Classification (GTDB taxonomy): domain Bacteria; phylum Actinomycetota; class Actinomycetes; order Propionibacteriales; family Nocardioidaceae; genus Nocardioides. The sequence goes on along the minus strand of CAZAQE010000008.1, from coordinate 31,279 downwards.
GCTCGTGGTCTTCACGCACAGCGTGTCGATCGCGGCCCGGCTCGCCGGCAACGCGGGCATCGAGCTCCACCTGCTTCCCGGGCGGGTGCGCACCAACACGCACGCCGCGGTCGGTGCCACCACCGTCGCCGCCGTGGGCGCGCTGCGCGTCGACGTCGCGTTCCTGGGCGCCAACGGCGTCACGGCCGGCCACGGCCTGTCGACGCCCGACAGCGAGGAGGCGGCGACGAAGCGGTCGTTCGTGCTCGCCGCCGAGCGCGTCGTCGGGCTCGTGGACTCCTCGAAGGTGGGCGTCGAGACCGCTGTCCGGTTCGCGGCACTGGACGAGGTCGATGCGCTGGTGACCGACCGCGGCATCCGGCCTGCGGACCGCAAGGCGATCGCGGCGGCCGGCGTGGAGGTGGTGACGGCGTGATCGTCACCGTCACCCCCAACCCGAGCATCGACCGCACGGTCGTGCTCCCGGGCGAGCTCGTGCGTGGCGGCGTCCTCCGCGTGGCCGAGTCGCTCGACCAGCCCGGCGGCAAGGGCGTGAACATCTCCCGCGCCTGCGTCGCCGCGGGCGTGCCGACCTGTGCCGTGCTCCCGGTCGCCGCCGACGACCCGTTCGTGCGCGAACTGGACCGCCTCGGTGTGCCCAGCGTGCCGGTGCCACCGGCCGGTCCGATGCGGGTCAACCTCACGATCACCGAGCCCGACGGCACCACCACCAAGCTCAACGCGGCCGGGGCGGAGGTCTCCTCCACCGATCTCGACGCGCTGGCCGAGCGCGTCCTCGCCCAGCCCGGTGACGGCTGGGTCGTCCTCGCCGGCTCGCTGCCGCCCGGCGCCCCCGCCGACTGGTACGCCGACCTGGCGGCCCGGCTGCGCGCGACCGGTCGCCGCGTGGCGATCGACACCAGCGACGCCGCCCTCGAGGCCGTCGTCGCGCGACTCGCGCCGGGCTCCGCGCCCAGCCTGCTCAAGCCCAACGCGGAGGAGCTCGCCACCGTGGCCGGCATCGACGCGGCCGAGCTCGAGGGCGACCCGCAGCGGGTCGCCCTCGCCGCCCGCTCCCTCGTCGACCGGGGCGTCACCACTGTGCTGGCCACCCTGGGTGGCGCCGGTGCGGTGCTCGTCGACGCGACCGGCGCCTGGCACGCCGTGCCCCCGCCGACCCGGGTCGTCAGCACCGTCGGCGCCGGCGACAGCAGCCTCTTCGGCTACCTCGCCGCCGACCTGCGCGGCGACGCCGCTCCCGACCGGCTGGCCGCCGCCGTCGCCTACGGCAGCGCCGCAGCCGCCCTGCCCGGCACGACCGTGCCGACCCCCGCAGACGTCCGGACCCACACGGTCCGGGTCCGTGCGCTCGACCTGAGCGCCACCGCCCACGAAGGAGAACCCTCATGGCAGAGCTGATGACCACCGCGCTGGTCAGCCTCGACGCCGACCTCGGTGCCGACAAGGACGCGGTGATCGCCGCCCTCGCCGCGCGCGTCACCGCCGCCGGTCGCGCCACCGACGTCGATCAGCTGACGGCCGACCTGTACGCCCGCGAGGTGAAGTCGGCCACCGGCATGAAGGACGGGATCGCCATCCCGCACTGCCGGTCCGTCGCGGTCACCGAGCCCACACTGGCCTTCGCACGGCTCGCGCCCGGCGTCGACTTCGGTGCCAAGGACGGCGCTGCCGACCTGGTCTTCCTGATCGCGGCCCCCGAGGGCGGCGGCAACGCCCACCTGCAGATCCTGGCCAAGCTGGCCCGGTCGCTGGTGAAGGCCGAGTTCACCGACGCACTGCGCGCCGCGGCGACGCCCGATGAGGTCGTCGCGCTGGTGCGGGGCGTCGTCGCGCCGCCGGGGGAGGCAGTGCCGGCCGGTGGTCCGGCAGCGGCGACTCCGGCGGCGGCCACGCCCGTCGTCGTACGACGACTGGTGGCCGTGACCTCCTGCCCGACCGGCATCGCCCACACCTACATGGCGGCCGAGGCGCTCGAGGCGGCCGCGCAGCGGGCCGGTGTCGGGATCGACGTCGAGACCCAGGGCTCCGCGGGCTCGAAGCCGCTCGCCCAGGCGACCATCGACGCCGCGGAAGCCGTCGTGTTCGCCACCGACGTGGGTGTGCGCGACCGGCACCGCTTCGCGGGCAAGCCGGTCGTGGCGACCGGCGTCAAGCGCCCGATCGACGACGGTGACGCCGTGATCGCCGAGGCGCTGCGGGCGGCGGACAACCCGTCGGCGGCCCGGGTCGAGGGCTCGGTGCGCGGCGGCGAGCCTGCCGACGGGTCCGCGTCGGCGGGGGAGTCGTGGGGCGGCCGGGCTCGCCGTGTCCTGATGACCGGTGTGTCGTACATGATCCCGTTCGTGGCGGCGGGCGGCCTGCTCATCGCGCTGGCCTTCCTGCTCGGGGGCTACGAGATCGCGCTCGGGTCGACCTTCGACGGGGCGTCGGTGAACACGGCCCAGCACATCGTGCTCAACAACTCGCTGTTCAGCCTGCCCGACCCGGCGGACTACCAGATCGCCGGCGCGGAGCTGGTCCGCAGCCCGCTGCTGACCTATCTCGGCGCGCTGCTGATGGTGCTCGGTGGCGCGGCCTTCGGGTTCCTCGTCCCGGCGCTCTCCGGCTACATCGCCTACGCCATCGCTGACCGGCCCGGCATCGCCCCCGGCTTCGTGATGGGCGCGATCTCGGTGCTGATCGGCGCGGGCTTCCTGGGCGGCATCGTCGGCGGCGTCCTCGCCGGCGTCGTGGCGCTGTGGGTGTCGCGCTGGAAGGTCCCGGTGTGGGCGCGCGGCCTGATGCCGGTGCTGCTCATCCCGCTGGTCGCGACCCTCGTCACCGGCGTCGTCATGCTCGCCGTCCTGTCCGAGCCGCTCAGCTCGCTCATGGAGGCGATGAACGACGGCCTCGCCGAGATGAGCGGCGGCTCCGCCATCGTCCTGGGCGCCCTGCTCGGCATGATGATGGCCTTCGACATGGGCGGCCCGCTCAACAAGGTCGCCTACAGCTTCGCCACCGCCGGTCTGGCGACCGCGGGCGCCGCGACCGATGCGCCGCAGCTGAAGATCATGGCCGCGGTGATGCTCGGCGGTATGGTGCCGCCGCTCGCGCTCGCCCTGGCCACGGTGGTGCGTCCGCGCCTGTTCAGCTCGGCCGAGCGCGAGAACGGCAAGGCCGCCTGGGCACTGGGCGCCTCCTTCATCACCGAGGGCGCGATCCCGTTCGCGGCGGCCGACCCGTTGCGGGTCATCCCCGCGATCGTGCTCGGCAGCGGTGTCACCGGCGGCCTCGCCGAAGCCTTCGACGTGAGCCTCCGGGCGCCCCACGGCGGCATCTTCGTCCTGTTCGCCGTCGACGGGGTGATGGGCTTCGTGATCGCCCTCGCCGCCGGCGTGCTCACGGCGACCGCCGCCGTGATCGCCCTCAAGTCCGTCGGGCGTGACGCGCCGGTCGCCGCCGCGCCCGAGCCCGTCGCCGTCTGAGCCCAGCCGTTCGTCGTACCGACCGAGAGGAAGCACCACCCATGCACACCGTCACCGTCACCGTCGGCTCCGCCGTCGGCCTGCACGCCCGACCCGCCGCGATCATCTCCGACGCGGCCGCCGAGCTGGACTCCGAGGTCCTCATCGGCGTCCCCGGCGACGAGGGCGTCGACGCCAGCTCCGCGCTGCTGATCATGACGCTCGGCGCCGGCAACGGGGACCAGGTCGAGGTCTCCGGCGAGAACGAGGCCGACGTCGCGAAGATCGCGGCACTCGTCGAGCAGGACCTCGACGCCGAGTAGCTCCTACTGGAAGGCGAGGCGGAAGCCTGCCATCCGGAACGACCCGAGCCGACGGGCCCCCTGCAGGAACGCGAGGGGCCCGTCGCTCGCGAAGCTCCACCGCGAGCGGCAGGGGAGTGCCTTGGCGTTCCCCTTCATCACCACGTCCGCGATCTCCGGGTGCTCCGCGATGCCGGGCTGCTCGACCAGGCCGGTGAAGGGCATCCGGATCGCCGCGCGGGACACGTCGGTGAACTGCGCCGACACGATCGGGCGCCGCTCCACCGTCGCGGTCCAGTCGGTCGAGGTGACGGGACCGCGGAAGCTGCTCTCCATGTCGAAGTCACACAGCTCCTTCGGGATCGCCCACAGCTCGCGGCCACCTGCCTGCGAGGCCTCGGAGTCGACCCAGATGTCGGTGATCGTGACCGCGCCCTTGCCGGCGCGGTTCTTCGTCGTCCGTGCCACGAGGAGCTCGTGGTAGGTCAGCGGGCTCGGGTCCTCGTAGGAGACCAGCGCGACGCCGTACGTCCCGGCGGGGTGGCGCTCGTCGGCGTCCTCGCGCAGCTTGAAGGCGGACAGCCAGAGCGAGCCGTGCATGTGCCACGGTGCCGGGGGATAGGGCTTCACCGCCGCCCCTCCGCGCCGTCCTGGTCGGCCTCGATGAAGAGCTGCGCGGTGTGCTCGAGCTCGGCCTCCATGGCGGCCGGCAGGTCGTCGGTGAGCTCGTCGGCCATCGGGCTCTCCTCGCGCGGACCCAGTCCGGCGGCGGCCTTCTCGATGGCGGCGCCCACGTCGATGACCGTCGCATCGCGCACGTAGGGCTTGCCGAGCTCCTTGGCGACGTACTTCGCGACGAAGCGGCGCAGCTCGCCCTCGACGTTGGCGGCCCTGTTCACCAGCGAGGCGCGCAGCCCCTGCGCCTTCAGTCGTACGACGACCTGGTTGGTCTCCGGCGGCGTGACGTCCAGCGCGATGGCGAGGTCGGCGCGGCCGTGGGCGGTGATGACCAGCGGCACCGTGATGTCGGCGTCGAAGTTCTGCTTGTCCATGCCGAGGTCGATGCTGAACTTCAGGGTCACCGGCAGGTCGACGTGGAAGGACACCGGGGAGGAGCCGACCCGCTGGCCGGTGGCGGTGCCGATGGTGCCCTGCGCGGTCACCTTCGCGATCCGGCCCGGGCCGACACCGAGCGGCCCGACGTCGATCGCCCGTCCGGACAGCACGTTGACTCCGTTGAGCACGCGCTCGGCGGTCACTGCGGTCGCGAAGAACCGCTCACCCCAGCTGGCGTAGTCGATCAGCTCCTTGCTCACCCGGCCGACACTAGTGGTCACCGTCGGGGATGCGCCGGGCGTTCCGCGCGCCGGGCACGCGCCCCGCGGCGTTGCCGACGCTTGCGAGACGACCCGGTATGGCTGCGCGCCGGCGCCTTGCGATGCACGCACCCGGAGCGTGGACCGCCGTCGCCGCATCCCCGACGGCAACCACTAGTGGCTGACGGGAGCCTTGGGGCCGGTCGCCAGTCCGCGGATCGTCATCTCCAGGGTCCGGTCGAGGGCGGCCTCCCGCTCGGCCTCGGTCATGTCCTTGAGGGGGCCGTCGATGAGGAGCATCGCCAGCCCGTGCACGGCGGCCCACGGCCCGGCCTCGGCGCCGGGGCGGTCCTCCGGCGCCAGGTAGCCGACCTCGACCAGCTCGTCGAGCATCTCGCCGAGGAGGACGTACGGCGCCGGATCGCCCATCCCGGTGCCCTGCGGCTCGCGCAGGCGGCCGGTGAAGCAGGTACGGAAGATCCCCGGCTCCTGGAGGGCGAAGCGGATGTAGCCGCGGCCCGTGGACTCCAGCCGGCCGATCGCCCGGGCGACGGGGTCGCCGTCCTCGGGCACCTGCTGGAGGAAGTCCGCCATCGCCGCGACCATGCCGTCCATGGCCAGCGCGCGGGCGGCCTCGAGCAGGTCGGACTGGTTCGCGAAGTGTCGGTACGCCGCCGTCGGCGTGACGCCCACCTCCCGCGCCGCCCCCCGGATGGTCACCGCGTCCGGGCCGCCGGAGGTGGCGAGCTCGGCCGCGGCCCGGGCGAGGGCGTTGCGCAGGTCGCCGTGGTGGTAGCTGGTCCGGCTGGAGGTCGTCACGAGGAACATGTTGACACCCGCACACATCCATGCCAAGTTAACGCTCGTAAAGTTTACGTTCGTACACATTGGAGGAGTGCCATGTTCCGCTGGATCGGAGAACTGGTCACCCGGCGGGCACGCTGGGTGGTGGCCCTCGGCCTGGTCACGGTCGTCGCAGCGGCCGTCGTGGGCGTGGGGGCATTCAGCAAGCTCCAGACCGAGGGCTTCGACGACCCCGACTCCGACAGCAGCCGCGCGGCCGCGCTGCTCGAGGAGCGCTTCGGGGGTGCGGCCGACTACGTGTTCGTGGTGGAGGCGGCCGACGGCGACGTCGACTCGCCGGCCTCCGCGGCCGCGGGCACGGTGCTCACCGAGCGGTTGCGTGCGGACCCGGACCTGGCCGACGTCGCGTCGTACTTCGACGGGCGGGCGGGCCCGATGCGGTCCACCGACGGCAGCCACGCCCTCCTCACCGCCGCCGTCGCCCCCGGGGCCGACGCCGACCCGGCCGCCGTCCTCGACGACTACGCCACCGACGACGGCCCGCTGACGGTCGACGTCGGCGGTGGCGAGGTCGTCGGCGAGGAGATCGGCGGCCAGATCGGCAAGGACCTCGCCCTCGCCGAGAGCATCGCGATCCCGCTGATCCTCGCCCTGCTGGTGCTCGCCTTCGGCAACGTCGTCGGCGCGCTGGTCACCCTCGGCGTCGGCATGGCCGCGATCCTGGGCACCTTCGCCGAGCTCTCGATCCTCGGCTCGACGACGGACGTGTCGATCTACGCGGTCAACCTCACCACCGGCCTCGGGCTCGGCCTCGCCGTCGACTACGGGCTGCTGATGGTGGCGCGGGTGCGCGAGGAGCGCGCCGCGGGCAGGACCCACGACGCCGCCGTCCGGCGCGCCGTGGAGACGGCGGGCCGGACCATCGCGTTCTCGGCCACCACCGTCGCGGTGGCGCTCGCAGCGCTGCTGGTCTTCCCGATGTACTTCCTGCGCTCGTTCGCGTACGCCGGCATCGGGGTCATGCTGATCACGGCGTTCAGCGCGGTCGTCGTCCTGCCGGCCGGGCTGGCCCTGCTCGGTGACCGGATCGACGCGTGGCGGGTGCCGAAGGTCCGCGGCATCCGCGGCGAGGAGGCTCCCGCGTGGGGTCGGCTCGCCCGCTTCGTCACCCGGCGCCCGCTCGTCAGCGCCCTCCCCGTCGTCGGCGCCCTGCTGGTCGTCGCGGTCCCGCTCGCGGGCATCGACCTCGGCACCCCCGACGACCGGGTGCTGCCGACCACCGCGTCCAGCCGGCAGGCCGGCGACGCACTTCGCTCGGAGTTCGCGGGCGACGGCACCCACCCGATCCAGGTGGTCACGACCAGCGCGCTCGGCGAGGCCGACCTGGCGTCGTACGCCGACGAGCTGGCCACGCTCGACGGCGTCGTCCGGACCGAGGTCCGCCCCGCAGACGGGGCCTCGCTGGTCTCCGTGGTCACCGACCTCGACCCGCGCTCGGCCGCGGCGCGCGACCTCGTCGAGGACGTGCGGGCCGTCTCCGCGCCGGACGACGTCGAGGCCCTGGTCGGCGGGGCCAGCGCCGAGCTGCACGACCAGATGACCGGCATCGGCGACCGGCTCCCGATCGTCGCCGGGTGGCTGGTGCTGACCACGATGGTGATCCTGTTCCTGTTCACCGGCAGTGTGGTGCAGCCGGTCCGCGCACTGCTGCTCAACGCGCTGGGCCTCGGGGCCACCCTTGGCGCGATGGTGTGGGTGTTCCAGGAGGGCCACCTGTCCGGGCTCCTGGGCTTCACCCCGCAGCCGATGGACAGCAGCATGATGGTCCTGCTCTTCTGCGTCGCCTTCGGCCTCTCGATGGACTACGAGGTCTTCGTGATGGGCCGGATCAAGGAGATGCGCGACCTCGGCATGGACAACGAGCAGGCCCTGGTCCACGGCATGGCCCACACCGGCCGGATCGTCAGCACGGCGGCGGCCCTGATCGCGATCAGCTTCTTCGCCTTCCTGGTCAGCTCCGTCAGCTTCATCCAGTTCTTCGGGCTGGGCACCGGACTTGCGATCCTGATCGACGCGACGCTGATCCGCGGGGTGCTCCTGCCGGCGAGCATCCGGCTGCTGGGGGAGCGGGCCTGGTGGGCGCCCGCTCCGCTGCAGGCCCTGCACCGCCGCTTCGGGCTCTCGGAGTCGGTGCCCGAGGCGCCGGCGGCCCGGCAACCGGCTGCGGTCGGCTGACCTCCCACGGTCGACCGCGCCCGGCGCCGACCGGGAAGGGTGAGGGCCCGGCGGAGAGATCTCCGCCGGGCCCTCGTCGTCCGTGCTCGGGTCAGTCCTCGGGGTCGTCGAGCCGGGCCAGCCAGGTCGCGAACCGTTCGACCGCCACCTCGAACTCGGGGTGGGTGTCGACGAACTCCTGCAGCCGCTCGCCGAGCCAGGCCAGGGTGACCTCCTCGTCACCCCGGCGCTGCTCGAGCTCCTCGATGCCGCGATCGGTGAAGTACATCAGCTGAACGCTTCGCCGATGAGGACCCTGGCCTCCTCGAGGTGCCGCTTGGCCGTGCCGACGGCCGTGGTCGAGGACGCCGCGCGGGTCACCGGCTCGATCTCGCGATCGAGCTGCGGCACGACGTTGAGGTGGTACGACGGCCACGGGCCCTGGTTGAAGGGCTCGTCCTGCACCCACTTGACCTTGGCGTTCGGGTACTTGGCCAGCTCGGCCCTGATCGCCTCGACCGGCCACGGGTACAGCTGCTCGACGCGCAGGATCGCGACATCGTCGCGGCCCGTCTTCTGCCGCTCGACCACGAGGTCCCAGGTGAGCCGGCCGGAGACCAGCAGCACCGTGGTGACCTTGGCGGGGTCGACGGTGTCGTCGCCGATGACCGCGCGGAACTCGCCCGAGGTGAAGTCGGCGGGCTGCGAGGCAGCCTCCTTGCGCTTGAGCATCGACTTCGGCGTGAAGATGATCAGCGGCTTGTGCTCACCGCCGAGCGAGTGCTTGCGCAGCAGGTGGAAGTGCGACGCCGGGGTGGACGGCTGGGCGACGACCATCGCCTCGTCCGCGCAGAGCGTCAGGAAGCGCTCGATGCGGGCGGAGGAGTGGTCTGCGCCCTGGCCCTCGTAGCCGTGCGGCAGCAGCAGCACGACGCCGGAGTCCTGGCCCCACTTGGTCTTGCCGGCGGAGATGTACTCGTCGATGACCGACTGGGCGCCGTTGACGAAGTCGCCGAACTGGGCCTCCCAGAGGACCAGCGCGTCCGGCCGGGCCACGGAGTAGCCGTACTCGAAGCCGAGGGCGGCGTACTCGGACAGCAGGCTGTCGTAGACGAAGAACTTGGCCTGGTCCTCGGTGAGGTTGGCCAGCGGCGTCCACTCGTCGGCGTTGTGGCGGTCGATGATCGTCGCGAACCGCTGCACGAACGTCCCGCGGCGCGAGTCCTGGCCGGCCAGGCGGACCGGGCGGCCCTCCATCAGCAGCGAGCCGAAGGCGAGGATCTCGCCGGTGCCCCAGTCGATCGGGCCCTCGGTGATCGCCGCGGCGCGGCGCTGCAGCTGGGGCATGACCTTCGGGTGCACGGTGAAGCCGTCGGGCGGGGTGACATAGGCGTCGGCGACCCGCTTGAGCACCTCGAACGGCACCGACGTCTGGGTCTCGCCGGTGGGCTTGTCCGGGTAGTCGGGGACGGTCGTCCACTCGTCGGGCTTGGTGTCGGCCTCGCGGACCTCGGTGAACACCCGCTCCAGCTGCTGCTGGTAGTCGCGCAGGACCTGCTCGGCCTCCTCGATCGTGATGTCGCCACGACCGATGAGGGACTCGGTGTAGAGCTTGCGCACCGAGCGCTTCTGCTCGATGAGGTCGTACATCAGCGGCTGCGTGTACGACGGGTCGTCGCCCTCGTTGTGACCGCGACGGCGGTAGCAGACGAGGTCGATGACGACATCGCTGTTGAAGGCCTGGCGGTACTCGAAGGCGAGCCGGGCGACGCGGATGCACGCCTCCGGGTCGTCACCGTTGACGTGGAAGATCGGCGCCTGGACCATGCGGGCCACGTCGGTGCAGTACAGCGTCGAGCGCGACGACCCGGGCGAGGTGGTGAAACCGACCTGGTTGTTGATGACGACGTGGATCGTGCCGCCGGTGCGGTAGCCGCGCAGCTGCGAGAGGTTGAGCGTCTCGGCGACCACGCCCTGGCCGGCGAACGCTGCGTCACCGTGGATGAGCAACGGCAGCACCGGGAACTCGGAGCCACGGTCGAGCACGTCCTGCTTGGCGCGGGCAATGCCCTCCAGGACCGGGTCGACGGTCTCGAGGTGCGAGGGGTTCGCGGCGATCGAGACGGCGATGGTCTCGCCGGTGCCGGCGACGAACGTGCCCTCGGCGCCGAGGTGGTACTTCACGTCGCCCGAGCCCTGGACCGTGCGCGGGTCGATGTTGCCCTCGAACTCGCGGAAGATCTGGTTGTAGGACTTGCCGACGATGTTGGCCAGCATGTTGAGGCGGCCACGGTGCGCCATGCCGATGGCGACCTCCTCGAGGCCCGCCTGCGCGGCCGCCTCGGCGATCTCGTCGACGACGGGGATCGTGGTCTCGCCACCCTCGAGCGAGAAGCGCTTCTGGCCGACGAACTTCGTCTGCAGGAAGGTCTCGAACGCCTCGGCCTGGTTGAGCTTCAGCAGGATGCGCAGCTGCTCCTCACGGGGCGGCTTGCTGTGCGGCTGCTCGACGCGCTCCTGGATCCAGCGGCGCTGCTCGGGGTCCATGATGTGCATGTACTCGATGCCGGTGGTGCGGCAGTAGGAGTCGCGCAGGATGCCGAGGATGTGGCGCAGCTTCATGAAGCGGCGGTCGCCGCCGCCGAAGGAGCCGGTCGGGAACTCGCGGTCGAGGTCCCACAGCGTCAAGCCGTGCGACTCGATGCGCAGGTCGGGGTGGCTGCGCTGCTTGTACTCCAGCGGGTCGGTGTCGGCCATCAGGTGGCCGCGCACGCGGTAGGCGTGGATCAGCTCGAGGATCCGGGCCTGCTTGTCGATCTCGTCGTCGTGCGAGGTCGCGATGTCGGCGTTCCAGCGGATCGGCTCGTAGGGGATCCGCAGGGCACGGAAGATCTCGTCGTAGAAGCCGTCCTGGCCGAGCAGGTACTTGTGCACCTGGCCGAGGAACTCGCCCGACTGCGCCCCCTGGATGACCCGGTGGTCGTAGGTCGAGGTCATCGTCATGATGCGCGAGATGGCGTTGCGGGCGATCGTCTCCTCGGACGCACCCTGGAACTCCGGCGGGTAGTCCATCGAGCCGACACCGATGATGGCGGCCTGCCCCTGCATGAGGCGCGGCACGGAGTTGTTGGTGCCGAGGCCGCCGACGTTGGTGAGGCTGACCGTCGTACCGGAGTAGTCCTCCATGGTCAGCTTGTTGTCCTTGGCCTTGCGCACGATGTCCTCGTACGCGGTCCAGAACTGAGCGAAGTCCATCGACTCGCACGCCTTGATCGACGGCGCCACCAGCTGGCGGGTGCCGTCCTTCTTCTGCTGGTCGATGGCGAGCCCGAGGTTGATGTGGGCCGGCGTGACCATCGTCGGCTTGCCGTCGATCTCGTCGTAGGTGTTGTTCATCGCCGGCAGCTCCTTGATCGCCTTGACGATCGCGTAGCCGATGAGGTGGGTGAACGACACCTTGCCGCCGCGGGCGCGCTTGAGGTGGCTGTTGATGACGATCCGGTTGTCCCACAGCAGCTTGACCGGGATGTTGCGGACCGAGGTCGCGGTCGGCACGGACAGCGAGATGTCCATGTTCTTCGCGGTGGCGGCGGGGATGCCGCGCAGCACGGTCAGCGTCGGCTCGTCGCTCGCGGTCACGGGAGCCGGGCGGGGAGCGTCCTTCGGGGTGGGCTTGGGGGCGTCGGCCTTCGGCGGGGTCGGCGTCGTCGTGGAGGCCGGGCTGACCTGGGGCGCAGGGGTCGCCTTGGGTGTCGGGGCGGCAGCGGCCGGGGCTGCGGGTGCGGCGGCCGCGGGAGCAGCAGCCGGTGCGGCCGTCCTCGCGGCGGCCGTCGCGGTCGAGGTCGTGCCGTTCGCGCCCGCGCCCTTGAAGTACGCGGCCCACGCCGGATCGACGCTGTTGGGGTCAGCCTCGAACTGCTCCTTCATCTCCTCCACGAGCCACTCGTTGGCTCCGAAGTCGACGGGTTCGGGTGATCCGTGGGACTGGTCTGACGACTGCGTCACGACGTGCTTCGCCTCTTCCGAAAATGCGCGTTGGCCCCCCGCCGCCGGTGACGGGCGGTTTCGACCGCCAAGGCTAGTCCCATGCCGAAGCAAATACCGCCCCTCGGTCACCCTTTGGTGCGGGGTGTTGCGCAACAGGCGTCTGCCGGGTCGCGGTGGTGGGCACCGGGCGGGAGTGGACGCCATGCGCACAGCTCCAGATGACATCTGCCGCGGGATCCGGAGGACGCCCGTGGTTACGGGCTTTTCCGCCCTTCTGCTCGTCGCCGGGCTCCCTCTCGGCGGCTGCTCCGGGGGCGGCGAGGACCCGGCTCCCAGCCCCGGGAGCCCATCCTCGGCCAAGGACGTGAGAGTGGTCACGGAACGCGCCATCGGCAAGGTCCGGGGGCAGCTGACGCCAGCGCGCCGGGCCGAGGTGGTCCGTGACGTCGCCGCGGTCGTCGACGCCTGGTCGACGAAGGCGTACGGCGGCGACTACCCGCGCACCGACTTCGTCGACGCCTTCGCGGCCTTCACGCCCGGCGCCCGGGCACTGGCACTGAGGAAGACCTCGCTGCTGAGCAACGCCGCCGCCGGCGCCGAGCTGGAGGCGGTGACCATCGCGCGGCGCGTGCTCCGGGTCGACGTACTCGCTCCACGGGGGAGGCTCGCCGGCGCCACGGCGCGGATCCGGATCGTGCTCGACGTGTCCGGGCCCACCGACCGGCGCGAGGTGGTGACCGGGCGCCTGCTGCTCACGCCGTCGGCGAAGGGCTGGCGGGTCTTCGGGTTCGACGTCAGCCGGGGGAGGGCGTCCTGATGCGCACGTTCATCCGGACGACGCTGCTGGCGCTGCTGCTCGGGGTGGTCGCCGTCGTCGTCCCCGACAGCACCCCGGCGCCGGTGCAGTTCTCCATCGTCAAGCTCGACCGGTCCGAGGGGGTCGACGTCGACCCCGACGTGATCTGGGTGCTCGGCGTCGGCTCGGACGCCCGGCCCCGGGAGAACCCGCTGCGCGTGCGCGGCGATGCGCTGCAGCTCGTCGGGATCAACACCCGGACCGGTGCCGCCACCGCGATCGGTATCCCGCGCGACAGCTGGGTCCCGATCCCGGGCGCCGGGTCCGGCCGGGTCAACGCCGCGCTGTCCTACGGTGGCCCGCAGCTGCTGGGGCGCACCGTCGGCCGGTTGTTCGGGATCCAGCCGGACTACGTCGTCGTCGCGACCTTCGGCGGCCTTGCCAGGCTGATCAGCGGCATCGGCGGGATCACCGTCAACAACCCCCGCGCCTTCTCCGACGTGAGCCTCCACCCGCGGGGCTGGCCGAAGGGGAAGGTGCGGCTGAACGGGATGAAGGCCGTCGAGTTCGCGCGGGTCCGCAAGTCCCTGCCCCGCGGGGACTTCGACCGGTCGGCCAACCAGCAACGGGTGATCCGTGGAATCCAGCGCCGGGTCGCCGAGCGGGCCGCCGAGCCGGGCTTCATCGAGGGCCAGGTGATCGGGGTGCTGCGGCACCTGCACACGCGGGGGCTCTCGCCCGCGGAGCTCTTCCGGGTGGCCCAGGCCATCGCCCAGGTCGATCCGTCGAAGGTCACCGGCTGCGTGCTGCCGGGCAGGGGAGCGAGCATCAACGGAGCGAGCGTGGTGCTTCCCGACGTCAGGACGGCGAAGCGCTACGGCAACGACGCGCGCCGGGACGCCGTCATCCGGCGCTGCTGACAGAGCCGTCCCTTGCCTCCCGCGCACCTCGTCCGGCCAGCGCGTCGGCGCGCTCGTTGCCCGGGTCGCCCGCGTGGCCCTTGACCCAGTGCCAGGTGACGTCGTGCGCGGCCGCGGCCAGGTCGAGGCGGCGCCACAGGTCGTCGTTCTTGACCGGCGCCTTCGCGGCCGTGCGCCAGCCGTTGGCCTTCCACTTCGCGACCCACGACATGATCCCGTTGCGGACGTAGCTGCTGTCCGTGTGCAGGTCGACCGCCGACGGGCGGGTGAGCGCCTCGAGCGCCTGGATGGCCGCCATCAGCTCCATCCGGTTGTTGGTGGTGGCGGGCTCGCCGCCGTGCAGCTCGAGCTCGTGGCCGGCGTACCGGAGCACCGCGCCCCAGCCGCCGGGGCCGGGATTGCCCAGGCACGCCCCGTCGGTGTGGATGGTCACGCGGGAGGTCGCAGCGGTCGTCGGCACAGGGCGAGGGTACGGCGATCTGCTGGCGGGACGGTGCCCGCCACGGCACGATGGGCCGGGTGACGAAGAAGGCCAGGCGCTCGGACGGGGCGCGACGCAGGAAGGTCGTCGGCCGGCTGCGCGCCGCCGGGGCGAAGCAGCGCCACGTCGAGCTCCGGCTCCGCGACGCCGAGCCGGTGAGCGGCTTCGTCCTCGGGGTCGACGACAAGCACGTCGAGCTCACCCGGCTCGGCGAGCCCGGGCAGTCCGACGGCGTCGAGGTGGTCCGGGTCCGCGACGTCGCGAAGGTGCGGCGCACCCCGGCCCCCGCCGACCCCGGTCCGCTGCGCGGCCGGTTCGCGTACCTGGAGGAGGTCGAGGAGCTCGCGCAGGCGGTCGTCGACGAGGCGTTCGAGGAGGGCTGGCCGTACGACGCCCAGGGGATCGATGAGCTGACCGACCTGCAGCGGGCGATCCGCGAGCTGGCCTGCGTCGTACGACGTCCGGCGGAGCCGGTGGGGGACTGACGCCCCAGGAACGCGATGGCGCCTCCGGCAGGATTCGAACCTGCGACACCTGGTACCGGAAACCAGTGCTCTATCCCCTGAGCTACGGAGGCATGCGACCGAGACGGGCTCGGCGACGCGAGGCAGAACACTACCGGGCGATACTCGGGCGAAGGAAACCGGCACGCGCCGATACGCTTGACCGGTGACTCCAGCCCAGCTCTCCTCGACCATCGTCGCGGCCCTCACGTCGCTCGTCGACGACGGTGCCCTGACCCTGCCCGACGGCATCCCGGCGGAGGTCACGGTGGAGCGACCCCGGCAGAAGGGGCACGGCGACTACGCGACCAACGTCGCGCTGCAGCTCGCCAAGAAGGCGGGAACGAACCCGCGGGCGCTCGGCGAGCTGCTCGCGAAGCAGCTCGAGCAGGCTGATGGCATCAGCGCCGTCGAGGTGGCTGGCCCCGGCTTCCTGAACATCACCGTCGAGGCGGGTGCGCAGGGCAAGGTGGCGGCCGAGGTCGTGGCCGCGGGTGCGGCGTACGGGCACAGCGAGCTGCTCGCCGGCGAGAAGATCAACGTCGAGTTCATCTCCGCCAACCCGACCGGACCCCTGCACCTGGGCCACACCCGGTGGGCGGTGCTCGGGGACGCGATCGCACGTGTTCTCGCGGCCGCGGGCGCCGAGGTGACGCGGGAGTTCTACATCAACGACCGTGGCGTCCAGATGAACCACTTCGCCGACTCGATCATCGCCGCGGCGCTGGGACAGGACAAGCCGGAGGACGGGTACGCCGGCGAGTACATCACCGACCTCGCCGCGGCCGTCGAGCAGGCCAGCCCCGGCATCTTCCAGCTCGAGGGCGAGGAGCGGCGCGCCGCCGTACGGGCGCAGGGCTATGCCATCCAGCTCAAGGAGCAGCAGGACCAGCTCGACGGGTTCAACACCCACTTCGACGTCTGGTTCTCCGAGCTGTCCCTCCACGAGTCGGGCTCGGTGCCGGACACGCTGCAGCGGCTCAAGGACCTCGGTCACGTCTACGAGGACGGCGGCGCGCTGTGGATGCGCACGACCGACTTCGGTGACGACAAGGACCGCGTGCTGATCAAGTCCGACGGTGAGCTGACCTACTTCGCCTCCGACACGGCCTACTACCTCAACAAGAGGGAGCGGGGCTTCGACCACTGCATCTACCTGCTCGGCGCCGACCACCACGGCTACGTCGGCCGGCTGCGGGCGATGGCGGCGTGCGTGGGCGACGACCCCGACCAGACGCTGAACGTGCTCATCGGCCAGCTCGTGAAGATCCTCAAGAACGGCGAGGAGCTCAAGCTGTCGAAGCGGGCGGGCAACATCGTCACGCTCGACGAGCTCGCCCAGGAGATCGGCGTCGACGCGCTGCGCTACTCGCTGGCGCGCTACCCGGCGGACTCGCCGCTCGTCCTCGACGTCGCCGAGATCACCAAGCAGTCCAACGACAACCCGGTCTACTACGTCCAGTACGCCCACGCGCGCACCTGCCGGATGATCGAGAACGCCCGCGACCTCGGCATGGCCCTGCCCGCCGACGACGCGTTCGACCCGAGCCTGCTCGGCCACGAGCGCGACGGCGAGCTGCTGCGCGCGCTCGCCGAGTACCCCCGGGTCGTCGCCAGCGCCGCCGAGCTGCGCGAGCCGCACCGGATCGCGCGCTACCTCGAGGACACCGCCTCGGTCTTCAACAAGTGGTACGACACCAAGGAGTGCCGCATGCTGCCGCAGGGCGACGAGCCGGTGCAGCCGGTCAACGAGGCGCGCCTCGTGCTCACGGTCGCGACCCGGACCGTGATCGCCAACGGCCTCGACCTGCTCGGCGTCTCGGCGCCCGAGCGCATGTGATGGCCGGTCGCGTCCCGCCCGGCGACTACGCCGGCTCCTCGCCGCACTGGCTGCGCGAGCCCGCCGACGTCAACGCCCTGGTCCCCGCGCTCTGGTCGAGCACGGCGTCGAAGGACGCCGACGGGGTGCTGCACATCGGCGGCCTGGCGGTCCCCGACCTGGTGGCCGACGTCAACACCCCGGCGTACGTCCTGGACGAGGACGACTTCCGGGCGCGGGCGCGCGCCTTCCGCGACGCGTTCGAGGGTGTCGACGTCTACTACGCCGGCAAGTCCTTCCTGTGTACGACGGTCGCCCGCTGGATCGCGGAGGAGGGTCTCTTCCTCGACGTCTGCTCCGACGGCGAGCTCACGGTGGCGCTGCGCGGGGGAGTCGAGGCCGAGCGGATCGGCTACCACGGCAACAACAAGACGCCGATGGAGCTGCGCCGGGCGATCGTGCTCGGGGTCGGCCGGATCGTCGTCGACTCGTTCCACGAGATCGAGCGGGTCGCCGCGATCGCGGCCGAGACCGGCCTGCCCGCCCGGGTCATGGTCCGGGTGACCGCCGGCGTCGAGGCCCACACGCACGAGTTCATCGCGACGGCGCACGAGGACCAGAAGTTCGGCTTCTCGATCTCCTCGGGCGATGCCTTCGAGGCGGCCCGCCGGGTCATCGCCGCGGACGGGGTCGAGCTGCTCGGCCTGCACTCGCACATCGGCAGCCAGATCTTCGACACCGCCGGCTTCGAGGTCGCCGCCCGGCGTGTGCTCGCGCTGCACGCGCGGATCGGATCGGAGCTCGGCGTCGTCCTGCCGGAGATGGACCTCGGTGGCGGCTTCGGCATCGCCTACACCAGCCAGGACGACCCCAAGCCGGCCGCCGAGCTGGCCGCGGGCATGCGCGAGATCGTGGTGCACGAGTGCCGGGCCCTCGGCATCGAGGAGCCCCGTCTCTCGATCGAGCCCGGCCGGGCGATCGTCGGGCCGACCATGTGCACCGTCTACACCGTCGGCACGGTCAAGCAGGTCCAGCTCGACGCGGGCGCCGTGCGCACCTACGTCAGCGTCGACGGCGGGATGAGCGACAACATCCGCACGGCGCTGTACGACGCCGACTACTCCTGCACCCTCGCCTCCCGTGCCTCCGCTGCGGCGCCGGTCCTCGCGCGGGTGGTCGGCAAGCACTGCGAGTCCGGCGACATCGTGGTGAAGGACGAGTTCCTCCCGGGCGACGTGGCCCCGGGCGACCTGATCGCCGTGCCCGGCACCGGCGCCTACGGCCGCTCGATGGCGTCCAACTACAACCACGCCCTCCGCCCGCCGGTGGTCGCGGTCAAGGACGGCCGGGCGCGGGTGATCGTGCGCCGCGAGACCGTCGACGACCTGCTGGCCACGGACATCGGCTGACCCAGCGCACCATCACGCACGCTGGCAAGCGGATCTCAGCTCGACCGGCCGAGCAGCCGGACCGGCCCGTCGCCGTACTCGCTGAGGGCGTCGCCCGGGTTGGCGAGCCGGCACGACTGCATCGACAGGCAGCCGCACCCGATGCAGTCGTCGAGGGTGTCGCGCAGCTTCTCGAGCCGGCTGATCCGCTCGTCGAGCGTCGTGCGCCAGGAGCGGGACAGCCGGGCCCAGTCGGCCTTGGTCGGCGTGCGGCCTTCAGGCAGGGTGGCGAGTGCCGCGCGGATGTCGGCCAGCGAGATGCCGACTCCCTGCGAGACGCGGACGAAGGCGATCCGTCGCAGCACGTCACGGTGGTAGCGGCGCTGGTTGCCGACCGTGCGGACGCTGGTGATCAGTCCTTCGCGCTCGTAGAAGTGCAGCGCGGAGACGGCGACGCCGGCCCGTCGGGCCACGTCTCCGGGTGCCAGGTCGTGGGTCCGGATCTCCCGGTTGATGTCGCTCATTGACCTCAACCTTAGTTGAGGTTGTCGGATGGGTGCCATGCACGCGATCCGTCACCACGCCTTCGGCCCCGCTTCCGTTCTCCAGCTCGAGGAGCTGCCCGACCCGACCCCGGGTGCGGGCCAGCTCCGGATCGCGGTCCAGGCGGCCGGGGTGCACCTCCTCGACACCTACCTCCGCTCCGGCAACGGGCCGGCCACGGTCGCGGCACCGCAGCTGCCGATGGTCCCCGGCCGGGAGGTCGCGGGCATCGTGGACCGGGTGGGCGAGGGCGTCGACGACGCCTGGCTCGGCACGCCGGTCGTCACCCACCTCGGTGCGCAGGGCCGCGGCGGGTACGCCGAGCTGGTGGTCGCCGACGCCGCACGGGTCCACGAGCGGCCGCCGGGCCTCGACGCCGCCACCGCCGTCGCCGCGATCGGAACCGGGCGAACGGCGGCCGGCATCCTCGACCTCGCCGGCATCAGTGCGGACGACGTCGTCGTGGTCACCTCGGCGGCCGGCGGCCTCGGGACGACGCTGATCCAGGGCGCCCGCAACGCCGGCGCCCGGGTCGCGGGCCTGGCGAGCGGCCCGAAGCTCCACGTCGCCCGCCGCTTCGGGGCCGACACCACCGTCGACTACCGCGATCCCGAGTGGCCGGCCGTGCTCCGGGCCGCCGAGCCCCGGCTCACCGTGCTCCTCGACGGCGTCGGCGGTCCGGTGCCGCGCACCGTGCACGCGATGCTCGAGCCGGGCGGACGGACCGTCCGCTTCTCCGGAGACGTCGAGGGGTACGACGTCCCGGACCGTGCGGTCGTCGACGTGCTCGGTCCGCCGATCACCAGCCGCCTCCCCGAGCTCGAGAAGGCAGCCCTCGAGGCCGCCGCCGACGGGACCCGGGTGCCGTACGTCGGCACCGTCCTCCCGCTCGCCGACGCGGCGCGTGCGCACGAGGCCCTCGAGTCCCGGGAAGCGATCGGGAAGGTCGTCCTCGAGGTCGCCCGGTGACGGCGGTCGCCGACGTCGCGGTGGCCTCGCCGTGGCGGGGGCGGCACGCGCGGACGACCGTCGGCGTCTTCTCCCTCGCGTTCCTCTTCGCCTTCGAGGCGCTCGCCGTCGCGACCGTGATGCCCGACGTCGCCGCCGAGCTCGACGGCCTGCGCTGGTACGCCGTCGCGTTCGCGGCCCCGCTCGCCGGCGGGGTGGTCGCGCTCGCCGCGAGCGGTCCCCAGGTGGACCGGCTCGGTCCCGGGCCGGCACTGCGGCTCGGGCTGGTCGTCTTCTGCGCCGGGGTGGTGGTGGCCGGCCTCGCGCCGACCATGCCGGTCTTCGTGCTCGGCCGCCTCGTCCACGGGTACGGCGGCGGCGTGCTCGGCGTCGCGCTCTACGTCGTGATCGCGCAGGCCTATCCCGAGGTGATGAGGCCGCGCGTCTTCGCCGTGCTGACGACGGCCTGGGTGCTGCCCGCCCTCGTCGGTCCGGTGCTCGCGGCCCTGGTCGCGGATCAGGTCGGCTGGCGCTGGGTGTTCCTCGGGGTACCCGTCGTCGCGGTCGCTGCGTGGCTCCTCGTCGCCGACGCTCCGTCGACCCCCGGCACGGCGCGAACCGAACCGGGTCGGCTGGGCTGGGCCGTCGCCGCGGCCGGCGGGGTGCTGGCCGTCAGCGTCGGGGGCCAGCAGGTGGTCGCCGCGTGGCCGGTCGTCGTGCTGGCCGGCCTCCTCGCGGTCGTCGCCGGCGGCCGGCGGGTGCTGCCGCGCGGCTCCTGGACCCTCGGGCCGGGGCTCCCGGCCGTGCTCGGGTCCCGTGCGGCGATCGGCACCGCCATGGCGGCCGCCGAGGTCTACGTCCCGCTGCTCCTCGTCCTCGAGCGCGGGCTCAGCCTCGCGGAGGCCGGCTGGGTGCTGACCACCGGCGCGGTCACCTGGTCCGCCGGCGCCGTCCTGGCCGCCCGGTGGCGGCTGCTCGAGAACGAGCCCGGTCGCGTGCGGATCGGCGCGCTGCTCCTCGGCGCCGGGATCGCCGCGTTCGCGACGGTGTCGCTGTCCGTCGTACCGCTGGCGGGGGTGGTGCTCGCGTGGGGCGTCGCCGGCCTCGGCATCGGCATGGCCTTCTCCACGCTGTCGGTGCTGGCCCTCGCGACGGCTGCCGACGGCGAGGCAGGGCGGACCTCCTCGGCCCTGCAGCTCAACGACCACCTCTCGAACAGCGCAGGCGTTGCCGTGGGTGGCGTGGTGTTCGCTGCCTTCGCCGAGACGGCTCCGGGCGCAGCGGCCACGGCGCTGGTCCTCGCGGCTGCGGGAGTCGCCGTGCTCGCCCTGGTCCCGGCCGCTCTCCTGCGTTCCTGAGCGGACGGGCGGCTGGTCAGCCGCCGGCGTACCGGTGGACCGCGACCCGGGCCGGTCGTACGGACCGTCCGGCGTCGGCGATCACCAGCCCGGGCTCGAGCAGGGATGCCACGGTGCGGTCCCGGGAGGCGTCGTCGGTCGTGACGACCTCGACCGCCTCCATCGACACCGCGTCGAAGGCCGTGCCCGTCGCCGGCGTGACGAGGCGCCCACCCCGGCCCTCGATGAGCCGCTCGATCCCGCTCGCGACGGCGCCGAAGGCCTCGCGCTCACGGCGGGAGCGCGCGGTGGCGGCACAGGCGCTTGCGTCGCGGTGGAGGGCGAGCAGGTCGACGAGGAGCGGTACGTCGGCGCCGACCCGGGCGCGTGCGGCCGCCGCCCGGCTGTCGTCCACCAGCTGGTCGATGCTCGCTGCCTGCCGGGCGACCAGCCGGCCGACGTCGACCACCGCGTCGGCCAGGTCCTGCAGGCTGGGTTCGGGCGCAGGTTCGGACATTCCGGAATCGTAGCGACGCCTTCGCGGCCGCAGGTACGCTCGCGCCCGTGGCCGTCCACGGAATCGACCTCGGGACCACCTGCTCGGCTATCGCCCGGACCGACAGCAGCGGGCGACCGCAGGTCCTCGTCGGCATGACCGGCGAGGCGACCGTACCCTCCGTCGTGCTGTTCGCGTCCGACCGCGAGCACCTCGTCGGCGAGGGCGCCCGCCGCCAGGCACGGCTCGACCCCGAGCACGTCTGCGCACTGGTCAAGCGCAGGATGGGCGAGTCGGACTGGCGCTTCGTGGCCCACGGCCGCAGCTGGTCGGCCGCCGCGGTCTCGTCGCTCATCTTGAAGTCGGTCTGCGAGGACGCCGCCTTCGGCTCCGGCGAGCAGGTCACCTCGGCGGTGATCACGGTGCCTGCCTACTTCGGTGACGAGGAGCGCCGGGCGACGACGCTCGCCGGCACCTACGCCGGTCTCGACGTGGTCGACGTCCTCTCCGAGCCGATCGCCGCCGCACTGTCGTACGGCTTCGGCCGCCTGGACGGCTCGTTCGGCCTCAGCAAGGGCGACGGCTACGAGACCGTCCTCGTCTACGACCTCGGCGGCGGCACCTTCGACGCCACCGTCATCGAGCTCGCCGACCGGCGCATCTCCGTGCTGGCGGTCGACGGCGACCACCAGCTCGGTGGTGCTGACTGGGACGAGCGGATCTGCCTGCACCTCGCGCGGCAGTTCTGCGCGGAGAACCCGGACGCCGAGGACCCGCTCGACGACTCCGCGGGAGCACAGGAGCTGGTGATCGCCGCGCAGCGGGCCAAGCACGAGCTCTCCGACCGCGACTCGACCGAGGTCGTCGTCAGCCACGACGGCGCCCGTTCGACGGTGACCCTGACCCGCGCCGAGCTGGAGGACATGACCTCCGCGCTGCTGCGCCGCACCATCGACCTGACCCGGTCGTGTCTCGAGGCGGCGTCGCGCCGCGGCGTCGGCCGCGTCGGCCGGGTGCTCATGGTGGGCGGCTCGTCGCGGATGCCGATGGTCGAGAAGGCACTGCGCGCCGAGCTGGGCATCGCGCCCGAGCTGCACGACCCCGACCTCGCCGTCGCCAAGGGCGCCGCCCTCTACGGCGCGAAGAAGGAGCTCGAACGCCTCGTCGAGGGCGACCTCGTGACCCGTGGCCGGCTGCGTGCCGGCGATCGGATCGAGGACGCCCCGCCGGCCGAGCTCGACGCCGCCTGCCGCCGGGTCGCCGACGCGCTCGGCCAGCCGCTCGCCCAGGTCCGCCGCGCCATCGAGATCCGTGTCGACACCGTGGTGTCCCGGGGGTTCGGTGTGCTGGCGGCGAACCCGATGACGGGCGAGCTGGAGCCGGTGTGGCTGGTGCACCGCAACGACCGGCTGCCGATCAACGTGAGCCGCTCGTTCGGGACGGTGCGGCCCGACCAGGACGCGATCGAGATCCGGATCGTCGAGCAGCAGAGCCAGGCCGAGTCGTCGCGGGTGCAGGACGTCAAGCTCCTCGTTGCCGGCACGATCGAGGGCATCCCGCCCGGCTACGACATGGGGAGCGAGGTGCGGGTCCGCTTCCTGATGGGCTTCGACGGCCTGCTGACCGTCCTCGCCGACCACGTGGAGGCGAACCTGCCGCTCACCCTGACCGCGCAGACCGGCGCGACGCTCTCGCAGGCGGAGGTCGCCCGCGAGCGCGACCAGCTCCAGCGCACCCGGCGGCGCGACGCGTGAGGAGCCGGCGCCCGCCCTTCGACGGCAACGACTACCGCAAGCGCGTCCTCGCCGCGATCCAGAAGCGCGGCGGGCCCGAGAGCGCCGACCCGTTCGAGATCTACGACCTGCCGGTCGAGCAGGTCGGCCGGTGGAGCGACGCCGACGTGGCGGCCCAGGTCGGCGAGGTCTGGGGATTCTGGCAGCGCCAGCGCGACCACCCCAAGTACGGCACGCTCATCGGGCTGCTGGTCGCGATGCACGAGCAGAACAGTGTCGAGGTGCTGGACCCGCGCCGACGCGGCTACCTCGTCGATCATGTCCGCCAGCAGCGCGAGGCGCGCGACTCCGCCCGGTTCCAGCCGCTCGACGAGGCCGTCTCGCGGCTCGTGCAGAGGCACGGCGGCATCCCGCGCGACAAGCTCGAGGGCCTCGTCGAGGTCGGGGCGCTCGGCGGGCTGACCCGGGCCGAGGTCGAGGTGCGGCTGCGGCGGCACCGCGTCGTCGACACCGCTGCCGCGCCACCGCCCCCACCGCCGGCGGCCAGCAGCCCGGTCAGCGACCACCGGCGCCAGCAGGTGCGCGACCTGCTCGACGAGTTCGGCCGGCTCCAGGAGCAGCCGGCGCCCCCGACCCTGCTCGCCCTGCTCGGGCTCGGGCCGGACGCCGACGACGCCGAGGTCGCCCAACGCGCCGAGGCGTGGCGCACCCGGTGCCGCGAGCTCCCTCCGCTGCGCATCCGGGCCGTCGCCGACGAGCTGATGGTCCATGTCGCCGAGCTGCTCGAGGCCGGACCGATCGTCCGCGACGCCTACCTCGACGCCGTCGTGCACGACGTCCGCGCCCGGCTGCTGCCGCGCGTGCGCGCTGCCGTCCTGGTCGAGGACCGGCTCGTCGCCGACGACCACCAGCACCTGTACGAGGAGGCGCTCGACCTCGGTCTCGACCCCGCCCGGGCCCGGGCCGCGCTGGCCGCGATGGCTGCCGAGCTCGGCGTCGCCATCGAGCCCCTGCGGGGTGGCGGCGTACCCGACCGGGCGCCGGCGCCGACGCCCGCGCAGGACCGCGCGTGGGAAGGCATGCTCCGGGCGGCACGGGCCGCGCTGCGTCGCGGTGCGCTGCTGGAGGCGCGCCGGCTGGTCGCACAGGCCCGGGCCACCGCCGACGCGGCGTCAGCGACGCCGGTGCGCGCCGTGGGCGACGAGGTCGACGAGGCGATCCGCGACGCCGAGCTGCGGTGGCGAGCGGTGTCCGCGGCGCTCGGTGCCCGCCGGTTCGCGGAGGCGATCGAGCACCTCGAGCACCTCGCGCGGGTGGCCTCCGACATCCCGAGCCCCGCCGGGCTCGACACTGCCGAGGCCGAGCTCGCCCGGGCCCGTGGCGAGGTGACCGAGGCCGACGCCCGGGTGGCCGACGCCCGCGCCGCCGCCGACCCGGTCAGTGCGCTGATGGCCGTCCTCGAGCGGTGGCCCCAGCACCCGGCGGCCGTGGCGGCCCTGGCCGCGATGCCGCTGCACCCGCCGACCTCCGTGCGGGCCGTTCGCGACGGGTCCGGCGCCGTGGTGGTGACCTGGCAGCCGTCGCCGACCAGTGGCGCGACCTACAAGGTCGCCCGCGTCGAGCCGGACGGTACGACGCGGGTCGTCGGCCGGACCGCTGGCCCGCAGATCGAGGACGGAGGCGCTCCGCCCGGCCCGGACGTGCCCGTCTACGCCGTGGTCGCGGTCCAGCCGGGACGGGTCTCCGGCGAGGTGCGGTCCGACGAGGTCGTCGTACCCCCGGCAGCGGACGCTGCGCCCCCGCCGCCCCCGCCGCCCCCGCCGCCCCCGCCGCCCCCGCCGCCCCCGTCCGCGGTGCCGCCGGCTCCTGTCGCCGCCGCGCCCGTCCCGGGGCCGACCGACGTCACGGCGGTCCGCGCCCCCGACGGCTCGGTCCACGTGCGCTGGGACGGCCCGGCCGATGCCGAGTTCAAGGTGTCGCGCCGCGCCCCCGACGGACGCTGGCAGGTGGTCGGCCGGACCCGGGGCCACGAGTTGGAGGACGGGGGAGCGGTGCCGGGGGAGGTGCCCCTCTACTCGGTGTCGGCCAGCAGCGCGGCCGGCCTCTCCGAGGACGCCTTCTCCACGCCCGGCTGAGCCGGGCTGAGGCCGACGACGTTCACGCCGGTGCCGCGCGCAGCGAGAACCGTGACCGGTACTGCTGCGGGGACAGTCCGACCCGGTCGCGGAAGTGCTTGCGCAGGGCCGCGGCGGTGCCGAATCCGGCCATGTCGGCGACGAGGTCGATGGTCGCCTCGCTGGTCTCCAGCAGTTCCTTGGCGCGCTCCACACGTGCCCCGACCAGCCAGTTGCCGAGGGTCAGGCCGGTCTCCGCGCGGAACCGACGGGTGAGCGTGCGCACGCTCAGGCCGAACGCGGCCGCGACCTCGTCGAGGCTGACCGGCCGGTCGAGGCGCGCGAGCAGCCACGCGCGGACCTCGGCCATCGCACCCGCCTCGTCGGCGAGGGTCGGGCGGGGCACGAACTGCGACTGGCCGCCACCACGGTGGGGCGGCGCGAGGGTCAACCGGGACACCTCGGCCGCGGCCGAGGCCCCCAGGTCGCGGGCGATGATGTGGAGCGTCAGGTCGATCGCGGCCGACGCGCCGGCGGCGGTGAGCACGTCTCCCTCGTCGACGAAGAGCTCGTCCGGCCGGAAGACCACCTTCGGGAAGGCGGCGCGGAACTCGTCCGCCGCGCACCAGTGGGTCGTCGCGGCGCGCCCGTCGAGCAGCCCCGACGCGGCGACCGTGAACGCGCCGGTGCAGTAGGACACGACCCGCGGGGCGCCGAGGGCGGCGAGCCCGATCGGGTCGCCGGTGGTGGTCGACGTCTGCCAGGGAGGTACGACGACCGTGTCGACCTCGTCGAGCACCGAGCGGTCGGCGGTCACCGCCACCGAGAAGTCCGCCGCCGTCGGCACCGGCCGGCCGTCGAGGCTGCACGTCACGACGTCGTACGCCGCCTGTCCGTCCGCGCGTGCGGCGCCGAAGAAGCGCGAGGCGATCCCCAGCTCGTAGGGGTAGACCCCGGGCAGCGCGACCACGCCGATCCGGTGCGGTGCGGGTGCTCGGCGGACCATGGCCAGATCATGACACATGTCGTCCATCTGGCCACTGTTGTACGGACCGCGCGGCCGGGAGGCTGGGGGCGTCCCGGGAGAACCCGGGGCACGAGGACCAGAGAACCGAGAAGGAGCAGGTCATGCGCGCAGTCCGCTACACGGGTGCCGGTGCGGCAGCGGAGGTCACCGAGCTGGTCGAGGTGGCCGATCCCACGGCCGGCCCGGGTGACGTGCTCGTCCGGGTCGCCGCGGTCGGCCTCAACCCGGTCGACGTCAAGATCCGCGCCGCCGGGGTCGACTTCGGCCCCATCGAGTACACCCCGCTCCCGGGCTGGGACGTCGCGGGCGAGGTCGTCGCGGTCGGTCCGGGTGTCGACGCGTTCGCGCCGGGCGACGCGGTCTTCGGGCTCGCCCGGTTCCCGCGCGCCGCCCACACGCTGGCCGACCTCGTCGCCGTACCGGCTGCGGACCTCGCGCCCGCCCCGGCCGCGTGGAGTTCCGCCCAGCAGGGCGGTGCACCGCTGGCGGTGCTCACTGCGTGGCACGCCTTCGAGGCGGCCGGGCTGACCGGCGACGCGACCGGCAGGCGGGTCCTCGTGCTCGGCGGCGCCGGCGGCGTCGGCCACCTCGCGGTCCAGGTGGCGAAGGCGCGTGGCGCGCACGTGATCGCGACCGCGAGCCGGGCGAAGCACGACGTCCTCACCGGCCTCGGTGCGGACGAGGTCGTCGACTACAAGGACGAGGCCGCGCTCGAGGAGCTCGCCCCCGTCGACGTCGTGCTGTCCACCGTCGACGACGGAGTGCCGCCGCTCGGTGCGGTCCGCGACGGCACGGCGGTCATCACGATCACCGGCTTCCCCGACGGCGCCGAGGAGGCGTTGCAGGCGGCCGGTGCGACCATGGTCGAGCGGATCATGGTGACCGCGGACGGACCGGCGCTCGCCGAGGTCGCGGCGCTGGCCGACGCCGGCCGGCTGACCGTGCTCGTCGACGGCGAATTCGCGCTGGACGACGTGGTGGCAGCGCAGGAGCGGCTGGAGACCGGCCGGGTCACCGGAAAGGTCGTCGTCACGCTGCCCTGACGCAGGACGTGCCGGGGACCGTGGCCGCGGGCTGTCCGCGTTCTGCCATCGGTTCCCGGCGCGGCTCCGCGCGCCGATACTGTTGGCTCCGTGAACAGTCCCCTCAAGGTCGCCGTGCTCGGCTGTGGCTCCGTCGGGTCGCAGGTGGTGCGGCTCCTCGGTGAGCAGGCCGACGACCTGGCGGCCCGGGTGGGTGCGCCGGTGGAGCTCGCCGGAGTCGCCGTACGACGCCTCGACGCGCCGCGCGAGATCGACGTCCCTGCCGACCTGCTCACGACCGACGCGGCCGCGCTGGTGGCCCGCGACGACATCGATCTCGTGATCGAGGTGATCGGCGGCATCGAGCCCGCACGCTCCCTCATCCTGTCCGCGCTGGAGAACGGCGCCTCGGTCGTCACGGCCAACAAGGCGCTGCTCGCCGAGGACGGCCCGACCCTCTTCGAGGCCGCCGAGAAGGCCGGGCGCGACCTCTACTACGAGGCCGCCGTCGCCGGCGCCATCCCGATCCTCCGCCCGCTGCGCGAGTCGCTCGCCGGCGACAAGGTCACCCGGGTGCTCGGCATCGTCAACGGCACCACGAACTTCATCCTCGACAAGATGGACACCCAGGGCAGCGGCTTCGCCGACGCGCTCGAGGAGGCCCAGGCGCTCGGCTACGCCGAGGCGGACCCGACGGCCGACGTCGAGGGCTTCGACGCGGCGGCCAAGGCGGCGATCCTCGCCAGCCTCGCCTTCCACTCGCGGGTGACCGCCGCCGACGTGCACCGCGAGGGCATCACCGACGTGACCGCCGGGGACGTCCGCTCCGCGCGCGAGATGGGCAGCGTCGTCAAGCTGCTCGCGATCGCCGAGCTCGTGCCCGCGGCCGACCCCGCCGAGGACCCCGGCGTCAGTGTCCGGGTGCACCCGGCGATGATCCCGAGGTCGCACCCGCTGGCCAGCGTCCGGGAGGCCTACAACGCGGTCTTCGTCGAGTCCGAGGCGGCCGGCCAGCTCATGTTCTACGGCCCGGGCGCCGGTGGCTCGCCGACGGCGAGCGCCGTGCTCGGCGACCTCGTGACGGTCGCCCGCAACCACCGGCAGGGCACGCGCGGCGTCGGCGAGTCGGCGTACGCCGACCGGGCGGTGCTGCCGATGGGGGAGACCCGCACCCGCTACCACGTCGCCATCGACGTCGATGACCGCGCCGGCGTGCTGGCCGCGGTGGCGCAGGCGTTCGCCGAGCACGGCGTGTCCATCCAGACCGTCCGCCAGGAGGGCCGGGGCAACGACGCCCAGCTCGTCGTGGTCTCGCACGAGGCGACCGACGCGGCCCTGGCCGCCACCGTCGAGCAGTTGCGGGACATGGACATCGTCCGCGAGGTCACCTCGGTGATGCGCGTCGAGGGAACCGAAGAGTGAGCATGAGCAACCCCGTCAGCCCCGCCAACCCCGTCAACCCCGTCAACAAGGCGAACGGCCAGTGGCGTG
The DNA here is from genome assembly GCA_964487275.1 of uncultured Nocardioides sp. GTDB lineage: Bacteria > Actinomycetota > Actinomycetes > Propionibacteriales > Nocardioidaceae > Nocardioides. Next base: position 2,595 of record CAZAQE010000008.1, on the reverse strand, counting down.
GCGTCATCGAGGAGTACCGCGAGCTCCTCGACATCCCGCAGGACACCCCCGCGGTCACGCTCCGTGAGGGCGGTACGCCCCTGGTGCACTCCAACTGGCTGTCGGGCCTGACCGGCGCCGAGGTCTGGCTCAAGGTCGAGGGCAACAACCCGACCGGCTCCTTCAAGGATCGCGGCATGACCACCGCCCTGTCGGTCGCCGTCCACGAGGGCGCCAAGGCCGTCGTGTGCGCGTCGACCGGCAACACCTCCGCGTCGATGGCGGCGTACGCCGCGAAGGCCGGCGTCACCCCGATCGTGCTGGTGCCCGAGGGCAAGATCTCCGCGGGCAAGATGGCGCAGGCCGTGCTGCACGGCTCGAAGGTCATCCAGGTCCGCGGCAACTTCGACGACTGCCTGCGGATGGCGCGCGAGATGGCGTGGAAGTACCCCGTCGCCCTGGTCAACTCCGTCAACCCGCACCGGCTCGAGGGACAGAAGACCGCGGCCTTCGAGATCGTCGACTTCCTCGGCGACGCCCCCGACTTCCACCTGCTGCCCGTCGGCAACGCCGGCAACATCTCGGCGTACTGGCTCGGCTACACGCAGTACGCCGGCATGGGCCGGGCCACGAAGAGGCCGGTCATGCGCGGCTTCCAGGCCGAGGGCGCGGCGCCGCTGGTCACCGGCGAGCCGTTCCCCGACCCGGAGACCCGCGCCACCGCGATCCGGATCGGCAACCCTGCCTCGTGGAAGCTCGCGGAAGCCGCCCGTGACGAGTCCGGGGGCCGCTTCGCCGCGCTCTCGGACGCGCAGATCCTCGCCGCCCAGAAGGACCTGGCCTCGAAGGACGGCGTCTTCGTCGAGCCCGCCTCCGCCGCCGGTGTCGCCGGTCTGCTGGCCGAGCTCGCCGCGGGCGAGTCCTACGCCGGCAGGACGGTCGCCATCACGGTCACCGGCCACGGTCTCAAGGACATCGCGACCGCGCTCGACGGCCTCGTCCTGCCGGACGTGGTCGTCGACGCCGACGTCGACGCTGCGGCCAGGGCCGCGGGTCTCTGATCCCGTGACCTTCGTGGAGGGCCCGGTCCGGGCCACCGTTCCGGCGACCTCGGCCAACCTCGGGCCGGGGTTCGACACGCTCGGCCTCGCGCTGGAGCTGCGTGACACCCTCGAGGCGGAGGTCCTCGACGGCGGGCTGGTCGTCGAGGTCGCCGGCCATGGCGAGGGCCAGGTGCCGCTCGACGAACGCCATCTCGTGGTCCGGGCGATGCGCGCCACCTTCGAGCGGCTCGGCCAGCAGCCCGCCGGCCTCCGCCTCTCCTGCACCAACGCCATCCCGCACGCGCGCGGCCTCGGCTCCTCGTCGGCCGCGATCGTCGGCGGCGTCTGGCTGGCCCGCGAGCTCGTCGCCGGCGGCCGCCTGCTGCTCGACGATGCCGCCCTGCTCGACCTTGCGGCCCAGCTCGAGGGGCATCCCGACAACGTCGCTCCGGCGCTGCTGGGCGGCTTCGTGATCTCCGGCCAGGACGCCGACGGTGCCTTCTGGGCGGTCCCCGGCAGCGTGGACCCGCGCGTCGGAGCGGTCGTCTTCGTCCCGCCGACCCCGGTCGAGACCGAGGCCGCGCGCGGGCTCCTGCCCGACGTCGTACCCCACGGCGACGCGGCGGCCAATGCCGGACGTGCGGCCCTCCTCGTCGCGGCGCTGTCGGGGCGTCCCGAGGAGCTGCTGCGCGCAACGGAGGACCGCCTGCACCAGGAGTACCGCCGCCCGGCCATGCCCGAGAGCCTCGCCCTCGTCGAGGAACTGCGCGCCGACGGCGTCCCCGCGATCATCTCCGGCGCCGGCCCGACCGTGCTGGCCTTCACCGACGGGGTCCGCAGCCCGGCCGCGCTGCGACTGGTCGGGCGGTGCCCCGCCGGCTGGGAGGCCCACGCCCTCGCCGTGACGCGCCGCGGCGCGACCCGCGCGGACTGACCCGGTGCCGCTCCCGGCGGTGGTACATTGACGGTGCGCCGCAGTCATCGGCGCCCGCACGTCCTCGCGGACGTGCCCGTTCTTCGGCTCGGAGCCGGACCCGCGGGGCCACCCGCCCGGTCGTCCGTGCCGGATCCAACCAGTTGCCGTCCCGTGCCGATCTCCGCCGGGGCGAGCGTGTATCCGTGGGAAGGGCTCACGTGACCGAAACTCTCGACTCCGCTGGTGCCGCCGAGACCCCCGAGGGGTCGGCGGCCAAGGCGCCGAAGAAGCGTGCCGGTGGACTCAACTCCATGCTGCTCGCCGACCTCAAGGCGATGGCCGGCGGCATGGGCATCCCGGGTGCCGGGAGCATGAAGAAGGCCGCCCTGGTCGACGCCATCAAGGCGGCCCAGGCCGGTGGCGCCACGTCCGCGCAGCAGGCGAAGGCCGAGCCGAAGGCGGAGCAGGCGAAGGCTGAGCCGAAGGCGGAGCAGGCGAAGGCCGAGCCGAAGGCCGAGCAGAAGGCCGACGAGCCGAGGGCTGAGCAGAAGGCCGAGCCGAAGGCCGAGCAGAAGGCCGAGCAGAAGGCCGAGCAGAAGGCCGAGCAGAAGGCCGAGCAGAAGAAGGGCGACGAGCCGAAGGCCGACCAGCCCCAGC
>CAZAQE010000007.1:0-141902 GCA_964487275.1 uncultured Nocardioides sp. | reverse complement strand
CGGTCGCCGCGGTGGCGGGCGCGATCACGGCACGCCGCCTCGCCCCGCAGCTCCCACTCGACGAGGGACGCAACGCCGTCGCCGCACGGCTCGCCGCCAAGGGCACCGGATGGGCCGTCCGCCAGGAGGCAGGACTCCTGCTGCGCCACTGGTGGCCGCTCGCCGCCCTCACCTCGCCCTTCAGCCGGCAGGTCCGCCGAGCCCTGCTCACCGCGATCGCCGTCGACCTGTTCGTCTTCCTCCGCGAACGCACCGGCGTCGACCCGCTGACCGCCCTCGCTGCCCGACGCCTCGACGACCTCGCCTACGGCAGCGGCCTGTGGTGGGGCGCGATCCGCCGCCGCAGCCCACGCTGTCTCGTCCCGCGTCGCCCCGGCGCCACGTCGCGATAGTCCCGGGTCAAAAGCACCGATTTCGGCCGAGTTCCGGTGCTTTTGACCCGGGACTACCCCGCGCGGCCGGGCACCAGGTGCTCAGTAGACCGTGATCCGCAGCGCCCGCATCTTGGCGTAGAGGGTGGTGCGCGAGATGCCCAGCGACTGTGCCGCCCTCACCTTGTTGCCGTCGTGCTCGCGCAGCGCCTCGACGATGACGGCCCGCTCGGCGTGCTCGATCGGTGCGAGCTTCTTCGTCGGCTCCTGGGCGCGGTAGGCCTCCGGCAGCTGGTCGAGGACGACCCCGCCGGTGCGCTGGTGACGGGCGACGTGTTCGACGACGGCGCGCAGCTCACGCAGGTTGCCCGGCCAGGGCTGGGCGGAGAGGGCGCGCAGTGCGCCCGGGGTGAAGTGCAGCGAGGAGTCGGCGCCGAGGTCGGCCAGCATCCGTCGTACCAGCTCGGGAAGCTCGTGCGGCCGGCTGGCCAGAGGCGCGAGGAAGCGGCGCTCGGTGCACTCGCCGGCGAGCGCGGCCGCCCGCCCGGACAGGCCGTCGAGCGGCCCGCACACCAGCACCAGCCGGGGGGCCTTCCGCTCGGCCAGGTGGGACGCGACGAGGTCGACGAGGTCGTCGGGCAGCAGGTCGAAGCCGTCGACGCAGACGGTGCCCTGGCCGGCGCGGACCAGCGCGCCGAAGTTGCGCGCCCAGGCCTCCGCCCCGTCGAGCAGCGCCGAGGCGGCGGTGAGGACGGTGATCGGCTGGACCTCGCTGCTGCGACGCGCCTCGGTGGACCGGCCGGAGCCCGGTGGGCCGGAGACCAGCACCGGCGCGTGGGCGAGGTCCGGACGGACCGCCCGAGGGGCGACCCGCAGCTCGCGGCGGGGCTCGACGTGCAGCAGGGCACCGCCGCGCGCGCCACCGACCCGGCTGGCCTCGACCCGGACCTCCAGCCCGGACTCGAGGGTGAGGTCCACGTCGGCGTTGTCGCGCAGGTCCCCGACGAGCATCCGCAGCAGTGCGACGTCGGTGGAGCCGAGCAGGTCGGAGGCCGCCTGGTTGGACATGAAGAGGTCCTGCCCGATGGCGACGACGGCGCGGCGGCGGGTGCCGGCCGCCTGGAAGGCGGCGAGGAGCTGCTTGTCGGAGACCCGGCTGCGGTCGAGCAGGCGCTGCTCGATGTCGGCGACCGCACGAGCGACCAGCGGCGGCAGCAGCGGGCTGGCCTCCTCCATCAGCGCGGTGATGTCGAGGACACCCTCGATCCGCCGCGTGGTCGGGTGGAAGATCGGGTGGCCGTAGCAGCTGAACCGCCGCAGCGGTACGGCGAAGTGCTCACCGCCGTTGATGGTGATGCTCGTCCGGGTCTCCAGCACGGTGCCGAGGGCGTTGGTGCCCACCGCCTCCTCGAGGAGCGAGGCGCCGACGTCCAGGCCGAGGTTGTCGAAGGCCCGGCGACCGCCGCGGTCGCCGCACCAGCGCTGCGCGATCCGGCCCTCGCGGTCGACGAGCAGGGTCGAGAACATCGTCCCCTTCAGCTGGTCGTTGAGCTCGTCGAGCACCGCGGACGCGGCCGAGAGCAGGGGGCCCGACGTGTCCACGTCGCTGTAGGTCAGGTGGTCGAGCGCGTTGCCCGGGGTCAGCCCGGCCATGGTGGCGCGCTGCCACGACTTCGCGATCGGGTCGCGGAGCTCGTCGGTTCCTGTCGCCACGCATGTCTCCTCGTCTGCCGCCACCCGGCCTCGTGACCGCGGTCACAGTAAACGCGAAGGGGTTGGCACCCGGTTGTCCAGTTTCTGAACATCCGCGGGGCTGCCGCGTTGCGAGTGTGGCCGGCGTCACGTCCCACCGCCGACGCCCCGGCGCCCACCCAGGAGAAGTCCATGAAGACCAAGGCAGCAGTCGTCTACCAGACCGGCAAGCCCATCGAGATCGAGGAGCTCACCCTCGACAAGCCCCGTGAGGGCGAGGTCCTGATCCGCTACACCCACGCCGGCCTGTGCCACTCCGACGTCCACATCGCCCACGGCGACCTCGAGGCCCGGCTCCCGATGGTCCTGGGCCACGAGGGCGCCGGCATCATCGAGGAGGTCGGCCCGGGCGTCACCCGCGTGAAGCCCGGCGACCACGTCGTCTGCTCGTTCATCCCGAACTGCGGCACCTGTCGCTACTGCGCCAACGGCCAGCAGTCGATCTGCGACATGGGCGCGACGATCCTCGAGGGCTACCTGCCCGGTGAGCGTTTCCCGATCACCGGACCGGCCGGGCAGTACGGCGCCATGTGCATGCTCGGCACGTTCAGCCAGTTCGGTGTCATCCACCAGAACTCCTGCGTGAAGGTCGACGACGACCTGCCGCTGGAGAAGGCCGTCCTGGTCGGCTGCGGCGTACCCACGGGCTGGGGCTCGGCGGTCAACACCGCCGAGGTCAAGGCCGGCGAGACGGTCGTCGTCATGGGCGTCGGCGGCATCGGTATCAACGCCGTCCAGGGCGCTGCGCTCGCCGGCGCGAAGAACGTCATCGCGATCGACCCGCTGCCCAACAAGCGGGAGAAGGCGATGGAGCTCGGCGCGACCCACGCGTTCGAGTCGGCGGAGCTGGCCATGGAGACGATCACCAACCTCACCCGCGGCCAGATGGCGGACTCCGCGATCCTCACGCCGGGCCTGATGACCTCGGAGATCGTGGCTGACGGCTTCAATGCCGTGGGCAAGGGCGGCAAGGTCGTCCTGACCGGCCTCAACAAGCTCGAGGAGACCAACATCCAGCTGCCCGGGTCCGTGCTGACGCTCTACCGCAAGGAGCTGCGCGGCAGCCTCTTCGGCGACTGCAACCCGACCGTCGACATCCCGCGCATCCTCGGGCTCTACCAGTCCGGCGACCTCAAGCTCGACGAGATCCTCACCAGGACCTACACGCTCGAGCAGGTCAACGAGGGCTACGACGACCTGCTCAACGGCAAGAACGTCCGGGGCGTCGTCATCCACGACCACTCGTGACCGCACTGGTCGAGGAGAGCGAATTCGCCGGCGACCGGGTGGTCGACCGGGAGCGGGAGACCGAGCTGCTCGAGGCGGCGTTGGCCAGCGGTGCCAATGTCGTCCTCGAGGGGCCGCCCGGCACCGGCAAGACGACGCTGCTGCGCCGCGTCGCCGCCGCCCGGGCGACGTCCTTCGCCCTGGTCGAGGGCAACGCCGAGCTGACGCCCGCGCGGCTGGTCGGCCACTTCGACCCGGCCCTGGTCCTCAGCCGCGGCTACCAGCCCGACGTGTTCGTCGACGGGCCGCTGCTCACCGCGATGCGCGCGGGCGGCCTGCTCTACGTCGAGGAGCTCAACCGGGTGCCGGAGGAGACCCTCAACACGCTGCTCGCCGTCATGTCGGAGCGGGAGATCGTCGTACCCCGGCTCGGTCTGGTGCGCGCGGCGCCGGGCTTCGGTGTGGTCGCCGCCATGAACCCGTACGACGCCGTCGGCACCGCGCGCGTGTCGAGCGCCGTCCATGACCGGACCTGCCGGATCGCGATGGGCTACCAGTCGGCCGAGGCGGAGTCGCGGATCGTCGCGCTGCGCGCGCCGTTCGCGTCGGACGCCTGGCGCGACCGGGCGGTTGCGCTGGTGCGGGCGACCCGCAACCACCAGGAGCTGCGGGTCGGGTCGTCGGTGCGCGGGACCATCGACCTCGCGGGGATCAACCACCAGCTCGCGCTGGCCCGCGGCGTCCCCGCGGACGACTGGCAGGCCGGGCTCGACGCCGCGCTCGTGGCGCTCAGCGGCCGGATCCGGGTCGACGAGTCGTCGACCCGGAAGCCGGAGGACGTCATCGAGGAGCTGTACGCCGCCGTCTTCGGACCGCGGCCCGGTGACGGGGGAGCCGACCCGGGGGAAGCCTGAGCCCGCCTCCCCCGGAGGCGGGCGCTCCCCAGCCGCGCCGGGCGCCGGAAGCCGAGCCGCAGGCTTCGCGCCGCGGCCGTCCCGACCGCACGCACGGGCGGGACGAGCTCGCGCGGAACCAGCGCTTCGCGGAGCTGTCGCCGGAGGTCGGCGAGCTCGACGTCGAGGCGGTGGAGGCAGCCGTCGCCGAGGACCCCGACGGGGTGCTCCCACTGCTCGCCCTGATGAGCCGGGCCACCGACCCGGCCCTGCGTGCGAAGGTGCAGGCAGTGGTGCCCCGCCTCGTCGTCGAGCGGGCCCGCAGCGGCCCGAGCGGTCGGATCGGTGCGGGCCGGCTGCGGCCGACCCGCGCCGACCGCGGCGGCGACCTCGACCTCGACGCGTCGCTGGAGGCCGTCGCCGTCGCCCGCGCCGAGGGCCGGGCGCCGGTCCTGGACGAGCTGACCTCCGTCGCCTGGCAGCGCCCGTCGACGGCGCTGTGCCTGCTCGTCGACCGGTCGGGATCGATGGACGGCGAGCGGCTCGCGACGGCCGGGATGGCCGCCGCCGCGTGCGCCCTGCGGGTCGCCGAGTCGGGCGGCGAGCTGTCCGTCGTCGCCTTCGACCGCCGGGCCGAGGTCGTCGTGGGCCTGGCCGCGCCGACGGAGCCGCGGCGTACCGTCGAGCGCGTCCTGGGCCTGCGTGGCCACGGCATGACCTCGCTCGACGCCGCCCTGCGCGCGGCCCGCGAGCAGCTCGCCTCCGCGCGCGCCCGGCGGCGGGTCACCGTGCTGCTGTCGGACTGCCGGGTGACCGACGACGTCGACCCGACGCCCGCCGCCCGCGCGCTCGACGAGCTCCTCGTGATCGCGCCCGCGAGCGACGACGACGAAGCCCGCGGCTTCGCCCGCCGCGCGGGCGCGCGGGTCGAGCCGCTGGCGGCTCTGGCCGACCTGCCCCTCGTGCTCGACCGGCTGTTGGGCTGAGGTGCCGGCGGCGCCGGGGATTGTCCAGAAGCTGAACACCCCCGTGCCCGCTGGCGGACGACGCTCACCCCACACGGATCGAGTCGAACGCCAACGGAGGAAGAATGACCGACCTGCTCGTGCCCACCGACACCACCATCCTGCCCCAGGTGCGGGACTGGCTGTCCCGGCCCAAGGGCCTCTTCATCGGCGGGGCGTGGACCGACGCCGCCTCCGGCCGCACCTTCGAGACCCGCGACCCGGCGACCGGCCAGGTGCTCACCGAGGTGGCCCACGGCGAGGCGGCCGACGTCGACCGTGCCGTGCGCGCCGCCCGCAAGGCGTTCGAGGGTGAGTGGTCCCTGTGGACCCCGGCCCAGCGCCAGCGCCTGCTCTTCAAGATCGGCGAGGCGATCTACGAGCACGCCGAGGAGCTGGCCCAGCTCGAGGCGCTCGACAACGGCAAGTCCGCTGCCGTCGCCCAGGCCGTCGACGTCACCTGGGTCGCGGAGCTCTTCCAGTACTACGCCGGCTGGGCCACCAAGATCGAGGGCCGCACCATCCCGGTGTCGGTACCGTGGGCGCCCGGCACCCAGTGGAACGCCTACACGCTGCGCGAGCCGGTCGGCGTGTGCGGCGCGATCGTGCCGTGGAACTTCCCGCTGCTGATGGCGGCCTTCAAGATCCCGGTCGCCCTCACCTGCGGCAACACGGTCGTGCTCAAGCCGGCCGAGGACACCCCGCTCACTGCCCTGCGCCTCGCCGAGATCATGGCCGACTGCGGCCTGCCGGACGGCGTCTTCAACGTGGTGACCGGGTACGGCGACGCGGGCGCCGCCCTCGCCGCGCACGACGACGTCGACAAGATCGCCTTCACCGGCTCGACCGAGGTCGGCAAGCTGATCGTCGACGCCGCCAAGGGCAACCTGAAGAAGGTCAGCCTCGAGCTCGGCGGCAAGAGCCCGCAGGTCGTCTACGCCGACGCCGACCTCGACCTCGCCATCCCGGGCACGGCGTCGGGTTTCCTCTTCAACCACGGCCAGACCTGCACCAGCGGCACCCGGCTCCTCGTCGAGGACCGGATCTTCGACGAGTTCACCCAGCGGGTCGCCGAGGTCGCCGCGGCCAGCAAGCTCGGTCCCGGACTCGACCCGACCACCGAGGTGGGCCCGCTCGTCTCGCAGACCCAGCTGGACCGCGTCCTCGGGTACGTCGACCAGGGGCTCCGCGACGGCGCCCGCGCCCTGACCGGCGGCCGGCGCCACGGCGACGAGGGCTACTACGTCGAGCCCACCGTCCTCGTGGACGTCGACTCCTCCTTCAGCGTCTACCGCGAGGAGATCTTCGGTCCGGTCGTCGTGGCCACGCCGTTCAACGCCGAGCAGGGCGTCGTCGCGGCGGCCAACGACACGCCGTACGGCCTGGCCGCCTCGGTCTGGACCCGGGACGTCACCAAGGCGCACCGCACGGCGCGGCAGATCAAGGCCGGCACGGTCTGGATCAACTGCCACAACGCCTTCGACGCCGCGATGCCCTTCGGGGGCTTCAAGCAGTCGGGCTGGGGTCGCGAGCTGGGTGCCTCGGCGATCGACGCCTACACCGAGCAGAAGTCGGTCAACGCGCTGCTCGCGTGACGTGCTTCCCCGGGCCGGTGGTCGTGCGGACGGCCGGCCCGGGGATCTCGACTCCTTGTGATTCTTTGCCAACTTCTCGCGTGTGACCCCTGCCAGCGGGGCTAGCCTGAGGGCGACTCTCGCCGACAACCGGCTCGCTCCAGGGGGTTCCCGTGAAGGCTGTCCGTTCCCGTGCACTCGGTCTTGCCCTGGTGCTCGCTGGCCTCGTGGTGCCCGCGGCCGCCGGGACGGCTGCCGCCGACCCCGAGCCGGACGACCCGCGCCAAGAGCAGGCGATCACCTTCACCACCACACCGCCGGCGTACTGGCAGTGGGTCTTCACCCAGACCTTGGGCGACTACGTCCCCGCCGCCACGTCGACCTCGGGCCTGACGGTGCAGCTCTCCGTCGACCCGGCGAGCACGGGCTGCACGGCCTTGCCGGGCCTGATCGGCGACCCCGACGCCCCGGGCCGGATCACCATCTACGCCGGGCGCCCCGGCACCTGCATCGTGCACGCGGACCAGGCGGGTGACGAGGAGTTCCAGCCGGCGCCCCGGGTGACCCAGACGTTCGAGGTCCTGCGCGAGGAGGTGCAGCTGAGCGCGAGCAAGGTCGGCAAGGGGCTGCTCGGGCTGATCCCCACGACCTTCCGCGCCGAGCTCCGGCATCAGCTGTCGTTCGGCTCGGGCTACCTGACGTCCGGGTATCCGGACCAGAGGCTGACCTTTTCGGTCGCGGGCAAGGTGATGTGCTCCGGTGTCACGGTCTTCCAGCAGGGGCCGGGGCCCTTCGAGTCGACGGCGGTAGCAACGTGCAAGGCCACGATCGGGCTCGGCACCGCGCTGTCGGCCAGCAACTACACGGTCACCTACGACGGCAACGACCTCAGTGCCCCGGCGACCGCGACCGGCAAGCTGTCCTGAGAGAGGTGGCCGACGGGGCTGCTGAAACCGTTCGATCGAACGGTTTGAGCAGTGTCCGGGGGTGTGGGGCTGCTCCAACCGTTCGATCGATCGGTTTCAGCAGTGTCCGATGGCGCGAACCTGCTGAATCCGTTCGATCGAACGGATTCAGCAGTGTCAGGCGGCGCGAACCTGCTCCAACCGTTCGATCGAACGGATTGAGCAGTGTCAGTACGTGTAGAACCCGCGCCCGGTCTTGCGGCCCAGCAGGCCGGCCTCGACCATCCGGTTGAGCAGCGGAGGCGCGGTGTAGAGCGGCTCCTTGAACTCCTCGTAGAGCGACTCCGCGATCGCGCGGGTGGTGTCCAGCCCGATCAGGTCGGCCAGTGCGAGCGGGCCCTGCGGGTGGGCGGCGCCGAGCACGAAGCCCTGGTCGATGTCCTCTGCCGTCGCGAAGCCGGACTCGAGCATCCGGATCGCGGAGAGGATGAACGGGATCAGCAGCGCGTTGACGACGAAGCCGGCCCGGTCCTGGCAGTCGATGGCGTTCTTGCCGAGGTCGTCCTCGACGAAGCCGCGGGCCCGCTCGGTCGTCGCCTCCGCGGTCATCAGCGACGGGACCAGCTCGACCAGCTTGAGCACCGGCACCGGGTTGAAGAAGTGCACGCCGAGCACGTGGGTCGGGCGCTTCGTGGCGACCGCGAGCTTCATGATCGGGATCGAGGAGGTGTTGGAGGCGAGGATCGCCTCGGGACTGGTGACGATCTCGTCGAGGCGGCGGAACAGGTCGGTCTTGGCCTGCTCGTCCTCGATGATCGCCTCGATGACCATGTCGCGGTCGGCGAGCTCGGTGAGGTCGTCGACGACGCGGATGTTGGCCAGTACGGCATCGGCGGACTCGATCTTGCCGCGGCTCTCGGCCCGCTTGAGCGAGGCTTCGAGGCGGTTGCGCGCGGCGTCGACCGCGGCCGCGGAGGACTCGACGACGATGACGTCCTTGCCCGCCCGGGCGCTGACCTCGGCGATGCCCGAGCCCATCAGGCCGCCGCCGACGACGCCTACCCGCTGGATGTCCGTCATTCCCGTCTCCGTTCGCTCAGGTCGCCCAAGTCGCCAAGATTGCCAAAATTGCTAGGACGTCCTAGCAATCTACGCCGCCCGCGAGCGCCCGACGAGGCGATACCCCACAAAGAACGGGTCCGCCCTTTGTCAGTCGGCGACGACGCGCTCCAGCCCGGCGACGATCTCGTCGGCGGTCCGCTCGACCATCGCGAGCACGGCACGGAAGCCCGCGTCGCCGCCGTAGTACGGGTCGGGTACGTCGCCCGGTCCCTCGGGATCGAAGTCGCGGAACGGGCGCAGCCGCTCCCCGTCGATCGCGCCGCCGGCGAGGGCGCGCAGGTCGGCCAGGTTGTCGGCGTCCATCGCGAGCACGAGGTCGTGCTCGGCCAGCCAGTGCGCGAGCACCTGCTGTGCGCGGTGCCGGCTGGCGTCGTACCCCTGGCTGGTGAGGAGTGCCGCCGCGCGCCGATCCATCGCGTCGCCCACGTGCCAGTTGCCGGTGCCCGCGCTGATGACGGTGACGCGGTCGTCGAGGCCGGCGCCGGCGACGCGGGCGTTGAGGACCACGTCGGCCATGGGGGAGCGGCAGATGTTGCCGAGGCAGACGACCGAGATCCGGTAGCTCCCCGCGGTGCGGGGCGCCGGGAGGGCGGTGCTCACTCGTCCTCGACCCCGACCATCGCGTCGAGGAACCACGTCGTGACGCTGATGATGATCGAGCCCCAGACCGCCGGCCAGAATCCGTCGACGTGGAAGCCGAGGCCGACGCCGTCGGCCAGCCACGCGGTGAAGCGCAGCAGGAGTGCGTTGATCACGATCAGGAACAGCCCCAGCGTCACGAGGATGAACGGGATCGACAGGATCGTCAGCACCGGCTTGACGAACGCGGTGATCACGCACGAGATGAGCGCCACGACGACGAGGTCGACGATCTTGTCCTCGACCTCCGCGCTCCCGCGGGTCGCCCCCTCGAACCAGATCCCGTCGATGAGCTGTGCGGCGAGTGCGAGCGCGGCGATGGTGATGGCCCAGCGCGACAGGAACGCGATCATGCGCCCAGTGTGCCCTCTCACTCCAGTCGGAGGGCCTCGATGATCTCCACCTCGGCGTCCTCGATGTGCTTGCGGAGGAACTCGTGGGCCCCGCCGGCTCCGTCGAGCCGGCCGGCCTCCAGCAGCGCGACGAGGCCCTCGTGCGACTCGGCCTCGTCGTGCGCGTTGCGGTTGAGCCGGTCGACCTGGGCGAGCGCCAGCTTGAGCTCGTCCATCAGTGCCTCGGCCATCTGCACGAGGCGGGGGCTCCCGGTGAGCTCGACCAGGGACACGTGGAAGGAGAGGTGGCGCTCGTTGAGCTCCTCGTAGGACGCCTCGCCGCCGCGGACCGCCGAGGTGTAGGCGTCGAGGGTGTCGCGGACCCGTTGGCGTCGTACGGCGTCGGCGGACTCCCAGGCCCGCACGCCCGCGCCCTCGAGCACCCAGCGGGCGCGGCACACGTCGCGCACGGACTCGGCGCGCGGGGTTGCCACACTGACGCCGCGGTTGGGCTCGCGGGTCGCCAGGCCCTCGGCCACGAGCACCGTCAGCGCCTCGCGCACCGTCGGCCGGGAGACCCCGAGCGACTCGGCGAGCGCGATCTCGCGCAGCGGCGTCCCGCTCTCCAGCTCGCCCTCGAAGACCGCGCGGCGCAGCTCGGCGGCGACCCGCGAGACGGTCGACGCGTGCTCGACGCTCAGCGTGGTGAACGCCTTCCGGGCGGTGGGGGCGGCAGGCATGACCCCATTCTGCCGCGTCCCGACACGCTGCCCGGGTTCGTCTCCCCGTTCCGCGGAGCGGGCGCTATCCTGTGCTTCCTGTCAGATTGTCTGACAATACGAGGAGGGGTGATGGGCTCGGCGACGCTGGAGTGGGGACGGCACTACGCGATGGTGGACCCGTCGTCGTACCGGATCGACTACGCCATCAACCCCTACATGGACCCCGCGGTGCAGCCCGATCCGGTCCGTGCCCGCGACCAGTGGCAGGTCCTGGCCGGCACGCTGCGCGACCTCGGCGCGAGCGTCGAGGAGATCCCGGCGCTGACCCACGCGCCGGACATGGTCTACGCGATGAACCTCGGCCTCGTCGCCCTCCGCCCCGACTGGACCGGCCCCGGGCGGCGCTCGGTCGTGATGTCGCACATGCGCCACCCGCAGCGCCGGGTCGAGACCCCCGCGGCCCGGGCCTGGCTCGAGTCGCACGGCTTCGCGCCGTCGTACGTCGGACGTGAGGGCATCGGCGCGCACTTCGAGGCCGGCGACGCCTTCCCGTTCCGTGGCGACCTCATCGTGGGACACGGCCCCCGGACCGACGAGCTGGCGCTCCGGCAGCTCGCGGACGACCTCGGCGTGCAGGTTCGGGGCGTGCGGATCACGCACCCCGGCATGTACCACCTCGACCTCGCCTTCTGCCCGCTCGACGACGACCACGCGCTGGTCTGCCCCTCGGCCTTCGACGACGAGTCCGCCGCGGCGCTGCTCGACCTCGTGCCGCAGCCGGTGGTCCTCAGTGAGGAGGAGGCCATCGGCAGCTGGTGCGCCAACTCGGTCGTCGTCGGCCGCACCGTGGTGATGCCGGAGTGCCCACGGCGGGTCCGCAACTGGCTCGACACCCTCGGCTTCGACGTGGTGCTGGTCGACGTCTCCGAGTTCCACCTCGGCGGTGGCTCGGTCCGCTGCCTGACCAACCCGCTCGACATCACCCTGGGGCGCGACCTCGAGCTGGTCACCGGCGGGCAGGTCTTCGACCCCGACGCCGACGCCGCCTGACCCCCGACGTTCCCGGTCCTGCGGGTGGGGCGGGGGCGCGGATGGATACGGTGTGCACCACTGAAGTCCACCCACCCCCCAGGAGCGCCGGTGCCCGGACCGACCCCCAGCCAGCCGGGCTGGTACGACGACGGCAGCGGCCGCGAGCGCTGGTTCGACGGCAACGCCTGGACCGACCACGTGCGCGACGAGCAGGGTGCCGGCGAGGGTGGCCCCGAGACCGCGCCGATCGTGGGGGACTCGACGGTCGTCGTACCCGCGGCCCAGCAGCCCGGGTCGCCGCCGGCGACCGCGCAGCTCCAGCAGCTGCAGGTCGGCGGGGGCAAGGGTCTGCGGATCACGATCGCCGTCCTCGGCGCGCTCGTGCTGGTCGCGGTCGTGGTCGTCGGCGTCCTGCTGCTCGTGGGCCGCGACGACGACAACGACCGGGGCTCCGATGATGCGACCAGTCCGTCGGTGACGGAGACGACGCCCGACGCGCCGTCCTCCTCCACGCTCGACGTCCCGACGATCGACCCCTCCGACTTCCCGTCCGAGATGCCGACGACAGAGGCGCCGCCTCTGCCGGAGCTGCCCGACGAGCTGCCGACCGAGTTCCCGAGCGACTTCCTCTCCGACTTCCCGACCGACCCCGAGGGCTTCGAGTCCTGGGCCACCGAATTCCTGGAGCCGTGACCATGAGCGACCCGAACCAGCCCTACGGCGCCGTCCCGCCCGCGAACTTCCCGCCGCCATCCGGCCCGCCGTCCGGTCCGCCGTCCGGTCCGCCGCAGGGCCCGCCGCCGGGCTTCCCGCCGCTCGGTGGTGGCCCGTCCGGACCGCCGACCGGTGGCCCGTGGGGCCCGCCGCCGCCCGCCGGTGGCGCGGGCAAGGGCAACGGCCTCTGGATCGCCCTCGCGGTCGTCGGCGCGGTGGCGCTGGTCGGCGTGATCATCGGGCTGGTCCTCGTGCTCACCGGCGACGACGACGGCGAGAAGGGTGACGACGACACGACGACGTCGTCGGGTCCCGCGCCCGACGAGGTCGTCGAGAGCCTGATCGACGCCGCCGAGGGCGGTGACTGCGAGAAGGCGAAGACCTTCCTCACCGAGACCGCCCGCGCGGCGGACCCCTGCAACGCCGCGGAGTTCCGGCTGCTGTCCACCGACGACGTCGCCGCCGAGGTCGGCGACCCGGCCGTCGACGGGGACGAGGCGACCGTGCCGGTCAGCTTCGACAACCAGGGCACCACCGAGGACTACGTCTTCAACCTCGAGCAGGTCGACGGGACCTGGCTCGTGGCGTCGTACGCGATCGACCACGGCAGCACCGACGTCCCGACCGACGACGCCACGTCCTCGACGGACGCGCCGACCGACGCCCCCACTGACGGCCCGACGTCGCCCGGCGGCACCAGCACCGCGGACTCGGTGCCGAACGACCCGAAGGCGGTGGTCGAGGCGTTCATGGTGGCCTTCGTCAAGGGCGACTGCGCGACGGCGGAGGACCTCGTCACCGAGGCGTACATCAAGGACGAGGGCAACTGCGACCCGTCGGAGATCACGCCGTTCTCCAGCCAGCTGGAGTACACCGTCGGCAAGGCAGACGTCGACGAGGCCGCCGGTACGGCGACCGTCCCGGTCGACATCACCGTCGCCGGCCAGTCGGACCGGGGCACGTTCACGCTGGTCGAGGAGAACGGCCTGTGGCGGATCAACGGGTCGGAGGAGATGGCGGGCTGATCGCCCCGGTACGACCGGCAGCCCCGACCGTGACATCGCGGAAACCCGCTGCCCCCGCGCTGTCCCTAGGCTGACTCCATGTCGATCAAGGTCGCGCTGGAGCACCGCACGACGTACGACTTCGCGGAGCCGGTCGCGGTGGCGCCGCACGTCGTACGGCTCCGGCCTGCGCCGCACTGCCGGACGCCGATCGAGGCGTACTCCCTGACCGTCGAGCCGGCGGGGCACTTCGTGAACTGGCAGCAGGACCCGTTCGGCAACTGGCTCGCGCGGCTGGTCTTCCCCGAGAAGGTGAAGACTCTCGACATCACGGTCGGCCTGGTCGCGGACCTGATGGTGATCAACCCCTTCGACTTCTTCGTCGAGGAGTACGCCGAGCGGTTCCCCTTCGCCTACGACGAGCACCTCGCCGCCGACCTGGCGCCCTACCTGCGGCCGGTGGCCGACGCCGCTGCTGCGGACGCGTGGCGCCGCGGGCTGCCGGACCTGCCGGCGGACGGCGTGCCGACGGTGCAGTTCCTCGCCGACCTCAACAGCGCGGTGCACCGCGAGGTCGCCTACTCGGTGCGGATGGAGCCCGGCGTCCAGACGCCCGACCACACGCTGGCGAGCGGGATCGGGTCGTGCCGCGACTCGGCGTGGCTGCTGGTGGGGCTGCTGCGGCAGTACGGCCTCGCGGCGCGCTTCGTGTCCGGATACCTGGTCCAGCTCGCGCCGGATGCGTTCGCGACCGAAGGGCTCGAGGGGCCGACCGGCCCGACCGAGGACTTCACCGACCTGCACGCGTGGGCCGAGGTGTTCCTGCCGGGAGCGGGCTGGGTCGGCATGGACCCGACCAGCGCGCTGTTCGCCGGCGAGGGCCACATCCCGCTGTCGGCGACGCCGCACCCGAGCTCGGCTGCGCCGATCGAGGGCGCGACCGACCCGGTCGAGGTGAGCTTCTCGTTCAGCAACACCGTGACCCGGGTGCACGAGGACCCACGGGTGACAGCGCCGTACACGCCGGCCCAGTGGGCGCGCATCGACCAGCTCGGGGCGGCCGTCGACAAGCTGCTCGCGGCCGGCGACGTCCGGCTGACGATGGGTGGGGAGCCGACCTTCGTCTCGCTGGAGGACTCCTCCACGCCGGAGTGGAACACCGACGCCGACGGGCCGGCGAAGCGACGGCTGGCCGCGGACCTCGCCGCCCGCCTGCAGGAGCGGTACGCCGACGGCGGGGTCGTGCACCGCGGCCAGGGCAAGTGGTACCCGGGCGAGCCGCTGCCGCGCTGGGCGATCACGCTGCAGTGGCGCAGCGACGGGGAGCCGCTGTGGACGGACCCGGTGCTGCTGGCGGACCCGTGGACACCGGGGAGCGCGACCGCCGGAGACGCCGAGGCTTTCGGGGCCGAGGTGACCCGGCTGCTCGGGCTACCCGCGGACCAGTTGCGCCCGGCCTACGAGGACCCGTTCGCCGCGCTCGCCGCCCACGTCTCCCAGCCGTACGGCGACCGGCCGGCCTCCGGCGAGACGGAGGACCCGGACGCGGAGCTGGTCGCCCGGCTCGACGCCGACGTCACCGAGCCCACCGGCTGGGTGCTCCCGCTGGCCACCGCGGAGACCGGCTGGACCAGCCCCGTGTGGCGCTTCCGCCGCGGTCGGCTCGTGCTCACGCCGGGGACGAGCGCGGTCGGGCTCCGGCTGCCGCTGGACTCGATCGCATGGGTCGACCCCGCGGCGCCGGCCCAGCCGTCGTACCTCGAGGCGGGTGAACCGCTCGTCGCCGGCGTGCCGGCCGTCGCGCTCGAGGACCCGGAGGGGGCGGACCGCACGGCGCTGGCCTTCGAGGAGCGCGACGGGCACGTCCACGTCTTCCTGCCTCCGACCACCCGGCTCGACGACTACGCCGACCTGCTCCACGTCGTCGAGGCGGCGGCGCGGGGGACGGGGACGCCGATCGTCATCGAGGGCTACCAGCCGCCCCCGGACCCGCGACTGGTGCAGCTCTCGGTCACCCCCGACCCCGGTGTCATCGAGGTCAACGTGCAGCCCAGCCGCAGCTGGGCCGAGCTGCGCGACCTCACCACGACCCTCTACTTCGAGGCCCGGCTGGCGAAGCTGTCGACGGAGAAGTTCGACCTCGACGGCCTGCACACCGGCACCGGCGGCGGCAACCACCTCACGCTCGGCGGGCACCAGCCGGTCGACAGCCCGCTGCTGCGCCGCCCGGACCTGCTGGTCAGCCTGATCACCTACTGGCAGCGACACCCGTCCCTGTCGTACCTCTTCTCCGGGCGGTTCATCGGCCCGACCAGCCAGGCGCCGCGCTTCGACGAGGGGCGGCCGGAGGCGGTCTACGAGATGGAGATCGCGTGCGCGGAGGTGGCGCGGCTGGTCGCCGCGACCGCAGGCGAGGACGCCGAGCCGCGGCCGTGGCTGGTCGACCGCGCCCTGCGCCACCTGCTGACCGACCTGACCGGAAACACCCACCGCGCCGAGTTCTGCATCGACAAGCTCTACAGCCCCGATTCCAGCCGCGGCCGGCTCGGCCTGCTGGAGCTGCGCGGCTTCGAGATGCCGCCGCACCCCGAGATGGCGCTGGTCCAGGCGCTGCTGGTGCGCAGCCTGGTCGCGATGTTCTGGGAGACGCCGATCGATCCGTCGACCTCGCCGCTGGTGCGGTGGGGCACCCGGCTGCACGAGGACTTCCTCCTCCCGCAGGGCGCGATCTCCGACATCCACGAGGTCGTGGCGGACCTCGTGGCGGCCGGCATCGACTTCGACCCGTCGTGGCTGGCGCCGTTCACCGAGTTCCGGTTCCCACGGATCGGCGTCGCCGACGTCGCGGGCGGGATCTCGATGGAGCTGCGCCAGGGCGTCGAGCCGTGGCACGTCCTCGGCGAGGAGGCCACCGGCAGCGGGACGGCGCGCTACGTCGACTCCTCGGTCGAGCGGATCCAGGTGACGGTGCGTGGAATCGACCCGGACCGCCACCTGGTCACGTGTCAGGGTGTTCCCGTGCCGCTCACCGCCGTCGACCCCGGACCCGTGCCCACGGGTCACTACGGCGGCGTGCGCTACAAGGCCTGGGCCCCGTGGTCGGCCCTGCACCCGTCGCTCCCCGTCGACTCGCCGTTGACCTTCGACGTGGTCGACGTCGACGCCGGCGTCAGCCTCGGCGGCGCGACCTACCACGTCGTTCACCCGGGCGGCCGCAACTACGACCACCCGCCCGTCAACGCGCAGGAGGCGGAGGCGCGTCGCGCGGCCCGCTTCGAGCCGCGCCGCCACACCGCTGGCAAGGTCGACGTCGCGAGGCTCCGGCGCGTGCAGCAGGCGGTCGCCTCCAGCGAGTACCCGCACACCCTCGACCTGCGCCGGGTCCCGGGCGTGTCCGCGCGGAGCGGCCCGTGACGGTTCTGCGGGACTACGCCGCGGGACTGACCCAGCCGACCCTGGCCGGGCCCGGTGACGGCGGCGGTGACGACGAGGTCACCAGCCGGTACGACGAGGTCGTCGGGCCGGACGGTTCGCTGCGCGCACCCTGGAAGCGGCTCGCCGAGGTCGCGACGCAGATCGACGGCGAGGACATGCGCCGCGTCGCGGACGAGATCGCCCGCTTCCTCGAGGACGACGGCGTCACCTACTCCCGCCCGGGCGAGCGTCCCACCCGCTGGCGGCTCGACCCGGTCCCGCTCGTCGTCGACGCGGCGTCGTGGAAGCAGCTCGAGGTCGGCCTCGCCCAGCGCGCCGAGCTGCTCAACGCCGTGCTCGCCGACCTGTACGGCGCGCAGACCCTGCTGCGCGACGGGATCGTGCCCGCCGCGGTCGTGCTCGGTCACCGGGGCTTCACCCGGATCGTGGCGCGGCCCTCGGCGCACGACCCGCGTCCGCTGGTGCTCTCCGCGACCGACCTCGGTCGCGACGGCGACGGCAACTGGCGGGTCCTCGGCGACCGCACGCAGGCGCCCTCG
Source organism: uncultured Nocardioides sp. (assembly GCA_964487275.1). Taxonomy (GTDB): domain Bacteria; phylum Actinomycetota; class Actinomycetes; order Propionibacteriales; family Nocardioidaceae; genus Nocardioides. Next base: position 124,637 of record CAZAQE010000007.1, on the reverse strand, counting down.
GGCCTCGGCTACGCGCTCGAGAACCGACGGGTGCTGAGCCGGGTCATGCCGGAGCTCTACCGCGAGGCGGACCTGCACCGGATGGCGCCCTACCTGTGGGCCCTCCGCTCGGCGCTGCTGCAGTCGGCCACCGGCGACCTTCCCGACCCGCGCGTCGTCGTACTCAGTCCGGGGCTGCACTCCGAGACCTACTACGACCAGGCGGCGATCGCCTCCAACCTCGGCTTCCCGCTCGTGCAGGGCAGCGACCTCACCGTGCGCGACGGCTGGGTCTTGATGAAGACGCCGCAGCGGCTGGAGCGGGTCGACGTGATCCTGCGCCGGGTCGACGCCGCGTGGAGCGATCCGCTGGAGCTGCGCGGCGACTCGCAGCTCGGCGTCGCCGGTCTCGCCGAGGCGGTACGACGGGGGCGGGTCCGCGTGGTCAACGGGCTCGGCTCGGGCGTGCTCGAGAACCCCGGTTTGCTGCCCTTCCTGCCGGCCGCCTGCGAGCACCTGCTCGGCGAGCCGCTCCGGCTGGAGTCGGTGCCGACCTGGTGGTGCGGCGACCGCGACGGCCTCGACCACGTTCTCGACCACCTCGACGAGCTGGTGGTGCGCACCATCGACGGCTCCGACGTCAGCCTCGCCGGCGCGTCGCCGGAGCGGATCCGGCTCACCGTCGGGGCGCGACCGCACGCCTTCGTCGGCCAGCAGCGCCTCCCGCTGTCCCAGTCGCCGACCTGGCGGGGCCGGACCGCGCAGCCCGCGGACCTGTTGCTGCGCACGTTCACGCTGCGCTACGGATCGGCGTACCGACCCCTCCTCGGCGGCCTCGCCACCGCCCGCGACGGCGGGCGGACCGTGGCCAGCAAGGACGTGTGGGTCCTCAAGGAGGAGACCACGCAGCCCGACCAGGGGCTGACGGAGGTCCTGCCGATGACGGCCGTCCGCTCCCTGCCGGCGACGGTGCCGCGCGTCCTCGACGACATGTTCTGGTTCGGCCGCTACGCCGAGCGCTCCGAGGACATGCTGCGGCTGGTCCTCGCCGCGCACGTTCTGGTCGCCGACTACCGCACCCGCCCGCGCACCACCGGCGGGATGAGCTCGGAGGTGCTGATGTCGGCGGTGCACCGGCTCTCCGGCCGTGCGTACGACGACGAGGAGGACGACCTGCGCTCCGTGCTGCTCGACGAGGAGCGCCCCGGTTCGGCCGCGCACTCGCTGGCCGGCCTGCGCGACGCGCTGACCGGCGTGCGTGACCAGATGTCTGCCGACGCCTGGCGTGCGATGGGCTCCGTCGACCGGGCCCGGGCGGTCCTCGAGGGCTCGCACCACAGCCACCAGGTCGCCGAGTCGGCGGGCCGGATGCTGACCGCGGTGCTCGCGCTCCAGGGCGTCACCGCGAGCATGATCCGCGACGCGGGCTGGCACATGGCCGCCGCGGGCCGCTACCTCGAGCGCGGGCTCCAGCTGTGCCACCTGCTCCGGCTGGTCACCGAGCGGCGCGGCCTCGACGTCGACCGCGAGGTGCTGGCGACCGTCCTCACCGCGGCCGAGAGCTCGGTGACGCACCGGCGCCGCTACCGCGACTACGTCCGCCCGGCGGGCGTCCTCGACCTGCTCCTGATGGACCCCGAGAACCCCCGCTCGCTCGTCTTCGCGCTGCACCGGCTCAGGGAGCACCTCGCCGGGCAGGTCGCCTCCACCGGCTCCACCCGGCCCGAGCGGCTCCTCGACGACCTCGTCGCGGAGGTCGAGGGCACCGACGTCTCCGCCCTCGTCGCGATCGGCGGGGTGGAGCGGCCGCACCTGGTCGCCTTCCTCGACGACGTCGCCGGCCAGCTGGAGCGGATCGCCGAGGCCGTGCGCGACCTGCACTTCGCGACCGGCCCGCGCCCGCGCCCCTTCGGCGTCCTCCCGACCCTGACGGAGGCGACGACATGACGCGCTACCGGGTGGAGCACCGGACGACGTACACCTATGACGACGACGTCACCGACAGCCTCGGCATCGGCCACCTCGTCCCGCGCGAGCTGCCGTGGCAGCAGGTGCGCGGGTACGACGTCGTGGTGGCTCCCGAGCCCGGCGACCTGAGCCGCGACGCGGACTACTACGGCAACACCGTCGTCTACTTCCAGGTGACCACGCCCCACGACGAGCTGGTCGTCGTCGGCAGCGGCGAGGTCGACGTCGTACCCCCGGCGGTCGACGAGGAGGCGGCCGCCCGGCCGTGGGAGGACCTGCGTCCGCTGCTCGCGCCGGCGGCGCCCGGCGCGTGGCAGGCGACCGACTTCGCGCTGCCCAGCGCGGCCGTGCCGGTCCACGCCGGCGCGCGCGACTACGCCGCGGACTCGCTGGTCGCCGGGCGTCCGGTCGGCGAGGCCGTCACCGACCTGGTGCACCGCATCCACGCGGACTTCGACTACGACCCGGCCGCCACCACGGTCACCTCGACGGTCTCCGAGATCCTCGCCAAGCGCGCCGGCGTCTGCCAGGACTTCGCCCACTTCACGCTGTCCGCGCTGCGCGCCCACGGGCTCGCCGCGCGCTACGTCAGCGGCTACCTCGCGACCGAGCCCCCGCCCGGCAAGGAGCGGGTCGTCGGCGCCGATGCCTCCCACGCGTGGGTCGCGGTCTGGCTCGGCGGCGACGAGTGGCTGGCGCTGGACCCGACCAACGACCAGTGGCAGAACGACCGCTACGTCACGCTCGCCTGGGGCCGCGACTACGGCGACGTCCCCCCGCTGAAGGGCGTGATCTTCACCGAGGCGAAGACGTCGCAGCTGAGTGTCTCGGTCGACGTGGCGCCGATCGGCCGGGCCGGGCTGTAACACGCTGTTCGCTCCACTACCGGACACTTCTCGGCGTCGACACGCCGTGAAATGGCCGGAATGGTGCCGAGAACCGCCGGGTAGTCGGGCGAACAACGTGTTACTTGCCCGCCGCCGAATCGCCCGGAAGTGGTGGAGTCGGACGCCCGCCCCTCCTAGGGTGGTCCCATGAGCCAGCCGCCGTACGGTGTCCCGCCTCAGCCCGGCCCGCCGCAGGGAGCGCCGGGAGCCCCGCCCCCGCCCGCCTACCTCGGTGGCGGCGCCCCCGGCCCGGTCCCGGGCCAGCCGCCGGCGTACGGCGGCCCGCCCGCCGGGTTCGGCGGCCCCGGCCTCCCGCCGCCGCCCGCGAGCGCGAAGCGCACGATCGGCTTTGTGATGGGCCTGATCACCGCCCTCGCGCTGATCGCGTGCGTGGTGGTCGTCTGGCTGATCACCGCCAACAACTGAGGCGCTCGCCCCACCGGTGCGCTCCTTCAGCTGCCGCACGTGCGGCAACCCGCTCTTCTTCGAGAACTCCGTCTGCGTCTCCTGCGGCACCGCCCTCGGCTTCTCCCGCGAGGAGCGCGACATCGTGCCGCTCGACGCCGAGGGCCGGTACGTCGACCCGGCCGGCCTCGTCTGGCACGTGTGCGCCAACCTCAACCTCTCCGGCTGCACCTGGCTCGCGCCGCTCGAGGGCGGCCAGTGCTCGGCCTGCGACCTGACCCGGACCCGTCCCGCCGAGACCGACCCCGAGGGGATGGCGCAGTTCCCGGCCGCGGAGGCCGCCAAGCGGCACCTCCTCGTCGAGCTCGACCACCTCGGCTTCGACACCACGGGGCTGGTCTTCGACATGCTGTCCAGCGTCGACGAGAACGTCGTCATCGGGCACGCCGACGGCGTGATCACCATCGACCTCGCCGAGTCCGACGACGCCCGCCGCGAGCGGATCCGCCAGGAGCTCGGCGAGCCCTACCGCACGCTGCTCGGCCACCTGCGCCACGAGGTCGGCCACTTCGTCCAGTGGCGGCTCGTCACCGAAGCTCACCCCGAGCGGCTGGCGCGCTGCCGCGCGCTCTTCGGCGACGAGACCGCCGACTACCAGGCGGCGATCGACCGGCACTACGCCGACGGGCCGCCGGTGGGGTGGGAGGCGTCGTACATCACCACCTACGCGACGATGCACCCGTTCGAGGACTTCGCGGAGACCTTCGCGCACTACCTGCACATCAGCGACACCTGCGAGACCGCCGCGGCCCACGGCCTGGCGACCGTCGACGTGTCCGCGTTCAGCGTCTTCCGCGACCTGGTGCGGGCCGTGTGGGTCCCGCTCTCGGTCGCCCTCAACCAGATCAACCGCTCGATGGGCAAGGACGACGTCTACCCCTTCGTGATCCCGGCGCCGGTGCTGGACAAGCTCGACTTCGTCGCCGGGCTGGCGTGATGGCGCGACCCGGGCGTCGTACCGTCCTGGCCATCGCGGTGGCGGTCGTGCTCGCCGTCGCCGGCGGCGCGATGGCGCTCGTGCTCTCGCTGCGCGGTCCCGGGCCCGAGGAGGTCGCCGAGGACTACCTGCGGGCGCAGTGGAGCGGTGACTGGCGGACCCAGTGCGACCTCGCGACCCTCGCGTGGCGCGACGCCGACCTCTACGGCGGCCACCCCTTCGCCGACTGCGCCGCCTACGCCGACACGGCGGAGGAGGCCAACGCCGACAACCCGTTCCTGTCCTTCGCCGACGACACCGACGTCGAGGTCACCGTGACGACGCTCAACGACGCCGACGGCCGGGCCCGGGTGGAGTACGTCGTCGAGCTCCGCTACCGCGGCGACGACCGGTCCGGCTTCGACGCGCTCTGGCAGGGCGGCGGGGCCTACGACCGCGGCACGGTCGAGCTCGTCGAGGACGACGGCGAGTGGCGGGTGGCCGGGGTCGACGCGGGTTAGGCCCCGTCCCACCGGGCAGCAATGACATGATGACCGCCCGTACGTTGCACAAGGGAGTTGCCGATGTCTGACCCGAACCAGCCCTCGACCCCTCCGGGGTGGTACCCCGACGGCCAGGGCGGCCAGCGCTGGTGGGACGGCACCCAGTGGACCGAGCACACCCAGCCCCCCGAGGGCGGTGCGTCCGGCGCCCCCGCGACGCCCCCGACGCCCGGTCCCTCGGACCAGGCGACCGTGGTGGCGCCCAACCGCGCCGCCGACTTCAACCAGGGCGGCGCGCAGCCCGGCTACGGCCAGCCCGCGCAGCAGCCGGGCCAGCAGCAGCCGTGGGCCCAGCAGGGCGGCCAGCCGGCGTACGGCCAGCCCGGTGGCCAGCAGCCCGGTGGCCAGCAGGGCTGGGGCCAGCCTGCGCAGCAGCCGTACGGCCAGCAGGGCGGCTACGGCGGCGGCTACGGCGGCCCGGGCCACGGCCAGCCGACCGGTGGAGGCGGCGGCAAGGGCAAGGGCAAGCTGTTCGCGATCATCGGCGGCCTGGTGGCCTTGCTGGTGCTGGCGATCGTCGCGGTGCTCGTCCTGGTCAAGGTGCTCGGCGGGAACGACCCGGAGAGCGTGGCGAAGGACTACTTCGAGGCGCAGAACTACTTCGACCCCGACTTCCAGGCCTCGTGCGACCTGCTGGCCAGGGACTCGCAGGAGGCACTTGTCGAGGCCTACGACGTGGACGACTGTGACGCCTACGCGGACAAGGCCCAGGAGGAGTACGACGACCAGACCGACGACAAGCTGTCCGAGGACGACTCCTGCGACAAGACCTTCGACGACGTGAAGGGCGACTTCGACTACGAGGTCGAGATCAAGAAGGTCGAGGAGGACGGCGACAAGGCCACCGTCGACTACGAGACCACGACGAAGTTCACCGGCGACGAGGACATCGTCACCGACTGCGGGGGCGACGAGGAAGACATCGAGAGCACCGAGGACGGGACCCTGGACCTCGTCAAGGAGGACGGCGAGTGGAAGGTCGACCAGGGCGGTGGCGACGAGTAGACCGGCCCGGTGAGGTCCTTCTCCGCCTTCCTGCTCGTCGTCGTCGCCACGCTGGTGGCGCCGCTGGCCATCGCCACGACGTGGGTGACCGAGCGTGTCGACGACCGCGAGGAGTACGTCGACACGGTCGCCCCGCTCGCCGACGACCCCGCCGTCCGCAAGGTGCTGGCCGATGCGGCGGCGTCCGCGTCGGTCGACGCCCTGCAGCGGTACGTGCCCGTGGGGCTGCCGGACGCGGTGTCGACGTGGGCGCAGGCGGCGGCGACCGAGGTCGTCGAGAGCCCTGACTTCCCGACGTTCTGGCGCTCGGCCAACAGCGACCTGCACGGGCAGGTGATCGACGTCCTCGAGGACCCCGACGCCGACACGACCGGGTCGCTCACCGTGGACGCCGGCCCGCTCGTGGCCCAGGTCCTGCTGGTCCTCGAGGACCGGGGCATCCCGATCGACCTGCTGCCCGCGATCCCGCTGCAGGTGCGGGTCGTGGAGCGCGCGAAGGTCGCCGAGGGCGGACCCGCCTACCGGGCGACCCACAGTGCCGCGGACTGGCTCCCGCTCGTCTGGGCCGGGCTCGTCGCGCTCGCCGTGCTGGTCGCCACCGGGTGGCGGGGGCGGGTGCGGGCGGCCGGCTTCGCGCTGCTCGGCGCAGCCGCGGGGGCGGGGCTGGTCATGCTGGCGGTCGATCCACTGACCGACCTGGCCGTCGACCGCGCCGCGGTGGAGGGCGAGGCGATGGTGCGGATCATGCTCGACGCAGTGCTGGGGTCCCTGACGCCGTACGCGAGGGCCTTCCTGCTCGCCGCCCCGGTCGGAGTCGTGCTGGTCGCCGGCTCGCTCTGGCCGCGCCGGCATCGTGACGACGCGTACGACGGGTACGACGAGCCGTCGCGCGAGTACGCCTGAGCGGGGGTACTCGCCAGTAGGTCGCAGCCGGTCGGGCGGGGCCGCGAGTATCGTGGAAATCGAATCTGTGGTCCGGCCCACAGCCACCCACCCTTGTGGCTAGAGTCGGGCCGCCGAACTACCCCCACCCCGTCTCGGTGACCCCGACGGCGACGGCCCCCAGGAGTGGTGCAATGACCGACCCCGTCTTCGGACCTGCTCCCGACGAGGACGAGCCCGAGCTGGTCCAGCTGCTGACTCCGGAGGGCGAGCGGGTCCACCACCCGTCCTTCGACCTCGACTTCTCCGCCGACCAGCTGCGCGGCTTCTACCGCGACATGGTGCTGGTCCGCCGTGTCGACATCGAGGCCACCGCGCTGCAGCGCCACGGCGAGCTCGGCCTGTGGCCGCAGCTGCTCGGCCAGGAGGCCGCCCAGATCGGCGCGGGTCGCGCGATGCGGCCCCAGGACTTCGCCTTCCCGACCTACCGTGAGCACGGCTTCGCCTGGTGCCGCGGGATCGACCCGGTCCGGATCCTCGGGCTGTTCCGCGGCACCGACCAGGGCGGCTGGGACCCGAAGGACCACAACTTCGCGCTCTACTCGATCGTCGTCGGCGCGCACGCGCTGCACGCGACGGGCTACGCGATGGGCGTCCAGCGCGACGGCGCCGTCGGCACCGGCGACGCCGAGCGCGACACCGCCGTCGTCGCGTGCTTCGGCGACGGCGCCACCTCGCAGGGGGACGTCAACGAGTCGCTGGTGTTCGCGGCGTCGTACAACGCCCCGGTGGTGTTCTTCTGCCAGAACAACCAGTGGGCGATCTCGGAGCCGCTCGAGCGGCAGACCCGGATCCCGCTCTACCGCCGCGCCCACGGGTTCGGCTTCCCCGGGGTTCGGGTCGACGGCAACGACGTCCTCGCGACCCATGCGGTGATGCAGGCAGCGCTCCAGCGGGCCCGCGACGGGCAGGGACCGACCTTCGTCGAGGCGTTCACCTACCGGATGGGCGCACACACGACGACCGACGACCCGACCCGCTACCGGCGCAGCGCCGACGTCGAGCAGTGGAAGGCCAAGGACCCCATCGCGCGGCTCGAGACCCACCTGCGCGCCGAGGGTCTGGTCGACGACGCCTACCTCGCCGCGATCGCCGCCGAGGCCGACGAGCTCGGCGTGCGGATGCGGCGCGAGTGCCAGGAGCTGCCCGAGCCGGTGGCGCGCGACATCTTCGACATGGTCCACGTCGAGACCACCCCCGACCTGGCGGCCCAGCAGGCGGCGTACGACGCCCACGTCGCGTCCTTCGCGGAGGTGCTCTGAGATGGTGACGATGACCGTGGCCAAGGCGCTCAACGCCGGCCTGCGCAAGGCCCTCGAGGGCGACGACAAGGTGCTGATCATGGGCGAGGACGTCGGCACCCTGGGTGGCGTCTTCCGGATCACCGACGGGCTGCAGAAGGACTTCGGCGAGGACCGGGTCATCGACACGCCGCTCGCCGAGTCGGGCATCGTCGGCACGGCCGTCGGCCTGGCGCTGCGCGGCTACCGGCCCGTCGTCGAGATCCAGTTCGACGGCTTCGTCTACCCCGCCTACGACCAGATCGTGTGCCAGGTGGCGCGCTTCCACTTCCGCAGCCAGGGCCGCGTGAAGGTGCCGATGGTCATCCGGGTGCCGTACGGCGGCGGCATCGGCGCCGTCGAGCACCACAGTGAGTCGCCCGAGGCGCAGTTCGTCCACACGCCCGGCCTCAAGGTGGTGACCTGCTCGAACCCCGCCGATGCCTACACGATGATCCAGCAGGCCATCGCGTGCGACGACCCGGTGATCTTCCTCGAGCCCAAGCGGCTCTACCACTCGGCGAAGGCCGACGTCGACGAGAGCGCGCCTGCCGCGCCGCTGTGGCAGTCGCGGGTGGTGCGTCCCGGTACCGACGTCACCCTGGTCGGCTACGGCCCGACGGTGTCGACCTGTCTCGACGTCGCCACCGTCGCCGGTGAGGAGGGCCGCTCGGTCGAGGTGATCGACCTGCGCACCCTCTCGCCGCTCGACCTCGCCCCCGTGTTCGAGTCCGTACGACGCACCGGCCGGCTCGTCGTCGTCCACGAGGCCCACGTGACGCTCGGCCTCGGCGCCGAGGTCGCGGCCCGGGTCACCGAGGAGTGCTTCCACTCGCTCGAGGCGCCGGTGCTGCGCGTGGGCGGCTACGACACGCCCTACCCGGCCGCGAGGATCGAGGACATGTTCCTGCCCGACCTCGACCGGGTGCTCGACGCCGTCGACCGCACGTTCGGCTACTGAGGAGACCGCGATGAGCACGCAGACCGCCGGCGAGTACAAGCTCCCCGACGTCGGTGAGGGCCTCACCGAGGCCGAGATCGTGGCGTGGCGGGTCAAGGAGGGCGACGTCGTCGCCGTCAACGACGTCATCGTCGACATCGAGACCGCCAAGTCCGTCGTCGAGCTGCCCTCGCCCTACGCCGGCACCGTCCTCGCGCTGCTGGCGGCCGAGGGCCAGACCGTCCAGGTCGGTACGCCGATCATCCGGATCGGCGAGGAGGGCGCGCCCGCACCGGCGCCCGCTCCCGCAGCCGGGCCGGAGGTGATCGACACCAACGTCCCGCCGGCCGGGCAGGCCACGCTCGTCGGCTACGGCCCGAAGCAGCGCACGCTGCGGCGCCGGGCGCGCAAGGGCGACGGACCGGTGGTCGAGGAGGTCGCGCCGACCCCGGTGGTCGAGGAGGCCATGCCGGCCCCGGTGGTCGAGGAGGCCATCGGCAGGCCCGACGCAGATCCGTTCGCCGTGGGAGCGTCACGAGACCCCGGCAGCGCCCGCGCCCTCGCCAAGCCCCTCGTCCGGCGCCTCGCCCGCGACCTCGGCGTCGACCTGGCGACCGTCCCGGCGACCGGGCCCAAGGGCACCGTCAGCAAGGACGACGTGCTGGCCGCCGCCGGTGGCACAGCGCCGGTGACGGGCCCCGCGACCCGCGGGGTGCGCGAGACCCGCGAGCCGGTCAAGGGCGTGCGCAAGCAGATGGCCGCCGCGATGAGCGCCTCCGCCTTCTCGGCCCCCCACGCGACCACGTGGGTCACCATCGACGCCACCGCCACCGTCGAGCTGGTCGACCGGCTCCGGGAGCGGCGCGAGTTCGCGGAGCTGAAGGTGAGCCCGCTGCTCGTGGTGGCCCGTGCGTGCTTGCTCGCCCTTCGTCGTACACCGCTGGTGAACTCGACGTGGGACGAGGCGGCGCAGGAGGTCGTGGTCAAGAACTACGTCAACCTCGGCATCGCGGCTGCCACCCCGCGCGGCCTGGTGGTGCCGAACGTCAAGGACGCCGACGCGCTCTCGCTCGTCGAGCTGGCGCGCGCCCTGGAGGCGCTGACGTCGACCGCCCGGGAGGGACGCACGCAGCCGGCCGACCTCGCCGGCGGATCCTTCACGATCAGCAACATCGGCGTCTTCGGCGTCGACGGCGGCACCCCGATCATCAACCCGGGCGAGTCGGCGATCCTCTGCCTGGGTGCGATCAAGCCCCAGCCGTGGGTGGTCGGCGACCAGGTGGTGCCGCGCCAGGTGATGACCCTGTCGCTGTCCTTCGACCACCGCCACGTCGACGGCGCCACCGGCACCCGGTTCCTCGCCGACGTCGCCGGCATCATCAGCGACCCCGGCACGGCCCTCCTCTTCTGACCCCGACTCGGCCGCTCCGTCGGTCGAGTTGGGCGTTCGGTTCGTCGAGTTGGGCGCTCCGCGCGTCGAGTTGGGCGTTGCTGCGACCTCCCGGCGGGAATCCCCAAGTCGACGGGCCGAATCCCCAACTCGACGGGCCGAATCCCCAAGTCGATGGACGGAAGGCCCAAGTCGGCGGGGCTGGGGATGAGCGCGGGCGAGAAGGACCGGGAGGCGGTAGAACGGACCGGTGCCGCCTGCGCGTCCCGGACCACCTGACCAGCTCGGGCCCTACCGGATCGTCCGGCTGCTCGGGCAGGGCGGCATGGGCACCGTGTACGACGCCCTCGACACCGCTCTCGACCGGCACGTCGCGCTCAAGGTGATCGCGCCCGGACTCGCCGGGGATCCCGGGTTCCGCTCCCGCTTCGTCCGCGAGGCACAGGCCCAGGCGTCGCTGGACTCGCCCCACGTCGTCCAGGTCTTCGCGCACGGCGAGCTCGACGGGCAGCTCTTCATCGCGACCCAGCTCGTGCCCGACGGCGACCTCGGCCGGCACCTGCGCCGGCACGGGCCCCTCCCGCGCGAGCAGGCGGTCGCGATCGTCGCGCAGGTCGCCGACGGCCTCACCGAGGCGCACCGCGTCGGCCTCGTGCACCGCGACATCAAGCCGTCGAACGTGCTGCTGCGCCACCGGGGCACCGACACGGTGGCCTACCTCGCGGACTTCGGGATCGCGGCACCGGCCGCAGGGGAGGGGATCCGCGGCGACGTCGCGGCGCTGGTCCGGCTGCTCGAGGCCTGCCTGGGCCGGGCATCAGGCGACGCCGACGCCCGGGCGCTGCGGGACGCGCGCTCGGCTGCCGAGGTCCGTGACGTCCTGCAGCGGCCGGCCCGGCCGGCCGGGCCGTTCGGGCGCCGGCGGCGCCAGGGGTTCGCGGTGGCCGCCGTCGCCCTCGCCGCGGGTGCGACGGCGGTCGCGGTGCCGGTGGCCACCCGGGACGGAGCCGTGGAGCCCGGGCAGGAGGAGGTCGAGCGGGTCGCGCGCGTCCTGGAGGACGAGGCGGGCCTGGACGGGCACAGCGCCGCCTGCGCTGCCCGCGCCCTGGTCGACGAGCACGGCGCCTCAGCCGCGGCCGCGGTGGAGACCGGGACCGGGGCCGACGCGGCCGTCGTCGAGGCCGCCCTCGCGGCCGCGTCGCGCTGCCTGTGGTGACGCGGCCTGTGGCCACGCGGTGCCCGCTCAGGCGCGCCGGGCCCGCTTCACGTCGTACATCGCGGCGTCGGCGAGCCGGAACGCCTCCGCGACCGTGCGTTCGCCCGGTCCGGCCCAGGCGTGACCGAGCGAGGCCCGTACGCCGTGCCCGGCGAGGGAGCGCTCGAAGCGGGCGTAGTGCGCGCCGAGGTCGGCGAGTGCCACGTTGTTGGTGAGGACCGTGAACTCGTCACCGCCGTAGCGGGCGACCCGATCCTGGTCGGTCGCCGCGGCCAGCAGGGCTTCAGCGGCGCGCTTCAGCAGCTCGTCGCCCGCGGCGTGCCCGTCGGTGTCGTTGGTCGCCTTGAGCCCGTCGACGTCGACGACCGCGACGGCGACGGGGTCGCCGAACGCGTCGATCCGCTGCTGGGCATCGGCGACGAGCGTGTCCCAGCCGCGGCGGTTGACCAGGCCGGTCAGCTCGTCGGTCGCAGCGAGCGCGGTCGCGATCGTCGCCCGCCGGCGCTCGCGGTCGGCGGCGCGGGCGATGCCCACCTGCGAGGAGAGCAACGAGCTGAGCAGCTCGACCAGGTCGGCGTCGAGCGGCGGAAGGTCCGCGAGCGGCGCGCTGCCGACGCCGCACAGCACGCCGAAGAGCGCGCCCTCGTCGGTGATCGGGAAGCCGACGTAGGCCCGGATCGGACCGGCGTCGGGCAGCCACGCGTAGTCGGGGTCGCGGACCGCGTCCGGCACGACGTGGGCGGCCCCGTCGGTCATCTGCCGGCAGAAGGTGTCGTCCCACGGCACCCGGTCGCCCGTGGCGATGAGTGCGTCGTGGTGGACGTGGACGTGCACCTGCTCGCCGCCGGCGACGCGGGAGACCGACCAGTCCGTGAGCGGGGTACGACGACTGAGGTACTCCACCACGCTGCGCGCTGACGCCGCGAAGGCGTCGGCGCCGGTCCCGGGGAGGGCCGGGAGCGCCGGGAGCGCGCTCTCGACGACCTCGGACATGTCCGTCAGATCGGCCGGTGTCGGGTCGGGCTGAAGGATCGGCCCGTCCGGGGCCGGTTCCACCGGGTCAGCCGTCCGCGAGCCGGATCAGGCCGACGACCGTGGCGACGTACAGTGCGCCGTCCGGACCGAGGTAGATCGCCGCGTAGTGGTTGTTCCACTGGATGCCGGTGCCGGTGAGCCGACTCCACCGGGTCTCGCCGGTGCGGATGTCGATCGCGGTGACGTACCAGGCGTCGAGCAGGTCCCTGCGGGGCGGCTTCGAGTAGACGTAGAGGAGGCCGTTGCCGAGCGAGGCCTTCGGCACCGACGTCGGCGCGACGGTCGGGTTGGTCCACGCGACGTGGCACCCGTCGTCGTCGATCATCACCCGCGAGACGCCGGGGGTGGTGGACTTCCCGAGCAGCGTGGACTGCACGCCGGCGTACCCGTAGTTGTTCTCGATGATCAGCGAGTTGCCTGCTGCCACGAGGCTGTTCTCGGTCGTGCTGGCCCCGCCCTGCAGGACGGGGACGGAGCAGTGCTCGCGCTCGCCGGCGGGTACGCCGCGACGTCGGTCGTAGACGATCACGTGGCTCTGCGGGTCGGCGTTGTCGGCGATCGCGATCCACCGCTCCCCGATGAGCGTCGGCGACGTTCCCGAGCCCTGCGAGAGCATGCCCGGCTTCTTCACCGAGCCACGGTCGTAGGGGATCGCCCAGGTGATCTCGGGGGTGCCGTCGGCGGTGGCGTCGAGCCGGTACGACTGATGGGTCGAGACGAAGTAGACGCCGCCGGTCTCGTCGCTGGAGACCGAGTTGTAGATGCCCTCGCCCTCCGGCAGCTCGAGCGCCTTCACGGAGCCGGTCGCCCGGTCGAGCGTGCCGACCGTGCCCTGCTGGCTGAACCACCACAGCCTGCCCGACCAGTCGACGCCCGTGGCCACCAGGCAGTCGTCGGCGCCGAGGTACGACGCCAGCGGCCACGTCCGCCCCCGGGCGAGCGTGCCGGCGGCGCTGACCTGCACCTCGGCGATGGCAGAGCTCGTCGTCGTGGCGTAGGCGCGGTCCTGGCCGTCGAGGAAGAAGTAGGTGCCGCCGCAGATGTCGGTGAACGGGTTCGCGGCCTTGCTGAAGTCGCGCGCCGAGAGCTGCAGCTGGGAGATCGCACGCAGCGTCACCGGGTCGATCACCATCATCGTGAAGCTCTCGAGGCCACCGCAGAGGCCGACGACCCGGTCGTGGGAGTCGAACGCCATCGTCGCGCACTCCCGGATCCCGTACGACGCCGTCCGCATCGTCAGCGCCCGGCCGGTCGGCCCGGAGACGGCGTACGCGTCGGTGCTGTACGCGTCGTTGTGCATGCTGCTGCGACCGTTCGGGGCCAGCCAGGGGTTCTGTGGCACGGGGGGCGCGTCGAGGGGCTGGGCGGTGACGGCGGCCCCGGTGAAGCGGGGGACCAGCAGGTCGGTCGGCAGCGCCGGGATCGGCAGGCCGGGGATCGTCGGCAGCGCCGGCAGGCCCGGGAGGTCGAAGCCGTCGGCGTCGACGGTGCCGTCGGCGCTGACCGACCCGGTCGCGGACGGGGTGGACGCCAGGGTCAGGGCGAGGAGGCCGGCGGCGGTGGCGGCCAGGGAGCGGAGGCGCATCCCGGGAGAGTAGAACGCGTTCCAGTCTCGTGGGAAGGGCTCCGTCAGCGGGAAGGTGTCTCCTCGCCCAGCAGCCAGTCGTCGAAGAAGTCCGACAGCTCCTCGCCGGTCGTCCTCTCGATCCAGTCCCAGTACTCCTGGCGGTCGGCGTTGCCGTTCTCCTGCGAGGCCGGCCACTCCCGCAGCATCGCGAAGAACTCGTCGTCGCCGATCTGCTCCCGCAGTTCCTGCCACATCAGCGCGGGGCCGTAGTAGATGTTGCCGTCGCCGAACTGCTGCGGGTCGAAGGCGGCCGGCGGGCCGGCGCCCTCGCGGAGCTGGACCTCGAAGGCCGCCCACTGGTCCATCTTCTCGGCGATGGTGATGCCCTCCTGCTCGGCCTCCCACATGCCCTGGAGGTACATCGCCATGCCCTCGTTCATCCACACGTCCGACCAGTCCGCGGGGGACACCGTGTCGCCGTACCAGTGGTGCGCGACCTCGTGGACCACCACCGCGGGGGACAGGCTGTAGTCGTTGTCGCCCAGCGTGATCATGGTCTGGGTCTCCATGCCGCTGTCGTTGTCGACGACGACGATGCCGAGCGAGTCGAACGGGTAGGGCCCGAGGATCTCCTCCAGCCAGTCGACGGCCGCCGGCGTCGTGTCCGTCCCCCCGGGCAGCGCCTCGCCGTCGGCGTCGGTCCAGACCTGGATCGGGACGCCGCTCTCCGACTCCAGGTCCGTGTGCTGGAAGTCGCCGAAGGCCACCGTGACGAGGTACGACGACGCGGGCTCCGCGAGGTGCCAGGTGTTCGTCGACGTCCCTTCCTCCTGGGTGCTCCTCGTGAGCTGGCCGTTGGCGACGCCGGACATCGGCGACGGGCTGGTGAGGGTGAAGTCGTAGAACGCCTTGTCGGCGGGCTGGTCGTTGACGGCGTACCAGGTGAAGGCGCCGTAGGGCTCCTGCAGTGTCCAGGTCTCGTGCTCGTCGGTGATGCTCCAGCCGACGCCCTGGGTGAAGTCCTGGCGGGCGCTGGGTGCGGGGGCGGTCTGTGGGGTGCCCGCGTAGGTGAGGGCGAGCTCGTAACGCCGGTCCGCCGTGACCGGGTGGTCGATCGTGAGGTGCGTGCCGTCGACCTCGTGGCTCGCAGGCTCACCGTCGACCGTCAGCTCGGAGATCGCGAGGTGCTCGTTGAAGTCGAGCGGGATGGTGGGGGAGTCGCCCGTCGCGCGGAAGACCAAGGTCTGGCGGCCGGTCAGCTCGTCCTTCGCGGGGTCCCAGGTGAGCCCGAGGTCGTAGTGCAGTGCGTCGACGAGCGGGTCGCCGATGTCGGGGTAGACCGAGTCCTCGCGGGTCTCGCTGACCGCGGCGGCGTACTTCCCGCCTGCGGCGGGCGTGGTGGTCGGTGCGGTGTCGCTCGGCGTCGACGTGGCGCTCGGTGTGGCCTCGCCGTCGGACTCCGGCTCGTCGTCGGAGCCGCACGCGGCGAGCGCCAGGGCGGCGGTGAGGGTCAGGGCCAGCGTGGCGGCTCGCATGCGGGTCATGGGTGTTCCTTCTCCCGTCGGTGCGCACATCATGCCCGGCCGCCCCAGCGCCGAGACGAACCTGAACAAGTGTCATGTTCTGTGTCACCTTCGCCGGACTCGGTCGTTGAGTGAGCGGCGTCACTCGGATGCGTGAACGGTCAGGGAGGTTGGGCGTGGACGGATTGCGCGAGTCGGTCGCGTCGCGGCGGGTCGGACTGGCCGTCACGGCGGCCCTGGCGGTCATCGGCGTCGCCGCCGTGGTCCCGGTGTCGGGCGCTGGCGCGGGCCAGGGGAGTACGACGAGCCTGGCCGCTGCCGCGGAGCAGGAGAAGTCCGAGCGGGGAATCCCGCACGACGACGCGCTGCTCGCGCCGCACGACCACCACGACCCCGCCACCAAGAACGACGTCTCCCGCGGCCTCGCCGTCGGCGACGAGGCCGCGGCGGTCGACCCGACGACCGCCGCCGAGCGCGCCGCCGCCGAGGAGTACGTCGAGACCGAGCGCGCCCTGCCCGACCCGAGGCTGGTCGGCGTGGCCGCCTACCCGGTCCGCACCGCCGTGCCGGCCGACCGCTACGCGATGGCCGGCGGCTGCTACACGCTGACCGCGGGCCTGACCCGGTTCGGCCCCTACTACTTCAAGGCGACCCGGCTCGGCGGCTACCTGCTGCACACCACCGGCGGTGAGCTCGCGGTCGTCAACGGCACCGTCAAGCCGGTCGCCAAGGCGAGCCCGGCGGCCGACTGGACCGCGACGAAGTCCGGCACCGGCTACCGGTTCGACGTCGGTGCCGGCAAGGCGCTCACCGTCGCCGGCGGCAAGCTGGTGCCGGGCGCCGGCACGACCTTCGCGCTGCGCACGGCGAGCGGCTGCCCGTCGTACCCGGAGGCGGACATCAACGTCACCGGCGACCCCTTCGCCGGCGAGACGACCTACCAGGAGGTGCGCGGCTTCGTCGACGCGCACACCCACGGCATGGCCTTCGAGTTCCTCGGCGGCAGCGTCCACTGCGGGCGGCCGTGGCACGCGTACGGCGCGCCGTACGCGCTCGTCGACTGCCCCGACCACACCCTCACCCAGGGCAAGGGTGCGCTGCTGGAGTCGGTGCTGTCCGGCGAGACCTCGCACGACCCGGTGGGCTGGCCGACCTTCAAGGACTGGCCCGCACCGGAGTCGCTGACCCACGAAGGCACCTACTACCGCTGGCTCGAGCGCGCCTGGCGTGGTGGGCAGCGCCTCTTCGTCAACCTGCTCGTCGAGAACAACAAGCTCTGCCAGCTCTACCCGCTCAAGCGGAACTCCTGCGACGACATGGACTCAATCCGCCTGCAGGCCCGCGACATGGTGAAGATGCAGGACTACATCGACGCCCAGTTCGGCGGGCCAGGCAAGGGCTTCTACCGGATCGTGAAGGACCCGTTCGAGGCGCGTCGGGTCATCAACAGCGGCAAGATGGCCGTGGTGATGGGCATCGAGACGTCGATCCCGTTCGGGTGCACCTACAAGAAGCTGCTGGGCAAGGACTTCCCGGCGTGCACGAAGGCCGAGATCGACGCCAACCTCGACGAGATGCACGCGCTCGGCGTGCGGCAGATGGAGCTCGTCAACAAGTTCGACAACGCGCTGGCCGGAGTCGCCGGTGACGCCGGCGAGGTCGGTGTGGTCGTCAACACCGCCAACTTCCTCGAGACCGGCTCGTTCTGGGCGATGGAGCACTGCGAGCCGGCCGACGGCGAGTCCGCGGACAACCCGCAGATCGGCCTGCCCGACATCACCGCGGGCCAGCAGGACGCGCTCTTCGGTGCCATCGGGCAGGTCCTCGGCCTGCTGCCGACGCTGCCGGTCTACGGGCCGCCCGCGCACTGCAACAAGCGCGGGCTCACCGACCTCGGCGTCCACACCATCGAGGGCCTCGCGAAGCGGCAGATGATCTTCGACCCCGACCACCTCTCGGTGAAGGCCCGGGCGGCGTCGATGGACGTCATCGAGGACCTGGCCTACCCGGGCGTCATCTCCAGCCACTCGTGGTCGACGCCGGACACCTACCCCCGGATCTACGAGGCGGGCGGCTTCATCACGCCCTACGCCGGCGACTCGACCGGATTCGTCGAGAAGTGGCGCCGCCACCTCGGCTGGGCCGACCCGCGGTACTACTTCGGGTTCGGCTTCGGTGCCGACATCAACGGCCTGGGCGCGCAGGGCAACCCGCGCGGCGCCGACGTGGCCAACCCGGTCAGCTACCCGTTCACCGGCCTGGGCGGCGTGCGGATCGACAAGCAGCAGGCGGGGCAGCGGACGTGGGACATCAACGTCGACGGCGTCGCGCAGTACGGCCTGTACCCGGACTGGGTCGAGGACCTGCGCCGGGTCGCCGACGCCCAGCACGCCGGCGACGGGCAGAAGATCGTGGACGACATGGCCCGCGGGGCCGAGTCCTACCTGCAGATGTGGGAGCGCGCGTACGGCGTCGAGCCCGACTCGTGCCGCAACGCGGCGCTGCGCAAGGACGTCTCAGCGGTGCGGAGCCTGGTGACGATCGGCATGACCACGCAGGCCGTGCTGCGGGCCGTGGGACAGCCCTACCAGCGGCTCGGGACGTCGTACTCCTTCTGTGCGCGGACCTCGACCCGCGCCAAGGTGCCGGTCAAGGTGACCTTCTCCAAGGCGGGCCGCGTGACCGGGCTGGCCTTCTCCTAGGTGGCTGCTGAACGAGACGGGCGAACGCGAGCGGCGCTGGGTGCGTGCGGTCGCCAGGGCGGAGAGGGCGGGCGTGGCGGGTCACTTCAACCGAGCCGAACGCCGCGAACGCTCCACCCGGCGCCGCGGAGCCGCGCGGATCGTTCAGCATCCGCCAAGGTCATACCTGAGGCATTCGTCACGCCCCGCTGAAAGTTACCTGCCGGTAGGATTCGTTCGTCAGTCCTGTCGCCCGCTCCAGTGGTAAGGCTTGCCTTCGGTTCGCCATCTCCGGTGTTGGCAATAGGCTCGGCCCGCGCACCCGTGCGTGTCCTGAACCTGCAGACGAGTGGAGATTCGCCCATGCAGACCGTTGCGATCGTGATTTCGCTGGCCATCACGGTGGTCGCCATCGCCCTGACGGCCCGGGCCGTCTCCGCGATGCTCGGCGTGATCCGCAAGGGCCAGCCGGCGCCGGGCCGCACCGGCAACCCGGTCGGCCGCACGCTGACGATGCTGAAGGAGACCTTCGGCCACACGCGCATGCTGCAGTGGACCTGGGTCGGCATCCTCCACTGGTTCGCCTTCGCCGCGTTCATCGGCCTCTCCACGGCTGTTGCCGCGGCGTACTTCCAGCTCTTCGACCCCGAGTTCACCATCCCGGTCATCGGCAAGTGGTGGATCTACGAGTGGGCCGCCGAGCTGCTCGGCCTGCTCGGCACGATCGCGATCGTCCCGCTGATCATCTACCGCCTCACGCACCGTCCGTCGCAGATGGGGCGCCAGAGCCGGTTCTTCGGCTCGACCATGTGGCAGGCCTACTTCGTCGAGGCGATGGTGCTCCTGGAGAGCTCGGCGATCCTCTTCATCCGCGGCGCCGAGTACAACCTCGCGAAGGCCCACGGCGGTGAGGCGGCCGAGCACGCCGACGGCTTCCACTTCCCGGTCTCGCAGTTCTTCGCCAACCTCTTCCCGACCGGCCACGACTCGATCGGGACGCTGGAGAACATCATCTACTTCATCGCGATGGTGAAGATCACCTCCGCGATGATCTGGCTGATGGTCATCTCGACCAACCTGACGATGGGTGTCGCCTGGCACCGCTTCACCGCCTGGTTCAACATCTGGTTCAAGCGTGAGGAGAGCGGCCGCACCGCCCTCGGCGCGGTCAAGCCGCTGACCTCCGGCGGCAAGCCGATCACGCTCGACGACGTCGACGACCTCGACGAGGACGCCACCCTCGGCGTGGGCTCCATCTGGGACTTCTCCTGGAAGGACATCCTCGACTTCACCACCTGCACCGAGTGCGGTCGCTGCCAGTCGCAGTGCCCCGCGTGGAACACCGAGAAGCCGCTCTCGCCCAAGCTGATGATGATGGCGATGCGGGAGCACGCGTACGCCGCTGCCGGTGGCGTCGAGGGCGCCGCCGAGAAGGCGCTCGTCGGCAAGGCCGACGTCGACGCCGGTGAGTGGTTCTACAACCCGGAGGGCGGCAACTTCGTCATCGACGAGGACGCCCTGTGGGCCTGCACCAACTGCGGTGCGTGCGTGCAGCAGTGCCCGGTCGACATCGAGCACGTCGACCACTTCGTCGACATGCGCCGCTACCAGGTGCTCGTCGAGTCGAACTTCCCCTCCGAGCTCAACGGCCTCTTCAAGGGCCTGGAGAACAAGGGCAACCCGTGGAACATGTCCGCCACGGCCCGCCTCGACTGGGCCAAGGACCTGCCCTTCGAGGTCAAGGTCGTCGGCGACCAGATCGAGGACCTCGAGTCCGTCGACTGGCTGTTCTGGGTCGGCTGCGCCGGTGCCTACGAGGACCGCGCCAAGAAGACGACCCGCGCCGTCGCGGAGCTCCTCGACCTGGCGGGCGTGTCCTTCGGCGTACTGGGCAACGGCGAGACCTGCACCGGTGACTCCGCCCGTCGCGCCGGCAACGAGTTCGTGTTCCAGGGCCTGGCCCAGCAGAACATCGAGGTGCTGACCGAGGCGAAGGCCAAGAAGGTCGTCTCCACCTGTCCGCACTGCATGAACACCCTCAAGAACGAGTACCGCGAGCTCGGCATCGAGCTCGAGGTCATCCACCACACGCAGCTGCTCAACCGGCTCGTGCGGGAGGGCAAGCTGACGCCGGTCGCCACGGGTGCCGGCGCGCACAACCGCAAGATCACCTACCACGACCCGTGCTTCCTGGGTCGCCACAACCAGGTCTACACGCCCCCGCGCGACCTGCTGCAGATCCTCCCCGGCGCCGAGTTCGCCGAGATGGAGCGCAACTCCGAGCGGTCCTTCTGCTGCGGCGCCGGTGGTGCCCGCATGTGGATGGAGGAGAACATCGGCGAGCGGATCAACATGAACCGCACGGCCGAGGCCGTCGGCACCGGCGCCGACCAGGTTGCCGTGGGCTGCCCGTTCTGCCGCGTGATGATCTCCGACGGCCTGACCAAGCTGCAGGCCGACGGTGCCGCGCGCGAGGAGGTCGAGGTCCTCGACGTCGCGCAGATGCTGCTGGCATCGGTCAAGGGCGAGCAGGCCACCAAGCTCAAGCCGGGCGAGGGCGCGCCGCTGCAGCCG
Source organism: uncultured Nocardioides sp. (assembly GCA_964487275.1). GTDB lineage: Bacteria > Actinomycetota > Actinomycetes > Propionibacteriales > Nocardioidaceae > Nocardioides. The sequence goes on along the minus strand of CAZAQE010000007.1, from coordinate 103,706 downwards.
AAGGCAGCCGGCGGCGCCGCTGCGCCGGCCGAGGCGAAGCAGTCGGTCGAGACCAAGGCCGAGCCGGAGGCCGGCGACGTCACCATCACCGATGACACGGTCGTGGCGACCGAGGACGTGGGCCCGGCGGCCAAGGCGTCGTCGGGCGGCGGCTCGTCGATGTTCGACGACCCGGGCTCGATGTTCGACACCCCGGCAGCGGCTCCGGCAGCTGCGGCGGAGGAGAAGCCGGCTCCTGCCGGTGGTGGCTCGCTGTTCGACGACTCGAGCTCGCTGTTCGACTCCGCCCCGGCAGAGGCCGCTCCGGCTGCTCCCGCCGCCAAGGTCGGGAAGACCGAGGAGAAGCCGGCGCCCGCCGGCGGTGGCTCGCTGTTCGACGAGGGTGGCTCGCTCTTCGACGCCGCCCCGGCGGCCGAGGAGAAGGCTGCTCCGGCCGCGGAGGCGAAGCCGGCGACCGAGGCGAAGCCGGCGACCGAGTCGAAGCCGGCGACCGAGTCGAAGCCGGCGACCGACCTGGGAGCGGGTGGATCGCTCTTCGACATCGCGCCGGCCGAGGAGGCTCCGAAGGCGGAGGCTCCGAAGGAGGAGGCTCCGAAGGCGGACGAGACGCCCGCTGCCGAGCTGGAGTCGGCGCCGGTGCCGACCGAGGAGAAGGTCGTCCAGGCCGAGGTCGAGGGCGGCGTCGCCGCCGCGCCGCCGACCCCGTCGGTCGACCTCAACGCCGGTGGTTCGCTGTTCGACATCGAGGCCCCGGCCGCGCCTGCTGCCGCTCCGGCTGCTTCTGCTCCCGCCCCGGAGCCGACGCCGGAGGCCGAGCCGGTCGACTCCGAGGCACGCGCCGAGGAGGCGGAGACGGTCGCCGAGGCACCGGCCGCCGAGCCGGATGCCCCGGCCGCTGAGTCCGAGCCCGAGGCTGCCGCTGCGGAGCCCGAGCCGGCCGCCGAGGCCGCGCCGGTCGTGGAGGAGCCCGCGGTCGGGGAGCCTGCTGCGGAGGACGAGCCCGCCCCGGCTCCGGCCGAGCCGGCCGCCCCGGCGTCGTACTCGGGCGAGGCGAACCAGCCCCGCACCGACGTCGACATCAATGCCGCGGAGTCCCTCTTCGACCTCTGAGGTCTGCCATCGCAGGAGCCCCATCCGTCACACCGGGTGGGGCTTTCCTGCGCTTGTCGGGTGTTGCAACCCCCGACGAGCGCATGAATCCCCGGCCGACCGGGGATTCATGCACGCCCGGACCGCTCCCCTCCCTTCGAGGGGTGTGACCGCGCTCACCCGCGCGGCACCATGGACCCATGACGGAGCTGTCGTACGCCGCCGGTGAGACCACCACGCCCCTGCTGGACGAGACCATCGGCGCCAACCTGGAGCGCACGGTGGCGCGGTGGCCGGACCGCGAGGCGCTCGTCGAGGTCGCCAGCGGGCGGCGCTGGACCTGGCGCGAGTTCGACCACGCCGTGGACCAGGTGGCTCGCGGACTCGTTGCGGCCGGCATCGCGGCCGGCGACCGGATCGGCATGTGGGCGCCGAACTGCGCCGAGTGGACCATCGTCCAGTTCGCCGCCGCCAAGGCCGGCGCGGTGCTGGTGAACGTCAACCCGTCGTACCGCACCCACGAGCTCGCGTACGCCGTCAACCAGTCCGGGCTGCGCCTGCTGCTGACCGTGACCGGCTTCAAGACCTCCGACTACCGGGGCATGGTCGAGCAGGTCACCGCCGCGGGCGAGGTGCCCGGCCTCGAGCGGACCGTCTACGTCGACACCGACGACTGGCACACGCTCGTCGCCGGCGGCGAGGGACTGCCGGCCGACGCGCTCACCGAGCGCCAGCGCGGCCTGCAGCCGACGGACCCGATCAACATCCAGTACACGAGCGGCACCACCGGCTTCCCGAAGGGCGCCACGCTCAGCCACCGCAACATCCTCAACAACGGCTTCTTCGTGACCGAGCTGCTCGGCTTCTCCGAGCAGGACCGGCTCTGCATCCCGGTGCCCTTCTACCACTGCTTCGGCATGGTGATGGCCAACCTCGGCTGCGTCACCCACGGCGCCACGATGGTGATCCCGGCGCCGGGCTTCGACCCGTCGATCACGTTGCGCGCCGTCCAGGACGAGCAGTGCACCGCCGTGTACGGCGTCCCGACGATGTTCATCGCCATGCAGAACGCGCCCGACTTCGCCGAGTTCGACCTCAGCAGCCTGCGCACCGGGATCATGGCCGGCTCGATCTGCCCGGTCGAGGTGATGAAGCACTGCGTCAACGACATGCACATGAGTGAGGTGTCGATCGCCTACGGCATGACCGAGACCAGCCCCGTGAGCTGCCAGACCCGCGTCGACGACGACCTCGACCGTCGTACCGCCACCATCGGCAGGGCGGCCCCGCACGTCGAGATCAAGATCGTCGACCCGGCGACGGGGGAGACCGTGCCGCGCGGTGAGCCGGGCGAGTTCTGCACCCGCGGCTACTCCGTGATGCTCGGCTACTGGAACGACGAGGTGAAGACCGCAGAGGCGATCGACGCCGACGGCTGGATGCACACCGGCGACCTCGCCGTGATGCGCGAGGACGGCTACTGCAACATCGTCGGCCGGATCAAGGACATGGTCATCCGCGGCGGGGAGAACATCTACCCGCGCGAGATCGAGGAGTTCCTCTACACGCACCCGGACGTGGAGGACGTGCAGGTCGTCGGTGTCCCGGACGAGAAGTACGGCGAGGAGCTGTGCGCCTGGGTCCGGATGCGCGCCGGGGCCGAGCCGCTCGACGCGGCGGCCGTGAAGGAGTTCGCGACCGGCAAGCTCGCGCACTACAAGATCCCTCGCTACGTCATGGTCGTCGAGGAGTTCCCGATGACCGTCACCGGCAAGGTCCGCAAGGTCGAGATGCGGGAGCGGTCGGCGGAGCTCCTCGGCCTGGGGTGAGCAAGGACAGGGAAGTGGGGAACTTCTGGGTCACCAGGTGACTCAGAAGTTCCCCACTTCGTCGTCCGGGCGGTGCTGATCACGCCAGACGACGTCTGTCGGGCAGTCGGGACAGGGGTGGGCGCCGCCGCGCCACCCTCGGCGGTGGAAGAGAAGGGCGAGCCGCGAAGCCGTGCGGCAAGCCCGCTCGAACACCTGCCCGTAGCCGAGTCGGACCGTGTCCTCGAGGTCGACGGCGGCGTCGAGGTCCCTGTCGAGGTCGCGGTCCCGGTCGGAGACCGAGGTGTGGTCGAGCCTCCCGTCGAGCTCGACGATCTGCCGCCAACGCGGTCGTTCGCCGCCGTACCGAACGTCGCGGAACAGCCGCCCACCCGCACTGTCCCTTCCCTCGACCTGGCGCAGGCCTCGGGGCAGGCCGTGCGGCCGTTCGACCCGGGTCAGGTAGCCGTGCTCGAGCACGGAGCAGGTGCCCTCTGCGACGTCGCGCAGCACCTGCTCCAGCCAGTCCCGGCGGTGCAGGCGAGCCGTGCCGGCGAGGCCGGCGAGGAGGCGGTCCGCGGTGGTACGACGCCCGCCGCACGCGTCCGCGAGGACCGCGATCGCGGCGAGGTCGCCAGCGGCGTTGTCGGCGATGGAGAGGATCGCATCGTCGTACCGCATCCGGGGCGGGCCGAGGTTCCACTGGACGACCTCCTCGAAGCGGCGGATGCGACGGACGTCGACACCGTCGCGTCGGCGGACCTTGCGGCGGTGGTCGACCACGACCTGGATCGGGGCGTTCGCCTCGACCCCCTGACGTCCGGGCCCCTCATGGGCGCGGCGGGCGGACGCATCGGCGAGGGCGGCCGGCCAGCAGGCGAGCACGGCCGCCCAGGCCCGCTGGCGCCAGGTGAGGGCACCGGCGTGGTTGACGTAGACCCCGTCATGGATCACCCGCCACTCCCGGCGCCGGAGCCGCCGTCTCACGTCGTTCGCGCTGAGACCGGCGGCGAGCGCCTGTCGCCGGCTGACGACGCCGTCCTGGTCGGCCAGGACCTTCTCGATCGGGTGCATCCCGCGGCCCTGCCCGGGGCGGGGACGTGTCACACCCGCGACTCGCTCCTGTGGAGAACGAGCTGATCGGAACCTTCCGGGCCCCACCCGTCGAGGTGCCATGGATCGACAATGGCGTCAGGATGACGCCATGCTCACTTGATATGACGTCATCATGACGTCATAGTGGTGCACATGGACATCACGCCGTATCTCGACAGGCTCCGCCGTGACCTCCAGGCCGCGGCCGAGAGCGCCGGCCCGGAGGCGAGGGAGATCGCCGAGCGGCTCGGCTACGCCCTCGACCCGGCCGTGCGGCTCGCGGTGATGGAGGCGATCAGTCATGCCGCGGCCGAGATCACCGCGGCGATGGCCGACGGCAGCGTCGAGGTCCGCCTCGACGGCCGTGACCTCGACTTCGTCGTCGACGCCGGCCTGCCGGTCGCGCCGCCCGCACCCCCGGCGGCGCCCGTGCCGCCGGGGGTGCCGGCGGCCGAGGACGAGGGCCTCGCCCGGGTCAGCCTGCGGCTGCCCGAGTCCCTCAAGACCCGCGCCGACGACGCCGCCGTCCAGGCCGGCCAGTCCCTCAACACCTGGCTGGTCAACCTGATCCGCAGCGCGACCAGCGAGCGCGCCGTCCACGTCGACGTCGACCTCTCGAGCGTGCCGTTCGGCCGCGACTTCCCCTTCGCCAACAGGCCGGGCGACCGCCGGATGACCGGCTGGCTCTGACCTCCACCCCCCTTCGACCCCCCGCCTGCAAGGAGCAACCGATGAACGGCGAACCCCTGGTCCGTACCTTCGAGACCCCCACCCCCGTCCGGCTGTACGTCGAGAACGGCTCCGGCCGCGTCGTCGTGGTCGCGACCGCCACCTCCACGACCCACGTGCGGGTCGCGGGCGCCCGGGCCGACGAGGCGACCATCACCCAGGACCGCGACAAGGTCAGCGTGCTCGCCCCGAAGTGGCGCGCCGGCGGCCTGTTCCGGGGCGACCAGTCCCTCGACATCGAGGTGGAGGTGCCGTCGGGCAGCCAGCTCGTCGTGAAGAGCGGTAGCGCCGACATCGACGTGACCGGCGAGGTCGCCGCGACCCGGATCAGGACCGGCTCGGCCGGCGTACGCCTCGACCGCGTCTCCGACACGGCGGTCGTCGACACCGGCTCCGGCGACATCGCGATCTCGTCGGTCGCCGGCGACGTACGGATCCGCAGCGGATCCGGCGACATCGTCCTCGACGCCGCCGACGGCAGCGCCTCGATCTCCACCGGCTCGGGCGACGTGCGGATCGGCCACGCGTCGCGCGCCGTCGTCGTCAAGACCGGCTCGGGCGACCTGGAGGTCCTCGAGTCCGAGGACGACATCGCGAGTACGACGGGCTCGGGCCGCCTCACGGTGCGCAACGCCCGTCGCGGCCGGATCAGCGCCAAGGGCGCGTCAGGCGACATCCTCGTCGGCGTCCCCGTCGGGACCCCGGTGTGGACCGACATCACCACGATCACCGGCCGGGTCAGCTCGACCCTTCCGCCCGTGGGCCAGCCCGCGCCCGGGGCCGACCACGTGGAAGTCCGTGCGACGACCGTGTCCGGTCACGTCGCGCTCGTCCCGGCCTGACCGTCGAGCCGTGTCGTTCCGGCCCGGCACTGCGTGACGCACGCTGCACTTCCCTCGTTGCTCCTCCGGGTCCGCAAGGGCCCGGAGGAGGGAGATCCCGATGAACGTCCGTCTGCCGCGCCCTGCCGCAGCCCTGGCCGCCGTGGTGCTCGCCGCCGCGGTCGCCGTCCCCGCGAGGGGCCCCGCGCTCGCCGTACCGCAGGCGGCGCCGGCTGCTGCCGCTGCTCCGGCCCTGCCGCAGGCGGCCGCCGCGACCGGCTGGACCCCGCGCCCGGAGCAGTACGCGAAGACCGTCGCCACCCGCGACCTCGCGATCCGGATGGACGACGGGGTCATCCTCCGTGGCGACCTCGTCCGGCCGGCCACCGCCGACGGCAAGCCCGTCGCCACCCGGCTGCCGGTGATCGTCACCATCACCGCCTACAACAAGACCGTGCTCTCTGCCGGCGGAGGCGCGGTGCTGTCCGGTGCCGACCCGGCCTACCTGGTCAAGCGCGGCTACGCCCAGCTCACGGTCGACGCCCGCGGCACCGGCTCCTCGCAGGGCCAGTGGGCCGCGTTCAGCGCCCGCGAGGGCAAGGACGCCGGCGCCATCGTCGAGTGGGCGGCCACCCGGCCGTGGAGCAACGGCAAGGTCGGCATGACCGGGGCGTCGTACATGGGCATCTCGCAGCTCTTCGCCGCCGCCCGCCAGCCCCGGGGCCTCAAGGCGATCTTCCCGCAGGTGCCCGCCGCCGACGTCTACCGCGACGTCGTCGCGTCCGGGGGCCAGATCGACGTCGGCTTCATCCCGCTGTGGCTGGGCCTGGTGACGGCGACCGGCGTGCTGCCGCCGGCCTACGGCCTGCAGGAGCCCGCAGCCGGCTTCAAGATGGCGACCGACCACCTGATGGGCGGGCTCGGCTTCACCCTTCCCCTGGCCGTCCAGGCACTGCTCGGCGGCGAGCCGGCGTACGACGGGCCGTTCTACCGCGAGCGCTCGCCGATCTCGGTCATCGACAAGGTGAGGGTGCCGACCTTCCTCATCGGCGGTGAGCACGACCTCTTCCAGCGCGGGACGCCGCTCGACTTCGAGCGGCTGCAGCGCAACGGCGTCCCGGTGAAGTTCATCCTCGGCCCGTGGGACCACCTGCAGGGCTCGTCCGGCGCCGAGGTCGTCAAGGCCGGCTACGGCACCCTCGCCGAGCTGCAGCTGCGCTGGTTCGACCACTACATCAAGGGCCGCGACGGCCAGCTCGACAAGATCGCCCCGCTGACCTACTTCGAGCAGGGCTCCGGCCGCTGGGTGAAGCGCAACAAGTGGATCGCCGCCGACCTGTCGGCCCGCCAGTACAAGCTCTCCGGCACGTCCGCCATCGGTGGCAGCTCCGGTCGCCTCGTCACCGGTACGCCGGCTGCCGGTACCTCGATCGTGCCGCCGATCCCCGTCACCGGGCTCTGCACGCGCTCGGCCAACCAGTGGACGGCGGGAGTCCCGAGCCTGCTGCTGAAGGACTTCCCGTGCTTCACCAACAACCGGCTCAACGACCTCGCCGGCCTCACCTTCGACACGGCGCCGGTCACGACGCCGGTCCGGTTCCAGGGGCCGATCAACGCCCGCCTCTACGTCTCGACGCCCACCGGTGACGGGATGCTGTCCGTCGCGGTCGAGGACGTCGCGCCCGACGGCTCCGTCAGCCGGATCACCGGCGGCTGGCAGGTGGTCTCGCACCGCACCCTCGACACCGCGAAGTCTCGCTACCTCGACGGCAAGCTGGTCCAGCCGTGGCACCCGTTCACGAAGGCGACCCAGAAGAACCTGGCGCCCGGGCAGGTCGCACCCGTCGACGTCGAGGTCTTCCCGACCGGCGCGGTCGTCCGGCCCGGCCACAAGCTGCGGATCGCCGTGCAGGCCTTCGACGTCCCGCACCTGCTGTCGCCGCTGACCAGCCTGCTGGGCCAGCTGGTGCCCGTGACGGTTCACACCGGTCCGTCGTACCCGTCGTCGATCACGCTGCCGGTGCGCCCCTGACGGCCGGCGGAGCGAGCTGCTGGCCTATGACCGCATCGAGACGCCCTCGCGCCAGTACCCCATGAAGGCGACCTGGCCGCGGTCCAGGCCGAGCTCGTTGACCAGCTTGCGGCGCAGGCCGGTCACCACCTTGGACTCGCCGGCGATCCACGCGTAGAGGCCGGCGAACGGTGTCCCGTCGGTGGGGACCGCGGTGGCCTCGCCGACCTGCTCGCCGGACGAGGAGTGCACCGGGGTCTCCCAGAGGTCCGGGTCGATCTCGTCGTCGGCGACGGTGATCGCCTCGGTCGGGGCGTTGCCGGTCAGGTGGGCGAGGACGGCGGCATGCAGCTCCTCGCCGCGCGCGCCCCCGTTGCGTGGGAGCCACGCGACCGCGATGCCGGTGGGTGCGACCACGTCGTCGAGCACGTCGCCGTCGACGGGGACCTCGAGGAAGGCCGCGCCGGTCGCGTCGGGCGGCAGGTCGCGCAGGATGCCCCGGATCGCGGGGACGGCGGTCTCGTCGCCGACCAGGAGCACCCTGCTCGCGTCACCCGGCGACCACTCGATGCCGCCGAACTCGTGACCCCGCCGCGGAGCGAGGACGACGAGCCGCTGCCCGGCTGCCGCCTGCAGAGCCCACCGGTTGCCGGCGCCGTCGAGCGGGTCGTCGCCGCCATGACTGCTCGCTTCGTGCACCACGATGTCCACGACGAGGCGGGTGTCCGCGACGTCGCCGAGCACGTCGCGGATCGTGTAGGTCCGCATCGAGCCGCGCTCGTCCTCCGGGATCTCCATCCAGGTGGTCCACCAGGACTCGTCGGCGCCCGCGAAGGACGGCAGGTCGCCGGCGGCGTTCGGGAAGACGATCTTGATCCGCTGGTCGAGGATCGGCCCCGGCGTGCCGAAGTCAGCCAGCTCCGGTCCGGCCAGCTCGATCCGCACGAAGGACGGCGAGACCCGCTCGACCCGCACCACCTCGAGCTCGACGAGCAGCATCGGCAGGCTGGCGACGTACGTGTTCTCCTCGACGGTCATGAGGTCAGGCTAACCTAACCTCGGTGACTCCTCAGATCGAGGTGCGGTGGAAGTTCTGGAAGGACCGCGACGGCGTCGGGCCGCGCTGGCCCTGGTAGCGCGAGCCGTACTTCTCCGAGCCGTAGGGGTGCTCGCTCGGCGAGGACAGCCGGAAGAAGCAGAACTGCCCGATCTTCATGCCCGGGTAGAGCTTGATCGGCAGCGTCGCCACGTTCGCGAGCTCGAGCGTGACGTGCCCGGAGAAGCCCGGGTCGACGAAGCCCGCCGTGGCGTGGGTCAGCAGGCCGAGCCGGCCCAGCGACGACTTGCCCTCGACGCGCGCCGCGATGTCGTCGGGCAGCGTGACGACCTCGTACGTCGACCCGAGCACGAACTCGCCTGGGTGCAGGATGAACGGCTCGTCGCCCTCCGGCTCGACCACCCGGGTCAGGTCCGACTGGTCCGCGGCCGGGTCGATCGACGGGTACTTGTGGTTGTCGAAGACCCGGAAGAACCGGTCCAGGCGGAAGTCCACCGACGACGGTTGCATCAGCCCGGGGTCGTAGGGCTCGAGGCCGATCCGGCCGGAGTCGATCTCGGCGGTGATGTCACGGTCGCTGAGCAGCACGGACCGCACCCTACCTGCCGGTGCCGGTTGCGAGTGGCCCCGATCACGGGCGCAGAATGCCCCGGTGACCTTCAGCAAGTACGTCGCTCTCGGAGACTCGTTCACGGAAGGGGTCGGCGACCCCGACCCGGCACGCCCCAACGGCCTGCGTGGCTGGGCCGACCGGGCCGCCGAGGGGCTGGCCGCCGCCGCGGCCGCGGCGGGCAAGGAGTTCGGCTACGCCAACCTCGCGATCCGCGGCCGGAAGCTGCCCGCGATCATCGAGGAGCAGGTCGACGCCGCGCTCGCGCTCGGCCCCGACCTGGTCTCGATCCACGGCGGCGGCAACGACGTGCTGCGGCCCAAGGTCGACATCGACGCCCTCGCGGCCACCTACGACGAGGCGATCGGCCGGATGAGCGCCGCCGGCGCGCACGTCCTCATGTTCACGATCGCCGACCCCGGCCTCAACGGTGTGATCAAGGTGATCCGGGGCCGCACCGCCATCTTCAACGAGTGGGTCCGCGAGATCGCCGAGAAGCACGGTGCGACCGTCGTGGACATGTGGCGGATGCGGGGCTGGACCGTCGCCGAGGTGATGGATCACGACCGGCTGCACCTCAACGCCGTCGGGCACCAGCACATCGCGATCGCCGCGCTGGACGCCCTCGGCATCGCCCACGACCTGGAGCCGATCCCGCCGGCCGTCGTACCCGTCCTCAGCGCGCGCGAGCAGCGCGCCGCCGACCTCGCCTGGGCCCGCACGCACCTGGCCCCGTGGGTCCAGCGACGCGTCACCGGCCGCTCGTCGGGCGACGGGGTGGAGCCGAAGAGACCAGTGCTCGCACCCATCGGGTAGCATCTGCTTCGCTCCGGGCGACCGGAGCAGGCGGATGTAGCTCAGTTGGTAGAGCGTCAGCTTCCCAAGCTGAATGTCGCGAGTTCGACCCTCGTCATCCGCTCTGTTTGATGGCGCGAGCGCGTCGCCCTGATCGCGCTCGCCGCCCGGGGCCTCGCAAGCTCGGCCCCGCGGGCGTCGCGCTGCCGCGCCGCGGTCGAGTCCGGCGGATGGCTGAGCTGGCCTGGCGGCACGCCGACACTGCAGCCACGGGGCGCGAGCGCATCGCCCGTCGAGTTGGCGGGTTGCCGTGCCGAGTTGGGGTTTCCGTGGGTCGAGTTGGCGGTTTGCCGCGTCGAGTTGGCGGTTTCGTACGTCGAGCTAGCGGCGGCGGCCGCGGAGGAAGTAGACGACCGGCAGCACGCCCGCCGAGTTCACGAACGTCAGGGCCGCTGCCCAGGCCTTGCGCGAGCCGCGCACCTCGTCGGCCGGCCGGCGCTTGAGGTCGATCAGTGCGGCTGCCTTCAGCGCGCCGTCCACGGCGCCGACGACGAGGATCGCCTTGCGGGTGCGGGGGTCGAGGTCATTCCATCGCTTCGCCATGGCACCAGTATCGGACCCCAGGGTGAGAACCGTGTCGGCGGCGTGGCGGTCCCGCAGCTGGTGGGGGCAGGCGCCCGCCGTACCCTCCTGGCGTGGAGTTCACCGGTTTCCCCGTTGCGGCCCTCGACTTCTACGACGACCTCGAGGTCGACAACACCAAGTCGTTCTGGGAGGCCCACAAGGCGGTCTACGCCGAGCACGTGAAGGCGCCGATGGTCGCGCTGACCGACGCGTTGGCGCAGGAGTTCGGTGCCGCGAAGGTCTTCCGTCCCTACCGCGACGTCCGGTTCGCCAAGGACAAGACGCCGTACAAGACCCACCAGGGTGCATTCGTCGGCGTCGCGCCGGCCACCGGCTGGTACGTCGAGGTGGCGGCCCCCGGCGTGCGGGTCGGTGGCGGCATCTACGAGGCCGGCGGCGAGCGGTTGGCGGCGTTGCGCGAGGCGATGGCCGACGACCGGACGGGCAAGGCCCTCCAGCGGATCCTGCGCGACCTGGAGAAGGGCGGCTTCGAGGTGGCGGGGGAGCGGCTCAAGACCGTGCCGCGCGGCTACGACAAGGACCACCCGCGCATCGACCTGCTCCGGATGAAGACCGTGCTGGGGATGCGGTCCTACGGCTTCGAGCCGTTCGTGCACACCGCCGAGCTGCTCGACCGGGTGCGCGACGACTGGCGCCGGCTGCGCCCGCTGGTCAACTGGATCGAGGCGGCAACCGGCTGAGGTGGTCCCTCAGCCGACCCGGCCGAGGAACGCCGCGAGGTTCTGGTCGAGCCGCGCGATCTTCTGCTCCAGCGACAGGGACTCGGGCAGCTTGCCCATGTCGCTCACCCGCTTGCCGCGCACGTAGAGCGAGCACTGCAGGTCGGCGCAGACGTAGGTGCCGACCGAGTCGCCGTTCTGGCCTGCCTTTCCGGCCCGAGGAGCGACGAGCAGCACGACCCCGCCGCCGGAGTGCGGAGTGAGGCAGATCGTGCACAGGTTCTTCCGCGGTACGCCGCCGCTCCCGTCGGACGCGCGCAGCACCACGCCGACCACCGCGCCGGCCCGCTCCGCGACGAGGTAGGCCCGCGTCCGCGACTGCGGGTCGCGCCAGCCGAGGAAGTCCAGGTCGTCCCACGGCTGGTCCGCCAGCTGACGGGGGACGTTGAGCCGCTTCGCCTCGCCCTTCGAGCAGTTCACGAAGGACGCGCGGATCTGTTGCTCGGTCAGGGGGCTCACGTCGATCCACCCTACGAACCCGCGCCAGCCGTTTTCGGGACGGTCGGTTGCGGGGTGCGGCTGCTAGGCCACCTGGGGGATCTCCGCGTCGACCTCGTCCCGCGTGCAGGTCGACGTCGCGACAGTGCACGTGACGAGCTCGCGCCCCTCGAACCAGTAGATCGACTTCTCGTCCGGGGTCCAGGCCCAGGTCAGCCAACCACCCTCGGGGAGCAACGCGGGGAGCCTCGCGACCTTGCCGGTCGCCAGGTCGAGCACGCCGACCTCGGTGTCAGGCGTGCTCCTGTCGCCGTCGTCGATGATCGTGACGGCGTAGGTCGCACGGGGGCTGAATCCCCAGTCCCAGCCGCGGCGTACGAGCTCGTGGGTCCTCAGGTCGATGATCCCGGGCTTCGCTGCGCCGGCCTCGACGTAGTTCTCGTTGCCGCCCTCGACCGTCGCATAGCGGCTGTTGATGGCGCGAACGTGCTCCAGCGGCAGGCGGGTGACCTTGCCGCTGGTCCAGTCGACCTCGAGCGTGGTCGCCAGCTCGCTGCTGTGCAACCAGACCTTGTCGCCCTCGAGGGAGACGTTGACGGCGTCCTCGGGGTCGGTCGCGATCGCGGCCAGCTCCTTGCCGGTCGTGAGGTCCAGGACGTGCACCACGCCGTCCGCGGGCTGGCCCTTCGCCCAGGCGACCACCGACTGCGCGGGGTCGGTCGCCATCCGCGCCCCCGGCGGGATGTCGGGCTCGGTGACCGTGCCGTCGGGGGTCACGTACACGACGCTGTCGTCCTCCAGGGAAGCCGCGACCAGGCCGTGGCTGGTCCGGCCCGCCGAGCCGAGCTCGCGCCCGGCGTCGACGACCTCGCCACCGGGGAAGTGGACCTTCGTGCGGTCGTGCCAGACGACGCCGTCGCCCAACGGTTCGTCTCGCCCGGCAGCCGGGGCGTCGTCACCGCACGCCGCGAGGGGCAGGGCGAGCAGGAGGGCGGGGAGGAGATGGACGGCGGTACGACGCATGGACGCATCCTGTCCCCCCGGTGGTGGCGCCAACCCCCGCGCCCGCGTGCCCGTGTCAGGTCGCCGCGGTGAAGCTCGCCATCGTCCGGTCCGGCTCCCAGAACGCCTTCATCGACTTCACGCGGCCCTCGTCGTCGACGACGTAGACCATGATCAGGTCGGTCGTCGTGTGCGAGCCGTCCGCGAAGGACGTCTTGATCCGGCCGATGTTGGCGCAGGTGTTGCTGCCGGGGTTCGCGAACGAGTCGTTGATCTGGAACTCGAAGGTGTCGATCGGCGCGATCGCCTTCTCCCAGAAGGCCGAGATGCCGGCGTGGCCGTGGTGGCCCTTGCCCTCGGGGTCGAACATCGACGGGCCGACCGGGTCCTCGAGGACCGCGTCCTCGGCGTACACCGTCAACCACTCGGCGAGGTCGCCCTTGGCCACGGCGGAGTACGAGCGCTGCGAGGCCGCGCGAGCCGGGTGCGGGTCGTTCGGGGCGTTCCAGACGATCGCGTCGGAGGTGATCATGCGGTCATCGTAGGCTGAATCTAGAACAGGTTCTAGTCTGGCGGTGGTTGCTTGTCACGACGTGTCCTCGTCGATATCCGCAGGTCACAGCGCCCGGGTAGAGGCAATCACACGTAGTTACAAGCGCTGTCGCCGTCCGTTCACGGAGCGCTCATCGACCGGTGACACCGTGGCGGCATGGCCAAGAAGCCCAAGGCGTGGATCCACGTCGGCATGCCGGGTGCCGGCGACGTGATCGAACCCGCGCTCGCCCACCACCACCAGGCGCTCCTCGAGCTCGGCGTCGCCTCCCTCGCCCACACGACCGCGGAGAGCTTCCGCGCGGGGGTCGAGATGACGCGGTCCCACAAGGCATGGGGCCTCAAGCGCGCCGACGTCGAGGGTCAGTGGACCCGGCTGGTCCGTCGCGCCCAGAGGGCGAAGTCCGACCTCGTGTTCAGCCAGGGGCTGCTCGCCACCGCGACGACCGAGCAGGTCGCGCTCCTCGTCGACGCGCTCGCCGGCTGCCAGGTGCACGTCGTGGTCACGACCGGCAACGACGACGAGGCGGCCACCGTGGACCGCTGGTCCGCCGCCGTCCGCAAGCCGGAGCGTCTCCACGTGGTCGAGACCGACGGCATGGAGCCGGGCGATGTCTGGAAGGCGTTCGGCAGGGCCGTCGGCTTCGGTACGACGTCGCTGCGCCTCGACGCGGTCCCGAACGCCGCGCCGGTCGTCCAGTCCCTGCCGGACGCTCGCCGTGAGCTCGAGCGGCTCGCCCGCCGCAACGCCTCGCTCGAGGTCCGGCTCGAGGAGCTCGACCGCAAGCGCCGCAAGCTGAAGAAGAAGCTCGGCAAGCTCGACGACGTCGCCTGAGAGCGTCCCGGGCCGACCCTCAGCTGACCGAGACCGCCAGCGGGTCGCTGCTGTCGTTGGCGTAGCCGGGGACATCCGAGAGCGTGACCGTCCAGGTCCCGCTCGCCTTCGGGTAGACCCGCGCGGTGAACGTGCCCGTCGCCGTCGTCGTCACCGACGAGACCAGGGTGGTCGTGCTGCTCCCGGTGGCCCGGAAGGTGACCTTGACCCGCAGCCCCGGCGCCGGCGAGGTCGCGCCCGCATAGGTCCGCGCGACGCTGCCGGTGATCGTCACCGAGCCGCCCGCGGCGACCGTGGAGGCCGACGCGGTCGCGGTGACGGCCGTGCTCCACGTGCCGGCGGTGACCGGCCCGACCGTGGTGCTCGCGGCCGGTTGGCCCGCCGCGCCGGCGTACGACACGGACAGGGTGCCGCTCACCTTGAGCGCGACGGCGGCGGTGAAGGAGCCGTCGGCCTTCGTCGTGCCGGCGCCGACCCGCACTGCCGTCCCCCCGGGCGGCGTGACGAGCACGCTGACCGACCTGCTGGCCAGGGGAGTGACGGTGCCGCCGGCGTCGCGGCGCAGCGTCCCGGTCACGACGACGGACTGGCCGTAGCCGACGTCGGTCCTGTCGACGGCGCCCGTGACCAGCGTCGCCGGGACCTCGACGGTGACCGTCCCCGCGCTCGCCACCGCCCCCGTGTACGACGTCCCCGCGGGCAGGGACACGCTCACGGTGCCGGTCGCCGTCGGCTTCACGGCGAGCGAGAAGGTCCCGCTCGTGGTGGTCTTCGCGCTGCCGAGGGTGAGCACCTTGCCGGCCGGGGTGGTCAGCCGCGCGGCGAGGCTCACGCCGGAGGGCACCACGCTGGCGCCGCCTGCCGTCGCGGTCAGGGTGCCCGACAGGATGACCGGGTCGCCGTACCAGACGGTGTCGTCGGCGAGCTGCGCCGTCGCGGCGGTGGCGCACCGGGACGGGGACGCGACGAGGGTCGCCGGTCCCGCGGCGGCGTACACCTTCCCGAGCGCGACGCGGCCGCGGTAGGTCGTACCGACCGTGGCCGTCTGGAGCTGGGTCGCGACGCCGGTCGCGGCCGTGACCGGCGCGCCCGCGCCGGCCGGCGCGGTCATCGTCGCGGTCTGCTTGGTCAACGACGTCGCCAGTCCCTTGACGGGCCGCCCGCTCGCGGTGTCGACGACCGTGGCCGTGAGCGGGAAGGCAGCACCGGTGCACACGGCCGCGGTGCCCCCGTCGGCGGGCGACTGGCCGGCCGCGCCGAGAGCGATCGTCACCGGGCGCGCGGTCCCGGTCGCGAAGGTGAGCGGGCTGGTCACCGACTTCGTCGCGCCGGTCGAGTCGGTGATCGTCGCGGTCACCGTGGTCGCGGTGGTGGCCGTGGCGTTGCACGCCACCTCGGTCTGCAGTGCGGTCGGATCGGTGAAGGTGCAGTCCGCCTTCGCCGACCTCCACTGCACGCTGGCCACGGTCCGCCCGGTCGGGAGGGACGGGGTCACCGACGCCTGGGTGCCGAGGCCGGGCACCGCCGGGTTGTTGACCGCGATCGACGCCCCCAGCACGGTCGGTGCGCCGGGCGTCCCGCCGCCGCTGCCGTCGCCGCCGCCGATGAGGAACCGCGAGTCCGCGGCGTTCCAGTGGCCGTCGAGCCAGCTGCCCGGGTCGGGGTATGTCGAGTAGTAGTCGTCGTTGTTGCAGTCGAGGAGGTACTCGCGCTCGGCCGGGCACACCTGCTGCATCGCGAAGCCGCCGCCGTCGGCGTAGCACATCGTGTCCGACTCGTCCCAGCAGTGGCCGGCGCGGGTGCCGTGCGGCGCGGTGCTCATGACGCCGCCGAAGGTGTGCAGCAGCTCGTGCGCCTCGACCGAGTGCTGTGCGGCACCGTCGCCGAAGCCCCAGCAGCCGGCGTCGATGCGCGCGTACTGCGCGTAGCTGCCGTTATTGGGGTTGCCCTGGCCGTCGGCGTCGTTCGGGTACATCGACGCCACCCCGCACAGCACGGTCGCGTCGGTCCACATCAGGTACTTGCGCGCCGGGTCCGTGTAGCCCAGTGCCTGCACGGCCGACACGGTCGCGCCGAAGGACGACATCGAGCCCGCCGGGACGGTCACGTTGAGCACCCGCGCGACGCAGGTGCTGCCATCGGTGTCGGTGACGTAGCGGACGTGCCGTACGCCGCCGGTCAGGGCGGCTGACCTGTTCATCACGTCGTCCACCCCGGCGGCCCAGAGCTGGAGGCTCGCCTGCAGTGCGGCGAACCGGTTCGTGCGACCTGCCTCGACGACGTACATCGCCTGGGTGCGGTAGCCGCTGCTGCCGTCGCCCTCGCAGGTCACCGCCGGGCTTGCCGCTGCCGCCTGCGCCGGCGCCGGCACGCCGAGCTCCTCGGCCGCGGCGTACGCCTCCGCCCCGCCGCCGTCCCGCTCCTTCAGCTCGGCCGTCGTGACCGGCGCGGTCGGGTCGACGCCGGGCGGCGCCTCGTCCACGTGCTGGCAGGCGCCGGGCAGCACCCAGTCCAGTGCGTCGCCGGTGGGGCAGCGCACCTCCTGTGTCGGTGCCCCGGACATCCCGGTGACGGCCGGTACGACGAAGGCGAAACCGAGGGCGAGGGCGAGCAGGACGCGGCGCATGCCAGCCGCATCGGTGTCCCGGGAGAGGGGTTGAGCGAACGGGCCTCAAGTCGAGACCGGGTCCCAAGCCGGCTCGCACTCCGAACATGGAGCCGGCAGCTTGCTGCCCCCGACGGAGCGGAGACGCGCTCGCGCTCCCGACCACGAGCTGTCGGCTTGCCGCCAGGCCAGGTGTTGGCCTACGGAAGACAACCGCGGCGCGGCAGCGCGGCGGGAGCGCAGCGCCGGCAGCTTGCTGCCCCCGACGGAGCGGAGACGCGCTCGCGCTCCCGACCACGAGCTGTCGGCTTGCCGCCAGGCCAGGTGTTGGCCTACGGAAGACAACCGCGGCGCGGCAGCGCGGCGGGAGCGCAGCGCCGGCAGCTTGCTGCCCCCGGACGGAGCGGAGACGCGCTCGCGCCCTCCATCAGTGCTGTCGGCTTGCCGCCAGACCGACGGTGGGCCTACGCAAGGAAACCGCGGCGCGGCAGCGCGGCGAGAGCCGCCACCGGCAGCTTGCTGCCCGCCCCGCGGCGAAGACGCGCTCGCGCCCTCCGTCAGCGCTGTCGGCTTGCCGCCAGGCCAGGTGTTGGCCTACGGAAGACAACCGCGGCGCGGCAGCGCGGCGGGAGCGCAGCGCCGGCAGCTTGCTGCCCCCGACGGAGCGGAGACGCGCTCGCGCACGACCAGCTAGTGGGGGGCCCAGGCGTCCTCGTCGGCCGTCCGCGAGGTCACGGCCTCGGGCAGCTCGCGGTCGGCGAGCTGCTGGATCGAGACGTCCTCGAAGACCTCGCGCAGGGCGCGGCGGGCGGCGATCCAGACGTGCTGCAGGACCTCGGCGGCCTCGTTGTAGTTGACCGCCTCGGGCCGCAGGCCGTAGACGGACACGAGGGGGCCGTCGACGGCCCGGATCACGTCGGCGACGGAGACGGTGGCGGCCTCGCGGGCCATCCGCCAGCCGCCGGACTGGCCGCGCTGCGACATGACGATCCCGGCGCGGCGGAGGTCGGCGAGGATCGCCTGGAGGAAGCCGTGGGGGATGTCCTGCAGGCGGCCGAGCTCCTCGGCGCTCACTGCGCGGCCGTCGGACCGCCCCGTCATCGCGATGAGGGCGCGCAGGGCGTAGTCGGACTTGGCGGAGACGCGCATGGGGCCAGTCTCGCAGATTGGTCGACCGAATCACTCGATCTACCCGCTGCGGTGGCGATTGGCACGGGGGACGTCCCTGCAGGCGGACGCTTCGCCGGTGTGAGCCATTCGTGCGGGGTTCTGCTTGCAGGGTGTTAGCACCGCCCGTATCATTGAAGTTACTGGCGAGTAGCAGCCAACTTCCAACCTCTGCGAACCCCTAGAAATGGTGGGAACAGTGAGCCACTACAAGAGCAACCTGCGCGACATCGAGTTCAACCTCTTCGAGCTCTTCAAGGTGCAGGACTACCTCGGCACCGGCCTCTACGAGGAGATGGACGCCGACACCGCGCGCGAGATCCTCTCCGAGATCGAGCGCATCGCGCGTGAAGACCTCGCGGCGTCGTTCGTCGACTCGGACCGGAACCCGCCGGTGTTCGACCCGAAGACCAACACCGCGCCCCTCCCGGCGTCGTTCAAGAAGTCGTACGACACGTGGATGGAGTCCGGCTTCTGGGGCCTGGGCCTGCCGGAGGAGATCGGCGGCACCACCGCGCCGCCGTCGCTGGTGTGGGCCAGCGGCGAGATGGTGCTCGGCGCGCACGCGCCGATCTGGATGTACTGCACCGGTCCGTCGATGGGCTCGGTCGTCTTCAAGAACGCCAACGGCGTCGAGCGCGACATCCGCATCGCCGAGATCATGGTGGAGCGCCTCTGGGGCGCCACCATGGTGCTGACCGAGCCCGACGCGGGCTCCGACGTGGGTGCGGGCAAGACGTTCGCCACGCCCAACGAGGACGGCTCCTGGAACATCTCCGGCGTCAAGCGCTTCATCACCAGCGCCGAGTCGGACCTGCAGGAGAACATCATGCACCTGGTCCTCGCCCGCCCGAAGGGCGTCGAGGGCATCGGTGGCCCGGGCACCAAGGGCCTCTCGCTCTTCCTCGTCCCGAAGTACCACTTCGACCACCAGACCGGTGAGCTGACCGGCGAGCGCAACGGCGTCTACGTCACCAACGTCGAGCACAAGATGGGCATCAAGGTGTCCAACACCTGCGAGCTCACCTTCGGCGACCCGCAGGTCGGCGGCGGCGAGCCCGCGAAGGGCTGGCTGCTCGGCGAGGTGCACGACGGCATCCGCCAGATGTTCGACGTCATCGAGAACGCCCGCATGATGGTCGGCACGAAGGCCATCGCGACCCTGTCGACCGGCTACCTCAACGCGCTCGAGTACGCCAAGGAGCGCGTCCAGGGTGCCGACCTGACCCAGTCGGCCGACAAGGCTGCGCCGCGCGTCACGATCACCCACCACCCCGACGTGCGCCGCTCGCTGATGACCCAGAAGTCGTTCGCCGAGGCGATGCGCTCGCTGGTCATCTACACCTCGACCTGGCAGGACAAGGTCCAGCTGGCCAAGGCCGCCGGTGAGCGCGACGAGCTCGCCGAGGCCGTCAACGACCTGCTGCTCCCGATCGTCAAGGGCTACGGCTCGGAGCGTTCGTGGGTGCTGCTGGGCACCGAGTCGCTGCAGACCTTCGGCGGTTCGGGCTTCCTGCAGGAGTACCCGATCGAGCAGTACGTCCGCGACGCGAAGATCGACACCCTCTACGAGGGCACGACCGCCATCCAGGGCCAGGACTTCTTCTTCCGCAAGATCGTCAAGGACCAGGGCAAGGCGCTGGGCCACGTCGCGGCGGAGATCAAGTCGTTCATCGAGTCCGAGGCGGGCAACGGCCGGCTGAAGAACGAGCGCGAGCTCCTCGCGAACGCGCTCGCCGACGCCGAGGCGCTGGTCGGGCTGATGATCAACGACCTCATGTCCGCGCAGGACGACATCAAGAACATCTACAAGGTCGGCCTCAACACCACCCGCGTCCTCATGGCGCTCGGTGACGTGGTCTGTGCCTGGCTGCTGCTGCGCGGCGCCGAGGTCGCGCTCGCCCAGCTCGCCGGCGACGCCGGCTCGGACAAGGCCTACTACGAGGGCAAGGTCGCTGCCGCCCAGTGGTTCGCGCAGCTCAACCTGCCGCGCGTGTCCGCCGAGCTCACGATCGCCAAGGGCACCAACCTCGACGTCATGGAGCTCGACGAGGCTGCCTTCTGATCCGCTGACGCACCCGTACGACGGCCGTCCCGCTCCGGCGGGGCGGCCGTCGTCGTTCTCGCGGCCAGCCTCTGGTTCCCGGGTGGCGGTGCAGGGTAGGAAGGGCCCGTGACCCAGCCGCCCCCGGACCAGCAGCCGACCCAGCACGCCCCGCAGCAGCGCCCCTCGCTGGAGAAGGGTGGCCCCGGGCCGTCGCCGCAGCAGCCCGAGCCACCTGCCCCGCCCGTCGCGCCCGGGCCCCAGCCTCCGCACCAGCAGTGGCCGGTCGCCCCGCGGCCGAACCCGTACGGCGGCGGCAGCGGCTACCCGCCGTACGGCAGCGGACCGGGCCACGGACCGGGCTACGGACCGGGCTACGGACCGGGCTACGGACCGGGCGACGGACCAGGTCCGGGCCACGGCGGCCCCGTACCTCCGTCGGGCGGCGGCAGTGGCAAGGCGATCGCCATCATCATCGGCGCGATCGTCCTCGTCGTCGTGCTCTTCTGCGGCGGGATCATCGCCGCGATCGTCGTGATCGCGAACAACGTCGAGGACTCGATCGACGACTGGGACCCCGAACGCAGCGGCGGTCGGGACAACCCGATCTCCGTCGACGTCGGCGAGGGCTTCGAGATCGACGGGATCGAGTACGCCGAAGGGTGGCGGATCCAGCCGCCCACGACGGAGTACGACGGCACGAACATCGTCGGCCTCGAGGGCACCAACGACCGCGACGACGAGTCATCGGAGTGGGCGTCGCTCACCTTCACCTTCGTGAGCGACGGCGACGTCGAGCTCGGCCAGATCAGCTGCAACAGCTCGGGGAGCATCTCCTACGGCAACTCCGAGCAGCTCACCTGCTACGGCTACGACACGATCGACCAGCCCTACGACCACATCGAGGTGTCCGCGTCGTAGGCCCCGCGAGGCCTCAGCGCTGCAGTCGCTCGGCCTGGCTGGTCGCCCACCAGCGGTCGAGGCGGCGGAAGGCAGCGATGTCGTAGCGCGGGAACGCCAACGACGACGCGTCGAGGTGGAGGGCCTCGCCGACACTGCTGGTGATCACCTGGGGCGGGCGCTTCAGGTAGGTGAAGGAGTAGGGGCCGGTCTCGGAGGGCGTCAGCTTCGTGACCGATCCCGGTCGGTAGCTGTGCGTCTCCTGCTGGTCGGAGGCCAGGGCGGCGTAGGGGTCGTCCCCGGTCTTCAGCGCGATGTGCTCCCGCGTGGACGAGTACGCGCCGAGCTGGAGGAGCTTCCGCCTCGAGGCGTACTGGCACTGGACGTGCCGGTCGTCGGCCGACCCCACGGCGCGCTGGACCTTGCCCACCGAGGCCACGACTCGCGGGGAGGTCGCCCCCGGACAGCCCGCCGGCAGGAGCACGGGGTGCTCGAGCATGCCGGGCACGGCCTTGGCGAGCATCGAGGCCAGGAGTGCCCCGGCGGTCGCGTCGTTGGTGTCGTGCCACGACGAGCTGAAGAAGACCGTGTAGCGCCCGAGGCTCGCCCAGCCGTCGAACTGGTGGTCGTCGCGGACGATGAGCGCGCGATCCCCGACGTCGGGGAGCTCGGTGAGCCGGGCGCCCTGCTCGACGTCGTACGCGACGTCGTCGGTGTAGTCGAGGTCCGGTGCACTGGCGTAGCCGAAGCGCAGCAGCGCCAGCGACTCCCTGGGCTCGATGAGCGTGCACTCCGTGAGGAAGGTGTCCGCCGGCGCGAGGCCCTTGCCGACGTACGAGATCTCCTGCTGGCCGATGATGTCGGCACGTTCGGACTCCGAGAGGAGAGAGCAGGGATCCACCGGCTCGTGGGTGAGCGCCTCCTGCTCCGCCGATTCGCTGCCGCCGTCGTCGCCGGGAGTGGTGCTGCCGGCCGGCCCGGGCTCGGTCCGGGGATCGTCGGCACCGCAGCCGGCGAGGGCCAGGGCGGCGATCGTGGTCGCGAGGAGGGCGCCGGCCCACCTGGGTGTGTTCTTCACGCGAGCCGTCTACCCGTTGGCAGGCGAGGGCAACCACGGACCACTAGCATCAGCCGGGTGAGCGATTCCGAGCTGCTGGCCGGGTACGTCGACGCGTGGTGGAGCTCCGTGCAGGACTTCCTCGCGCTGCTGGAGGAGCTGGGCCCGGACGACTGGGCGACGCCCACCGATCTCGCCGGCTGGGACGTCAAGGCGGTCGCCTCGCACACGGCGCACCTCGAGTCGCTGCTCGCAGGTGGCCCCGACGAGCAGGCCGAGGTCGGCGACCTGCCGCACATCACCGGTCCGATGGGGCAGTTCACCGAGATCGGCGTCGTGACCCGCCGTGACACAGAGCCGGCCGCGATCATCGAGGAGCTGCGCGCGCGCACGGCCGAGCGGCGTGCGTCGTTGGCGGCCGAGCCGCCGGTGGACGCCGCGGCGCCGGCGCCGGGCATCTTCGGGATGATCGGCTGGAGCACCCGCACGTTGCTGCGCAACCGGCCCCTGGACGTGTGGATGCACGAGCAGGACGTCCGCCGCGCGGTCGGCCGCCCCGGCGGCATGGACAGCGCCGGCGCCCAGCACGCCGCCGACTACCTCGTCGAGGGCTTCGGGTTCGTCGTCGGCAAGCGCGTCGCCCCGCCCGTCGGTACGACGGCCGTGCTGGCCGTCGAGGGCAGCGCCCCGATCGCCGTCGAGATCGGCGAGGACGGCCGTGGCCGGACGCTCGCGGCCGTGCCGGAGCACCCAACGGTCCGGCTGGACATGGACCGCGAGTCCTTCATCGTGCTCGCCGGCGGCCGGCGACCGGCGGCACCGGGAGCCGTGCGGATCGTTGGAGACGGTGAGCTCGGCCAGCGGATCGTCGAGCGCCTCGCCACCACGCCCTGAGAGGACGCCCGATGTCGGAGAAGTGGAAGGTCGCCGACCTGCCCGACCAGACCGGTCGGACGGTCGTCGTCACCGGGCCCACCCTGGGCGGACTGGGCCACCACACCGCGCTGGAGCTGGCCCGCCGCGGAGCCCGGGTGGTCCTTGCCGGGCGCAACCCCGCCAAGGTCGAGGAGACCGTCGGCGCGATCCGCGGGGACGTTCCCGACGCGCTGCTGGAGGCGCTCCACCTGGACCTCGCGAGCCTGGCGTCGGTGCGCGCCGCGGCTGCGGCGGTCGAGCAGATCGGCGCGATCGACGTCCTCGTGAACAACGCGGGCGTGATGGCCACGCCGTACTCGCGCACGGCGGACGGGCTCGAGCTCCAGATGGCGACCAACCACTTCGGCCCCTTCCTGCTGACCGGGCTGTTGCTGCCGCAGCTGGTCGCCAGCGGGGACGGCCGTGTGGTCAACGTGTCGTCGCTGTTCCACAACTACGCGCTCAAGGCGCCGCTGGGAAATCCGCGCGAGCAGATCGGCCGCTACAGCAAGTGGCGGGTCTACGGACAGTCGAAGCTGGCGAACCTCTACGCCACCGCCGAGCTCGACCGGCGCGTCCGTGAGGCGGCGCTGCCGGTGCGCGCGCTCGCGGCGCACCCCGGCTTCTCCGGCACCCATCTCGCCGCCAACGGGCAGTACGGCCGTTCGTCCGGGGGGCTGGCCACGGTCGTCGACGCCGGCGTGCGTGCGGTTGCGCAGTCCGCAGCCGCGGGTGCCTGGCCGTCGCTGATGGCCGCCACCGCGGACCTGCCCGGCAACACCTTCGTCGGGCCGTCCGGGCCCGGCCAGCTCGGCGGTGCACCCCGCACGGTCGGGCGCAGCCGGCTGGCGAAGGACGGCGACGCGGCTCGCCTGCTCTGGGAGATCAGCGAGCGCACCGTCGACCTGAGCTACCCCTGATCCTCTCGCCCCGGCGGGCTTCCTTCGTCCCGGCTCCCGGGGACCTTCGGCCCTGCCGGGCGCCCCTGCCGGCCGTGACGCTGGAGCGGTGACGAGGCCAGCACCAGCGACGCTGCGGGGCATCCGGCGGACCGCGCTGTCGATGGCCGGTTTCGCCGCGCTCTACGGCATGGCGATGGTCGCCGGCCGGGCCACCCACGTGCCGCCGTCGGAGCTGGCGCTGGCGTGGCCGGCCTCCGGGGTGGTGATCGTCTGGTTCCTCTCGTGCCGCCGGGCCTGGGAGCGGTGGGCCGCGCTGGTGCTCGTCACCGTGGTCAGTGGTGTCATCAACCAGCAGACGGGGACCGAGGTCGTCGGCGGCTGGCTCTTCGGGCTCGTCAACACCTCGACGGGCTGGGTGGGTTCCTCGATCCTGCGGCGGACCGGCCGCTGGGACCGGCCCAGGCCGGTGGAGTCGATGGTCGACCTGCGCGACCTCGGCCTGGCATCCCTGGCCGGAGCCGCCGTGAGCGCGGTCGCCGGTGGGGTCGTCGCCTGGGCACGCTTCGACAGTGGACTCTGGGACGGCATGGCCCTGATCGGCTTCCGCAACGCGCTGAGCGCCTTCGTCGTCGCTGCTGCCCTGCTGGCCGTGCCGGCATTGCGGCCCGCGCCCGCCTCGAGGAGGTACTTCTACGGCGGGTCGCTCGTCGCCGGCGCGGTGCTGGCGTCGTACGTCCTCATGGAGTCGTCGTGGCCGGTGGCCTTCACCCTGCTCCCGCCCCTCCTCGTCGTCGCCCTGCGCTGCGGGTACGCGGCCACCGCGGTCACGGTGGGCCTCCAAGGGGTGCTCGTGGTGGCCACGACCCTTCAGGGCCGTGGCCCGTTCAGTGCCGTGGGCTCGACCCAGGGCCGGGTGATCCTGGCCCAGGTCCTCATCCTGGTCCTGGCCATCGTCGGGCTGATGCTCTCGGTCGCCGAGCACGACCGGTCGTCCGCGCTCGCCGCCAGCCGGCGCGACCGGGACCGGCTGCGCGACCACATGGACGCCGCGCTCGTGGCGAACGCCCACCTGTCGTTCGGGCCCGCCGGGGAGGTCGTGGTGGTCGACGTCAACGCGGCGCTCGAGTCGCTGGTCGCGCGCGACCGCGACGACCTCGTCGGTGCCGACCCCGAGTGGTGGCTGGAACCGACCTCGGCCCTCGCGCTCATCGAGGGAGTCGCCTCCCTCCGCGCGGGCGGCGCCAGCAGCTGGCGGGACCGCCTGCAGTTCGACGAACGCTTCGGTGGCGCCTACGTCGACGCGGCGCTGTCGGTCGTCAACACGGAGGCGTCGGCCGGTGGCGTCGAGCTCAACCTGCAGATGATCGACATCACCGCTCAGGCCCGTGCCGAGCAGCGGCTCGCCGACCTCGCCCTCCATGACGACCTGACCGGCCTCCCGAACCGGTCGCTGTGGACCGACCGGCTGCGGCTCGCGCTCGCGGACGCCGCCCGGACGAAGGACCTGGTCGGCGTGCTGTACGTCGACATCGACCACTTCAAGCAGGTCAACGACAGCCACGGCCATGACGTCGGTGACGAGCTGCTGCGCGAGATCGCCCGCCGCCTGGCCGGTGTCGTGCGGCCGCACGACACCGTCGCCCGCATCGGCGGCGACGAGTTCGTCGTGCTCTGCCCGCGGCTCCGCTCGCGCGAGGACGGCGTGCGGCTGGCTGCGCGGATCGAGGGGATCATGTCCGCGCCCGTGGACGTGGGCTTCATGCAGCTGACCCCGACGCTGAGCATCGGCGTCACGTTCGCGGAGGCGGACGACGACCCCCGGGTGGTGCTGAGGCGCGCGGACGCAGCGCTCTACGCCGCGAAGGGCGAGGGCAGGGCGCGGTTCACGGTCTACCGGCCCGACCACAACGCCGCCCTCGAGCGGTCGGCCCGGGTGCTCCTGGACCTCGAGCATGCTCACCGCAACGGTGAGCTCACGGTGCTCTACCAGACCGTGGTCGACGGGCGATCGGGCGTTCCTGTGGCTCTCGAGGCGCTGTTGCGCTGGCAGCGGCCGGGTGGCGAGCTTCTCCTCCCGGAGGACTTCCTCGAGGTCCTCGAGAGCAGCGACCTGATCCACGGCGTCGGAGAGCGGACCCTGCGGCAAGCCTGCGGGGACGCCGCCGAGCTGCTCTCGCGCGGCTTCGCCCTCGCCGTCCACGTGAACGTCAGTGCGCGCGAGCTCGCGGGACCCGGCCTGCTGGCCCATGTCCGGAGCGCTCTCGCGGACACGGAGCTGCCGCCCGAGCTGCTCGTCCTCGAGATCACCGAGACCAAGCTGGTCACCGTCACCGGGTCCCTGCTGCGCGACCTGTTCGCGCTGCGCGACCTCGGCGTACGGATCGCCGTCGACGACTTCGGCACCGGCTACAGCACGCTCACCCACCTGGTCGAGCTCCCGGTCGACCTCGTCAAGCTGGACAAGGGGTTCGTGGCGGAGATGGTCGACAGCCACAGCGCGCGCGCAGTCTGCAACGGCGTCGCTGCGATGGCGGCAGGCCTCGGCATCGTGGCGGTGGCGGAAGGGGTCGAGACGCAGGCTCAGGCGGACCTCCTCGCCGAGATGGGCTACCACCACCTCCAGGGCTACCTCTACAGCCGGCCGCGTCCGCTGGCCGACCTGCTGGTGGCGCTGGAGGGCAGCAGTCCACACGGCGGTGCGCCGGCCGCCGGGGGAGCCGTCGTCGACATCGGTGGTCGCCCGTGACCCGGATCGGGGACCACCTGGTCCGGCGCGGCTTGATCGCCCCGGACGCCCTGGCTGCTGCCCTGCGGCGGCAGCAGGACGAGGGCGGCCAGCTCGGCCAGCACCTCCTGGACGGCGGCCTCGTCACCCGGCAGCAGCTCTACGACGGACTGGCCGAGCAGTGGCACCTGGCGCGTCGCGATCTCGACGTCGAGCCCCCGGACCCGGACCTCGTCGCCCGCGTCGACCTGGACCGGCACCTGGCGCTCGGCTGGGTGCCGTGCGAGATCAGTGCGGACGGCCATGTCGTCGTGGCGACGTCGGTGCGTCCCGGCCCCGACCTCGTCGCGGAGGTCCGCGAGCAGTTCCCCACGGTGCCGGTCCGCTTCGTCGCGTGCACCCGTCGCGACCTCGACCACCTCGCGATCCGGCTCCGCAGGAGGCCGCTCCCGCCAGGGGGTCCGTCGTCGCCCCCCGCGACGGCGTGGTGCCGGTCGATGACGGTCCGTGACCTGCTCGGCGGAGCGGTGGCCGTGCTGTTGCTGACGGTGGTCGTCGTCGCCCCGCCGACGATGCTGGCCGGGGTGCTCGTCGTCTCAGGCGTGGTGTTCCTGGCGGCCGTCGTGGTGCAGGTCTCGGCGGCGTTCCGGACCGCGGTCCTGGCCGGCGGCCCGGCGCAGGACGGGGTGGGCACCCGGCCGGGCGCCGGCTCGGACAGCGCCGTGCTGCCGACGTACACCGTCCTGGTGGCCGTGGGCGCGGGGGACGACCTCGAGCGGGCACTGGGGCTGCTCACGGCGCTCGACTATCCGTCCGTCAGGACCGACGCAGTCCTCCTGGTCACCGACGTCGCCACCCTGGCCGATGTCCGGCGGGCGGCGCCGCCCTCGTGGGTCCGGGTGGCGGCCTGCCCCCCCGGGATCGCGGCCGACCCGGTGGCCGTGTACGACGAGGGGCTGGCCCTCGCCCGAGGGCGCTACGTCGTCGCGTTCGCGCCGGACGAGTCGCCCGCACCGGACCAGCTGCGCCGGGCGGTCGACGCCTTCGAGGCGGACCTGGCGGAGAACCTCGGGTCGCGGCCCGACCGGCAGCCGCTGGCGGGCCTCCGGGTCACGCGACGGGTGCGGGACCGCTCCTGGTCGGTCGCGACCGGCCTGGACGAGCTCGACCGAACGCTCCTGCTCGATCGTGCCTACCCGTGGATCGGTGCGGCCGCCGACCTCCGGCACGAGCTGACCTCGGTGCACTTCAACACCCACGTCCTGCGCCGCAACGGCGGTTGGCGCTTCGCGGTCGTGGGTGACCCGCCGGCCCGCATGGGCCGGCTGGACTCGACCACCCGGGGCCCCCGTCCGCGCCTCGGCTCGTTGGTCGGGCAACGCGCCGGAGCCGTCGACCGCGCCGTCCGGCTGGCGGTGGCACGGGCGGGACGGGTCGCGCTGGGGGCGCCCGGATCACCGCGCCTGAGGGAGGTCCTGCTGGGGTTCGTCCTCCCGGCGCTCCTGCTGTCGTACCCGGCCGGACTGCTGGCCTCCGTCGCGCTGGTGGTCCGGCGCGCCGAGGCGGTGCCCGTCGTCCTCCGGTTCGGCGTGGCCGGGGGCGTGGTCCTCGCCCTGGGGCTTGTGCTGGCGATGGGCGCCGCCGGGATGCTGGGCGTACGGCGGCAGGGGTGGGGGGCCCTGGTCGCGGCCCTGCTGCTGCCGGTGCTCTGGCTCGTCCACGCCGTCGCGGCGTGGTACGCCGCCCTGGTGCTGCTGCCGTGTCGTCGCCCGGACGGGGCAGTGCTGAGGGCCGCTCCTCGCCGGCGGCCCGGATGAGCAGGGGGCGGTCCCGTGAGTGGAACGGTAAAGGTTCGTCCGGCCGCCTGCGGGGCACTCCGGCCGTACCTACCCTGAGGTGACGGGCTCACCGGCACCGGACGGTGTCCCGTGGCTGGGGGTTGCGATGGTGTCGATCGCGCAGTGGCTCGTCACCGAGGGCCTGCTGGGTGTCGCCGAGGCCGCTTGGGCGACGGACCAGCAGCGCCGCCGTGGCGGGCACTTCGGCGAGCACGTGGTCGATGCCGGACACCTGACGGCGGAGGAGTTCTACGCCGCGCTCGCCCGGTCCTGGCGCCACGCCCGGCGCAACCTCGTGGCCGATCCGCCCGACCCGGCGCTCCTGGCCGAGGTCGACGTGGAGCGCGCGGTCGAGCTCGGCTGGCTGGCGTGCGAGCTCGACGACGACGTGGTGGTCGTCGCCTCGTGCGTCCCGCCGAGCGAGGACCTCGTGGCGGAGGTGCTCGACGCCTTCCCCGGACGCCAGCCCGAGTTCGTTTCCTGTCGCCGCGACGACCTCGACAGCGTCGCGATCGCGGTGCGCGTGGAGCGGCTGGCCAGCCGTCGTCGTACTCCGCCGACGAGCCTGGTCCACCCGGTCCACGTCGTGCTCACGATCGCCGGCGGCGTGCTCGCCGGTGTCGGTGCGGTCATCCTGCCGCTCGACGTGCTGGCGGTCGTCCTGCTCGTCGCGGCCGGTGGTTTCCTGGTCGGCGGGGTGATCCAGGTGCTCACCGGCTACGTGCTGCTCGCCGAGCTCGCCGAGCTCGACAGGCGCGACGGGGTCGACAGCGCGACACCGGCGTCGGGAAGCGCCGCGTCGGTGTACGGCGACGACGCCGAACTACCCCTCTACACCGTGATCGTGCGGGTCTGCGGTGGCCGGGAGGGCCTGGACGAGCTCTTCGAGAACTTCCGGAGCCTCGACTACCCCCGCGACCGGACCGACGCGATCATCGTCGTGGCCGAGGAGGATGTCGACACCCTCACCGCGCTCCGGGCGACCAGCCCCCGGGGATGGGTGCGGGTGGCGCTGGTGCCGCAGGCCGACTTCGTCGACGTCGTCCGCGCGTGCGACCACGGGCTCGCCCTGGCCCGGGGGCGCTACGTCGTCGCGTACGACCAGGACGAGCGGCCGGCTCCGGACCAGCTGCGCCGGGCCGTGGCGGTCTTCGAGGGCGATCTCGCTGCCCGCCTCTCGGGCCGCCGGACGGCGCCGCCGCTGGTGGGTCTGCGGGTCGCCCGGCGCAACGGTTCGCGACCCTTCGGACTGGAGCGGATGGCGGAGGCCGACGCGGCCCTCCGGCCGGGCGGTTCTGCCGTGCGCGGCCCGGCCCGGTCCAGCGACGTCACGGCCGTGCACTTCAACATGCGGCTCCTGCGTCGGTTCGGCGGTTTCGGCCTCCTCGTGCGCGGAGGACCGCGGACCGCAGGCGACGCAGCCCCGCGGATCGAGGTCCTCGACTCGATCTCGCACCGCACCTCGCCGCCCCATGCCCGCCAGTGGTGGGAGCAGCAGACCGACGCGTTCAGCCGGAACGTCCTCGACGTCGCCGGGCGGACGCTCAACCTCGTGCGGTGGGGTGCGGACCGGCCGGCGGAGGAGACCGCGGCCGTGGCGGCGCGGGTCGGCGCGATCCTGCTGCTGCTCACCTATCCGGTCGTCCTCGGCGGGGGCGTGGCGGCGACCGTGCGCAGCTCGGGCATGCCGGACGCCCTCGCCGGACACGCCGCCTGGGTGGCGCTCGGCGAGCTCGTCGCAGTGGTCGGTGCCGCGACCGGGGTGGCGGCAGCGCTGCTCGCCCGGCGACGGGGGTGGCGGGCCGGCTTCGGCGCCCTCACGCTGCCGGTGCTCTGGCTGCTCTACTCCCTGGCCGCCTGGGCGGCGCTCTACGCCGTGCTGGCGCGCGGGGCCCTGCAGCGATCCACCGCAGCGAGGCCCTAGCCTGAGCACATCTCGGGACGAAAGGGATGCACGATGTCGTTCATCTTCGACCACCAGGCCCTGCCACCGACGCCGCCGGCGTCGCCGCAGGTGCCGGCACGCATCCGGGCCCGGATCTGGGCCGGCATGTTCGCACTCCTGCTGCTCGCTGCGGTGGTCGGCTCGGCACTTCTCTTCTGAGCGCGGACGGGGCCGGCTCCGCGCGGTCCGGACCTCAGGCAGCGAGCGGCACCGCGCCCGGCATCACCGTCGGTGCGCAGTCACAGGTGTCGCTGCACGCCAGGTAGGTGTGCACGGCGTGCCCGCAGGCGGGGCACGGCAGGTCGTGGCTGAGGTGCTGCGGGGTGGTCTGCCCGGTGGTCCACATTGCCCTGTCTCCTCATCCGGCGTCGTGGTGGGTCGTCACTAGGACCACGAACGGGATCGGCCAGATACGACAGATGTGGAGACTTTCCAGCGAACCTCTTCTCAGCGGCCGCGTGGGCCGTAGACGGCCTCCGCCTTCTTGAACGCCGCCTCGCGCGCCGCCTTCGTGTTCCGGGCGGCCAGCAGGTAGGCCTGCTCGATCCGCTCGCGGGAGAAGGTACGACGAGCCGACGCCGTCCAGGTGTCGTTGAAGAGCCGCTTGGCGGCCGCGACGGCGTCGGGCGACTTGCGCGAGATCTCGTTGGCGATGGCGAGCGCACCGGTCAGCGGGTCGTTGTCGAGGCGGGTGACCAGGCCGAGCTCGTGGGCGCGGGTGCCGTCGAAGACCTCCGCGGTCATGGTGAGCAGCTTGGCCTGGTCGATGCCGACCAGCTCCTTGAGCGCCTGGATGCCCGACATGTCGGGGATCAGGCCCCACTTGCCCTCGAGGACCGACCAGCGGGAGTCGGGCGTCGCGACCCGGAAGTCGGCGGCGAGCGCGATCTGGAGGCCGCCGCCGAGGCAGTGGCCGTGGACGGCCGCGATGACCGGCACGGGGATCCGGCGGAAGGCCCACGGGGCCTCCTGGAAGAGGTTGGTGCCGCGCAGCGGGCGCGGGACGAAGGCCTTCGCGATGCCCGCGGGGTTGCGCATGACCGACGCGAAGTCGAGGCCGGCGCAGAACGCGTCGCCCTGCCCGCTGATGACGACGGCCCGCAGGGTCTTGTCCCTGCGCAGCCGGTGGGCGGTGGCGACGAGCTCGTCGAGGGTCTCGAGGGTCAGCGCGTTGAGCTTGTCCGGACGGTCCAGGCGGACGTGGGCGATGCCGTCGGTGATCGTGCAGGTCACGGTGCTCATGGCGTCATGCTACCCGTCAGTAACCACCCCTGGGTGGTGTTGTCGCCTGCACGACCCGGTTTCGACGCGCCGCAGCGACCTCGGACCTCGTGCCTCGGTCGCTGCGCTTGCTCAACCTTGCGGCGCCTACGCCGCGCGCTCGTGCCTCGCGCGCTGCGTCGCCTCGAGCTTCTTCGCCTCGCGCTCGAGCAGCTTCAGCATCACCCGGCGCTTGCGCTTGTCGGCCGTGGCGATCTTGTAGAGCGCGACCAGCTGTGTCGGCAGGTTCTTCGCGTTGGTGGTCTCGAGCCAGCCGTTCGGGAACGAGAGGCGGAGCACCTTGTGCCACGCGCTCGCCACCTGGGGGACGAAGGGGCGGGTGAGGTAGGTCAGCTCGTACTTCTCGAACACGGCCCGCACCTTGGGCGCCACCTCGGCGTACCGGTTGCTGGGCAGGTCGGGGAAGAGGTGGTGCTCGATCTGGTGCGACAGGTTGCCGCTCATGATGTGCAGCAGGGTCGAGCCGGAGAAGTTGGCCGAGCCGAGCATCTGGCGCAGGTACCACTCGCCGCGGGTCTCGTTCGCGGGGATCGACTTGAGCTCGAAGGTCTCGACGCCCTCGGGGAAGTGGCCGCACATGATGACCGAGTGCGACCACAGGTTGCGCACCAGGTTGGCGGTGAAGTTCGCCGCGAGGGCCGGCAGGAACGAGCCGGTCGGGATCGCGAGGGCCGGGTTGACGACGTAGTCCTTGGTGGCCTGCTTGCGGATCTTGGCCAGCGTGCCCTTGAGGTTCGCCTTGAACTCGTCGCTGCGCTTCTCCTTGGGGATGCGCAGGTTGCGGCCCAGCTCGAGGTCGTAGGCCGCGATGCCGTACTCGAAGAAGCAGGCGTTGATGAAGTTCCACACCGGCTGGGCGAGGAAGAACGGGTGCCAGCGCTGCTCCTCGTCGACGCGCATGATGCCGTAGCCGAGGTCGTTGTCCTTGCCGACGATGTTGGTGTGGGCGTGGTGGACCTGGTTGTGGGAGTGCTTCCACGCGTCGGAGGGGGTCGCGTTGTCCCACTCCCAGGTGGTGGAGTGGATCTTCGGGTCGCGCATCCAGTCCCACTGGCCGTGCATGACGTTGTGGCCGATCTCCATGTTCTCCAGGATCTTGGCCACGCTCAGGCCCACGGTCCCGGCGATCCACGCCGGCGGGAAGATGCTGGCCAGCAGCACCGCGCGGCTGCCGAGCTCGAGCTTGCGCTGCACGTCGACGACCTTGCGGATGTAGGCCGCGTCGCGCTCGCCGCGCGAGTCGATGACCTCCTGGCGGATGGCGTCGAGCTCCGCGCCGAGGGTCTCGATCTGCTCGGGGGTGAGGTGGGCGATCGGGCTGGTGGGCTTCTGGGTGATCGTGGTCATCGTCAGCCTTTCGGGAGGGTGGGGAAGGTCAGTGGTCGATGTGGCACTCGCCGGCGGCGGTGCTGATGCAGGTCTGGATGCTGACGCCGTCGGGGTGGGTCTCCCCGGGGACGGCGACCGTGATCTCGCCGTTGCGCAGGTCGCGGACGGCGCCGGACTTCATCGGCAGCACGCAGCCCATGCAGATGCCCATCCGGCACCCGCTCGGCATGAGGATGCCGGCCGACTCGGCGGCGTCGAGGATCGGGGTCGAGCCGTCGGCCTCGACCGTGACGCCGGACGGGCCGGTGAAGGTGATCGTGCCGCCCTCGCCCGCGGCGGCGACGACGGCGGGCCGGAACCGCTCGGTGTGGAGCGTGAGCCGGCGCTCGTCGTAGAACGCCTCGAGGGTGTCGAGCAGTCCGGCAGGGCCGCAGGCGTAGGCGACGCGGTCGGCGAGGTCGCCCACCTCGGCCTCGAGGTCGGCGGTGGTCAGCAGGCCGTCGGTGTCGGTGTGCCGCTCGATCAGGCGCAGTCGCCCGGCGTCGGCGTGGGCGCGCAGCTCGGCGCCGAAGATGACCTCGTCGCGGGCCATCGCGGAGTGGACCAGCACGATGTCGTACGCCGCCCGGGCCTCGGCCTCGTTGCGCGAGTAGAGGTTGCGCAGCATGCCGATCACCGGCGTGATGCCGGAGCCGGCGGTGACCAGCAGCAGCTTCCGCGGCCTGCCCGCGACCGGCTGCGGGAGCACGAAGTCGCCCTCGGCCTGGGCGAGCTGCAGCATCTGGCCCGGACGCGCGGTGCGGACCAGGTGCTGGGAGACGATGCCGCCGGGGATCGCCTTGACGGTGATCGAGATCCGGCCGTCGCGGCGCGGGCCGTGCGTCAGGGAGTAGGTGCGCCAGTGGCGCACGCCGTCGACGTCGACGCCGACGCGGACGTACTGGCCCGGGATGTGGCCCGCCCAGTCGCGGCCGGGCTTGATCACGATGGTCGCGGCGTCCGCGGTCTCGGACTGGACGGCCACGATCCGGCCCTGGAGGCCCGACGCGGCGCCGGGGCGCAGCGGGGCGAAGTGGTCGAGGACGTCATCGACGGACAGCGGGGTGACCGCTGCGTCCAGGAGGTTGCGCAGCCCGCTCGTCAGGCGCCCGGTGCGGGCGGTCACGAGGGGGCGATCGGTCGTCGTACTCACATTCACCAGACTCCCAACATCCGGCGCTAAACTCATGACCACAGTCGGTGAATCTTCCGGCTCCTTTTGTTCGCAGGGAGTGAAAGAGGGGCGAGATGCCGCGACGAACGTTGCGCAGGCCGCGAGCCGGCGAGAGCGTGCTGCTCCCGCCGGAGACCGTCGCCGCGATCCGCGCCGACCTGGCCACGGTCGCCGACGACGTGGTCGACCAGATCATCCGCGAGGTGCCGCCGTACACGGACGCCTTCAGTGGGCCGATGGGGGAGACCATCCGCGGCGCGGTGCAGGTCGCGCTCGGCGGCTTCCTGTCGCTGATCAGCGACCGGCGCGGTCCGGACGCCCTCGCGCCGCGGGCCTCGGCGGTCGACGGTGCCTACCAGCTGGGCCGCGGCGAGGTCCGGAGCGGCCGTACGACGGACGCGCTGCTGTCGGCGTACCGGATCGGCGCCCGGGTGTCCTGGCAGCACCTGTCGGCGAAGGCCGTGCAGCAGGGCATCGACCCGGCACAGATGGCGTCCTTCGCGGAGCTGGTCTTCGCCTACATCGACGAGCTCTCGGCGGCGAGCGTCGCCGGCCACCAGGACGAGTCGGCGACCGAGGGCCGGATCCGGCAGCGGATGGCGGAGCGGCTGGCCCGGCACCTGCTGACCGGCGCGCCCGAGGCGACGGTGCTGGCGTCGGCGGAGCGGGCCGAGTGGACGCCGCCGACCACCCTCACCGCGGTGCTGGTGCCCGAGTCCCAGGCGGGGGCGCTGCTGCAGGCCTTCAAGCGCGGGACCCTGCTGACCGCCGACCTCCCCGAGCTCGACGGCGACGCGCTGCTGATGGTCCCCGACGTGCACGACCGGGCGCGGGCGGTGCTGCTGCGCACCGTGCGGGACCGGGACGCGCTCGTCGGGCCCGCGCGGCCGTGGATGCAGGTGCGGGAGTCCTTCGACCGGGCGGCCCGCGCCCGCTCGCTCGGCCTGACCGGCGACACCGAGCTGCACCTGCCGCGGCTGGTGCTGACGGCCGATCCCGAGGCGCTCGAGGACCTGCGCGACGTCGTACTCGCCCCGCTGGCGCAGCTGCGTCCGGCCGCGGCCGCGAAGCTCCGGGAGACCCTGCGCGCGTGGCTGCTGCACCAGGGCCGGCGCGATGACGTGGCGGCTGCGCTGTTCGTGCACCCGCAGACGATCCGCTACCGGATGACCCAGCTCCGCGAGCTCTACGGCGAGCGTTTGGAGGATCCGGATACCGTCCTCGCGCTGACCCTTGCGCTCGGTGTGGAGGAGGAATCCGGATGACGTCGTGGGCCACTCGGGGGTTGCTGGCGTCGGCGGTGGCGACGGTGCTGCTGGCGGGCTGCACCACTGCGAAGAAGGGCGGGGACGACGCCCCGGACGCCAGTGCCAACCGCCAGCCGATCGGGGCCGGCGACCAGTACGTCGCGCTGGGCGACTCCTACACCTCCGCCCCGGGCGTGGGTACGACGACGGGCCCGGCCGCCTGCCTGCGGACCGACGGCAACTACCCGACCCTGCTCGCGGCCGCCCTCGGCCTCGAGCTCACCGACGTCAGCTGCGGCGGCGCGAAGACCGACGACATGACCTCGCCGCAGGAGCTCGGTGCGGACACCGTCCCCGCGCAGGTCGACGCGGTGACAGAGGACACCGACCTGGTCACGCTCAGCATCGGCGCCAACAACGGCTCCGTCTACGGCAGTCTCGTGGTCAGCTGCGCGCGCCTGGCCACGACGAACCCGACCGGCGCCCCGTGCTCCGACCTCGCCCAGAAGAACCCCGACGTGCTGCCGGAGGTCTTCGACGGCGTCGCCGCCGACATCGTCACCACGGTCGGCGCGATCCTCGACCGCGCGCCCAGGGCCCGGATCGTGGTCGTCGGCTACCCCCAGATCATCCCGGCGCAGGGCACCTGCGCCCTGCTGCCGCTCGCCGACGGCGACTACGCCTTCGGCCGCGGGGTGCTGCAGGAGTTCGTCGAGGCGCAGGAGGCGGCGGCCCGGAAGGCCGGGGCCGAGTACGTCGACGTCTGGGCCGCCTCCGAGGGCCACGACATCTGCAGCAACGACCCGTGGGTCGCCGGCGTCCGGCCGGCCAAGGCGGCGACGCCGTACCACCCGTACGCGGAGGAGCAGGCGGCCGTGGCGGACCTGCTCGCGTCCACGGTGTCGGGGCCGTAGGTGCACGCAGCGCGGCGGGTGACGGGCGCAGTGGTCTGCGCCCTGGCGGTGGTGGGCTGCTCCCCTGCGGGGAGCGACAGCCCGGACGCCGATCCGTCCGGTTCGGCGACGGCGCCCCTCACGGACCGGCCGTCGTACGTCGCGCTCGGCGACTCCTTCACCGCCGCCCCCGGCGTGGGCGAGCCGACCGGACCGGCCGCGTGCTTCCGGACCGATGCCAACTACCCGCACCTGCTCGCCGAGCGCCTCGGGCTCGACCTGACCGACGTCAGCTGCGCCGGCGCGACCAGCCGGGACCTGCGCTCGCCGCAGCCCCTGGTGGAGAACGGTGCCCAGCTCGACGCGGTCACCTCCGGCACGGATCTGGTCACGCTCGGCATCGGCGCCAACGACGACGGACTCTTCGCCGCACTCGCGACCCGGTGCGTGGGTCTGGCCGGATTCGGGCAGGAGCCGCGGTCGGAGTCGTGCGTGAACGACGCCCGCTTCGCCGAGGACCGCCTCGCCGCTGAGCTCGCGGCGCTCTCGCGCGAGACGGTCCGATCGGTCCGCGCGATCCGGAAGCGGGCGCCGGAGGCAGAGGTGGTTGTGGTCGGGTACCCGCAGCTCGTCCCGTCGCGAGGGACGTGCGAGGTGCTGCCCCTCGCGGCCGACGAGGTGCCCTTCGTGAGAGAGGTCAACAGCCGCGTGGCCGCCGCCGTCGAGGAGGGGGCGCGCGCCGCTCGCGTCGCCTACGTCGACATGTGGACCGCCAGTGAGGGACACGACGCGTGCGCGCCACAGCCGTGGGTGGCCGGGCTCCGGCCGATCGGCCCGGGCGCCCCGCTCCACCCCTACCCGGCACACCAGGCCGCGGTGGCCGACGCCGTCGCGGCACTCGTGTCCCCGTTGTGACGCTCAACCGGCCAGGAAGCTGAACCGCACCTCGCGCACCTCGTTGTCGACGTTGAGGTCGACCAGGCAGATGCTCTGCCAGGTGCCCAGCGCGAGCCGGCCGTCGAGCACCGGGACCGTGGCGTACGGCGGGACGAGGGCCGGCATCACGTGCGAGCGGCCGTGGCCGGGGGAGCCGTGGCGGTGGCGCCAGCGGTCGTCGGCGGGCAGCAGGTCGCCGAGGGCGGCGAGCAGGTCGTCGTCGCTACCCGCGCCGGTCTCCAGGATCGCGATGCCGGCCGTGGCGTGCGGGACGAACACGTGGAGGAGTCCGTCGCCGCGGCCGGCGGCGTACGACGCGCAGTCGCGGGTCAGGTCGAGGACGGCCTCACGGTCGCCGGTGCGGTAGGTGCGGGTCTCGCTGTCCACTCGTCCATCCTGCCGCGGCGGGGTAGTCCCGGGTCAAAAGCACCGATTCAGGGCCAAATCCGGTGCTTTTGACCCGGGACTACCGTCCAGCGGTCTCGATCAGCCCTGCAGGGCCTGGATCGCCTCGTGGATCGCGAGCGTGCGCTCGGCGGACTCCACGTGCAGGCTCTCGACCATCTTGCCGT
The DNA here is from genome assembly GCA_964487275.1 of uncultured Nocardioides sp. Lineage (GTDB taxonomy): Bacteria > Actinomycetota > Actinomycetes > Propionibacteriales > Nocardioidaceae > Nocardioides. The sequence goes on along the minus strand of CAZAQE010000007.1, from coordinate 65,931 downwards.
TGTAGGTGACGACGCCCGAGCCCTTGCCGTCCTCCCAGGCCTGGATCAGCCCGCGGGCGTCCTCGACCGCCTTCTCGTCGGGGGCGAAGCCGGTGTTGGCGCCCTCGACCTGGCCGGGGTGGATGAGGGTCTTGCCGTCGAAGCCCATCTGGCGGCCCTGCTCGACCTCGGCCAGGAAGCCGTCGATGTTCTTCACGTCGTTGTAGACGCCGTCGATGATCACGATGCCGGCGGCGCGGGCCGCGAGGAGGGCGAGCCCGAGGCCGGTGATCACGGGCTGGCGGCCGGGGACGTGCTCGGCGTACAGCTCCTTGACCAGGTCGTTGGTGCCCATCACGAAGCCGGTGAGGCGCTCGGACGCGGTGGCGATCGACAGCGCGTTGAGCATCCCGATCGGCGTCTCGACCATCGCCCACAGCGTGGTCTTCTCCGGCGCACCCGCGGCCTCGAGGGCGGCGACGAGCTGCTGGACCTCCTCGGCGGAGTTCACCTTGGGCACGAGTACGACGTCCGGGCCGGCCTGCGCGGCTGCGCGGATGTCGTCGTCGTGCCACTCGGTGCCGATGCCGTTGACCCGGATGATCAGGTGACGACGGCCGTACTCGCCGGAGGTGACCGCGGCGGCGGCGGCCTCACGGGCGGCGGGCTTCGCGTCGGGGGCGACCGCGTCCTCGAGGTCGAAGATGATCGCGTCGGCGGGCAGCGTCTTCGCCTTCTCCAGCGCCCGCTCGTTGGAGCTGGGCATGTAGAGGACGGAGCGCAGCGGCTTGAACTCGGTCATGGTCCTCAGGCCTCCGGGGTCTCGATGGCGTCGTAGGTGGCCTTGAGGTCGGGGTCGATCTCGGCCAGCTTCTCGGCGAGCTCGACGAGGACCAGGCACTGCTTGAGGGAGGCGTCGTCCTCCATCTTGCCGTCGATCATCACTGCGCCGGTGCCGTCGCCCATCGCGGCGACGACCCGCCGGGCGTGGGCGATGTCCTCGACGCTCGGGGAGAAGACGCGGTTGGCGATCTTGATCTGGACCGGGTGCAGCGACCAGGTGCCGACGCAGCCGAGGAGGAAGGCGTTGCGGAACTGGTCCTCGCAGGCGACCGTGTCCTTGATGTCGCCGAACGGCCCGTAGTACGGGTAGATCCCGTGCGTCGCGCACGCGTCGACCATCTTGGCGATCGTGTAGTGCCACAGGTCCTGCTGGAAGATCGCGCGCTTCGCGTCGAGGTCGGGCAGGCCGTCCTCGCCGCGCGGGGCGTCCTCGCGCACGAGGTAGCCGGGGTGGCCGCCGCCGACGCGGGTGGTCTTCATCTTGCGGTCGGCCGCGAGGTCGGCGGGACCGAGCGACAGGCCCTGCATCCGCGGGGACGCGCCACAGATCTCCTCGACGTTCGCCACGCCGCGGGCGGTCTCGAGGATCGCGTGGATGAGGATCGGGCGGGTGAGGCCGGCCTTGGCCTCGAGCTGGGCGAGGATCCGGTCGACGTAGTGGATGTCCTCGGCGCCCTGCACCTTCGGAACCATGATGACGTCGAGCTTGTCGCCGATCGCCGGCACCAGCGTGGTCAGGTCGTCGAGGACCCACGGGCTGTCGAGCGCGTTGATCCGCGTCCACAGCTGGGTCGGGCCGAAGTCCGTGCCCTGGGCGATCTTCACCAGGCCCTCGCGGGCGGCGACCTTGTTGTCGGCCTTGACGGCGTCCTCGAGGTTGCCGAGCAGCACGTCGACCGTGCCGACCATGGCCGGGATCTTGGCGGCCATCTTCTCGTTGCTCGGGTCGAAGAAGTGGATCGCTCGGCTGGGCCGGGCGGGGATCTCGCGCAGCGGGGCCGGGGCACCCACGGCGAGCGGTCGGAAGAAGTCCTTGGCGCTCTTGTGACTCACGTTTGCTGAACCTACCCGTGAGTCACCGGGTCTGGGTATGACGGATGTCTCGGCGAGACGGGGTCCTCAGCGGCGTCGCCACCACCGGCGCCGGGGTTCGGGGGCCGGCGCCGCCCGCGTCGTACGACGACGGGCGGCCGCGCGGTCCCGCCACGCCTCGATCGTCGCCTCCACGTCGCGGGGCATGGTGATGAGTGGCGGCCCGTCGACGGGGGTGTAGCGGGCCCGGATGACCCGGGCGTTGAAGTCCTCGACGAACGCGCGCGCCTCGCGCTCGGAGCCGAGCGTGTCGAGGTGGGCGTCGAGCTCCGCGTCGTCCTTGCGCAGCTGCAGCGCCGGTGGCAGGACCGTGATCCGCTCCCGCTCGACCAGACGCTTCACCCACCAGTCGGGGTCGTGGGTCTCGCCGAGGCCCTCGATCGGCTTCCCGGCGCCGGGCAGGTCGTCGAACTCGCCGCGCTCCATCGCCTGCCGCACCTGCAGGTCGACCCAGGTCTGCTGCTGCTCGATCCGGGCGCGCGCGGCTGCCCGCTCCGCCCGCGGGTCGGCCGGACGTTCGCGGTTCGCGTCCTCCTCCACCCCTCCAGCCTAGGCAGGCGCCGGCGGGCGTCCCTTGTGCCTGCGTCGCGGCAGGCGCATGGTGGAGGCATGCACGCCAACGTGGGTGACCGGCTGGTCGTCGAGAGCCACTCGGATGCGCAGCACCGCCGCGAGGCCGAGGTGCTCGAGGTGCGCGGCGCGGACGGCTCCCCGCCGTACCTCGTCCGCTGGGAGGACGGCCACGAGTCGCTCGCCTTCCCGGGGCCGGACGCGCACGTCGTACCCGCCGGGTTCTGAGTCGACCCGCTCAGTCCCCGGGGCGCAGGAAGTCCGCGACCAGTGGCGCCAGGGTGTCGGCGCTGGTGACCAGCCCGAGGTGCCCGTCGGAGTAGACGTGGAGTGTGGCGTTCGGCAGCAACCGCGTCATGATCCGGGCGTTGACGAGCGGGATGATCGGGTCGTCGTCGCCGGCGAGCACCAGCGTGGGCTGGCGGATGAACGGCAGCCCGGGCAGGCTCGACCAGCCGGCGCCGGCCAGCAGCTGGAGGAGATAGCCCCGTCGCGACCCGACGCGGGAGTGCGCGTGCATGAGGCGTCGTACGTCGTCGGGCCGGTCTCGCATCTGCCCGCCGTAGAGCTCGGCGGCGACCTGCACGGCGTAGTCGGCGTCGCGGTAGCGCTGGGGGGTGACCATCTTGCGCAGCACGCTCGGGGGAGCGGGCACCATCAGGGACCCGGTGGCCGTGCTCACGAGAACCAGCCGCCGGACCCGGCGGGGCTGCTGGAAGGCCAGCTGCTGGGCGAGCCCGCCGCCCCAGGAGATGCCCAGGACGTCGTACCGGTCGAAGCCGAGCTGGGTCATCAACCTGCCGACACCGACGCTGAGCAGCGGGAAGTTGTAGGGCACCTTCGGGTCGGGCGACCCGCCGACGCCGGGCACGTCGAAGCGCACGACGCCGATCCGGGGGTCGAGCGCGTCGACGAAGGGCTGGAGCAGGTCGAGGCTGGCGCCGATCCCGTTGCAGAGCAGCAACGGGGGACCGGGCTCCGTGCCGGGACGGACCGCGGCGCGGATCTCGTGCCCGAGCACGGTGAGCTGGCGCAGCTCGAGGGGGCGGTTCACCGCGGAAGGCCTCACTTGTCGAAGACGTAGGTGCCGGGGGCGTCCGCGAGCGGCTTCAGGCGGGTCGAACCCATCTCCTTCGGGGCGGGCTTGAGGTCCCCGGTGCGTTCGTCGAGCCACCTCGCGACGTCGTTCCACCACGAGCCCTGGTGGGTCTCGGCGCCCTTCAGCCAGGCCTGGGCGTCGGCGCCGTGGTCGTCGTTGGTGTGGAAGCTCGCCTTGGGGTTGTCCGGCGGGTTGACCAGGGCGGCGATGTGGCCGCTCGTCGACAGGATGAACCGCGTCCTCCCGCCGAACAGCTGGGTGGTCCGGTAGCAGTTCTCCCACGGCGTGATGTGGTCGGCGATGCCGGCGACGACGTAGCTGTCGACGGTGACCTTCCCGAGGTCGATCGGTACGCCGAGGACGCTCAGCGCGCCGGCGCGGATCAGCTGGTTCTCGACCGCCATGTCGACGAAGTCGGCGTGCAGCCCGGCCGACATCCGGGTGGTGTCGGCGTTCCAGAACAGGATGTCGAAGGCCGGTGGCTTCTTGCCGAGGAGGTAGTTGTTGACCCAGTAGTTCCAGATCAGGTCGCTCGGCCGCAGCCACGCGAACACCTCGGCGAGCGAGCGGCCGTCGAGGAAGCCCTTCTGCGCGGACCGGGCCTTCGCGAGGGAGGCCATCCGCGGGTCGGTGAGCGCCGAGACCGTCCCCGAGTCGTGGTTGTCGATGACGGTGACCGCGAGCACGATGCCGGCGAGGCGGTCCTGGCGGCCGATGCCCGCGAGGTACGCCGCCGTGATGCTCGCGAGGATCCCGCCCGAGCAGATCCCGGCCAGCATCGTCTGCGTGCTGCCGGTGATCTCCTCGACGGCGTCGAGCGCCTCGACGATGGAGCCGACGTAGGTGTCGAAGTCCCAGTCCTTGTGACGGGCGTCCGGGTTGCGCCACGAGATGACGAACATCTGGCGGTTGTTGCGGACACTGAACTCCACCAGGCTGCGGCCGGGGGAGAGGTCGATCGCGTAGAACTTGTTGATGGTCGGCGGGACGATCATCACCGGCACCTCGTGCACCTCGTCGCTCTGCGGGAGGTACTGGATCAGCTCGAGCACGTCGTTGCGGAACACCACGGACCCGGGCGTCGCGGCGATGTTCTCGCCGAGCGTGAAGCCCGAGGTGTCGACCATGTCGGGGATCCGCGGTGCCGACGCGAGGTCCTTCACGAGCTGGGTGCCGCCGCGCACGAGGCTCAGCCCGGCCGTGTCGATGACCGCCTTCGCCGACGCCGGGTTGACCAGCGGCACGTTGCTCGGCGACATTGCCTCGACGACGTTCTCGACCAGGAAGCGCACCCGCTTGCGGTCGCGCGGGTCGAGGTCGGCCTCGTCGACGAGCTGCTCGACGGTCCGGCCGCCCGCGAGGTAGATCTGCACGAGCCGGCGCAGCAGCGGGTTCTCGCTCCAGCCGGTGTCGGTGAAACGGCGATCGCCCCGCTTCGGGGTGATCTCGGAGGTTCCGACGACCACCTTGCCCGCCTCGGCCGCGAGGCCGCCGAGCCGCCGTGCGGTCACCCGTGGCTGGCGGGCCAGCGAGACGGCCCAGCGGGCGGTCGACATGTCCGGCAGGAAGCGGCGGACCGGGCCGAGGGCGGCGTCGACGAGCAGGACGTCGAGCGGGGCGGCGGTGTCGGCCAGGCCGTGGGGGGTCGTGCTCATCGGGTGCTCCTCGGGTCGGCCGGGTTGACGAGCACAACTGTGTCGTCGTCGCGGCAGCGGCCGCTTCGGCTGTGCGCACCGACTTTCCGGTGGGACTGTGTGCGCGTGCACAGTGCGCGCCCTACTCTCGGAACCGTGGACGGACCGGACGTGAACGCCGAGGTGCGCAAGCTCAGCGCCCGACTGCTCCCCGAGTCGGACCAGCTCGGAGCGGCGATGGCCGAGCGGATCCGCTCCGAGATCCCGGTGTACGACGCCGGCGAGACCGTCTCCCACGACGAGCTCGTCGCCTCGTGCACGGTCAACACCCGCTACATCCTCGGCAGCCTCGCCGGCGACGTGACCGTCTCCGAGACGCCCACCGAGACCGGGACCGTCCGGGCGGAGCAGGGCGTCCCCTATGCGGTCGTCCTCCAGGCCTTCCGGGTCGGTGCGCGGTTCATCTGGGAGGTGCTCGTCGACCGGGCCGACCCCGAGGACCGCGACCTCCTGCTCCTCGCGGCCGCCGACATCTGGGCGGTGAGCGACCAGCTGGCCGCCGACGTGACCGACGCCTACCGGCGCTCGATGGCCGACCGCGCTCGCCGCGACGGGCAGATGCGCGCCGTGCTCGTCGGCTCCCTCCTCGACGGCGACGCCGACGCGACCGCCTATGTCGGCGAGACCGCCGGGATGCTCGACCTCGGGCGCGCAGCCGGGTACGTCGTGGTGTCCGCCGAATCGCCGGCCCCCGGCGAGGAGGGGCTGGCGGACGTCGAGCGCGCCCTCCGTCGTACCAATGTCAGGTCGGCGTGGCGCCTCGACCACGACCACCAGGAGGGTGTCGTCGCGCTGCGCCTCGGCTTCGGCGTCGACCACCTGGTCGAGCTGCTGCGCGGCCTGGCCCGGGCCCGGGTGGGTGTCAGCGACGTCGTCTCACGGCTCGACGAGATCCAGGAGGCGCGGCGCCAGGCCCGTGTGGCCTGCGCCGCGGTGTCGCCCGGGACCGTCGACGTCGGCCGGTTCGGCAGCGACCCGCTCGCCGTGCTCCTCGCCAGCAGCCCGGACCAGGCCCGCGCGCTGGTCGACGCCGTCCTCGGCCCGGTGCTGGCCCTCCCGCCCGACGACCGGGCCGTCGTCATCGACACTGCCCGCACCTGGCTCGCCGCCGGCGGCTCCACCTCGACCGCGGCCCGCGAGCTCCACGTGCACCGCAACACGGTGCGCTACCGCGTGCGCCGGCTCGAGGAGGTCACCGGTCGCGACCTCGCCCGTCCCGTCGACGCCGCCGAGCTCTACGTCGCGCTGGAGTGCGTGCGGATCCTCGGACTGGCCTGAACGGGATCGGGTTCAGCGACCGCGGAGCGGTAGTCCCGGGTCAAAAGCACCGCAATCGGCGTTGTTCCGGTGCTTTTGACCCGGGACTACCGCAGCGGGATCGACCACCACGAGCGTCCCGCCCTGTGGAGGAGCGCCGTTGTCCACAGGGCAGGCGAGCGGCGGCGCGCGATGTCGTACGACGGGCGCAACCTGCCCGACATGGTGCAGTGGGAAGAGCCTCGGCCGGGGCTGGTGCGTCCGGTCCGGCTGGATCCGGCGGGTCGCGAGGGGCCGACCCGTGGGCAGGCACGCAATCGGAAGGTGTTTCGGCGCTCGAGCTTCGGCTTCTACACCCCGGTCGACGTCGACGCCACCAACGTCGAGCAGCGCATCCTCGAGGCCGCGGTGGTGCTGCCGCCGACCTGCGCAGTGACGGGATGGGCAGCGCTCCGCTGGCTGTGCGGCTCGTGGTTCACCGGTGTGGACGCAGGCGGCAACCTGCTTCCGGTCGACCTGCTGATCAGCACGGTCGATGTGAAGGCACAGCCGGGGTTCGTGGTCTGTGGGGAAGGGACCGGTCCGGCCAACATCATCCGCGTCGACGGCGTGCCCGTCACGGTGCCAGCCTGGTCGGTCGCCTTCATGATGCGACGGGCGCCGACGCTGCGCGAGGCGGTCGTCGCACTCGACATGGCGGCGTACTCGGACCTGGTTTCCGTCGCGGAGGCTGACGAGGTGATCGGCAACCAGTCGTCGTGGACGGGCGTCCCGCAGGCGCGCGAGGCGCTGGCCCTTGCGGACGAGAACGCGTGGTCCCCTCAGGAGACGACCATGCGGCTCCACTGGGCTGCCGCTGTCGAGGGGGCGCGTCCGCGGGGCAACGTACCGGTCTTCGACCTGCACGGACGCCACCTCGGCACGCCCGACCTCGTCGACGTCGCGGCAGGCGTCGCAGCGGACTACGACGGCGTCGTCCACCTTCCTCGCGAGCAGCGCCGCGCAGACCGGACGCGGGACGAGGTCTTCGCAGAGCACGGCATCGAGATGGTGCGGTGGCTGTCCGGCGATCGGCCGGGGGACTTCCTCGCCCGGCTGGACCGGGCTCTGGACAGGGCCCGGCGTCGTACCGGGCCGCGGCGGTGGACCGCCGAAGCGCCCTCGTGGTGGACATCGACGACGACTGTTGCGGCGCGCCGGTCGTTGTCGGAGGAGCAGCGGGCCCGCCTGCTCCGGTACCGGATCGCCTGAATCCGGCGCAGCTTTGCGGTAGTCCCGGGTCAAAAGCACCGGAATCGGGGGTGTTCCGGTGCTTTTGACCCGGGACTACCGTCCGGCACGGGCTACAGCGACACGTCCGCCCGGCGGGCGTCGCAGACCGGCCGGCCGTGCGGCTCGCGGGAGAACTGCTCGTCGTAGAGGCGCTTGTAGAGTCCGCCGGCGGCCATCAGCTCGTGGTGGGTGCCACGCTCGACCAGGCGCCCGTCCTCGAGGCCGAAGATGACGTCGGCGGAGCGGATCGTCGAGAGCCGGTGGGCGATGGCGATGGTCGTGCGCGAGCGGGTGGCGCGCTCGAGGGCCTCCTGGACCAGCCGCTCGGTCTCGTTGTCGAGGGCGGAGGTGGCCTCGTCGAGGATCAGGATGGCGGGGTCCTTGAGCAGCACGCGCGCGATGGCGAGGCGCTGCTTCTCACCGCCCGAGAGACGGTAACCGCGCTCGCCGGTGATCGTCTCGTAGCCCTCGGGGAAGCCAATGATCCGGTCGTGGATGTTGGCGTCGCGGGCAGCCTGCTCGATCTCGTCGGCGGTCGCGTCCGGCTTCGCGTAGGCGATGTTGTCGCGGATCGTGCCGTGGAAGAGGTACGGCTCCTGGGTGACCATCCCGACGGCGTCGGCGAGCGAGGAGAGGGTGAGGTCGCGGACGTCGTGCCCGTCGATCAGCACCGCGCCCTCGGAGACGTCGTAGAACCGCGGGACGAGGTACGTCGCCGTCGTCTTCCCGCTGCCGGACGGGCCCACGATCGCGGCGAGCTGACCCGGCTCGACGACGAGGGAGACGTCGTCGAGTGCCCACCCGGGGGCCACGGGCGCGCTGTCGGCGTCGGCCTCGATCCGGACCCCGCTGTCGCCGAAGCGGTCGCGGTTCGTCGTACCGGAGAGGGAGCGTGGCTCGGGGTAGCGGAACCGGACGCCGCGCATCTCGACCCGGCCGCGCACGGCGTCAGGGTCCAGGGTGACCGCACCGGGGCGCTCGGTGATCGCGGGCTCGAGGTCGAGGTACTCGAAGATCCGGCGGAACAGCGCGAGCGAGGTCTGGACGTCGAGGGTGACCCGCATCAGCTGCAGCAGCGGCATCTGGAGCCGGCCCTGCAGGGTGGTGAAGGCGACGAGGGTGCCCGCGGTCAGGGCGCCCTCGCCGGCGCCGACCGGGGTGCCGCCGGTGATCAGCCAGCCGCTGAAGAGATAGATCAGCGCGGGCGTGATGGCGAAGAAGGTCTGCACGACGGCGAAGAAGGTGCGACCGGTCATGGCCTGCTCGACCTGGAGGCGGGTCTGGCGGCGGTTGGCCGCGCGGTAGCGGTCCACCTCGGAGTCGGCCCGGTTGAAGACCTTCGCCAGCAGGATCCCGCTGACCGACAGCGCCTCCTCGGTGATCGCCGTCATCTCCGACAGCGACTCCTGGGTGCGCCGTGCGAGTCGCTGCCGGACCCGCCCGACGCGGAACTGCAGGACGACGAACAGCGGCATCAGGAACAGGGTGATGACCGTCAGCTGCCACGACAGCACGAGCATCGAGACCAGCGCGGCCGCGACGGTGACGGAGTTCTGCACGATCGTCGTCGCCGTGTCGGTGAGGACGGTCCGCACGCCGGCGACGTCGTTGGCCAGGCGGGACTGGATGGCCCCGGTCTTGGTCGCGGTGAAGAACGCGAGCTCCATCTTCTGCAGGTGCTCGAAGAGGTCGCCGCGCAGGTCCGCCATGGCCGAGTTCCCGACGGTGGACGTGAGCCACATCTGCCAGATGCCGATCAGCGCGACCGCCACCGGGATCGCGCACAGGCCCGCCACCAGCCAGCCGAGGAGGCCGAGGTCCGGACGGCCGCCGTCGAGCGGGAAGAGGGCGTCGTCGAAGACCGCCCGGGTCAGGAAGGGCGCGAGGGCCTGCAGCGACGCCGCCGCCACGACCGCGACGAGCACCATCACGATCTTGGCGCGGTAGGGCCGCAGCAGCCGCGCGATCCGCGGCAGCACGGGCTCCTTGTGCTGCAGGTCCTCGGCGGTGAGGTGGGTGACCACCGGGCTCGGCCTCATCCGGCGTCCCACCCGGCGCCCCAGCGGCCGCGGTGGGCCACCTCCTGCCACGGGGTACGACGCCGCCGGCTCGCGGAGCCCCGCGCACCCACCGCCCGGTCGGCCGGCGGGGCCGGGTGCCCGATCGTGATCGCACCGATCGGGTGCGGCGCCTCCTCGTCGGCGGTGTCGACCAGGCCGAGCAGCTCCTTCACGGCGTCGACGCGGTCGGGGACCAGCCCGAAGAAGCAGGCGCCCAGGCCCGCGTCGGTCACGGACTGCAGCACGAGGAGCGAGGCCATGGCGGTGTCGAGGTGCCAGTAGGGCATGGCCCAGCGGCTCGCGTCGTGCCCGTCCAGCCCGGCCCGGCTCTTGTCCGGCTCGGCGTAGCGGTCCAGGTAGGCCGACCGGCGGCTGCAGGGCACCACGACCACCGGCGCGGCCATCATCCCGGCGAGCCAGCGGTCGGGGCTGCCGCCCTCGGCCGCGGCGTCGGTCTGCGCCTGCCAGAAGCCGCGGACGGCGTCGGGGGTGTCGAGCACGACGAACGCCCAGCCCTGGGAGAAGCCGGCGCTCGGCGCCCGGGTCGCCGCCGCCAGCGCGGCCTCGACCACCGCCGGGTCGACGGGGTCGGAGGTGTAGGCGCGCGTCATCCGGCGTCGTCGTACGACCTCTGCGAACTCCACCCGACCTCCTCGGCAACTCACGAACTATCCCACCTCAGGCCGACACCTCAGGCGGGGCAGACCCCTCAGACAAGGGTTCGGAGCCGACAGATAGGGAGGTTGCCCGATGTGCGGGCCTACCTCAGGAGACGAGTCTCTACGTCATGAGCAACGACTTCTTCATCTCCGCAGAGAACGAGTACCGCCGCGAGCGAGCCGCCAAGGGCGTCGCCGCCAGCCGGGCCGGACGCACCCGGTCCTCGTGGCTGCGCCGCATCGCGGCCGCCGACCCCACCGTCGAGCGCCGGTCGCGCTGACCCGCCACACCTTGACGACCGCCCTGTCGGCGCCGGGGGCCATGATGGTCCCCGTGGCCGCACACAGCAGCCTGACGATGGTCGGGCGTGACACCGAGCTCGCCGAGCTGAGCCGGCTGGTGGGCCTGGAGTCCACCGGACGACGGTGGCAGGGCCGCCCGGGGGCGGTGCTGCTGTCCGGCGACGCCGGGGTCGGCAAGACCCGCCTGCTGATCGAGCTGCGTGATCGCGCCAAGGCCGAGGGATGGCGGGTCTACGCCGGCCACTGCCTCGACTTCGGCGAGAGCGCGCTGCCGTACCTGCCGTTCAGCGAGGTCGTCGGCCGGATCGTCGACGAGCTGCCCGACGTCGCCGGGCGGGTGGCGGCCCACTCCGCGATCGCCCGGCTGCTGCCCGGCCGCCGGGTCCGTGCGGGCGGTGAGGTCCGCGACCTCGACCCGTCGGTCGAGGTCGCCGGCCACGACGGCGACCGGGCCGGGCTGTTCGAGGCGGTGCACGCCCTGCTCGAGGCGGCCGCCGCCGACGCACCGGTGCTGCTGGTCATCGAGGACACCCACTGGGCCGACCAGTCCACCCGCGACCTGATCGGCTTCCTCTTCACCCGCGCGTTCACCCACCCCGTGGCGGTGGTGGCGTCGTACCGCTCCGACGACCTGCACCGCCGCCACCCGCTGCGCCGCCAGGTCGCCGAGTGGTCGCGGATCCCCAACGTCGACCGGGTCGCGCTCTCACCGCTGCCGGAGGACTCCGTGCGCGCCCTGGTCCGCGAGCTCGCGCCCGACGGCCTCGACGAGCGGGCCGTCGCCTCGATCATCGACCGCGCGGAGGGCAACGCCTTCTTCGTCGAGGAGCTGGTCGCCTCCAAGCAGGACCGCGACTGCGAGGACGTCCCCGGCGACCTCGCCGACGTGCTGCTCGTGCGGCTCGACCGGCTCTCCGACGAGGCGCGCCAGGTGGTGCGCGTCGCCAGCGCGGCCGGACGCCGGATCACCCACGACCTGCTCGCCGCGGCGACCGACCTGCCGCCGGCCGACTTCGACACCGGCGTGCGCCAGGCGGTCGAGATGAACGTCCTCGAGGCCGGCGCCCGTCACTACTCCTTCCGCCACGCCCTCCTCGGCGAGGCGGTGTACGACGACCTCCTCCCCGGCGAGCGCGTCCGGCTGCACGCGCGTTACGTGACGGCCCTCGCCGAGGCGGCGGGACGGGGCACCGCCGCCGAGCTGGCCCGGCACGCCCGCCGCAGCAACGACCTCGACCGCGCCGTCGAGGCCAGCATCGAGGCCGGCGACGAGGCGATGGCGGTCGGCGGCCCCGACGAGGCGGCCGACCACTTCCAGCAGGCGCTCGAGCTGCTCGAGGACTCCGACCGCGCCGAGCGCCTCGGGATCGACTCCTCCAAGATCGCCGCACGCACCTCCGACGCGCTCGTCGCCGGCGGTGACGCGCAGCGCGCCTGCCAGCTCCTCAGGGAGCACCTCGACCGCACGCCTGCCGATGTCTCGCCGCTCGCCCGGTGCCGCCTGCTCAGCCAGTACGCCGAGCTCCTCACCGTCACCGAGAACGACCTCGATCCCGCGGCGCTGTCGGCCGAGGCCCTGGCGCTGGCACCGGAGGGCGAGAGCCCGATGCGGGCGAAGGTGCTCATCGCCCACGCCCGCGTGCTCGCGAACGTCGGCCGCGAGGACGAGGCGGAGGCGTTCGCGACCGAGGCGCTCGGCCTCGCCGAGCGGCTCGCCATGCCGGTCCTGGCCTCCGAGGTGGTGACCACCCTGAGCGGCCTCCACGTCAAGACGGTCGTCGGCACCGAGCAGGAGGCCCTGCGCGCCGCGCTCGAGTCGGCCGTCGCCCGCGCCGAGCAGGCCGGGGCGCTCCAGGCCGAGCTGCGGGGCCGCTTCCTGCTCGGCCGGTCCTACCAGGACTCCGCCGAGTGGGACGTCGCTGCCCGCTGGTTCGCCTCGGGCGTCGAGGCCGGCGCCCGGGCCGGTACGCCGTGGGCGCCCTACGTCATGGAGTCGCGCTGGCAGCTCGCCAGCATCCGTCTCATCACCGGCGCCTGGGACGAGGCACTGGCGTTGACGGACGCGGTCGCCGAGGGCGCCGGCCCGGTCATCCCGCTCGGCATCATCGCGCCGACCCGCTTCGCGATCCTCGCCGCGCGCGGGGAGGACGTGCTCGACCGGGTCCGCGGCCTCCGCCCGCTGTGGGAGGACGAGGGTGGTGTCGGGGTGTTCAGCGCCGGCGTCGAGATCGACGTCCACGGCTGGCGCGGTGACGCCACCGGCGCCATCGCGGCCTACGACGAGGTCGTCGGCGTGCTCGGCCGGATCTGGCAGGAGCACTTCGCGGCGCGGGTGCGGCTCTCCTCGTTGACGCTCGCGGCCATCGCCGCAGGCCTGCCCGCCGCCAGCGCCGCCGAGCGGCGTGCCCTGCTGCAGCGGGCCGACCAGCTCCTGGTCGACGGCCGCACCGTCGCCGAGCGCTTCCGTGCCGGTCCCGGGCGCTGGGGCGTCGAGGGGCAGATGTGGGAGGCGCGGCTGCGCGCCGAGCACCTGCGCGTGCGCTGGTCGGCCGGCGACGGATCGTCCCGCGACGAGCTCGTCGGCGCGTGGGTCGAGGCGCTCGAGAGCGTCACCAAGCTCGGGCACGTGCCGGAGGAGGCGCGCGTGCGGGCGGCGTACTCCCAGATCCTGCGGCTGGTCGGCGAGACCGCCGCCGCGACGGAGGAGGCCGAGGCGGCACGGGCGATCGCCGACCGCCTGCGCGCGCCCCTGCTGGTCGCGGACCTCGGCACGGCACGGTCGCCGGCCCCCGCCGTCGACTCCCCGGCAGCGAGGCTGACCGCGCGCGAGGTGGAGATCCTCGCGCTGGTCGCCGAGGGGCGCTCCAACGGCGAGATCGGCAAGCAGCTGTTCATCAGCACCAAGACGGTCAGCGTCCACGTCTCCAACATCCTCGGCAAGCTCGGCGCCGCCAGCCGCACCGAGGCCGCGGCGATCGCGCGGCGCGACGATCTCCTCCCCTAGGGAGGAAGTCCGGGGTCTCGCGCGCTGCGCGCCGCCCCGCACGCACGCTGGCGGCGTTGCCGGCGCTCGACGTGCGCCCAGCACGCCTTCGCGTCGGCGTCTTGCCAGCGCACGCGCCGGACGGCGCTCGCTCGCACGATCCCCCGGACTTCCTCCCGTAGCAGGACGCCGGCGTCGCGGGCCGGGCGTAGCGTCGGAGAGGTGACGATCGAAGCCGAGCGCACCACCCCCGACACCCGCGACCTCACGCTGCGCCGGTTCCGGCGCACCAGCGTCGTCGGTGGCAGCAACCTGCCGCCGGTCCCGATGGACGCGCTCCCGCCGGGCCCGCGCTGGCCGGCGATCGTCCAGACGGTGGCCCTGATGCGCTTCCGGCACCAGTTCCACCCGTGGCTGCACCGGAGGTACGGCGACGCCTACACCGTCAACCTGATCCCGGGCGGCCGCCCGCTGGTCCTGTTCACACGGTCCGAGGTCACCAAGGAGATCTTCGCGGCGGACCCCGAGGTCTTCCACGCGGGCAAGGGCAACGCGATCCTCGGGCCGATCATGGGCGAGCACTCGCTCCTGCTGCAGGACGGCGGCGAGCACCACCGGGCCCGCAAGCTGCTGATGCCGGCCTTCCTCGGCCATGCGCTGCGCGGCTACCGGGACATGGTCGCCGAGGTGGCGGCCGCCGAGGTCGACGGCTGGCGCGAGGGCGAGACCTTCCGGGCGCTGGAGCGGATGAACTCGCTGACCCTCGAGGTCATCCTGCGGGTCGTCTTCGGCGTCACCGACGAGAACCGGCTGGCCCAGCTGCGGCCGGCGGTCAACCAGACGGTCGACATCAACCCCGCGATCCTGCTCGGCTGGGCCTATCCGCGGCTGCAGAAGCTCGGGCCGTGGCGTCGTACGGTCGAGAACCAGGTCGACCTCGACCGGCTGATGTACGCGGAGATCCGCGAGCGGCGGGGCGCGAGTGACCTCGGGGACCGGACCGACGTGCTGTCCCGGCTGCTGGCAGCGACCGATCCCGAGGACCCGGCGAGCGGCCTCGACGACACCGAGCTCCGCGACCAGCTGGTGACGCTGCTGCTCGCAGGCCACGAGACGACGGCGTCCGCGCTGTCGTGGGCACTGGTCGAGATCGGGCGCAGCCCGGACCTCCTCGCGCGCACGCAGCGTGCCGCGGACGAGGGCGACGACGCGTGGCTCGAGGCGGTGCTGAAGGAGTCGATGCGCCTGCACCCGATCATCCCGATGGTCGTGCGGACCCTGATGGAGCCCGCCACGGTCGGCGGCTGGGACCTGCCCGCCGGCACCACCGTCGGACCGTCGATCATCATGAGCCACCAGCAGGAGTCGAACTTCCCCGACCCCGAGGTCTTCCGCCCCGAGCGGTTCCTCGGCAACGACGCGCCGGCGCTGAACGTGTGGATCCCGTTCGGCGGTGGTGTCCGGCGGTGCATCGGCGCCGGCTTCTCCCTCATGGAGGGCGTCGAGGTGCTGCGCGAGGTCTTCGGCCGGTACGACGTCAGCGCCGTCGGTCACGACGTCCCCAAGGTCCGGAACATCACCAGCGTCCCCCGGCGAGGCGCACGGATCCGGGTCCGGCGCCGCCGGGAGTGAGCTCCACGGTCGCGGCGACGTCCTCGAACAGGTCGCAGTAGTCCTCGTAGTCGGCGCGCGCCACGGTGCCGGTCACCACGACGGCGGTGTCGCCGACGACCCACGTCCACTGGTCGGTGACGACGTCGGTCGCCCCGACCTGGTGGCCGAGGCGCTCGTAGCCGACCGTGTGACCGGACATCTCGAACTCGTCGGCATCCTCGACGTCGAACCCGGCCGGTGGCACGGGCAGGTCGTCGAGAGGCACCGAGCGCAGCACCAGCTTCGGCACGAAGCCGCTCGCCGGACACACCGGCGAACGGGCATCGAGCACGACACCGGCTGCGGGCCGGTCCTGCACGGGCCCGTGGCGCGGCAGCGCCAGGGAGATCTGGTGGTCGACGATGCGGTGGACGGTCATGCAGGCAGCGTGGACGGCCCGGGCTGTGGACGAAACCAGGGCTCCGTCGGCCTGTGGACGACCGCCTGCGGGGCCCACCTCCGGGCCGGCCGACGGGCTCGGTGTCGGGCTCGTGTCGGGCTCGGTGTCGGGCTCGGTGTCGGTGGCCGCACGTAGCGTCGGGACATGCCCATTGCACGCAACCCGCAGTTCGTCCTCGACTGCCCTGACCCGATCCTCCTCGCGGAGTTCTACGGCGCCGTCCTCGGCTGGTCGCCCAAGATCGACCCGGACGGCGGCTGGGCCACGGTCTCCTCGGGCGACCACCACATCCACTTCCAACGCGTGGACGACTTCCGGCCACCGGCCTGGCCGGGCCAGGACGTCCCGCAGCAGATCCATCTCGATGTCGACGTCGACGACCTCGACGAGGCCGACGCGGTCGTGGTCGGACTGGGCGCGTCCAGGCACGAGCACCAGCCCGGGACGACCTTCCGGGTCTACCTCGACCCGGCCGGTCACCCGTTCTGTCTCTGTCAGGCGTGAGCGCGTCTGCTGCGTGGTGATGGGGGCAGCGAGCTACCGTCGCACGCCTCCCGCCGCGCTGCCACGCAGTCTCTGTCAGGCGTGAGCGCCTCTGCTGCGTGGTGATGGGGGCAGCGAGCTGCCGTCGCACGCCTCCCGCCGTGCTGCCACGCAGTCTCTGTCAGGCGTGAACGGGAAGTCTCAGCGGGCGAAGGACTCCCGGATCTCCTCCTCGGTCAGCCCGTAGTCCGCAAGGTCGTACGAGTGCGACGGCCGGCGCGGGCCGCTGCGCGACTCCTCGTCGAGGCGGCGCACCTCCCGCTGCGCGGCGTCACTCCAGGTCAGGCCGAAGGCGTCGTAGATCGCGCCGACGGTGCCGACGGGGTCCTGGACGAACGCGCGGTAGTCGACGTCGAAGAACTGGCTCTCGTCGTACTTGCTGCGGGCCTGCCAGAAGGCGTGCCACTGGCGGGTCAGGTGGCCGAGCTGGTCCCGGCCGAGGGTCTCCCCGACGAAGGTCGTCGAGTGGCCGGCGGTGGCCTCCGCGGACAGGGAGCACGCCGACGCGACGGACGTGACCGGCTCCCGCTGCGTCATCACGACGAGCGCGTCCGGGTAGACCTCCATCAGCGCGTCGAGCGCGATCAGGTGCGAGGGGTTCTTGAGCACCCACCGCTTGTCCTGGTCGTTGAGCCCGATGAGCTGGAGGTTCTGCCGGTGCCGCTCGTAGGCGTCGGTCCAGTCCTGGGTCGCCAGCCAGGACGAGTACGACGGCACGTGGGCCAGCGACTCGAAGCCGATCGACTTGCCGGTCTGCCGCAGGACCCGCCAGCACTCCTCGGGCTCGGTGGCGTCGGAGTAGTGGATCCCCATGAACTCGGGGTTGGTGATGTGGTGCTCGCGGAAGGCGGCCTGCATCGCGTTGAAGATCGGGTCCGACTCCCAGGTCTCGCGCGGCGGGCGCGGCTGGGGGAACTCGGTGAGCCACATCTCGAGGCCCTGGTGGCCGGGGTCCGCGCAGAGCAGCCGGCTCAGCGCCGTCGTACCGGTGCGGGGGAGGCCGAGCACGACGATCGGCCGCTCGATCACGACGTCGGCGTGCTGCGGGAACTCCGCGAACCGCGCCTGGGTGAGGAGCCGGGCCACGAGCGCGCTCTTCACCTGCGAGCGCATGAAGTAGTTGCCGGTGCCGGTGAGCCCGGCATCCGCGGAGCCCAGGTCCTCGACGAGGATCCGGAAGGCCTCCTCGTGGCCGGGGGCGTCGGCGAAGCCGAAGTCGGACAGGCCCGTGGTGCGGGTGGCGGCGGCGCAGATGTCCTCGAAGGTGCCGATGTCGGCGCGCTGTCGCTCGTTCATCGCGCGCTCCGTCCCTGCGCAAACTGTTCGATCGAACGGTTTGAGCACGTCCAGGGGCTGATTCCCTGCGCAAACCGTTCGATCGAACGGATCGCGCACACTGCCCGGCTCACGCGTGGAACTCGCCGCAGTCGACGTTCAGCATCTGGCCGGTGACCGCCGAGGCCAGGTCGGACGCGAGGAAGAGCGCCGCGCGCGCGACCTCGTCCGGGGTGGCGAGCCGCTTGAGGTCGGTCGGCTCCGCCTTCTCGGCGTACACCTCCTCGTGCGTCCGCCCGGACTCCTGCGCGATCCAGTCGAAGTAGGCCTTGTTGACGTCCTCGTAGATGTACGACGGCGCGACGCTGTTGACCCGGATCCCGCGCGGGCCGAGCTCGGTCGCGAGCGACTGGGCGAGGTGCTCGAGCGTGCCCTTCGACAGCTTGTAGCCGCTGTACTCCGGCTGGCTGCTGTAGATCACGCACGAGTTGACCATGATGATCGAGCCGCCGACCTTGTCCTCGGTCTGCGCGAGGGCGTCGGCGAAGAGGGCCGAGAGCCGCAGCGGCGCGAAGACGTTGGTCTCGTTGGCGGTGCGCAGGCCCTCGAGGTCGAGGGTGCTGATCGGATCCATCGGGGGGATGCCGAAGGCGTTGTTGATGAGGCAGTCGACCTTGCCGAACTCGTCGAGCGCGGCCTCGACGAGCTGCTTGCGCTGGTCCTCGTCGGTGATGTCCGTGGGTACGACGAGGGCGCGGCGTCCGTGCGCCCGGACGACCTCGGCCATCTTCTCCAGCCGCTTGGGCGTGCGCGACGCGAGCACCAGGTCGGCGCCCATCTTCGCGGCCTCCTCGCCGAGGGAGCGACCCAGGCCCGGGCCGACACCGGACAGCACGATGACCTTGTCGGTCAGCAGATCCACCATGGGGGCCAGAGTAGAACGTGTTTCAGTTTTCGGGAAGAGGTCATGGTGAGCCGTTGCCGGAATAGTTCCGCGCCGGCTCGGTTGCGATGAGGGTGAGCACTCCCCGGATCGAACTCAACGACCACACGTCCATCCCCCAGTTCGGCCTCGGCGTCTGGCAGGTGTCGCCGGACGACGTCGAGCGCGTCGTGTCCGACGCCTTCGAGATCGGCTACCGCCACATCGACACCGCGCAGATGTACGGCAACGAGGAGGGCGTCGGAGCGGCCATCGCCGCGTCCGGGCTCGCCCGCGAGGACGTCTACGTGACGACCAAGGTCAACAACAACCGGCACCGCCCCGCCGACGCGAAGGACTCCGCCCGGGTCTCGCTGGAGAAGCTCGGCCTCGACCGGGTCGACCTGCTCCTCATCCACTGGCCCCTTCCCACGCAGTACGACGGCGACTTCGTCTCGACCTGGGAGGCGCTCCTCGAGCTGCGCGAGGAGGGGCTCGCCACCTCCGTCGGCGTGTCCAACTTCCAGCCCGACCACCTCGACCGCATCGTCGCCGCGACCGGCGTGGTGCCCGCCGTGAACCAGGTCGAGGTGCACCCCTACTTCGCGAACGAGGCGGTGCGTGCGGCCACGGTCCGCCACGGCGCCCACGTCGAGGCGTGGTCGCCGCTCGGCCAGGGTGGCGGCGAGCTGGATGACCCGGCCGTCCTCGCCGTCGCCGAGTCGCGGGGGAAGACCCCTGCCCAGGTGCTGCTGCGCTGGGCCCTCGACCGCGGCGACATCGTCTTCCCGAAGTCGCTGAGCAAGGCGCGGCTCGCGGAGAACTTCGACGTCTTCGACTTCGCGCTCACCGGCGAGGAGGTCGCGGCGCTGGCCGCGCTCGACAGGGGCGAGGCCGGTCGGCAGGGGCCGAACCCGGACACCTTCGACTGGATCCCCGCCTGAGCGCTCCGCGCGACCGGCCGCGCGACCGGTCGCGCGACCGGCCCAGGGAGGGGCCCGGGGAGCGGCCTACGAGATCATCCGGCGCGCCACCGCCCGCTGCCGCGCGGCGATCCGGTCGGCGTACTCCTCGGGCGTCAGCCCGACGAGGTCCGGCAGCCGCTTGGTGACCTCGCCGACCGGCACCACCTCGACCGCCGGTCCGTCCGCGGCCGACAGGGCGCGGGTCAGGTGCTGCCAGCGCAGCATGATCGGTCCGGTCCGGTGTCCAGTCGTCTCCAGCCAGTTCGCGGCCGGCGCCGGGGACCCGTCGAGCAGGGCGGGAGGCTGCTCCGAGATCACGAACCTCATCACCCCGTCGGGGTCGGTGACCGCCTGTGCCTTGGTCAGCGAGGTCTGGTGTGTCTCGTAGTCGGTGGAGGCGTACCAGTCCGAGCCGATCTGGATGGCCTGGTAGGTGCAGTCGTCGCAGCGCGGCACCGAGACGATCATCGCCTCGTCCTCGCCGAGCTCGTAGTGGCCGATCGAGGAGAACTGCGACGACAGCCCGCCGGGGGTCGACGCCGGCGTGGTCAGTGTGTTGACCGGCTCCTTGTACTGGAAGAAGTGGGGGAAGGCGAACCACGTCTGGATGGAGCTGGTCAGCGACCGGGCCGCGACCTCGTACTTCTTGCGGAGCAGGCCCTCGGTGAGCGCTCGCCGAGGATGGCCGATGGTGTCGACCCGCTCGATCGTGAGGGTGCCGCGCTCCTCGTTGTCCCAGTCGTTGAAGACCTCGCGCACGATGAGCGTCTTCGCCCCTGGCTCGGCGGTGTACTCGAACGAGAACGAGCCGTCCTCCGCGACGTCGAGCTCGCGGTCGTCGAACGCCATGAGGGAGGTCGCCGCCGAGTCGGCGCTGTAGCTGCCGCCCATCACCTGGAAGGACAGGTCGGCGGACGTGCCGCGCCTGCCCCGGACGACGTACGAGACGCCTTCACGGAGGTAGGCGTTGAGATACACGGCGTCCGGGTTGTCGAGGCCCTGGCGCGAGTACTGGTGGGTCGGGTTGATGAAGACCGGCTGCTCGAGGTCGTAGTCGAAGGCGGTCTGCATCGCCATCCGGATCCGGCCGGCGAGGTAGTCGTAGCCCTCGAGCCGGTCCGCCTCGGTCCGGATGAACGGCGCGTTGGCGATCAGCTCCTCGGCCTCGGCGATCGCCGCCTGCAGCGGCGCGGTCAGGCCGAGCGAGGCCGACACCCCGGTCATCAGCCGTTGGCCTTGGCGATGATGTTCTCGGCGTACTGCTCGAGGTGCTTGATCTTGGTCTCGAGCGGCTCCGTGTCGGGGCCCTTGATGTAGGGGATCCGGAAGCCGACGATGCAGTCGGTGACGCCCTTGTCCTCGAGGCGCTTGATGCCGTCCAGGGTGTAGGCGTCGTACGAGATCACGTGCACCTCGAAGTCGTCGCGGGTGTCGCCCTCCTCCTTGCGGATCTCCGCGAGGCGGGTCAGCAGCCGGTCGAGCTCCTCGCCGTCGCCGCCGGCGTGCATCCAGCCGTCGCCCTTGCGTACGGCGCGGCGCAGGGCGGCGTCCGAGTGGCCGCCCACGAGCAGCGGGATCCTCTCGGTCGGGGCGGGGCACTGCTGGAGCGGCTCGAAGTCGAAGAACTCGCCGTGGTAGCCGAAGAACGTCGGCTCGTCACCGGGCTGGGTGAGGCCCCGCAGGATGTCGATGCACTCGTCCATCCGCTTGCCGCGCCGCTCCCACGGCACGCCGAGCGCGGCGAAGTCCTCGGGCCACGGCGACAGGCCGACGCCGAGGCCGAGGCGGTTGCCGGAGAGGAAGGCCAGCGACGACGCCTGCTTGGCCACGAGCACCGGCGGGCGGATCGGGAGCTTCAGCACGAAGGGGGTGAGCCGGATCTTCTCCGTGACCGCGAACAGGTGCGCGCAGAGGATGAAGGTCTCGATGAACTCCTTGCCGAGCAGGAACTCGCGGTCCCCGGTGTCCGTGTAGGGGTACTTCGAGTCGGACTCCTGCGGGTAGATCAGGCTGTCCGCGATCGTCATCGAGGTGTAGCCGGCGGCCTCGCAGGCCTGGGCGAGCGGGGCGTAGTAGCTGGCCTGGGTCATGCCCTCGGCGAAGGAGAAGCGCATCGGTTGCCTTTCGGTCCCTGAGTGCCCGTGCGGAACGAGCGGGTGTACCGAGGGTAGAACGTGTTCTAGATCTGTGCCAGAGTGAGTCCCATGGCAGCGACCAAGCCGAAGCCCGACGGCCTCGACAAGCCGATCGTCGCGAAGATCATCAAGTACGGCGCCAGGGCCAATGTCGCCGTCTACCGGCTCACCAACGGCCGGATCGGCGCGAAGTGGCGCATCGGCGCGGGCTGGAAGAAGCCGGTGCCCGTGCTCCTGCTCGACCACGTGGGACGCAAGTCCGGCACGAGGTTCACCACCCCGCTGCTCTACCTCGCCGACGGCGAGGACCTCGTGGTCGTCGCCTCGCAGGGCGGCCTGCCGAAGAACCCGCAGTGGTTCCACAACCTCCTCGCCAACCCCGACACCACCGTCGCAGTGCCCCGCGAGCGCAAGCGTGCCGTGCGCGCCCGGGTCGCCGGTCCGGACGAGCGCGCCGCCCTGTGGCCGCGGCTGGTCGACCTCTACGCCGACTTCGACAACTACCAGGCCTGGACCGACCGGGAGATCCCGGTCGTCGTCCTCGAACCCCGCTGACCAGAGCACGCCAGAGCACGCCGGAACGCCAGAGCACGCCAGAGCACGAGGAGCCCCGTGGACCTGCAGGAGCTGATCGACCGCGCCGAGATCACGGACGCGATCACCCGCTACACCCTCGCCGTCGACGAGGGGGACTTCGACCGGCTCGACACCGTGTTCACCCCTGACGCCCACATCGACTACACCGAGAGCGGCGGGGTCGCCGACACCTATCCCGTGGTCAAGGCATGGCTGTCCGAGGCGCTCCCGGGCTTCTCGGCCCACCGCGTCCACCTGGTCGGCCAGCTGGCCTTCGAGTTCGCGGACTCCCGCGACGAGGCCGCCGTCACGGCGTACTTCCACAACCCGATGCGCATCGCCGACGGCCGCGGCGGCGAGCGCGTCGTCGAGGTCGGCGGCATGTACCAGCACACGTTCGTGCGCACCGACGCCGGCTGGCGCTCGCGCAAGCTGCACGAGAAGGTCGTCTGGACGCGCGGTTTCTGATTTCTTGGCGGCTCCCGGAGAATGGCCGCGTGAGCGACCAGAACGAGCCCCACGTCGACCGCCCCGTGCTCAACGGGCTGGTGGCGCTGGTCGCCGTCGGCCTCGGGGTCGGCCTGGTCCTCGCGCTGGTCGCGCTGGTCGGCGCCAAGGTGCTCGGCTTCGGCGGGGGCGACAGCTCCGCGGGCGGCGGCTCCTCCGCGTACGACTCCATGTACCTGCCGAGCCCGGTCGAGACCGCCGGCTCGAGCGGCCCGCTCATCACGCTGCACACCGAGGACCCGGCGACCGACCTGACCGAGACCTCCGGGGCCACTGAGGAGCCGGAGGAGACCGCATCGACGGAGGCCACCGAGAGCACGTCGCCGGAGGCCGGCGAGATCTCGCTCCAGGCGGTCGACACGACGGTCAGCTCGGGCGAGCGGATCTACTTCAGCGGCGTCTACCCGGGCGGTGAGGGTGCCATCCTGTGGCTCCAGCGCTTCCAGGACGGCGCGTGGGCGGACTTCCCGGCCAGTGTCGGCGTCACCAACGGCACGTTCTCCAGCTACATCTTCACCGGTGTCAGCGGCCTCAACCGGTTCCGCGTGATCGACCGCGACGACGGCACCGTCAGCAACGAGATCCGGGTCACCGTCGGCTGACCTGCCGGCGTCCGGACCACGCAGCACGATCGATCGGCCCATCGGGAACACCCGGTGGGCCGTCGTGGTTGTGCCGTGTGTCAGACTTGAGTCCATCGGGCTCAACTAACTTGAACCAGACCCTGATCCTCCGGCCGGACCACCGGCCGGGGCCAGCATCACACGGAGGAAACACACATGGCACGAGCTGTCGGCATCGACCTCGGTACGACGAACAGCGTCGTCGCGGTCC
Organism: uncultured Nocardioides sp.; assembly: GCA_964487275.1. Taxonomy (GTDB): domain Bacteria; phylum Actinomycetota; class Actinomycetes; order Propionibacteriales; family Nocardioidaceae; genus Nocardioides. Next base: position 42,310 of record CAZAQE010000007.1, on the reverse strand, counting down.
TCGAGGGCGGCGAGCCCACGGTCATCGCCAACGCTGAGGGAGCACGGACCACGCCGTCGGTCGTTGCCTTCGCGAAGAGCGGTGAGGTGCTCGTCGGCGAGGTCGCGAAGCGCCAGGCGGTCACCAACGTCGACCGCACCATCCGGTCGGTCAAGCGCCACATGGGCACCGACTGGACCCAGCACATCGGCGACCCCGTCGACAAGGACTTCACGCCGCAGCAGATCTCGGCGTTCATCCTGCAGAAGCTGAAGCGCGACGCGGAGGCCTACCTCGGCGAGACGGTCACCAACGCGGTGATCACCGTCCCGGCGTACTTCTCCGACGCCCAGCGCCAGGCCACCAAGGAAGCCGGCGAGATCGCGGGCCTCAAGGTCGACCGCATCGTCAACGAGCCGACCGCCGCCGCGCTGGCCTACGGCCTCGACAAGGGCGACGACCAGACGATCCTCGTCTACGACCTCGGCGGCGGCACGTTCGACGTGTCCCTGCTGGAGATCGGCGAGGGCGTCGTCGAGGTGAAGGCCACCAGCGGTGACAACCACCTCGGCGGTGACGACTGGGACAACGCGATCGTCCAGTGGATGGTCAAGAAGTTCAAGGACGCCAACGGCGTGGACCTGTCCCAGGACAAGATCGCCGCGCAGCGCCTCCAGGAGGCCGCCGAGAAGGCCAAGATCGAGCTGTCGTCGTCCAGCGACACGACGGTCCACCTCCCCTACATCACGCACGGCGAGAACGGCCCGCTGCACTTCGAGGAGCGGCTGACCCGCTCCGAGTTCCAGCGGCTCACCGCCGACCTGCTCGAGCGCACCAAGGCGCCCTTCCAGAGCGTCCTCAAGGACGGCGGCGTCGCGATCTCCGACATCGACCACGTGGTCCTCGTCGGCGGCTCGACCCGGATGCCCGCCGTGACCGAGCTGGTCAAGGAGCTGCTCGGTGGCAAGGAGCCCAACAAGGGCGTCAACCCGGACGAGGTCGTCGCCGTCGGCGCCGCCCTGCAGGCCGGTGTCCTCGCCGGTGAGGTCAAGGACGTGCTGCTCCTCGACGTCACCCCGCTCTCGCTCGGCATCGAGACCAAGGGCGGCGTGATGACCACCCTCATCGAGCGCAACACCACCATCCCGACCAAGCGGTCCGAGATCTTCACGACCGCCGACGACAACCAGCCGTCGGTCGAGATCAAGGTCGCCCAGGGCGAGCGCCAGATGTGGTCGCAGAACCAGCCGCTCGGCAACTTCGAGCTGACCGGCCTCCCGCCGGCTCCGCGCGGCGTGCCGAAGATCGAGGTCACCTTCGACATCGACGCCAACGGCATCGTCCACGTCTCCGCCAAGGACCAGGCGTCCGGCCGCGAGCAGTCGATGACCATCTCCGGCGGCAGCGCGCTGTCCAAGGACGAGATCGACCGCATGGTCAAGGAGGCCGAGCAGTACGCCGAGGAGGACGCCAAGCGTCGCGAGGCCGTCGAGGTCCGCAACCAGGGCGACCAGCTCGTCTACACCACGGAGAAGTTCCTCGCCGACAACGGCGACAAGATCCCGGACGACGTCAAGGCCGAGGTCACGGCGGATGTCGAGGCGCTCAAGGGTGCCCTCGAGAACGCCGAGGCCGACGCCGAGACGCTGACCGCCGCCATCTCCAAGCTGGGTGAGTCCAGCCAGAAGATGGGTGCCGCGATGTACGCCGCCGCCGAGGCCGACTCGGCCGCCGCGGGCGGGACGACCGGTGCGACCGGCGAGGCCGACGACGACGTCGTCGAGGCCGAGATCGTCGACGAGGACACCGAGGGCGACGCCAAGTGACCGAGGAGAACCTCACCCCGGAGGGGGAGCCGCAGGAGACTGCGGCTCCCTCGCCGGAGGGCGACGCCGCCCCCGGCGCGACGCCGGCCGACGACGCGACCGAGGCGACCGGAGCGACCGGGGCGACCGAGGCGACCGAGGCGGCAGCGCCCGCCGAGGCGACTCCCGAGGCCGACGAGCTGACCGTCACGAGGATGGAGCTCGAGGAGCGGACCCTCGACCTCCAGCGGCTGCAGGCGGAGTTCCTCAACTACAAGCGTCGGGTCGACCGGGACCGCGAGTTGCTCAACGAGAACGCGAAGTACGCCGTGCTGACGCCGATCATCGACGTGCTGGACACGATCGACCGGGCCCGCGAGCACGAGCCGCTCGAGGGTGGCTTCAAGGCCACGGCCGAGCAGCTCGAACGCGTGGTCGCCGGGCTGGGCCTGGCGAAGTTCGGGGAGGTCGGCGACGCGTTCGACCCGAACGTCCACGAGGCGCTCTCGCACATCGGCACCGACGCCGAGGTCGAGGTGACCACCTGCAAGGTGATCGCCAAGGCCGGCTACAAGATCGGCGACCGGGTCGTGCGGGCAGCGCAGGTCCTGGTGGTCGACCCGGCTTGACGACCCACGACACGACAGACACGACAGCAGGGAAGGGAGGTGCGCGATGAGTGACGACGGCATCCGGTCCGACTGGGCGACGAAGGACTTCTACAAGGAGCTCGGCGTCGCGAAGACCGCGTCGCAGGACGACATCAAGAAGGCCTACCGCAAGCTCGCGCGCGCCAACCACCCGGACTCGCACCCCGACGACACCGCCAAGCACGAGAAGTTCAAGGCGGTGGCGGAGGCCTACGACGTCATCGGTGACGCCGACAAGCGCAAGAAGTACGACGAGGCGCGCGAGCTCTTCAGCCGTGGCGGCTTCCCGGCGGGTGGCGGCTTCGGCGGTGGGTTCGGTGGCGGCGTCAACGTCGAGGACCTGCTCCGCGACCGCGCCGGTGGCGGCGGGGGAGGCTTCGGCGACCTGTTCGGCGACCTCTTCGGCGGCGGGTTCTCGGCCGGCCGGCGGGCCCCGCGCGCGACCCGTGGCGCCGACCTCGAGACCACCGCGACGATCGGCTTCACCGAGGCGCTCGAGGGCGTCACGGTGTCCCTGCGGATCAGCTCCGAGGGCGCCTGCCCGACCTGCCACGGGACCGGCGGCAAGCCCGGCACCCGGCCGCATGCCTGCCCGGTGTGCGAGGGCTCGGGCTTCGTCACCTCGTCCGTCGGCGGCGCGTTCTCGATGAACGAGACCTGCCCGGCCTGCGGCGGCCGCCAGCTCGTCTACGACGACCCGTGTCCCACGTGCCACGGCAGCGGCCTGGGCCAGGCGACCCGCACGATCCAGGCCCGGATCCCCGCCGGGGTGAAGGACGGACAGCGGATCCGGCTGCGGGGCAAGGGTGCGCCCGGTGGCAACGGCGGACCGGCCGGCGACCTCTACGTGACCGTGAAGGTCACCCAGCACCGGGTCTTCGGTCGCAAGGGCGACCACCTGACCGTCGACGTACCCGTCTCCTTCGCCGAGCTCGCGCTCGGGGCGGAGATCAAGGTGCCGACGCTCGGTGGCGCACCGGTCACGCTGCGGATCCCGCCCGGCACCCCCAACGGACGCACCTTCCGGGTGCGCGGCAAGGGTTCCCAGAAGGCCGACGGTTCCCGCGGTGACCTGCTCGCGACCGTCGAGGTCCAGGTCCCGGCGACGCTGGACGCCGAGGCGAAGGCCGCCCTCGAGGCGTACGCCGCCGCCACGGCGTCGGCCAGCAGCTCGCTGCGCGCGGGCCTGTTCGAGTCCCAGGCCCAGGAGTCCTGATGGCCACGCGCCGGCCGCCGCAGCCCAGCCCACCCGCCCCCGATGACGCCGTCTTCGTGATCAGCGTCGCCGCTCAGCTCAGCGGGCTGCACCCGCAGACGCTGCGCACCTACGAGCGGGTCGGCCTGATCACCCCGGGCCGGACGGGCGGCGGCGGCCGGCGCTACTCCTACCGCGACATCGAGCGGTTGCGCGAGATCGCCGAGCTCACCGCGGCCGGCATCGGCATCGAGGGAGTGAAGCGGATCCTCGACCTGGAGAACGCCGTGGCGGCGCTGCGCTCCCGCAACGCGGAGCTCGTCGCCGAGCTCGAGGCCACGCGCGAGGCGCTGCGCCAGGCGGTCGCCACCCGGCCGGTGTCGCCGTCGCGGCTCCCCGCCCTCCCGCAGCCCCCCGCCGGCCAGTCGATCGTCGTCTGGCGCCGCGGCAGCTGAGGTGAGCGAGGGTCAGCCGACGCCGCCGGCCTCCTGGATCTGCCTGATCTCGTCCCGCAGCGCTGCCTCGACGGCCTCGTCGGCCGCGTCGAAGTCATAGGACGCGTCGACCATTCGCAGGGCGACGTCCTCGAGCTCCTCGAAGGAGCGGCTGCACAGGCCGGTGAGGCTCTGCTCGAGGACGGACCAACCAGCGAAGTGGCCGCGGTAGCTGAGCCCCAGCGCGGGATCGCGGTACCAGGCGACCTCCTTGGTCGCGTCGTTCATCTGCTGGCCCGCGGCGCGCTGCTCGATGCCGATCAGCTTGACCACGCCGGCGATCTTGCGCAGGTGCGGCGTGAGGACCTCGAGGTTCTCGCCCGGCGCGAAGTACTCGCCCCGGTCGTTGTCGAGGAAGTTGCTGGGGCGGGAGATGTCGAAGTACGACAGGTTGTCCCAGATCCAGCTGTCGACCCCGATCCCGAAGGACAGGAAGTCGCTCTCGACGTTGCCGATGGTGGTGGTCAGGTCGGCCAGCGCGGTCGACAGCGACTCGAGGATCTCGGGGGCGCTGTCCCCCTTGATGACCGACTCCTTCTCCTCCGGGGGCTCGGGCAGGAAGCCCCCGATGATCCCGGTCACGGTGCCGATCGTGGCATTGGCGGTGGCGACCCCGCCCGGCCCGAGGAAGAGGCCGACCGCGCTGCTGAGCGTGCCGACGACGCCCAGGATCTTCTTCCAGTCGGCCCCGCCACGTTCGGCCTCGAACGCCGTCTTGGCGGCGTTGGCGAGCTCGAGGACGGACTCGTCGGCCCGGCGCCAGACCTCCTGCTCGCCGGTGACCGTGGTCCCGGCCGCGCACGCGACGATGTGCTGGCCGTTGAGGACCTGCGACAGCCGCGACGTGTAGTTGAGGCTGAGCGTGTCGATCATGTCGCCGTTGTACTGGGCGAGCTCGGAGGTCACGTAGCCCACGTAGCTGCCGAGATCCTGGTTCCCGCCCTCGATCTGCAGCTCCTCACCCTCTCCGTTGGTGACGACGCCGCCGGCGCTGAGCTTCAGTGCCACCGCGCGGATGGTCTCGACCGGCGTGTCGAAGTCGTCCGGCTCAGGCGTGTTCAGCCACGGCTCGAGGACCTCGGCGACCGAGGTCCGCCACGAGTCGTAGAGCTCGACCGCGTCGAACGGGGGCGGCAACGAGTCGGCCCACGACGTCTGCGAGTAGGGCACGCGCTCGCCGTAGTTGTCGACGTACCAGGTGCCGCCCGGGTAGGTGACGACGAAGTCGACCGGGTTGAACCCGCCGTAGGAGTCGCCGTTCTCGTCACGGGGCACGAGGTTGTACGGCGCGCGGAACTCGCCCTCGTCGCAGGACCCGTCGCGGAACCCGGAGCTGCGCATCGCCGACTTGATGGCTGCCTTCTGGACTTCCGGGATCAGGTTCCGCAACGCGGTCTTCGAGGACATGGGGTCCGCGTTCCCCCGGCCGTCCGCAGCGAAACGCCAACGGGCGGTCGCGGCGGCCGGATCCGGCTACTTCGGGTACGTGCCCTGGCGAGCCTCGGTCCAGCAGGAGCGGTCGTCGATCCCGTCGGGGGTCGTGTTCGTGGTGCCGTTGGCGTTGAAGCCGATGTCGTCCTTGAACGGGTAGACCCGGATGGTGAGGTTCGGCAGCGTGATGTTGCCGGTGACCTGTGCCTGCCAGAGCTGGCCGTGGACGTTGGTCAGCGCGCCGCGGGTCGCGTCGATGCCGGTGAAGCCCTGGCCGTTGACGTGGCCGCCGTTGCCCGTGCCGGAGTACGCCTGCGGGCCCGACGTGCCGGGACCGAAGTACCCGCCGTCGTACGTCTGCGGGACGCCGAACGGGTTCGCCTGGTACGGCGCCGCGCCGGGCGTGGTCGTCAGGTCGGTCGTGGCCTGACCGATCTGCGTGCTGCCCTGCAGGTTGATGCCCGCCCCGCGCAGCGTCGTCACGTCGAGCGCGGCGTTGGCTGCCCTCGTCTCCAGGCCCGCGCCGCCGTCGCCGGAGGTCAGCTTGACCGTGTACCTGATGTTGCCCACGACCGTCTCGGTCTTGGACACGCACAGCCCGTTGAGGCTGGCGGTCGCGAACCCGGCGCGCAACAGGTTCTTCCACTGGCCGTTGCCGAGCCGGACCGGCGCCATCCCGAAGGCGGCGTCGTCGGCGGTGAGCTGCGATGTCGAGAAGGTCGCGTTGCCGGCCTGGATCACCAGGGTCGCGTCGAAGCCGAGCGCCTGCTGCCAGGTGAGGGTCGCCAGGGTGCCGAGGGCGGCGAGGCCGGTGCCGAGCGCGGCGGACATCCGCCCCCACCGCGTGCTCCCGTGGACGACGCCGGGCCCTGTCGTCTCCATCAGCTCACCGAGATCGTCGTGTTCGGCAGCTGGATCGAGTTGAGCGGGTTGCCCGACCCGTCCACCGGCACCTGCGTGTAGGGGTCCGACGGATTCTGCCGGTGCGTGACCAGGTAGTAGAAGTCGAGGTTCACGCCGAGCAGGGTGTAGTTCTCGCCGCCGCCGAGCCACTGCGCGAGGTCGCCGGCGAAGTCCGAGGCGCTCAACTCGCAGGTGCCGCCGATGCCGAGGAAGCCGCCCCGCGCCGTACCGCCCACGAGGCCGCAGGCCAGGTGGGTCGCGGTGGGCAGCTGGGCGACGGGCACCGTGAACGAGCTGTTCGCGGTGGCCAGGACCTCGGTCCACACGCCCGAACCGCCGATGGTGATCGCCTGGTCGGGGTCGATCGTCAGCCGGTAGTTGCTGGCCGACTTGGGTGCCGGCGCGTCACCGCTGTCGGCGTACAGCTGGATGTCGGTCGTCCCGGAGGCCGGGCACGCGCCGACCGGCGTGGTGTCGCCGGTGCAGAACTGCAGCCCGCTGAACGCCACCTGGTAGAGGTCGGTCCGCGAGCCGGCGGCGGCGTAGTAGACGGTGTTCGGGAACTTCCGCCCGTACGCCGTGCGGATCTGTCCGATCGCGAGACCGGGATCCGACGTCGTGACGTTGCCGGACTGCAGGTGCCAGCGCACGCCCGCGAGGCAGGGGTGCATCCGGCCGGCTGCGTTGAAGTCGCCCGCGCCGTTGTCGAGCTGCACCTCCTGGCGCCGCTGCTGCGGGTTCGTGCTGCCCGGCTGGTCGCAGGGGAAGGGCTGGTAGGCGCTGTTCTGGCCCTGCCCGAGCGCGCGGTCACCGGTGTGCGGCACCAGCACGGCGGCGGCCGCGACCACGAGGATCGCGGCCAGCACGAGCCAGCGCTGCCGGCGTACGGACAGCCTCACGATGCGCCGGCGGTCGTAGCGGGCGTGACCGCTCCGCTCCGGCGTCGCCCGCCCCGGTCCCGCTTCGGCGCCTTCTCGCCCCAGGCCCACACCATCGAGCCACCGAGGATCGCGAGCACCGAGCCGAGCAGGTAGCCGCCGAGGTTGGCCGCGACGAAGGCCGCCAGCCCGAGCAGCACCGCGAGGACGCCGACCAGCGCGCGGTAGTGGGGTGCGAACCAGGCGACCAGGCCGAAGAGGACCAGGCCGCCACCGAGGATGTAGCCGGCGGAGTAGCTCCAACCGCCGCTCACCGCGAGGACGAAGGAGAAGAACATCGACCGGACGATCCACGCCCCGGCCGCGATGCACCACAGCCCGCCCCAGAACGGACGGGTACGCCGGAACGCCCGGAACCACTGCCGGGCAGCCCCGACCGACGAGAGCGCGGTGCGCGCTGCCTGCCGCGCGCCCATCAGCCGGCCGCCTGGCTCGGGCAGTCGGCCTGCGTCTTGCGGCCCTTGATGACCTTGATCTTCAGGTTCGGCAAGGTGATCGCCCCCTGCAGGTTGATGCCGTAGGTGTCGCCGCCGAGGCCGCCGACGTTGATCCGGTCGACGGTGAGGCCGAAGTCGCCCGCCTCGGGCTGGGCCTGGCCGTCCGGCCACGCGATGCCGGCCGTGCTGTCGACGGTGTCGGCGCTCTGGCCGAGGTTCATGCCGCTGATCAGGTTGCCGAAGCCGTTGAGCGAGCGGGAGTTGATGAACAGGTTGCTGGCGGTGATGTGGTTGCCGCCCTCGAGCAGCCCGTTCGCGTCATAGGTCAGCGGGTTGCCGGCGCCGTCCGTGGTCGTGTTGGCGCCGTTGGCGAAGCTGCTCCGCACCGGTACGCCGGCGATGATCATCAGGGTCACCTCGCCCACGACGGGCACGGTCTCGTAGGCGATCGCGCACAGGCCTGCGAGCTTGGCGGAGCGGATGCCGAGCTCCGCGACGCCGTTGTCCTCGCCCGTCGAGGTGTCGTTGGTCGACAGGAAGCCGGCAGCCTGTGCGCCCTGCAGGTAGTTCGAGTACAGCTTGAACTCCTGGTTGGCGGTCGTGAAGTTCACCGCCAGCACACTGCTGCTGACGAGCTGGAACATCGCGATCAACGCCGCGAGCCCGCCGGCGAGCGGCACCAGCGCCCGCCGGCGGGTGCCCTGCCGGACCCCGGCCCGCTCCACCATCGCCGACGAGCGCGCCGCCGCTGCCCGTCGTACCCGGTCGAGGGGGCGGTGACGGCGGTCCGTCATCGGCGGGACCGCCGCTGCTCGCGCCGGTCGGCCTTGCGCGCGTCGCGCTCGGCGAACTTCGCGAGCTGCTTGTCGGTGTACGGCGCCCAGGCGAAGACGAGGCCCGCGCCGGTGATGCCGAGCACCATGCCGATCAGCCAGCCGCCGAGGTTGGCGAGCGGCAGCGAGGCGACCGCGAGCATCGTCGCGACGATCGCCGGGAAGTGCCGCTGGGCCGGGAGCACGAGCGCGATGCACGCAGCGGCGGCCATGCCGCCGGCGAGCAGCAGCGGGGTGATGCTGCGGACGCCGACGGTCGTGTAGAACTCGAAGGTCCCGCCGAGCAGCGGGCGGGCGACGAACCACGCGCCGGCCAGCAGGATCAGCGATCCCCAGAACGGGCGGGTACGACGGAAGCGGGTGAACCGCTGGCGGAGCCGGGTCGCCCGGCCGGGAGCCGGGGTGGCACCGGCGCTCTCCGGTGTGGCGGTGGCGGGGGTGACGTCGGTGGCGACGTCGGAGATGTCAGTCATGCGAAGGTCCTTGCGACAAGGCGGTGACCTCGTGGGGGCGCGCCGGCGCGCCCCCACGAGGGAGTGCTGAGAAGGACCGGCCAGCTGTCAGCTGGTCAGGTGGCCGGCCGTGGGGCGACGACCGGCGTCAGTTGCCGAGCGCGACCGAGAGCGACAGGTTGTCGAGCGCGAGGCTCTCCAGCGTGATCGCGTAGGCGGTCGCGTTGACGTTCGGCAGGTCTGCCGAGGAGCTCGTCAGGGCGAAGCCGTCGGCCACGTAGCCGCTGTCGGTCGTGGTGTTGGCGAAGCCCGCCTCGGACTGCGCGACACCGATGGTGGTGCTGCCGAGCGTCGCACCGTTGGGGGTGTTCAGCGTCTTGGCGTTGAGGCCCACCGAGCCCAGGGCGATGGTGGTGTCCGTCGAGGTGACCTCGAGGTGGGCACCGATGCCCAGCAGGGGCAGGGTCACGTCCGGCGTGATGACCTCGATGCCGCTGGCGTTGGTGGTGGCCCCGGTCTCGGCGTAGATCGTGGCCTGGTCACCTCCCGCGACATCGGCGGACCCCGTGCGGGCCTTGAGGCCGTCGCTGGTGATCCGGTCACTGTTGAGCGTGAACCCGTCGGCCGACGACAGCACGGCGCCGACCATTCCCTGCAACATGGCGACGCCCAGTCCTGCGGTGAGCAGGGTGGCGGGCACCGTCACGGCTGCGAACCGACCCATGCGGGTGCGGCCCATACCGAATTCCTTCTTCACATTTCCCTCCCAAGGAAACACGTCCGCCGATCCCTCCCGAACCGGCGGTGGACGCTGGCCGCATCCCCATGTCCTTGGCCAAGCGTGACGGAGTGTGACACACAACACCGGGTGTGCGCGACAGTGCGTAACAGATTTTTCTCAGGTCTCGTCAGTGCCTGCCGAGGGGGCGCCGACCGGTCGCACCATCCCGTACCGTTCGCGCCGTGAACCATCGTGCCGAGGGCCGTCCGTGGCTGCGCACCGCGCTCGGCGCCGCTGCGCTGGTCGTCTTCTTCGCCGTGATGCTGGTCGTGATCGCCACGCTTGCGTTCTCCGTGAAGGTGTCCGGGCACAGCATGGAGCCGACCCTGGCCGACGGCGACCGCCTCGTCGTGAACCCCTTCGGCAGGGACGACGTGGCCCGGTTCGACATCGTCGAGAGCACCCTCGGCGACCGCGAGATCCCTGTCGTGAAGCGGGTGATCGGCATGCCGGGCGACCGGATCCGGGCGAGCGCCGAGGCCGGTCCGCCCGTCGTACGGATCAAGCCGGCGGGGGAGGACACCGTCTACGTCGTCGACAACCCGGCCTGGTCGAGCCGGGTCGGCGACAGGGTCGAGCCCTGCTGCGCCGCGGACGGTACGACGCTGCCGCGCGGCAAGGACCCGGACTGGGTCACCGTGCCGGAGGGACGGTTCTGGGTGGTCGGCGACAACTGGGGCGGCTCCGACGACTCGCGCACGTTCGGCTTCGTCGCCCAGGAGCAGGTCACGGCCCGGATCTCGTTCCGGGTGCAGCCGTTCGGCGACCTCGGTCGGGTCCCGAACGACGTGCGGCTCGTGCCGGAGGAGTGAGCCGGCGCGGGCTGCCGGGTACACGTTGTCGCAGTTCCTGTGACACCGTGACCTGAGATCCCTGTGCCATTCGCCACAACAGGCACTAACCTCAGGCCGTCGGGACCGTTTGAACGAAGATGGGGCTCACCAGGCTCAGCGGGACTCGAAGGACGAGAGGTGCGCGTGGAAGCAGTGCTTGACGGACTCGCCGAGTGGGCCGACCACGTGAACTGGATCTACTTCATCTCGATCCCGATCTTCACGGGCGTCATCGGCTGGCTGATCAACTGGTCGGGCCTGTGGATGCTCTTCAAGCCGATCAACTTCCACGGCTTCCGCGTCCCCGGGCTCAAGGAGATCGCCGGCGTCATGCCGCGCAAGGTCCAGGAGATCCCGGGCCTGATGGAGGGCGGCGTCGGCTGGCAGGGCATCGTCCCGGCCCGCGCCGCCAAGATGGGCAGCATCGCCGTCGACAAGGTGATCGCGAAGCTCGGCACGCCGGCGGAGTTCTACGCCCAGCTCGAGCCGGACCAGATCGCCGAGCACATCGTCAACGTGTTCCGCCCCGACCTCCCGGAGCTCGTCCACGACGTGATGATGCGCGAGCACCCGCGGCTGTGGAAGGACCTGCCCAAGCCGGTGCGCCAGGCCGTCGTCGACCGCGTCCAGGCCCAGCTGCCGGGCGTGGTGAAGACGATCACCGACGAGATCGGCGTCCACATCAACCAGCTGCTCGACCCGAAGATCATGGTCATCGACCACTTCCGGAAGAACCCCGAGCTCGTCGTCCGGGTGTTCAAGGACGTCGGCCAGCGCGAGCTCAACCTGATGGTCGCCTTCGGCTTCATCTTCGGCTTCCTGCTCGGCATCCCCGTGGCCATCGTCGACGTCTCGTTCCACATCTGGTGGCTGCTGCCGATCATGGGCGTGGTGGTCGGGTGGATCACCAACCTGCTCGGCATGTGGCTGATCTTCGACCCGCCGGAGGCGAAGCGGATCCTCGGCATCAAGGTGCAGGGCCTGTTCCTGCGTCGCCAGGACGAGTGCGCCGAGGTCTACGCGAGGATCATCGCCGACGACGTGATCACGCTCGAGCGGATCGGGGACTTCCTGATGGACGGTCCGCGCGGCGACCGGACGCGGCAGATGATCGCGACCGCGATGCGTCCGGCGATCGACAAGGCCGCCGGGCCGCTGCGCGGCGCCGTCAACGTCGCGATGGGCGGACGACGCTACGACAGCATCAAGGACTCGTTCGCGATGGAGGCGGTCGGCCGCACGATCACGCCGTTCCGCGACCCCGGCTTCAGCAGGCAGCAGTCGGAGAAGATCCAGGTCCTGATCGCGCGGCGCACCAAGGAGCTGCCGCCGAAGGACTTCGTCGAGATGATGCGCTCGGCCATCAAGGAGGACGAGTGGATGCTCTACCTCCACGGTGCCGTCATGGGCGCGGCCGGCGGCTTCCTGCACGTCGGGCTCTTCGTCTGGGGCTGGGTCCCCGGCCTGCCCGGCTACTGACGAGGTGGGGAGCGGGAGTGTGACCAGCCAGACGCGGAGCCGACCGGACGACCGGTCGTTGATGGAGGATGTGAGCGTGGCCAAGGACAACAGCACCGACGCCGGCCTGGACGACGAGGGCCTGCCGCGGCTGCCGGCGCTGACCGGTCCGGCGGTCGCCGAGTCGCTGCCGGGCCTGGCCCGCGTGGCCGGCTCCGCAGCGCTGCACACGGCCGGCTGGGGAGTGCGCCTGACGACGCGCAACTGGATGCGCGTCGGCAAGGCGGTGACCAGCCGCGACGAGGCGGTCTCCCTCATCCGCGACGTCGGCTCCTACGTCAACGCCCTCGGGGAGGTCGCCCGGCAGGTCTCCGGCGGGGTCCCGGTCGCGACGGCGCTCACCCGGGCCGGGGAGTCTCTCGGCGGCCCCAGCCCCCGTTCGGTCGCCGCGGCGTCGCCGGTCGTGGACGGCCAGGTCCTCGCCAGTCGGCCGCAGACCCTGCGTGAGCGCGGCAACGAGCTGCTGGAGAAGTCCCGCGACGTGTGGAGCCAGGACGACCGGCACCCCGCCTTCGACCGGATCCTCGACGAGCTCGCACCCGACGAGGCGCGCATCCTCGTGATGCTGTTGCGCAACGGCCCCCAGCCGAGCGTCGACGTGCGCACCGGTGGCCCGATCGGCATGGTCAACAGCCAGCTCGTGGCGCCCGGGCTGAACATGGTCGGACCCCGCGCCGGGCTGCGCTACCTGGAGCAGGTGCCGTCGTACCTCAACAACCTGTTCCGCCTCGGCCTCGTCTGGTTCTCCCGCGAACCGGTCCACGACCACCTCGAGTACCAGGTGCTCGAGGCGCAGCCCGACGTGCTCGCGGCGCTGCACTCGGTCAAGTTCGCCAAGGTCGTACGCCGCAGCATCCACCTCACGCCCTTCGGCGAGGAGTTCTGCAAGCTCGCCCTCGTCGACGAGGAGACCGCGTCCAGCGCCGACCTGCCCGAGCACGAGACGCCGCCGGACATCGACGCCTGACTCCGGGCTGAGCCGGGGCGGGTCGAGCCGCGGGGGTCACTGCAGCACGCGCGGGCCCTCGCTCAGCCACCAGGCGGCGCCGTCGCGGATCGCGGCGGGCTGCGCGGGGTCGGCCGCGATCGCGGCCAGCTCCGGCTGGCCCGACATGCCCGCGGCGAAGAGTGCGTCGTGGGCGGCCTCGCCGCCCTCGGCCAGGCAGCGGTCGAGCAGGTCGGGCGGGAGCGCGGCTCCCGCGAACCCGGCGATGGTCAGGCCAGCGCCGCGCACCACGGGGTCGTCGGCAGCCAGCCACGGGGACGGGTCGACCTCCTCGAAGGGCAGCATCAGGTTGGCGAAGGCGTAGGCCGCGCCGTGCCGCGTGGTCTCGTCCGGGCCGTCGAGGACGGTGCGGCCGAGCAGCTCGCGGGCGGCCCGCCCGTAGGGCGAGGCGGCCAGGACGAACGAGGTCGTCACGACATGGGTGGCCCGGAAGTCGTAGAGGATCTCGAACAGGAATCGCGCCAGCATCGGTTCGTCGGCGCTGTCGCCGTGGTCGGCCGTCAGTGCCGCCGCCATGCCCGCGGCGTGGCTGAAGTGGGCGTTGCGCCGGCTGCGGGTCCAGGCGGCCGCGCGCCGGGGCGGCGCGAGCGGCCGGTCGAGGAGGTCGTGGACTGCCGACCGGACCGCCGACGGCAGGCTGGCCAGCGTGCCGCTCAGGATCGGCTCGCGCAGGGGATCGCCTCCCGCGGCCCGGCAGGCCTCGGCGAGCGGGGCGACGAGGGGCAGCCAGTCCTCGGTGTCGAGGCCGCCGACGCTGCGCATGTTCTGCAGGCCCAGGCAGCCGGCGCGCGCGACCGGCCACGACGGATGCCCGAGCAGCTCACCGCACCACGTCACCAGCTCCGGTGTCGGTCGCTCCGTCACCGCGCTGAGCAGGTCGGCCGGGCGCTGCATCCCGGGCGCGGCCACCGCGGCCCGGACGACCTCGTCGACCAGACCGTCGTACGGGCTGCAGCGCAGCTTCGCGAGGGCCTCGTAGCGCAGCTGGTAGGCCGAGCCGGCGGCACGGTTGACCTCGCTCGCGAGCTGGGCGACGAGGGGCCGCGCATCGGCGGAGGTGAGGCCGAACGGCGTGGCGGCGTGGTACTCCGCGAAGCGGAGCCAGTCGTGCCCGTCCGGGGTGTCACGGACCCTGTCGACGGCTGCGGAGAACGCTGCCAGCGTCGGCGGCGGGACGTGCGGCTCGGTGTCCGGCGGGGCGTAGGAGAAGGTGCGGCACAGCACGTCGATCGGCGCACGGAGGTGGCCGTAGGGGAGGTCGAGGGCCGCCTCGTAGGCGGCGACCACCTGGCTGCTGCGCCGTCCGGTCGTCTCGACCCGGGAGAGGGTGGCCGGCGAGGTCGCGCCCGGTCCGGCGGCCGCCGCGAGGTCGCGCAGCGAGAGCCCGGCCGCCATCCGTGAGGTGCGCAGCAGCCAGCCGATCCGGGCGGCGATGTCGATCCGGTTGCCGTCGAGCGCGGACCGGTCGTCGATCTCGTCGGGCGGGCGGGGCACGGAGCCATCGTCGCAGGCTGCTGTTTCAGCACCAAGGCGCAGCGAAACAACGCCGGCGTGCGGCTCGCCCTGTGCCACCGTCGATGACTCGTGGTCCGCGTGCGCAGGTGCGATGTGGGGTCGCGCCGTCGCCGGAGGACGCCGGCGACGCGCGGACCACGGCTCGACCGACCGGGGTGGCGGGGTCCGGGGACCCCCGGACCCCGGTCGGTGCCGTCGGGTGTGTGTCGCCGAGATTCCTCAGAGTTGAGCGGAACAGACTCAACTTTGAGGACGTTGGGCCTAGTGACCGGCCGGAGTGACTCCGGCCATCATGGAACCACTGACCCAAGGAGTCCTGCATGAGCCAATTCGGGGCCGACAAGTTCACCACGCGTGCGCGCGAGGCGATCGAGGCCGCCCAGCTCGCCGCCACCACCGGGGGCAACACCACCGTCGAACCCGTGCACCTGCTCGTCGCCCTGCTTCTTCAGGAGGAGGGCACCACCGCCAACCTCGTCGCGAAGTCCGGCGTCGACGTCAGCGGGCTCGTGCACGCGGCCTCCGCCGCCCGGGACGCGTTGCCGCGCGCCAGCGGTGCCACCGTCCAGCAGCCGGCGGGCTCCGCCGCGCTGACCCGCGTGCTCGCGTCCGCGCTCGACCTCGCCGCGTCCATGAAGGACGACTACGTCGCCACCGAGCACCTGCTCATCGCGCTGGCGACCGTCGAGTCCTCGGCCCGGCAGGTGCTGACCGACGCCGGCCTGTCCGCCGACGCCCTGCGGGACGCGCTCACGGCCGTCCGCGGCAACCGCCGCGTCACCTCGCAGGACGCCGAGTCGACGTACGAGGCTCTCGAGAAGTACTCCGTCGACCTCACGGCCGCCGCCGAGGAGGGCAAGCTCGACCCGGTGATCGGGCGCGACCAGGAGATCCGCCGGGTCATCCAGGTGCTGAGTCGCCGGACCAAGAACAACCCGGTGCTGATCGGCGAGCCCGGCGTCGGCAAGACGGCCGTCGTGGAGGGCCTCGCACAGCGCGTCGTCGCCGGCGACGTCCCCGACAGCCTCAAGCACAAGCGGGTGCTCAGCCTCGACCTGATGGGCATGGTCGCGGGCGCGAAGTACCGCGGCGAGTTCGAGGAGCGGCTCAAGGCCGTCCTCGAGGAGATCAAGGACGCCGGCGGGCAGGTCATCACCTTCATCGACGAGCTGCACACCGTCGTCGGCGCGGGCGCCGGCGGCGACTCCGCGATGGACGCCGGCAACATGCTCAAGCCGATGCTGGCCCGCGGCGAGCTGCACATGATCGGCGCGACGACCCTCGACGAGTACCGCGAGTCCATCGAGAAGGACCCCGCCCTGGAGCGCCGCTTCCAGCAGGTCTTCGTCGGCGAGCCGTCGGTCGAGGACACCATCCAGATCCTGCGCGGCATCCAGGAGAAGTACGAGGCGCACCACGGCGTGCGGATCACCGACGCCGCGCTGGTGGCGGCCGCGACCCTCTCCGACCGCTACATCACCGGCCGGCAGCTGCCCGACAAGGCGATCGACCTCGTCGACGAGGCGGCGTCCCGGCTGCGGATGGAGATCGAGTCCTCCCCGGAGGAGATCGACCAGCTCCGCCGTCAGGTCGACCGGCTGAAGATGGAGGAGTTCGCGCTCGCCAAGGAGAGCGACGACGCGTCGCGCGAGCGGCTCGAGGCGCTGCGCGCCGACCTCGCCGACAAGGAGGAGGAACTGCGCGCGCTCGAGGTCCGCTGGGAGCGGGAGAAGTCCGAGCTCGAGGGCGAGGGCGCGCTGCGCCGCCAGCTCGACCAGCTGCGGATCGAGGCCGACAAGCTGACCCGCGAGGGCAACCTCGCCGGTGCCAGCGAGATCCTCTACGGCCAGATCCCCGAGCTGGAGCGGCAGATCAAGGCGGTCGAGGCCGTCGCGGACGCCGAGGCGCCGGACGAGAAGCTGGTCGGCGAGGAGGTCGGCGCGACCCAGATCGCCGAGGTCGTCGAGGCCTGGACCGGCATCCCCACCGGCCGGCTGCTGCAGGGTGAGACGGCCAAGCTGCTGGAGATGGAGCAGGTGATCGGTGCACGGCTGATCGGCCAGTACGACGCCGTACGAGCCGTCAGCGACGCGGTCCGCCGTGCCCGGGCCGGCATCTCCGACCCCAACCGGCCGACCGGCTCGTTCCTGTTCCTCGGCCCGACCGGTGTCGGCAAGACCGAGCTCGCCAAGTCGCTCGCGGACTTCCTGTTCGACGACGAGCGCGCGATCGTCCGCATCGACATGAGCGAGTACGCCGAGAAGCACTCCGTCGCGCGGCTCGTCGGCGCCCCTCCGGGCTACGTGGGGTACGACGAGGGCGGCCAGCTCACCGAGGCGGTCCGCCGTCGGCCGTACTCCGTCGTGCTCCTCGACGAGGTCGAGAAGGCCCACCCCGAGGTGTTCGACATCCTCCTGCAGGTGCTCGACGACGGCCGGCTGACCGACGGCCAGGGCCGCACGGTCGACTTCCGCAACACGATCCTGATCCTCACCTCCAACCTGGGTTCGCAGTACCTCGTCGACCTGACGATGGCGCCCGAGGCGCAGAAGGAGGCGGTGCTGGGCGTGGTGCGGGCGTCGTTCAAGCCGGAGTTCCTCAACCGGCTGGACGAGATCGTCACCTTCGACGCGCTCTCGCGCGACGACCTGGGCCACATCGTCGAGCTCCTGCTCCGCTCGCTGGAGTCGCGGCTCGCGGCCCGGCGGATCTCGCTCGAGGTCTCGCCCGACGCCCGCGCCTGGCTGGCCGACACCGGCTACGACCCGGCCTACGGAGCCCGGCCGCTGCGCCGGCTGGTCCAGACCGCGATCGGCGACCCCCTTGCCCGGTTGCTCATCGCCGGCGAGGTCACCGACGGTGGTTCGGTGAAGGTGGACCGGGGCGAGGACGGGCTGGTGCTCGCGGGCTGAGGTGGAGGTGAGGTGCAGGAATCCCCGGTCGACCGGGGATTCCTGCACTTGTCGGGGGTTGCAACGCCTGACAAGTGCAGGAACTGCCTGTCAGCCCTGCCGTGTCGGCCCGCCGATCCACGGTGTCCGGCCTAGCCTGTCGCCATGGCCGACCTCACCGAGCCCTGCCCGAACTGCAGCACGATGATGCGCTGGGAGACCTCCCACGAGCGGTGCGACGGGTGCGGCTACATCCGCCCCTGCTGCGAGGGCGCTCCCTGCAACTGAGCTGCCACTGACCCGGTCCGCAGCGGCTGCCCGGCCCCAGCGGGGCATGGTGCCGTCTGGTGGAATGGGGGCATGAGCGAGAAGCAGCCCCGACCACCCCAGGCGACCTTCGCCGGGGTGCTGATCATCGGCGGCTCGCTGCTGCTGATCGCAGCCGCGTGGGAGCGGGTCTCCACCCTGCACACGCTCGAGGCGCAGCGCAGCATCGAGACCTGGCTGTCCGCCAACAACCTCGACGGCATGACCGTCGACGGGCTCGCCACGACGCTGCGCGTGCTCTGCATCGTCGGTGGCGGCGCGGCCGCCGCGTCGACGATCCTCGGCTTCCAGGTCTTCCAGCGCTCGCTCAGCGCCCGCGTCGCGCTCGCCGCCCTCGCGCCGCTGCTCTTCGTCGGCGCCCTCGCCAGCGAGGTCGTCATCGCGGCGATGGCCGTCTTCGGCATCGGGCTGCTGTGGGCACAGCCGACCCGCGACTGGTACGCCGGCCGTCCGTGGCTGCAGGCCTACCAGGAGCGACGCGCGGCCCGGGTCGGGACGCTCCGCTCGGGCAGCCCCACCCTGCCGGACCGCGAGGCTCCCCCCGCCGGGCGGCCGGATCCCTTCCAGCCGCCGGCCGGCCCGCCGCCCGCTGCGCCGGCGCCGGGCCCCCGGCTCCCTGCCCACCGCCCTGTCGTCGTACGACGTCCGGGGGCGCTGCTGGCCGCCTGCATCCTCGCGTGGGTGCTCTCCACGCTCACGATCGTCGGCATGACCCTCACCGCCGTGGCCGTCTCGGTACAGGGCGAGGAGCTCTTCGCGGAGGTGGAGAAGCAGCAGCCCGACATGGTGGCGTCCAGCGGCATCACCGAGCAGCAGTTCGTGGCCTCCTTCCTCGTCATCGCCGCCGGCCTGGTGCTGTGGGGGATCGCCGCCCTGGTGCTGGCAGGCCTGGCCTTCGCGGGCCAGAACTGGGCGCGGATCGCGCTCGCCGTGTCCGGGGTGTGCGCGGTGATCCTGACGCTCGTGATGTCCGTGACCGCGCCGCCGCTCGTCGTCATGGCCGTCGCGCTCGCCGTGGGCACGTGGCTGCTGCTGAGGCCCGAGGTGGTCGCCTGGTACCGGGAGCGGCGCCAAGGCTGGTAGCAGAGGTCCGCCGAGCGGGCTCAGGCCGTGAGGTCGGCGGCTACCAGCCGGCGGACCGCCTCGTCGATCACCTCGGCGCGCTTGCAGAACGCCCACCGCACCAGGTGCCGGCCGGCGCCGGGACCGTCCGGGTCGTCGTAGAAGACCTCCGACGGGATCGCCACCACGCCGGCCCGCTCGGGCAGGGCCCGGCAGAAGTCCCCGCCGCTGCGCCAGCCGAGGGCACTGACATCGGTCGTGGCGAAGTACGTCCCCTCCGGCGTGTACGACGCCAGGCCGGCCGCGAGCAGCCCGCCGACCAGCTGGTTGCGCCGGTCCCGCAGGTCGGCCGCCAGCCGGACGGGGAAGTCGTGCTGCTCGTCCAGCGCGGCGGCCACCGCAGGCTGCAGCGGCGCGCCGGAGGTGAAGGTCAGCCACTGCTTGGCGGCCGTGACAGCGGCGACCAGCTCGGCGGGACCGGTCGCCCAGCCGACCTTCCACCCCGTCACCGAGAAGGACTTGCCCGCGCTGGATAGGGTGAGCGTGCGCTCCGCCATCCCCGGCAGGGTCGAGATCGGCACGTGGCGGTGGTCGTCGAAGGTCAGGTGCTCGTAGACCTCGTCGGTCACGACCAGCAGGTCGTGCTGCTGCGCGACCCGGGCGACGGCGGCCAGCTCATCGGCGTCGAGGACGCGACCGGTCGGGTTGTGCGGCGTGTTCAGCAGGATCAGCTTCGTCCGCGGGCCCACGGCGGCTTCGAGCTCGGCGGGGTCGAGGCGGAAGTCGGGTGCGCGCAGGGTCACCGGGCGCCGTACCCCGCCGGCGAAGTCGATCATCGCCGTGTAGGAGTCGTAGTACGGCTCGAGGACGACCACCTCGTCCCCGGGGTCGACGAGCCCGAGGAGCGCGCCGGCGATCGCCTCGGTGCAGCCCGTGGTCACCACGACCTGGCGGTCGGGGTCGAGCTCGATGCCGTAGTTGCGCTGCTGGTGGCGGGCGATCGCGTGGCGGAGCGCGGGCACGCCGATGCCCGGGGCGTACTGGTTGGCACCGCCGTGCAGGGCCGCGGAGGCAGCGTCGAGCAGTTCCGGCGGGCCGTCGGTGTCGGGGAAGCCCTGGCCCAGGTTGACCGACCCGGTGCGGACCGCGAGGGCCGACATCTCGGCGAAGATCGTCTCGCCCATGCCGGCGACGCGGCGGGCGGAGCGTCCGGCGGAGCGTCCAGCGGTGGAGTGCACGACCCCGAACCTACCGGCGATAACCTTCCGGGGTGACGACCACGGACACCGCCCTCGCCGCGGACATCGATGCCACCTGCCGCCTCACGGGCGAGTTCACCCTCCGCTCGGGCCAGGTGAGCAACGAGTACTTCGACAAGTACCTCTTCGAGGCGGACCCGCAGCTGCTCGCCCGGGTCGCCCGCGAGGTCGCGCAGCTGCTGCCCGGCGACGCGGAGCTCCTCGGCGGCCTGGAGATGGGTGGCATCCCGATCGCGACCGCGGTCAGCCAGCTGGTCGGCATCCCGGTCGTCTTCGTGCGCAAGAAGGCCAAGGAGTACGGCACCGCCAAGCTCGCCGAGGGGCCCGCCTTCGACGGCCGGAAGGTGGTGCTGATCGAGGACGTCATCACGACTGGCGGCGCGGTCCGCGACGCCACGAACGCCCTCCGCTCGGGGGGCGCGATCGTCGAGACCGTCGTGTGCGCGATCGACCGGAGCCCGGCGGGGGAGAACCCCCTGGCCGACGTGTCGCTGGAGGTGCGGGCGGTGCTGACCAAGGCCGAGCTCGACGCTGCGCGGGCGGCTGCGCAGGCCTGACCCCCCCGGCCCGAATGGGCTGCATCACGGGCCCCAGCCGTCACAGGGTGGTGCAGTTCATGCGCTTGTCAGGTGTTGCAACCCCTGACAAGCGCATGAATCCCCGGATATCCGGGGATTCATGCAGCCCGCTCAGCTCATTCCGCGGGCGCACCCGCGATGTTGACGAGCCAGTCGACGCCGTACCTGTCCTTCAGCATGCCGAAGCTGTCGCCCCATGGCGCCTGCTCGAGGGGCTGCATCACCGTCGCGCCGTCGGTCAGGCCCTGCCACCAGCGGCGCAGGGTGTCGCCGTCCTCGGCCGGGCCGCTGATGCTGACCTGCTGGGTCTGCGGCTCGCCGGGCACGTGCGAGGGGTGGTCGGCGCCCATGAGCAGCACCGAGTCGGAGACGGACAGGGACGCGTGCATGACCCAGTCGACCTCGCCCTCGGCCACGCCCATCGCGGTGCCGCCCATGTCGGCGAAGGTCATCACGGTGAGCTCGCCGCCGAGGACGGACTGGTAGAACTCCATCGCCTCACGGGCCCGGCCGCGCCAGTTGATGTAGGGGTTGAGGTTGATCGCCACGGTGCGCTCCTGGTCGCTCGGCTGTCGGTAGGACGTTGCAGAACCTACTGACGTCCGCCGGCAGCCGGACTCATCGGTGGCGAGGCGCTCAGCCTCAATCCACCGATTCCCCGCTGCTGCGCGGCCCCATGTGGGCGCGCTCGCTGCCCAGAGATTCGACAGAACGCGGACGCTCGATGGTGCCATCCGATTTGCGCAGACCGCCGTCGCGCCCGCGCCTTGCGATCGCACCCACCTGGTGCCGCTCGCGACGCGGCGCATCGGTGGAGTGAGGCTCAGTCCGTGGCCGGCTCGTGGTGGGTCGTGTCCATGCCCGCGATGTCGCGGTCCGGCACGCCGTCGCCGTCGTTGTCCTCGGCGGCGGGGCCGGAGGTGCGGCGGTGGCGCCACCACTCCCAGGCCAGCGGGATCGCGGAGAAGGCGAGGATCGCGAGGGTGACGTAGTCGATGTTCTCGCCGAGGGCGGGGATCGCGGCGCCGAGGAAGTAGCCGAGCAGGGTGATCGAGACGACCCACAGCACGGCGCCGATCGCGCTCCACACGAAGAAGCGGCGACGGTCCATGAGGGTCACGCCCGCGACCACGGTGATGTAGGTGCGGACGAAGGGCACGAAACGGCCGATCACCAGGGCCTTGTTGCCGTGCTTCTCGAAGAACGCGCTGGTCTGGTCGAGGTACTTGCGCTTCAGGATCCTGCCGTCGCGCTCGTAGAGCGGCGGCCCGATCTTGCGCCCGATCTCGTAGCCCGCGACGTTGCCCGCGAAGGCGGCGACCACCAGCAGTGCCATCGCGATGACCAGCTCGGTCGGCTCGTTGGAGATGCCGACGACGGAGTACCCGGTCGTGTTGCTTCCCGCGATGAACAGCCCGAGCGCGAACAGCAGGGTGTCGCCGGGGAGGAACGGGAAGAACAGGCCGCACTCGACGAAGACGATCGCCAGGGCGATCCAGATGAAGGTGTTGCCGTATTCGTGCTGCAACCACTCCGGGTCGAGCCACTTGATGCCCAGCAGCATCGGCACGACGAGCGGGGTCGCGACCAGCGAGTTCACGCGCACACGCTACCTGCCGCCCCCCAGCGATGTGGTCGATAGGGTGCGATCCGTGGAGGAGGAGCAGCGGGCGCCGTACGACCCGATGCCCCACGGGCAGCCGGAGGTCGGCGTCGGCCCCTGGCCCGGACCGTGGCCGGAGGGCCCCGGCAGCGAGGTGTACGACGAGCAGCTGCTCCGCGAGGGGGACCGCCGCAACGTCGTCGACCGCTACCGCTACTGGTCGATGGAGGCGATCGTCGCCGACCTCGACACCCGCCGCCACGGTTTCCACGTGGCGATCGAGAACTGGCAGCACGACTTCAACATCGGCACCATCGTGCGGTCCGCGAACGCCTTCCTCGCCGCCGAGGTGCACATCGTCGGCAACCGCCGGTGGAACCGGCGCGGGGCGATGGTGACCGACCGCTACCAGCACGTCCGGCACCACCGCGGCGTCGACGAGCTGCACGCCTATCTCGCCGAGCGGCAGGTCCCGCTGCTCGGCATCGACAACCTGCCCGGCTCGGCCCACCTGGAGACGATGGAGATCCCCGAGCGGGTCTGCTTCCTCTTCGGGCAGGAGGGCCCGGGGCTGTCGGAGGCGGCCCGGGCGGCCTGTGACGGCACCTTCTCGATCGCGCAGTTCGGCTCGACCCGCTCCATCAACGCCTCCGCGGCCGCCGCGATCGCGATGCACGCCTGGGTGTGCCAGCACGCCGACCTGACGAGCGACGAGGCCTGGCGCGGGTGAGCCGCGTCGGGCGGGCCGGGGGCGGTGGTTCGTCATCGAGGGACACGCCGCCCCGCTCGGATCGGTTGTCACGGTAGGTTGAGAAAAGTCGACCCGCACCCGCACTGCCGCAGGAGCCCACCAGCATGCCCATCGCCACTCCCGAGAAGTACGCCGAGATGCTCGACGCCGCCAAGGCCGGCGCCTTCGCGTTCCCCGCGATCAATGTCTCCTCGTCCCAGACGCTCAACGCGGCCCTCAAGGGCTTCGCGGACGCCGGGGCCGACGGCATCATCCAGATCTCCACCGGTGGCGCGGAGTACCTCTCCGGCCCGAGCGTGAAGGACATGGTCACCGGCTCGGTCGCCTTCGCCGCGTATGCCGCCGAGGTCGCGAAGAACTACCCGGTCAACATCGCGCTGCACACCGACCACTGCCCCAAGGACAAGCTCGACGGCTTCGTCCGCCCGCTGCTCGACATCTCCGCCGAGCGGGTCGCCCGCGGCGAGGCGCCGCTCTTCCAGTCGCACATGTGGGACGGCTCCGCCGTGCCTCTCGACGAGAACCTGCAGATCGCCGAGGAGCTGCTCGCGAAGGCCGCGGCCGCGCGGATCATCCTCGAGATCGAGGTGGGCGTCGTCGGCGGCGAGGAGGACGGCATCGTCGGCGCGATCGACGAGAAGCTCTACACCACGCCCGAGGACGCGCTCGCCACCGTGCGCGCGCTGGGGGTCGGCGAGAAGGGCCGCTACCTGACCGCGCTGACCTTCGGCAACGTGCACGGCGTCTACAAGCCCGGCAACGTCAAGCTCCGCCCGGAGATCCTCCGCGACGCGCAGGCCGCGGTCGTCGCCGAGCTCGGGCTGCCTGAGGGCGCCAAGCCGTTCGACCTGGTCTTCCACGGCGGATCCGGGTCGACGGCGGAGGAGATCGGCGCCGCGGTCGACTTCGGCGTGGTGAAGATGAACGTCGACACCGACACCCAGTACGCCTTCACCCGTCCGGTCGCGACGCACATGTTCCAGAAGTACGACGGTGTGCTCAAGGTCGACGGCGAGGTCGGGGACAAGAAGGCCTACGACCCGCGTGCCTGGGGCAAGGCAGCCGAGGCGGGCATGGCCGCCCGTGTGGTCGAGGCGTGCGAGAACCTCCGCTCGGCCGGGAAGAGCCTCGGCTGACGGTGACTGCGCCGTCGCTCCCCACCACCGCGGACGTCGACCGGGCGGCCGGGCTGCTGGAGTCGGTGATCCCGCCGACCCCGCTCCAGCGCGCCGACCGGCTCTCGGCCCTGACCGGGCTCGACGTCTGGCTCAAGCGTGAGGACCTCACGCCGGTCCGCTCCTACAAGGCCCGCGGCGCCTACACGGTGCTGGCCGGGCTGACCGACGAGGAGCGGGCCCGCGGGGTCACCTGCGCGAGCGCCGGCAACCACGCACAGGGCGTCGCGTTCGCCTGCGCACGGGCGGGCGTGCACGCGACCATCTTCCTGCCGCGCACCACCCCGCGCCAGAAGCGTGACCGGGTCGCCGCCCTCGGCGGCGAGCAGGTGGAGGTCGTCATCGCCGGCGAGGCGTACGACGACGCCGCGATCGCCGCCGCCGACTTCGCTGCTGCCTCCGGGGCGACCGCGATCCCGGCGTTCGACCACCCCGGCATCATCGCGGGCCAGGGCACCGTGGCCGCCGAGATCCTCGCCCAGTCCGCCGCGCTCGGCTGGCAGCCCGACGCCCTCGTCCTGCCCGTCGGGGGAGCGGGGCTGATCGCCGGTTGCCTGACCGTGCTCGCCGAGCGGCTTCCCGGCGTCAAGGTCATCGCGGCGGAGCCGTCGGGTGCCGCCTCGCTCGCCGCCGCCCTGGCCGCGGGCGGTCCCGTCGAGCTCGAGTCCGTCGACCCCTTCGTCGACGGCGCCGCCGTACGACGGGTGGGGGACCTGACCTACGAAGCCGTCTCCAGCGCCCGGTCGTCCGTCGACCTCTCGCTCGCCGCGGTGCCCGAGGGCCTGATCTGCGTCGAGATGCTCGCGCTCTACCAGGTCGACGGGATCATCGCCGAGCCGGCCGGGGCGCTGGCCGCGTCCGCACTGCGCCTCGACGAGACCGTCGCCGGCCTCGAGCCGGGCAGCAAGGTCGTGGTCGTCGTCTCCGGCGGCAACAACGACGTCTCCCGCTACGCCGACATCGTCGAGCGGGCGCTGGTCCACGAGGGCCTGAAGCACTACTTCCTCGTGGAGTTCCCGCAGGAGCCCGGCGCCCTGCGCCGCTTCCTCGACGAGGTCCTCGGCCCGGACGACGACATCACCCTCTTCGAGTACACCAAGCGGAACAACCGCGAGACCGGGCCCGCGCTGGTCGGCATCGAGATGCAGCACCGCGACGACCTGACCGGGCTGCTCGAGCGCATGGAGGCCTCGCGGCTCCGGGTCCAGAAGGTGCCGCCGAACAGTCCGCTGTTCGGGTTCATCCTCGACTGACCTCGTGCAGGGGCGGTGGGCTGGCGGCCGCCGCGAAAGAAATCTCCGAGAATCGCGTGATGTTCGTGTCCCGGCTGCGTCCGGTGCTGTGTACGTCTCGGACAAGGAGATCCCATGCGGACCACCCCAGTGACCCACAAGCACCGCGCCACCGAGCCCGTCCCGGTGGGCGAACGGCCCGACGCCACCCGCGCCCACCGCGCCGCCCAGAGCAACGACCTGCCGGTCGCCGCGATCCTCGGCATCATCCTGGTGCTGGTCGCGGTCTACTTCACGGTGCGTGGCTGACGTGCGGCTGTGGCTGACCTCGCTGGCCGCGGTGGTCGACGCGCTCGTGGTCGACCCGCTCCGACGCTCGCGCCGGCGCTGACTCACCGGCGCTGACCCACCTCGGCCACGCTGCGCGGTGCGGGCCGCGACGCGGCTCACGTCACGCGCGGTCTGCTCGCACCCGGCGCACCGGTCGGTGCCCGGTGAGCCTGGGCGTTTCCAGCATCCGGCGGTCCGGCCCCGGGGGGAGCCGTCGGAGAGAATCGCCCTATGACGAATGAGGACCGGGCCCCGGCGCCACCGCGCTGGTCCGGTACGGCCACCCTCGGCACCGGGGTGTTCGAGCTGCGTGGCCAGATCGGCGCCGCGCAGGCGCATCGCCATCACTCGGTGCAGGTGGCTGTTGCGACACAAGGTGCGCTGCTGGTCGAGGACGGGGCCGGTCGGCAGCTGGGAGCCACCGCCGTCGTCATCCCTCCCGACCAGCGTCATGCCCTGCTCCGGGGCGCTGCCGAGGGACTCGTCGTGCACCTCGAGCCCGACTCGCCCCTCGGTCGCAGGTTGATCGATGCGGTCCAGGACGCGTCGGACGTCGCGGCATGGTCGGCCGCCGCCGAGGATCTCGAGCCCGTCTGGCGCAGCTGGCTGACGGGAGCCGTCGCGGATCCTGGATCCAGCTGTCCCGCTCCCCCGTCCCGCCACCCGGCTGTGGTCCAGGCGCTCGACCTTCTCGAGACGTGCGTCGGCGACGGACCCGTCAGCCTCGCCGAGGTGGCGGAGAAGGTCCACCTCTCGGCGAGTCGTCTCGGCCACCTGATGTCCGCGGAGGTCGGCCTGCCGTTCCGTTCCTACGTCCGGTGGCTCCGCCTGCGACGGGCGGTCGCCGGGGTAGCCGATGGTCAGTCCCTCACCGCAGCGGCCCACGCCGCGGGCTTCGCCGACAGTGCCCACCTGACCCGTACCTGGCGGGCTGCCTTCGGTTCCTCGCCCACCGACTTCGGCCGCGACCTGGTCTGGCTGCCAGCCCGGTGAGTCAGCGTCTTCGTTCAAGACTGACGGCAGGAGTTGCCGCAAGGGTGGGGCCCAGGACGAGACCAGGAGGATCTGATGCCCGCCATGCCACCGCACGTACGATCTGCCTTCCACGCCGAGCTGCACCGTGCCCGCGCCGCCACCTCCCTGGACGAGAAGTGGGTCGCACTCGAGCGTGCGCACATCCTGTCCCAGCAGTGGGTCCTGCCCCACCTGCGCTCGCACGCCCTCATGCTCGGCCTGGCCGTGCGGACGCGGGATGGTCGGGAGATCCTCGGGCAGGTCTACCGTCTTCTCGGCGGCGGGATCGTCACGGCGCTCGGTCGCGCCCCGATCGGCAACGACGGACGGGCCGCGACGCCGTCGATGCGCCCGGCGCCCCTGCCCGACGACCTGGCCGAGATCCTGGCCGGAGCAACCGCCGTGCGGGGCTGACGCCCGTCCGGTCCGACCCGGGCCGTGCGTCAGTGCTGGTCAGTCCAGCAGCTCGTCGTACGCCGTCGGGCTGGAGTCGCGCAGGAAGGCCGAGCAGCGCTCCCACTCGTCGGTCTCGCCGATGGCGCGCGCGGCGATCGCGAGCAGGCCGAGCGCGCGCAGGAAGCCGCGGTTCGGCTCGTGCTCCCACGGCACCGGGCCGTTGCCCTTCCAGCCGTTGCGGCGCAGCAGGTCGAGCGAGCGGTGGTAGCCGACGCGGGCGTAGGCGTAGACCGTGACGTCATCGGCACCCTGGTCGCGGGCCTGCTCGGCGAGGGTCGCCCAGGCGAGGGGCGAGGCCGGGAGGCGGCGTACGACGGCGGCGGGCGCCTCGCCCGCCGCGAGCAGCTCCGCGGCCGGGTCGACGGGCAGGTGCGTGGGCGGAGGGCCGGCCATCAGGTCGGCGCCGGGAGTGAGGCTCATGACGCCCATTGTGTCCCCGGCGCGCGCGATGTCGGTGGTCGGGTGTTGACTCGGTCCGTGGCCCAGCGCGCAGCCCCGACCGGGTTCGGCTTCGCGGTGCCGGACTCCCCGTGGCTCCCGGCCGCGATGTACGCCGTGGGGCTGGTCGCCGTGCTGTTCCACGAGGCGCCGAAGCACGCGGGGTTCGGTGGTGCGCCCGTCGCCGCGCCGGCGGCCGAGGTCAGGGAGTGAGCAGCGAGCGCACCTTCTCCGGGCCCAGCGCCGCGAAGAGGGTGGGCAGGCGCGGGCCGCGCTCGGCGGCGACGAGCAGCTCGTAGAGGAGCTTGAAGAACGCCTTCTGGTCCGCCTTCACCTCGTCGGTCGGGGCGTCCTCGATCGCGAGGCCCCGGGCCAGCTTCGGCACGCCGTAGATCAGCGTGGTCAGCTCATCGGTGTCGGCGAACGAGTCGGGCAGCCGGTCGAGCAGCTGGCGCAGCCACAGCTCCTCGTCCTCGTCGAGCGCGGAGAGGCGCGCGGCGTCCGCCGACTCGCGGACCGTCGTGCGGTCCTCGGGGTCCACATAGGACTCGATCCAGGTTGCTGCCCTGGTGAGCCGGGGCTCGAGGTCGGCCTCGCTGGCGCCGACGGTGCGGGCGGTGATCTCGCGGGAGCCGGCGGTCACGTCGGCGACCGACGACAGCATCCGGAACGGTACGACGACCGCCGGGGTCGGCAGGGTGCCGGCGCTCGACGTGGCCGACGCCCGCTCCCAGGCCAGCACCGCCGCGTCGCGCTTCTCCGGGATCGCGGCCTTCTTCGTGAGGGCGTCCCACTCGTCGTACAGGCGCAGCACCTCCTGGCCGAAGTCGACGTTGAAGGCCTGCTTGGGCTGGCGGCGGAC
Source organism: uncultured Nocardioides sp. (assembly GCA_964487275.1). Taxonomy (GTDB): domain Bacteria; phylum Actinomycetota; class Actinomycetes; order Propionibacteriales; family Nocardioidaceae; genus Nocardioides. The sequence continues at coordinate 13,562 of CAZAQE010000007.1, read as the reverse complement.
GTAGAGCCAGCGCAGGATCGGCGCCTCGAGGATCCGCAGCGCCTCCGCCGCGGTCGGGACGCCGCCCTTCGACGAGGACATCTTCGGCATGCCGGCCACGCCGACGAAGGAGTAGCCGACGAAGGAGGGGGCGGTGCCGCCGAAGATCGGGCCGACGATCTCCTTGCCGACCGTGTACGACGACCCGGGGGTCGCGTGGTCGACGCCACCGGGCTCGAAGTGGACGCCCTCGAAGGTCCAGCGCATCGGCCAGTCGACCTTCCAGACCAGCTTGCCCTCGTCCTGCGTGGCGACGTTGGTGACGAAGGAGCCGCCGCAGGTGTCGCAGGTGTAGGCGAGGTCGGTGGTCTCGTCGTCGTACGACGTCAGGGTGACCGTGTCGCGACCGCAGCCGCGGCAGTAGGGCTTGTACGGGAAGCGGGCGAGGTCCTCGCTCGCGCCGTGGCCACCGTCGGCTGCAGGGTCCTCCTCGGCGGTGGACTCGCCCTGCTCGACCGGGTCGGCGGCCTTCTTGGTGCGGAACCGGGACATCACGGTCTCGATCTCGCCGCGCTTGCGGATCGCGGTGAGGATCTGCTCGCGGTAGGTGCCGGCGCGGTACATCCCGGTCTGGTTGACCTCGACCATGTCGCAGCCGAGGTCGGCGAGCGCGGCGCGCAGCGGCGCCTTGTAGCGCTCGGCCCAGCTGGCGAACTCGCCCGTCGGGTCGGGCACGGCGGACAGGGGGCGGCCGATGTGCTCGTTCCACGAGGTGTCGACGCCGGCCGGCACCTTGCGGAACCGGTCGTAGTCGTCCCAGCTGTGCAGGTGCCGGACGTTGATGCCGCGGCGGCGGATCTCCTCGGCGACGAAGTGCACGGTGAGGAACTCGCGCAGGTTGCCGAGGTGGATCGGGCCCGACGGGCTGATGCCGGACGCGCAGGTGACGAGGTCGGGCAGCGTGCCGCCGTTGACCTGCTCGGCGTGCCGGAGCGCCAGGTCGGCCGTCCGGGTCACCCAGTCGGTGGGCTCCTGCTGGTTCTGCTGTCCTCGTGCCACGAGGCGCAAGCCTAGTGCCGCGTCAGCGCGGCACGATCATCGTGTACGCCGCCGGGAGCACCCGCCACGCGCGCTCCCGGAACGGGCCGTCGATCTCGCCGTCGCTGTTGCAGTCGAACAGGGTGCCGCTGACCCGGACGGTGCGGCCGCGGACGATCCGTACGTCGGCGTGCTCGCCGTGCCGGCCGAAGGGGAGCCGCAGGGCGTAGCCCAGCCGGGACAGGGTGCCGACCGGGGTCGCCACCAGCACGTCGACCAGGCCGTCGCCGGGGTCGGCGTCGGGGGTCAGCTCGGTGCCGCCGCCGACGGAGGCCCCGTTGCCGACGGCGACCATGAGGACCTTCTCGTCGAGGTCGGTCACCACCTCGCCGTCGACCTCGACCCGGACCCGCAGCGTGGGCGGGTTCAGGGCTGTCTGCACCGCTCCGATCGGGTAGCCGAGCCTGCCGAGGTTGACCTTGCCGACGCCGACCGAGCCCAGCCGCTCCTTCCAGCGGGCGCCCTTCGCGCCGGCCTCCGCACCGGCGCCGAGGTGCACGCTGTTGACGGTGATGTCGTCCTGGTCGTCGACCACCAGGTCGATCGTTCGCTGCGTCCCCGCGGCGATCACCTCGGCCGCTGCCTCTGCGTCGAGCGGCAGGCCGAGGGTGCGGGCGAAGTCGTTGCCCGTGCCGAGCGGGACCAGGCCGACCGTCGTACCGGACAGGGCGCCGCGGCGGTGCAGGGCGGCGACGACCGCGTGGATGCTGCCATCGCCACCGGCCACGACGACCGTGCGCTCGCCGGCGCCGGCGAGGACGTCGTCGAGCTCGTCGGGCGAACCGGTGGCGGCGACCTCGACCTCGGCGTGCCGGCGGAGCACGGCAAGGGCGGCGTCGAGGGCCTCCTGGTCCGCCGTACCGGCGTCGGAGTTGGTGATCACGAGCAGGGATCGGTCGCCGGACACCGCGCCAGCCTACGGTGGCTCGTCTGGTGGGGTAACTCAGTGCTACGAAGACTGCCCCGGTGCTGGTGGCGCTCCCTCGGTGTTGGACACCGCTCCGACGCCGAGGGACCGCCATCAACACCCGGCAAGCGGCGTACGACGCCCGACGGCTGATGCCCGGACAACCCTTGCGCCGACGTGCCTGTCCACAGGTTCGTCCGGGCGCGGTTTCTTGACGGCCCGGCGGCGGCACGGTCGCCTGCATGGAACCTCGGGTGATCGCGACCTGCCTCCGCAACGGCGGCGTCCTGACCAGGACGCAGCTCCTCGACCTCGGTGTGGCGCCGGGGGAGATCCAGCGACTGGTGCGCTGCGGTTTCCTCGTGCGCCTCCGGCGAGGCGCCTACACCACCGCGCAGATCTGGCAGGAGGCGGACGAGTACGTCGGACGGCCGCTGTTGCACGCCCGGGCGGCCGTCGCGTTGATGCGGCGCGGGTGGGTGCTGAGTCACGAGTCGGGCGCCTACGAGCACGGGCTGGAGATCCTGCGGCCGCCGGAGCAGAACGTCCACGTGACCAGGCCGGGATGGACGAATGCGTGGACCGAGAACGGCGTCAAGCACCATCTGGCGCGGTACCGAGAGGACCAGGTGGTGCAGCCCGGCCGGTATCCGGTGCACGACCTCGCGCGGATCGCGGTCGACATCGGTCGCGAGCACGGCGACCTGCACGGCCTCGTCGCCTGCGACTCGGCCATGCGCCGCGGGGTGCGCAAGGAGGAGCTCGTCGAAGCGGCGGAGGTGATGAAGCAGTGGCCGGGTGGACGCGCCGCACGGTCGTCTGCGGCGGCGGCGGACGGCGGCGCGGCCACCGTCCTCGAGTCGCTGGCCCGGCACCTGGTCCGGGAGGCTGGCATCGGTGAGCCCGAGACACAGTTCCCCGTCCGGACGTCCGAGGGCATCCGCTGGTGCGATCTCCGAGTCGGCAACCACATCATCGAGTCCGACGGGCGCGTCAAGGTGACGCCGACAACTGCGGGTGGGGTCGCGATCCGGCCAGCGTCGGAAGTTCTCTTCGAGGAGCGCAAGCGCGAGCGGCTGGTCAAGGATCGAGGTCTGGTGGTCTCGCGGCTCTACTGGGACGACCACTGGGGCTCGCGGCGTACGGCGGCGTTGCGCAGGCTCCAGGCCGATCATGAGGAGTCGGTACGCCTCTACGGCGCCGAGCTCGATCCCCGGCTCGCGCTCGAGGCCGAGCAGATCCGGCGTGAGCACGGGTGGCGGTCGAGCTGATCCGTGCAGTCGGCGCGCGGCGTCGTACGCCGCTTGCTGGGCGTTGATGCAGCTCCCTCGGTGCTGGAGCGCTGCCCAGCGCCGCGGGAGCGCCACCAACGCCCGGCCAGTCTTCGTAACACTGAGTTACCCGACCGCTCCGCCCCTCCCGGTCGGCCCCGTACGCTGCCGCCCCATGGGGACCTCTCGACGCTGGACCGCCCGTGAGCTGATCGCGCTCGTGCTCGACGAGGGTTCCTACGAGTCGTGGGACGCGCCCATCGACACCAGCGACCACCCGGAGGACTACCGCGCCGAGCTCGCGCGGGCCGCGGAGAAGGCCGGGACCGACGAGTCCGTGCTGACCGGCCGGGGCACGGTCCGCGGTCGCCCGGTTGCCTTCGTCGTCAACGAGTTCGGCTTCCTGGCCGGGTCGATCGGCATCGCCGCCGCCCACCGGATCGCGTCCGCCGTACGCCGCGCGACCGCGGAAGGCCTGCCGGTCCTGGCGAGCACGTCGTCCGGTGGCACCCGGATGCAGGAGGGCACGCGCGCGTTCGTGCAGATGGTCGAGATCTCCCGCGCGCTGATGGAGCACAAGGCCGCCGGCCTGCCCTACCTCGTGCACCTGCGCCACCCCACCACCGGCGGTGTCTACGCGTCGTGGGGCTCGCTCGGGCACGTGACCGTCGCCGAGCCCGGCGCCCTTGTCGGCTTCCTCGGCCCGAAGGTCTACGAGGCCCTCAACGGCGAGCCGTTCCCCGAGGGCGTCCAGCTCGCCGAGAACCTCGCGGCCAAGGGGGTCATCGACGCCGTCGTGCCCGCCGAGGAGCTGCCCGCGCTCGTCGACCACGCGCTCGGGGTGCTCGTCGACCCACCCTCGGCGTCCTCCCTCGAGCGACGCCCGCCGGTCGCCGTCGGCACCACGCTCGACCACCCGGTCTGGGAGGACATCGAGGCGACCCGCGCCGAGGGCAGGGTGGGCGTCCGCGACCTGCTCCGGTACGGCGCCAGCAGCACCCTGCGGCTCAAGGGCACCGACGAGGGCGAGCGCGACGACTCGGTCCTCGTCGCGCTGACCCGCCTCGACGGGCAGCCCTGCGTCCTGGTCGGGCAGGACCGCTCGCGGCAGACCCCCGCGACTCCGATGGGGCCCGGCGCCCTGCGCGAGGCGCGCCGCGCGATGGAGCTCGCCGAGGAGCTGCGGCTGCCGCTCGTCACCGTGGTCGACACCCCCGGCGCCGAGCTCTCCCAGGCCGCCGAGGAGGGTGCGATGGCGGGTGAGATCGCCCGCTGCATCGCGGGCCTGGTCACCCGCTCCGTGCCGACGGTCTCGGTGATCCTCGGCCAGGGCTGCGGCGGGGGAGCGCTCGCGCTGCTCCCCGCCCGCACCGTCCTCGCGACCTCGCGGGGATGGTTGTCCCCGCTGCCGCCCGAGGGTGCGAGCGTCATCGTCCACGGCGACCCGTCCCGCGCCGCCGAGATGGCCAGCCTGCAGAAGGTCGGTGCGCTCGACCTGCTGGCGAGCGGTGACGTCCACGGCGTCGTACCCGAGGTGGAGGGGGACACGCCGGAGACGCTGGCGCGGGCGGTGGTGGCGGAGGTGGCGGCGCGGCTCGCGGGAGTGCCACCGGCCGGGTGAGAGTCCCCCGTCAGCCGACGACCATGTCCTCACCGCTCCAGAACGCCCGCATCGAGGTGATCTTCCCGTCGTCGTCGAACGTCATCACGTCGATCGGCGCCAGCGTGTAGGTCTGCTCGCCCGCCTTCGTCACCAGCTCGAACGCGAAGGCCGCCTCGTTGCCGGCGATCCGCACGTGCAGCAGCTTCGCCGACTGCTCGAGGCCGTCGAGCGCGCCGTAGAACTCGGCGATGGAATCGCGGGTCGTGCGCACCTCCGAGCCGACGGGGTCCTCGACGGTGGCGCCGTCGGCGTACAGCGCGACCACGTCGGCGGAGGAGCCGGTGGCGACGAGGTCGACGTAGCTCTGGATGGTCTCGAGGATGGTCTCGCGGCTGGCGCCCACTGCTGCTCCTGAAATAGAACGTGTTCCTGTTTCGCTGAATCTAGTCCTTCCGTCGCGATTTGGTAACGTTGCGCCGCAAGAGAGCCCCGGTCCTTGCCGGGGCTTCTTGCTTGGTAGACACCATCAACAACAAGTGGTGCGTTGAGCAGCCGTCCCGTCAGGAGGGGCGGAGGGACTCCGTCCGTGGCGAGGAGCAACCAATGCCTGCAATCGTGATCGTCGGCGCCCAGTGGGGCGACGAGGGCAAGGGCAAGGCGACCGACCACCTGGGCAGCCAGGTCGACTACGTCGTGAAGTTCAACGGCGGCAACAACGCCGGGCACACGGTCGTGATCGGCGACCAGAAGTTCGCCCTCCACCTGCTGCCCAGCGGCATCCTGACGCCCGGCTGCACGCCGGTCATCGGCAACGGCGTGGTCGTCGACATCGACGTCCTCTTCCAGGAGATCGACGGACTCGAGGCCCGCGGCGTCGACACCAGCAAGCTCAAGCTGTCCGCCAACGCGCACGTCATCGCCGACTACAACCGCACGATCGACAAGGTCACCGAGCGCTTCCTCGGCTCCCGCAAGATCGGTACGACGGGCCGCGGCATCGGCCCCACCTACGCCGACAAGATGAACCGCATCGGCATCCGGGTCCAGGACCTCTTCGACGAGAAGATCCTCGCCCAGAAGGTCGAGGGCGCCCTCGAGCTCAAGGGCCAGATCCTCACCAAGATCTACAACCGCCGCGCGCCCTCCGTGCAGCAGACCGTCGAGGAGCTGCGCAGCCACGCGGAGCGGCTGGCGCCGTACGTCTGCGACACGGGGCTGCTGTTGAGCCAGGCGCTCGACCGCGACGAGGTCGTCCTCATGGAGGCCGGCCAGGCCACCCTGCTCGACGTCGACCACGGCACCTACCCGTTCGTGACCTCGAGCAGCGCGATCTCCGCCGGCGCGTGCACCGGCACCGGCATCCCCCCGACGCGGATCGACCAGGTCATCGCGATCGCGAAGGCCTACACGACCCGCGTCGGCGAGGGTCCGTTCCCGACCGAGCTGCACGACGAGAACGGCGAGTTCCTCCGCAAGGCCGGCTGGGAGTACGGCACCACCACCGGCCGCCCTCGCCGCTGCGGCTGGATGGACACGGTGATCACCCGGTACGCCGCCCGCGTCAACGGCGTCACCGACTTCGTCCTCACCAAGCTCGACACCCTGACCGGGCTGGCCGAGCTCCCCGTCTGCGTCGCCTACGACGTCGACGGGGTCCGGCACGACGAGATGCCGGTCAACCAGACCGACTTCCACCACGCCGTGCCGATCTACGAGAACCTCCCCGGCTGGACCGAGGACATCTCCGGCTGCCGCAGCTTCGAGGAGCTCCCGAAGGCCGCGCAGGAGTACGTCGAGTTCGTCGAAGCGCGCTCCGGCGCGAAGATCTCGGTCGTGGGCGTCGGCCCCGAGCGCGAGCAGGCGGTCGTGCGGCACCCGCTGCGCTGAGCCGGACCTGCGCCGTCCCGCCCTCGGATCCGAGGGGGTGTGCGATCCTCGGCAGTGGGCACAACTCCTTGAGCGTGTGTGGGGCACTTACCGGACGGCGGGAGGCGCGGGTGGCTGAGCGAGCGACCGTCGTGGTGGTCGACGACTCTCCCGAGCTGCGCACGCTGGTCAGACTGCGGCTCCAGGCGTCCGGCCTCTTCGACGTCGTCGGTGAGGGAGGCGACGGCGGCGAGGCGATGATGCTCGCCCACGAGCACACGCCCGACCTCATGGTGCTCGACACCTCGATGCCGGTGCTGGACGGCCTCGAGGCGCTGCCCCTGGTGCTCGCGGTGTCGCCGGGCACCAAGGTCGTGGTCTTCACCGGCTTCGAGGGGCGCGGCCTGGCCGAGCGGGCGCGCCAGCTCGGAGCGACCGACTTCGTCGAGAAGTCGATCCCGATCGAGCAGCTGCCCGAGCGGCTGTGGCGGCACGTGGCGGATTCCGTGGAGGCGGCCTCCGCGGTGGGTGAGCGCCCCGGCGCCGGCACGGCCCGGCCCGGTGGCCTGCGGCTCGCCGGCGACAGCGACGAGCGCGCGGCCCGTGACCAGGCGGCCCTCGACGAGCACCTCGAGCGCTACCGCGAGGTCTTCCACCAGGCCGCCATCGGCATGGCGACGCTGACGCTCAACGGGTCGATCGTGCGCGCCAACGAACAGCTGGCAGCGATGGTCGACCGGGAGCCGGACGAGCTGATCGGCCTGGACTACGGGGTGCTCACCCGGCAGCACGGCGACCACCTCGACGACGCGTTGCTGCGGATCGTCGAGCAGGGCGAGGACGTCGCCACCTTCGAGCATCCCCTCGTCCTGGACGACGGGGCGAGCACGCTCCGGGTCAGCCTCACCCCCATCCGCGACTCCGGTGGTGCCCCGCTCTACGTCTTCGCGCAAGTCCAGGACATCACCTCCGAGGTGGCGCTGCGGCGCAGCGAGGAGCTGTTCCGGCTGCTGGTGACGACCGTGACCGACTACGCCATCTACATGCTCGATCCCAGCGGCCGGGTCGCGAGCTGGAACGCCGGCGCACAGCACATCAAGGGCTATGCCGAGCACGAGATCGTGGGGCACCACTACCGGTTGTTCTACCCCGACGAGGAGCGTGCTGCCGGCCACCCCGAGCGCAACCTCGAGCTCGCCCTGCGCGACGGTTCGTACGCCGAGGAGGGCTGGCGGGTGCGTCGCGACGGCACGAGGTTCTGGGCCAGCGTCGTGATCACGGCCGTCTTCGACGACGACGGCCGGCACCGCGGCTTCGCCAAGGTGACCCGCGACCAGAGCGAGAAGCGGGTGCGCCAGGAGCACCGGCGCCAGGCGATCGAGCAGCAGGCGAACCTGCTGGCGGTGACGGCTCACGAGCTGCGGACGCCGGCGGCGGTCGTGGAGGGGGCCGCAGGGATGCTGCTGGCGGGGAAGGTCGACGAGCCCGGCGAGCGGACCCAGCTCCTCGAGGCCATGGCGAGCAGTGCCCAGCGCATCCAGCGGCTGGCGGGGGACCTCCGGGCCGCCTCCGACACGCACGCGGACGCGCTGGCCCTCCAACCCGAGCGCATGTCCCTGCGCGGTGCGCTGCTGGCGGCCGCCGACCGCGCGCGAGCCGTGCACCCGCACGAGGGCGTCACCGTCGAGGTCCCGCAGGACGTGGAGCTGGTCGCGGACGCCGCGCGGGTGGGGCAGGCGCTGGACAACCTGCTCGACAACGCGGTCCGGCACGGCCGCGCACCGGTGCACCTGACCGGCGAGCGGACCGAGTCGGGCGTTCGCGTGCTGGTCGCCGACAGCGGCCACGGCGTCGACCAGCGGCTGGAGTCCCGGCTCTTCGACCGGTTCGCGCACGCCGGCCCGGCCGGTGGTGCGGGGATCGGCCTGCACCTCGTGCGCGAGATCGCCCGCAGCCACGGCGGCGACGTGACCTACCTGCCGCCCGGCGACGGACGTGGGGCGACCTTCGTGCTCGAGCTGCCGACGCAGCCGCTGCTGCCCCGGCTCTGAGTCCAGGCCCTCGGCAGGCTCAGCCGCCGCTCAGCATGGTCCAGACATCGGCGCACTGCGTGGAGCAGTCGACATTGCTCCACAGCTGGGGGTCGCCGAACGCGGTGCCGTCGGAGAGCATCACCCAGAGCTGCAGCTCGCGTTCCTCGTCCGTGGCCTCCGTGCCGTCCGGGCCGAGGGCCTCCACGAACTGCACGACGTCGGCCTTGCCGTCGCCGTTGACGTCGCTGATGCCGAGGCGGAGCGCGACGCCCTGCACGTTCCTGGCCGGATCCTCGAGCTCGGGCCCCGAGAGGTTCCGCCACCACTGCCGCTGCGGAATCTCGTCGCCGGCCAGCTCGTAGGTGTGGAGACGGCCGCCGAGGTCGTAGACGCCGTCGCCGAGCGGGATGATGCCGACCGCCACGATCTCGTCACGTCCGTCGCCGTCGACGTCGCCGACCATCCACGGCGCGATGCCGGGGTTGACCTTCGGGTCGGTGAACTCACGTTCCTCCGCCAGCTGCTCGAACCCGTCGCGGGCCTCGTTGGCCGTCAGCATGTCGATCCGGCCGCGGACGGGCTCCTCGTCCTCCTCGGCATCGGTCCAGAGCAGGACCTCGTCGTCGCCGTCACCGTCCATGTCGCCGGTCCACAGCCACACGCCGAAGCCGCCGGCCCCCGCGTGCGGCGAGCGGTACCACTGCGACAGTGGCTCGAACTCCTTGTCCCCGGCCGACGACACGTGGATCCCGACCCCTCCTTCGGTGTCGCCGACCAGGATCAGGTCGTCGAGCCCGTCGCCGTCGATGTCGCCCAGCACGGCGGAGGAGCGGCTGATCTCCCATGCCGGGTCGAGCGTCAGCCGGCTGGTCCATGGCTCTCCCTCGGCGGGTTGCACCGTGGCGGTGAGCACGTCGTCCTCCTCGTCGACCCACACCACGTCGTCGCGGGCGTCGCCGTCGACGTCGCCGACCGTGGTGACGAAGGTCGGTGCGGCGGGCAGGGTCTTCACGGGCGTGCCGAACTGCTTGCCGTTCGACGGGACGGTGTAGAGCGCGGACGGGGGCTCCAGTCCGTCGCGTGCCTGGGTGAGGACGACATCGCCGAGGCCGTCGCCGTCGCGGTCGCCGAGGATCCCTGCGGGCTTCTCCCCGGCGGCACTGCCGTCGCCGTCGCCCTGGTCGTCGTCCCCGCGCAGCAGTGTCCACGCGATGCCGCCGACGACGAGCGCGAGCACCGCGATGCCGATCCCGACCAGCAGGCCGGTGCGTCGTCCGCCGGAGCGGCGCGGCTGCGACGGTGCTGTCGGGGCCGCGCCGGCCCCGCCCGCGGGGCTCGGTGGGGGCGGCGGGGGAGGTGTGGGGGCTCCGGCCGGCCGCAGGGCCGTGACCGCGCCCGGGTCGGCGGTCGGGGGCTGCACGGTCTCGTCCGGGGCGATCGCCGCGAGGCGCTCGAGGTCGGCGCGCAGGACCGCCGCGTCGTCGTACCGGTCGGCGGGATCCTTGGCCAGGGCGCGGGCGATCACGGCGTTCAGCCCGTCGACGAAAGCGCCGGACCCGGGCAGCTGCGGGATCGGCGCCGTCTGGTGGGCGAGCGCGATCTGGACGTCCGTGCCCTGGTAGGGCTCGCGCCCGGTCAGGCAGGCCCAGAGCAGGCAGCCGAGGGCATAGAGGTCGCTCGCCGGCGAGGCCGGCAGGCCGGCGGTCCGCTCCGGGGAGAGGTAGGACCAGGTGCCGGCGACCATGCCGGTCGCGGTCGGCGCGGGGCCGTCGATGCCCTCGGACCGGGCGATGCCGAAGTCGCAGAGGTAGGCATGGAGGTCGTCGGTACCGGCGCCGCGGAGCAGCACGTTGCCGGGCTTGACGTCGCGGTGGACCACGCCGACGCGGTGGGCGTCGCCGAGCCCGCGCGCGAGCTGGGCGCACAGCAGCAGCGCCTGGCGCGCCGGCAACGACCCCTGCTCCTTCAGCAGCGTGCCGAGGTCCGCGCCGTCGACGTACTGGGTCACGATGTACGGCGTCCCGTCGACCTCGTCGTGGTCGTGGATGGCGATCACGTAGGGGGAGTCCAGCCGCGCGAGCGCGGCCGCCTCGGCCTGGAAGCGCGCACGGAACTCCGGTGACCGGGCCAGCACGCCGGTGATCACCTTGAGCGCGACGGTGCGGCCCAGCCGCGGGTCGGTCGCCGCGAAGACGATCCCCATCCCGCCCTGGCCGAGCACACGGTCGAGCCGGTACCGGCCGAATTCCTCGCCGACGTTCGGCACACGCATGGAAACCCCCGAGATTGGTGACGGTGCAGCAACACGGGTCAGTCTGCCTGACCGGGGCGCGCTGCCCCGCAACGGACTCGGCGCCCGGGGCCCGACCGCTCCGGAATAGGATCGACCTCCGTGAAGACCCTCGTGATCGGCACCGGTGGCCGCGAGCACGCGCTCGCCCTCGCACTCTCCCGCGACCCCGCCGTGAGCGAGGTGCACGCGGCGCCGGGCAACCCGGGCATCGGCGCCTTCGCGACGCTGCACGAGGTCGACCTGATGGACGGCGCCGCCGTGGCCGCGCTCGCGACCTCCGTCGGCGCCGACCTGGTCGTGGTCGGTCCCGAGGCGCCGCTCGTGGCCGGTGTCGCCGACGCCGTACGGGCGGCCGGCATCGCGGTCTTCGGGCCGTCCGCCGCCGCAGCGCGGCTCGAGGGGTCGAAGGCCTTCTCCAAGGAGGTCATGGCCGCCGCGGGCGTGCCGACCGCCGGGTCGCGCACCTGTCGCACGGCCGCGGAGGTCGCCGCCGCACTCGACGAGTTCGGGGCGCCGTACGTCGTGAAGGACGACGCGCTCGCTGCCGGCAAGGGTGTCGTGGTGACCCGCGACCGGGCCGAGGCGGAGGCGCACGCGGCCGCCTGCGGCACGGTGGTGGTCGAGGAGTTCCTCGACGGTCCCGAGGTCTCGCTGTTCGCGGTCTGCGACGGCACGACCGCCCACCCGCTCCAGCCAGCGCAGGACTTCAAGCGGATCTACGACGGCGGCCGTGGCCCCAACACCGGCGGCATGGGCTCCTACTCCCCGCTCACCTGGGCGCCGGCCGACCTGGCATCGGTCGTGATGGAGCAGGTCGTCCAGCCCACCCTCGACGAGATGCGCCGTCGTGGCGCCCCCTTCGTCGGCTGCCTCTACGTTGGGCTCGCGCTGACGGAGGCGGGGCCGCGGGTGATCGAGTTCAACTGCCGCTTCGGCGACCCGGACATCCAGCCGGTGCTGGCCGTCCTCGACTCGCCGCTCGGCGAGCTGCTGTCCGCCGCCGCGCAGGGCCGCCTCGCCGACGTTCCCGCGCCTGCCTTCCGCGACGCCGCCTCGGTGACGGTGGTCCTCGCCTCCGTCGGCTACCCCGAGTCGTCGTCGAAGGGCGACGTGATCACCGGGGTCGGCGCCGCCAACGGGGTCTCCGACGTCGACGTCATCCACGCCGGCACCGCCCTCGTCGACGGCCCGGACGGCCCGCAGCTCGTCACCGCCGGCGGGCGGGTGCTCGCCGTGCGCGCGGTCGGGTACGACGTCGCCGACGCCCGCGCCCGCGCCTACGCCGCCGCCGACCTGATCTCCTTCGACGGCCTGCAGCGGCGCTCCGACATCGCGGCCGAGCCGCTCGGCGTCGTCGAGGGTGCCTCGCTCACCGAGGGCTGACGTGGTCACGATCCGGGTCGCCGCGGACGACGACCTCGACGCGGTCGCGGCCATCTACGCCCGCGAGGTGCGCGAGGGCACGGCCACCTTCGACCTCCGCCCGCCGCCGCGCAGCAAGTGGGAGGACCTGCTCGCCTCGACGCACCCGGGTGACCACTTCCTGGTGGCGGTGGAGGGTGACGCGGTGCTCGGCTTCGCCTACTCCTCGCAGTTCCGCCCGAAGGGCGCCTACGACGGCACCCGCGAGGTCACCATCTACCTCGACCCCGCCGCGTCCGGACGCGGCCTCGGCCGGACCCTGTACGACGACCTGCTGGGCCGGATGGCGGCCGCCGGCGTGCACACCGCACTGGCCTGCATCGCCCTGCCCAACGACGCCAGCGAGGGGCTGCACCGCGCGTGCGGGTTCGAGCGGCAGGGGGTGCTCCGCGAGGTCGGGCGGAAGTTCGACCGGTGGGTCGACGTCGTGTGGTGGCAGCGGATCCTGGCCGACTGATCAGTGGCACCGGCTGGCAGAGTGGCGCCATGGCTGAGTCCGCCGAACAGGTCCATGCCCGGGTGATGGCCGCTGCCGACGAGCACGGCCGGATGCCCCTGCCGTCCGTCGCCGACTGGGACGTCTTCCCGTGGGAAGTCGTCGACGGTGCGCTGGCGGCCAAGCCGCTGGCCGCGCCCGCCCCCGAGAAGCCACGGATGGGCGAGGGTGGCGTCGACTGCAGGATCTGCACGCCCGAGCCGGCCGGGCTGGTCTGGACCAACGACCGCTGGCGGCTCAAGCACCTCGCCGAGCGCAGCGGCCTGCCGCTGGTCGTGATCCTCGAGCCGTGGGAGCACCTCGACTTCGACGACCTCGACGACGCGATGGCCGCCGAGTACGGCCTGCTCGCCGTCCGGATCGCCCGCATCGTCGAGGGGCTGCCGAACATCGGCCGCTGCCACGTCATGCGCGTCGGGGACGGCGCCGAGCACCTGCACGTCTGGTTCATGGCGCGCACTGCCGGCCTGCCGTCGGTGCTCGGGTCGTTCGCCGTCGACTGGGACGACATCCTCCCGCCCGGGCCCGAGGAGCAGTGGCGCGAGGACCTCGTCGCGCTCGCGACCGCGCTGGCGTCGTACGACGGAGGGGCGG
>CAZAQE010000006.1:120582-157928 GCA_964487275.1 uncultured Nocardioides sp. | reverse complement strand
GCCGAGCCGTCGAACTGTCGGACGTGGCTGGGAGGATTCAGTCATGGATCTCGGGCACCAGCACCCCTCGGTGGGCCAGCAGTACGACGGCCGTTCGGTCGCCGAGCTGCTCACCGAAGCACGTGCCGAGGTCCGGGCCCGTCAGGCCTCCCAGGTCCGCGAGTGGCTGGTCATCACCGCGTGGGCCGACCAGAACGCCGTCGAGTCTGCCGAGGGTGCGGCGACGCTGGTCGAAGGGGTGATCGACACCGGCGTCCCGATCGCCGGCCCCGGCGCACCCCTGGTGTCGGAGTTCAACCTGATGGAGCTCATCGCGGTGCTCCAGCGCTCCCCGGATGGTGGCCGTGCGTACGTCGGGCGGGTCGTCGAGTGCGCCTGGCGGCTCCCGCGGCTCTACACCGCTGTCGTCGACGGCCGGGTCGCGCCGTGGCGGGCCGAACGGATCGCCGACCTCACCCGCAGCCTCCCCGAGCCGGCGGCGGAGTTCGTCGACCGCCACCTCGACGCCGCGGTTGGGGGCGTGGGTTGGGCGCAGCTCGAACGGCTCGTCACCGAGGCCATCGTCCGCTTCGACCCCGAACGCGCCGAAGCGGAGCGGCAGGAGGCCAACGAGCACCGGCACTTCGACATCGGCCTCGACGAGGTCGACCAGCACGGCAACGTCCACGTCGATGCCTACCTCGACGCCGCTGACGGACGCGACCTCGACGAGGCCGTCGCTCGGCGGGCGAAGCTGCGGGGCCAGCTCGGTGACACCGACTCACTCGACGTCCGGCGTGCCAGGGCCGCGGGCGAGCTCGCCCGTCAGGACCTCGCCCTCGACCTGTTGATCGCCGACGACGACACCGGGGAGGTCATCGCCGAGTCACCCGGCCGGCGGGTCGAGCTCCACGTCCACCTCACCGGAGAGTCGTTGACCGGGGAGAACCCCGTCGGGCGGTGCGACGAGCTGAGGACCCCGCTCCAGGTCGCGCAGATCAAGGAATGGCTCCTCGCCCGCCACACCACCGTCACCGCGCGACCGGTGATCGACCTGGCCGACTGCATCCCCGTCGACTCCTGGGAGATCCCCGACCGCCACAAGCAACGCGTCCACCTCCGCGACCATTCGTGCCGGTTCCCCAACTGCCCCAAACCGGCCGTGAAGTGCGACCTCGACCACCACACGCCCTACGGCGAGGGTGGTCCGACCTGCCCGTGCAACCTCGTCCCGCTCTGCCGACGCCACCACCGCGCCAAGACCTTCTCGACCTGGCGCTACGCGATCCTCGCCCCCGGCCACTACCTCTGGACCAGCCCCCACGGCCACCACTTCCACGTCGGACCCGCCGGCACCACCCCACTCGACGGCTACTGACCACCCCGCCCCACACCCCGCCCTCCCAGCACCACCGGGCGGGGGCATCGGCCTGCCGGTGGGCGAAACGCCCGCGACGACGGCCGGCGCGGGTTAGCCTCCGTCGGTGAATCGTTTCTCGGTGCGACGGGCCTTGCCTGTCTGGATGACACTCGCTCTCGCCGTGGTGACGAGCCTCGCTCCGGCGCTCGTCGTACCCGCCACCGCCGCGACGGCGACCGTCACCGGCACGATCACGAGGGTCGGCACCCCCGATCCGCTGGCCGGGGTCTCCGTCACCGTGTTCAGCGATCTCGGCGCGATGTCGTCCGCGACGACCGATGACAACGGCCACTACGAGCTGCAGGTCAGTGGCGACACCGCGCAGGTCACCTTCGCGTCGCACCGCACGATCAGGAAGTGGTACGGCGGCGGCGAGGACAGGTCGACAGCCGCCACCATCGCCCTGGCCGGCACTGTCGACGTGTCAGCAGAGCTCAAGGATGCCGGCCGCATCACCGGCACCTACAGCGGAGCCACGTCGGCGTACTTCACCAGCAGCCGGGTCGACGGCGAGGCGACCAGTGTCAGCGGCAGTCCCTCCGGCGGCACGTTCGAGGGATGGGTGACGACCGAGAAGCCCATCCACCTGGGCCTGCGGCTGACCGCCGACCAGGGCTCGTTCGAGCTGTGGAACGGTGCCAAGTTCGGCCGCCAGCACTCGGACCCGATCCAGGTCGACAGCGGAACGACGGTTGCCGGCCTGCACTTCGCCTACCCGGAGACCGCAACGCTCACCGGACGGACCACCAACACCGCCGGCCTGCCCGTCAGGCTCTCCTACGTCGCGGATGTGCTGGAGGACGGAGACTGGATCCGGGTGCGCAACGGGCGCACCACACCCTGGGGCGGCGAGTTCTCGGCCGTCGTACCTGCTTCGATCCCGGTGACGATCAGGGCCGGGAGCCCGAACAACACCGAGGGGTTCCTCGAGACCTGGCTGGGGGACACGCAGGACGTCACGCAGGCCCAGACCATCGTGTCCGCGACGGGTGCGGTCACCGATGTCGGGGACATCACGGTCGCGGGTGGCGAGGTCCTCGTGGGGGCCGTCCAGGACAAGGGCGGGAAGCCGGTGCCCGGCATCACCGTGGAGGCGTTCCGCGGTCGCACCGACGAGCTGCTCGGTACGACGACCACCGACGAGATCGGCGCCTATGCGATTCCCGGCCTCGGGGCCGACGCGACCGGCGAGGTGACCGTGAGGTTCAGTGGGGAGCGCATCGTGACCTCCTGGGGCAGGAACCGCGCCAGCCAGGCGGAGGCAGACCAGATCGGGTTCCTGTCGTGGAACGCCGGCACGCAGACCGTCACGCACCTGCCGGAGTTCCAGGTCGAGACCGCGCCACCGACCCTCACCGGGAGCGGCCTCGTCGGCAGCACCGTCACTGCGACGCCGGGCTCGGCGGTCCCGGTGCCGACGGACACCGAGATCTGGTGGTACTGCGGCGCCACCCCGCTCGGGGTCGAGGGGCACCAGTACCTCGTCACGGCGTCCGACGCAGGCTGCTCGCTCACCGCCCGCCAGCTCTCGATCCTCGAAGGACACGGCACCGGCGTCGCCGTGTCGACGCCGGTGTCCACGAAGCGGTTCGAGATGGTCGACGACATCCACGTCACTGGAAATCGCATCGTCGGGACCCGCCTGCACGTGACCACACCGACGTGGTCCGCTCCTCCCGACCGGGTCTCCTATCAATGGTTCCGCGGCAGTACCCCGATCGCAGGCGCGAGCGCGCCGAGCTACGTCCCGACGCTCGCGGACATCGGGCGCTTCCTGTCGGTGCACGTGACGGGGCACCGCACCGCAGAGGCCATTGCCACGACCCGACGGGTTCCTGCACTGAACCGGGTCCGCGCACGGACCAGCATCCAGGTGATCCGTGTGGTCCCCCGTCGTGGCCGGGCCATCGTCACACTGCGCCTGTCGACACCCGGCATCACTCGGCCAGGCGGCGCGATGGTGGTGTCGCGGGCGGAGAGCGGAGGCGGGCAGTCATCGGTCACCCGTCTACCCGTGACGAGCTCGCCGACGACCCTGCGCTTCACCTACCGCAGCCACAGTCGTTGGAACCGGCTCATCTTCGTCTACCCCGGGACGGTCAGTGCGGGCCCGGCGTGGGCGACTGCCCGGGTGCCTGTCCGCCGATAGGTCAGGACCGCGACCGTACGACGGCCAGCGCCTTCGTCACCCGGTCCGGGTCGTCGTACCGAACCCAGGTGATGCGCGCGTCGTTCCTCCACCACGCCATCTGGCGGCGGGCGAACCGGCGGGTCGCGATGACGGTCCGCTCCTGCGCCTCGGCGAGGTCCATCTCGCCCCGCAGGACGGCGATGGCCTGCGGGTAGCCGATCGCACGGGAGGCCGTGCGCCCTTCGGCGAGGCCCGCGACCAGCAGTCTCTCGGTCTCGTCGAGGAGGCCACCCTCGAACATCAGTCGGACCCGCTCGCGGATCCGCTCCTCGAGCGCGTCGCGCTCGATCTCGACGCCGATCTGCACGGTGGCCGGGTCGTCGTACTCCTGGACGGGGAGGCGGGCACTGAAGGGTTCGCCGCTGAGCTCGATCACCTCGAGGGCGCGCACGACGCGACGGCCGTTCTCGGGCTCGATCCGCTCGGCGGCGACCGGGTCGAGCTCGCGCAGGCGGGCGTGCAGGACCTCCGGACCGACCGACTCCAGCTCGGCCTCGTAACGCGCACGGACGTCGGCGTCGGTCCCGGGGAAGTCGAAGCGGTCGAGGATCGCCCGCGTGTAGAGGGCCGATCCCCCGACCAGCACGGGCGTCGCGCCCCGGCCACGGATGTCCGCGACGGCCGCACGTGCCCAGGCCTGGAACTGCGCGACGGTCGCCGGCTCCCGCACGTCGAGCGTGTCGAGCAGGTGGTGCGGGATGCCGCGCCGTTCGGGGACCGGCAGCTTCGCCGTACCGATGTCCATGCCGCGGTAGACCTGCATCGCGTCGGTGTTGACGATCTCGCCCCCGAGCGCCTCAGCCAGGTCGAGGGACAGCGAGGTCTTGCCACTGGCGGTGGGTCCGACGATCGCGACGATCGGGTTCGCGGACACGGAGGGGCGCTGCGGCATGGAGACAGTGTGGCAAGGTGGTGCCGACGGCTCAGGTCGGGTCGTCACCATCAGGCATTGGGGGTTCTCGTGGGCTTTCTGGATGACGCCAAGGACAAGCTGAGCGACGCGGTCGACAGCCAGGGCGACAAGATCGGCGACGGCCTCGACAAGGTGGCCGACCTCGCCTCCGACAAGACCGGCGGCAAGTACGACGACAAGATCGACCTCGGCGTCGAGAAGGCGAAGGACGCGCTCGACGGCCTGGACGGCAAGAACGACGACATCAACTGACGTCTCGCCCGACGAACGACAGCATGAGAGCGCCTCGGTGACCGTCCAGGACCCTGCGACCGGCAGGACGCGATTCGTCGTGGTCCCCGCCTCCTACGTCTTCCTGCTCCGGGAGGCCGCGGGCGGGACGGGCACCGAGGTGCTCCTGCAGCTGCGGCAGGGCACCGGCTACATGGACGGGCACTGGGCCGCCGCGGCCGCCGGCCACGTCGAGCGCGGCGAGACCGCC
This sequence comes from uncultured Nocardioides sp., assembly GCA_964487275.1. Taxonomy (GTDB): domain Bacteria; phylum Actinomycetota; class Actinomycetes; order Propionibacteriales; family Nocardioidaceae; genus Nocardioides. The sequence continues at coordinate 152,944 of CAZAQE010000006.1, read as the reverse complement.
GAGGACGCCGCCCGCCGCGAGGCCTTCGAGGAGGTCGCCGTCGCCGACCTCGACCTGGCCTTCGCGACCGCGATGCAGCGCACCGCCCACGACCTGCCGATCGACGAGCGGATCGACTTCTTCTTCACCGCGCGCCACTGGACCGGTGAGCCACGCATCGTCGAGCCGGCGAAGTGCGCGGCCCTGCGCTGGTTCCCGCTCGACGACCTGCCTGACCCCGTGGTGCCGCACGAGCGCGTCGTGCTGGCCGGCCTGCTGCGCGACGACCTCGCGCCGCTCACCCACTTCGGGTTCTGAACCGCCGCTCCGGCCGGTTGGGATCGCGGCGGCCGGATACCTCCGAGGTGGTGCTCCCGCACACCACCGAGAGGAATCCCGCATGAACGGGCAGCTGCCCCCACCCCCGGAGCCGTCGGCCGAGCCGCAGGCACCCCCGCCGGGCGGGCCGAACGCGATCGAGGGCGTCGGCGGCGACGGTGCCTACAGCACCGAGCCGCGCGACCCCGACCCGCTGCGCAACCCCGCCACGGACGACGAGCTCCCGCCGGAGACGTTGACCGACGAGGACACCGACACCGCCGCGACGCGCGGCGACCCGGAGGTCGCGCCCGAGGACGAGTCGCCGGCCTAGCGGCGCCTTCCGGTCAGCGGGTCATCAGGTCAGCGGAGGCGGCGGGTGTCGAGCCGGGTCTCGACGACGCCGCCGTCGTCCCCGCGCTCGACGAAGTACGCCGCCCTGCCGTCCACCTCGGTGAACGCCTCGACGAACTGCGTGCCCCGGTAGAGCACGCCGACGCCGTCGTCGGTCGCATACCCGGCGGGCAGCACGCCGTCGCCGACGAGCTTCTGGAACAGCGGACGCCGCTGCTCCTCGGAGTCGTAGTGGACGCCGTTGGACCACGGCACCAGGCCCAGCCCGTTGGTGATCGGCCGCAGCTCGGGGCCGAACGAGTCCGTCGTACCCCCGACATGCCAGCAGATCGAGCCCGCCGAGACGCCGGTCAGCACGACGCCGGCCTGCCACGCCTCCCGCATGATGTCGTCGACGCCGTGGAGCTCCCACATCGCGAGCAGGCCCGCGACGCTGCCGCCCCACACCCAGATCACGTCCTGCGCGAGCAGGTGCGCACGCATGTCCTCGAGGTTGGGCATCGGGAACAGCTGGAGGTGGGTCGCGTGGAAGCCGGCCTCCTGCGCCATGTCGTAGAAGTCGCGGATGACCATCGGCGCGTCGCCGCACGCGGTCGCAAGGAAGCAGACCCGCGGCGCACGGCCGTCGACGCCTGCGAGGTCGACGGCATGACGGGTCAGCGGGCCGACACTCCAGCGTGTGCGTGCGCCAGGAACGATGCCGCCCGAGGTTGCGAGAATCGTTGGATCATCCGCTGGCATCGCCCACGAACCTAGCCCAGCCCCGTCGGTCGCTCAACCGCGGCCTCAGCCGCACGCGGGCGCCTCGGGCAGCGGCGCCGGTACGCCGACCGACGGCATCCCGAGGCCGACGGACGGCCCCGCTGCCGGGGGCTCGGCGGTGCGGCGCTCCCACGCGTCGCCCGAGCGGGTACGCCGCAGCGCGCGCACGGGCCCGTCGGCGACCAGGTGGTGCGGGGCGGCGTAGGTGACCTGGACCGTCACCATGTCGCCGGGTCGCGGCTCGCCGTCGACGGCCGAGAAGTCGGCCTCGAAGTGGACCAGCCGGTTGTCGGGCGCACGACCGGAGAGGCGGCGCGTCTCGGCGTCCTTGCGGCCCTCGCCCTCGGCGACCATCAGCTCGAGCTCGCGGCCGACGAACTGCTTGTTCTCGTCCCAGGTGATCTCGTTGACCAGGTCGACCAGCCGGTTGTAGCGGTCGGTGACGTCGGCCTGCGGCACCTGGTTGTCGAGCTCGGCGGCGGGCGTGCCGGGGCGCTTGGAGTACTGGAAGGTGAAGGCGCCGGCGAAGCGGGACTCGCGCACCACCTTCAGCGTCTCCTGGAAGTCCTCCTCGGTCTCCCCGGGGAAGCCGACGATGATGTCGGTCGTGATCGCCGCATCGGGCATGGCCGCGCGGACCCGCTCGATGATGCCGAGGAACTTCTCCTGCCGGTAGGACCGGCGCATGTCCTTGAGGACCTTCGACGAGCCCGACTGCAGCGGCATGTGCAGGCTGGGCATGACGTTCGGCGTCTCGGCCATCGCCTCGATGACGTCGTCGGTGAACTCGGCGGGGTGCGGGCTGGTGAAACGGACCCGCTCCAGGCCCTCGATGTCGCCGCAGGCCCGCAGCAGCTTGGAGAACGCCTGCCGGTCGCCGAACTCCACGCCGTAGGCGTTGACGTTCTGGCCGAGCAGGGTGATCTCGGAGACGCCCTCGGCGACCAGCGCCTCGATCTCGGCGAGGATCTCGCCGGGGCGGCGGTCCTTCTCCTTGCCGCGCAGGCTGGGGACGATGCAGAACGTGCAGGTGTTGTTGCAACCGACGCTCACCGACACCCAGGCGGCGTACGCGGACTCCCGCTTGGTCGGCAACGTCGACGGGAACACGTCGAGCGACTCGAGGATCTCGACCTGCGCCTCCTGCTGGCTGCGCGCCCGGTCCAGCAGCGCCGGCAGGGAGCCGATGTTGTGGGTGCCGAAGACGACGTCGACCCACGGCGCCTTCTTCACGACGGTGTCGCGGTCCTTCTGCGCCATGCAGCCACCGACGGCGATCTGCATGCCGGGCCGGCTGGCCTTGACCGGCGCGAGGTGACCGAGGTTGCCGTAGAGCCGGTTGTCGGCGTTCTCACGCACCGCGCAGGTGTTGAACACGACGACATCCGCCTGCTCACCCTCCGGGGCGGCGGCGTAGCCGGCGTCCTCGAGCAGTCCCGAGAGGCGCTCGGAGTCGTGCACGTTCATCTGGCACCCGTAGGTGCGGACCTCGTAGGTCCGGGGCTGGGTCGGGGCTGCGCTGGTCATGGCAGGAAAAGGGTACGGCGGTCGGGGGCTGCCGCCCGAATCCCGCTCACCCGACCGCTCGTCTAGTCTCGACGCATGGCTGACACCGCTCCCCCCGGCTTCGTCGCCCGCAACAACCAGGTCATCGGCAGCATCCTGAGCATCGTCGCCCTCCTGGTCGCCGTCCTGCTCGGCGCCGGCCTCATGTTCGGCACCGACACCCGCGGCGTGCGGGCGATCCTGACCGTTCTCACGGTCGCCGGCGGCACGTTCACGCTGCTGCTGCTCGCCATCGGAGGCACCCTGCGCGCGCTCACACCGACCGGCCTGTGGGAGCAGGAGGAGGCCGAGTGGCGCCGCGACCTGGGGATCACGGCCGAGGAACAGCCGGTCGCGCCGAAGGCCGGCCGGTTCGTCGTACCGCTGGCGGTGGGGGCGATCCTGCTGGGCTTCGCACTCAGCGTGGTGCCGGCCGTCTTCTGATCCTGACCGGTTTCGACAGGACCATCGGATCCGATCTCCGCTCGTCACGAAATGATCTCTTCCGCCTGTCGCACTAGCCGGTGAGACGGATCACCCGCTAGCGTCCGAACGCATGACCGTCTCCGATGACGCAGCGGTTGATCTCGGCAAGGCTCGCTCCGGCGAGCCTCTCGTGGAGCTGCACGGCGTCCAGAAGTGGTACGGCGAGCTGCACGTCCTGCAGGACATCGAGCTCACCGTCACCAAGGGCGAGGTCGTGGTCGTCATCGGCCCGTCCGGCTCCGGCAAGTCCACGCTCTGCCGCACGATCAACCGCCTCGAGACCATCGACCAGGGCGACATCAAGGTCGACGGCAAGCCCCTCCCCCAGGAGGGCAAGGCCCTCGCCGCGCACCGCGCCGACGTCGGCATGGTGTTCCAGAGCTTCAACCTCTTCGCCCACAAGACGATCCTCGAGAACGTCACTCTCGGCCCGATCAAGGTCCGCAAGCAGTCGAAGGCCGAAGCGGAGGCGCGCGCCAAGGAGCTGCTCGACCGGGTCGGCGTCGGGCACCAGGCGGCGAAGTACCCCGCCCAGCTGTCCGGCGGCCAGCAGCAGCGCGTCGCGATCGCCCGGGCGCTCGCGATGGAGCCGAAGGTCATGCTCTTCGATGAGCCGACCTCGGCACTGGACCCCGAGATGATCAAGGAGGTCCTCGACGTCATGGTCGACCTCGCCCAGCGCGGGATGACGATGATCGTGGTCACCCACGAGATGGGGTTCGCCCGCACCGCCGCCAACCGCGTGGTGTTCATGGCCGACGGGCGCATCGTCGAGGCGTCCGACCCGGAGAGCTTCTTCACCAACCCACAGAGCGATCGGGCCAAGGACTTCCTCGGCAAGATCCTCAAGCACTGACCGCTCGAATCACTCGGGCAGATTAAGGAGCAGGAGATGCGACTGAGGAAGGCCTTTGCGGCCACCACCGCGGGCATCGCGATCGCTGCCGGGCTGGCAGCGTGCGGCGACGCGGGAAGCGACGACGAGGGACGCGACGTCGAGGCGAAGAGCGACTGCGACGGCAAGTTCGAAGAGGGAACGCGGATGGCCGAGCTCGTCGAGGAGGGCACCATCCGGGTCGGTCACAAGACCGACCAGCCGGGCGTCGGCTTCCAGGGCGCGACCGACGACGCTCCGAGCGGCTTCGACATCGAGATCGCGAAGCTGCTGATCGCAGACCTGTGCATCGACCCGGCCGGCGACAAGGTCCAGTGGATCGAGACGATCTCCGACAACCGCGAGCCGTTCCTCCAGTCGGGCAAGGACGACATCGTCCTGGCGTCGTACTCGATCACGGAGGATCGCCGGAAGGTCGTCGGCCAGGCCGGGCCCTACATGGTCACCGGCCAGCAGATCCTGGTGCCCCAGGACAGTGATGTGAAGAGCATCGACGACCTCAAGGGCAAGGAGGTCTGCTCCGTGACCGGATCGACCTCGCTCGAGAACGTCAACGCCAAGGGCGCCAAGGGTGTCGGGGCGGATGACTACTCCGAGTGTGCGGAGAAGGTGCTCGACGGCACGTACCCGGCCATGTCGACCGACGGCACGATCCTCGCAGGTCTCGCCGCCCAGAACGAAGGCGAGCTCAAGGTGGTGGGCGACGAGTTCTCCACGGAGAACATCGGCGTCGGCTACAGCAAGGACCACCCGGAGATGTGCGAGTGGATCAACGACGTGCTGACGGCCGCGTTCGAGGACGGGTCGTGGGCCGAAGCGTTCGAGCTGACGCTCGGCCCGTCGGGCGTCGAGACGCCGGAGCCGCCGGCACTCGACCCCTGCCAGTGATTTCCTGCCCCTGAACCAGCCAGACGACGGGTGAGGGGACCGACCTCCGGTCCCCTCACCCCGACCCGGGAGGACGACGTCCTTGGACGCGATCTTCGACAACCTCGACACGGTCCTGAAGGGCTTCGGCTACACGCTGGCGCTCTTCCTCGTCTCCGGCGTGGCCTCCGTCGTGCTCGGCACGATCCTCGTCGCGATGCGCGTGGGGCCCGTGTGGGTGCTCAGCAAGGCCGCCGCCGTGTACGTCAACCTGGTGCGGAACACGCCCCTGGTCATGATCTTCTTCTTCTTCCACTTCGCCGGACCCAAGATCGGCATCAGGTTCACCTGGGTCGACGTCCACGTCGGTCCCTTCGACTTCACCTCGGCGTTCTCGACGGGCGCGGTGGCACTCAGCCTCTACACCTCGACATTCATCTGCGAGGCCCTGCGCTCCGGCGTGAACTCGGTACCCCTCGGTCAGGCTGAGGCGGCGCGGGCCATCGGGCTCCCCTTCAGCGGCACCATGACCCAGGTCGTCCTGCCGCAGGCGTTCCACGCTTCGGTGCCGCCCTTGGCGAGCGCGTTGATCGCGATGCTGAAGAACACGTCGGTCGCCGGCGTCTTCTACCTCCCGGAGGCACTGGCGACGATGCGTGGCTTCACCAAGGACTACGCCGACGAGCGCTGGGGGATCCTCATCGCCTTCGCACTCGGCTACATCATCCTGGTCGAGATCGTGTCGCTGAGCGCGCAGGCCATGGAACGACGCTGGAGGATCGCCTGATGGCCAGCAACGTCCTGTTCGACACGCCTGGTCCGGTCACCCGCGCCCGCCACCGCATCTACACGATCGTCGCATCCGTCGTCATCGCGGGCGCGATCGCCCTTGCGTTCTGGCGCCTCTACGACGACGGCCAGTTCGAGTACGAGCTGTGGGAGGTGTTCCTCACCCCGGACTACGTCAGTGCGCTCCTCGAGGGGGTCCTGGTCACCGTCTCCATGGCCGTCCTCGCCGTGGTCGGAGCGGTGGCGATGGGCCTGGTGCTCGGGATCGGCAAGCTGTCCGAGCACGCCGTCGTCCGATGGCCTGCCTGGGCCGTCGTGGAGTTCTTCCGGGCCATGCCCGTCCTCCTGCTGATGATCTTCCTCTTCTACACGTTCTTCATCAGCGTGGAGCGGGAGTTCCTCTGGATCGAGGCCCAGTCGTTCGGCGGGTTCATGTCGGTCGTGATCGCCCTGACGCTCTACAACGGCTCCGTGCTCGCCGAGATCTTCCGGGCCGGGATCAACGCGGTGCCGAAGGGGCAGGCGGAGGCGGCGTACGCCCTCGGCATGCGCAAGACCCAGGTGATGATGACGATCCTGCTGCCGCAGGCGGTCAAGATCATGCTGCCGGCCATCATCAGCCAGATGGTCGTCGCCCTGAAGGACACCAGCCTCGGCTACGCGGTCGTCGCCCCGGGCCTCACCTACATCGGCAACCAGATCATGCTCGAGTTCCGCAACCACGTGCCGACGGTCATCGTGATCACCGCGATCTACGTGATCCTCAACCTGGTCCTGACCGGCATTGCCACCTGGATCCAGAAGCGCTTCGTCGGGGAGCGCAAGATCGACGTGGTGGCGGCCGCGGCTGGCATCGACGCCGACGCCAGCCGCGCCTGACCTACTTCTTCTTCGAGGTCACCCAGAGCGTGATCGTGCCCTCGATGACGACGGTGCCGTCGGCGAGCTCGCCGCGGACCCGCACGGGCAGGTCGCCCTCGGCGGTGTCCCACTGCTCTTGGTCGGTCTCGGCGATGCAGGTGACGTCACCGGTGGCCTTGGCCGTGTAGGAGATGCTCATGCCCTTGGGGATCCACCGCTTGCTGCTGGGGATCGTCGACTCGGCGAGGCCGCCCATCGCCATCTCGAGGCCGTTGCACATGGCGATCGCGTGGACCGTGCCGATGTGGTTCTGCACGCTGCGCCGCTTGGGGATCACGACCTCGCAGTGGTTCGGCCCCATCTCGGTCACCCGCGGGTGGATGGTCGCGAAGTAGGGCGCCTTCTGCGCGAAGGCGATGGAGAAGACGCGCTTGCCGATCGTGCCGCCCACGACAGGCAGGCCGGTGGTCGTCTTCCAGAGGTTGTGCACCTGGGTCATGGAATGGACATTACTCGCGGGTAACAACGCCCGGCAAGGTGATCCGGGCTACGTCACGCGCCTGCGCGCGACCGCGAAGATGCGACGGAAGGGCAGCACGACGCCGCGGCCGTCGTCCGGGTACGCCGCCCGGAGCAGCGCCTTGTACTCCGCCTCGAAGCGCGGGCGGAGGTCGTCGGGCAGGGACTGGAGGACCGGCCGGGCGCCGGTTCCGGAGACCCAGGCGAAGACCGGGTCCTCGCCGTGCAGCACGTGCAGGTAGGTCGTCTCCCAGGCGTCGACCTCGCAGCCGAGCGCCTGCAGGGCGCGGAGGTACGTCGCCGCGTCGTGCGCCCCGACCCGGGCAGTGCCGGCCGTGTGGACGTCGTACGGCGCCTCGGCGGCGAGCTCCGCCAGCAGGGTGTGACTCGGGGCGACGTGGTTGCCGGGCACCTGGAACGCGAGCCAGCCGCCGGGCGCCACGGCACCGACGAGGGCGGGCAGCAGGTCCAGGTGGTCGGGCAGCCACTGCAGGGTCGCGTTGGACACCAGTACGTCGACGCCGCCCGGCTCGGCGTCGCGCAACCAGTCGCGCAGGTCGGCCCTGTGGAAGACCACGCGTTCCGCGGCCGGACTGTCGGAGGCGGCGCGCACCATGTCAGCACTGGAGTCGACACCGGTGACATCAGCAGCAGGCCAGCGATCAGCGAGGAGGGAGGTGAGGTTGCCGGGACCACATCCGAGATCGACGACGACCCGCGGGTCGGTGGCGTCGATGCGTGCGACGAGGTCGAGGAAGGGGCGGCCGCGCTCGCCGGAGAAGGCGAGGTAGCGGCTGGGATCCCAGGTGCTGGTCACGAGCGGGCCGCCGCCCGCTCGTGGAGGTGCTCGAGGATCCGGGCGTTGACCACGTCGGGCCGCTCGAGCTGGAGGAAGTGCCCCGCGTCCTCCACGACCGCGACCCGGCTGCCGGCGGGCAGCCGGTCCCCGATCCGGGCCGCCCAGCGTGCGTCGAGGCAACCGTCGTCGGCACCCTGCAGGAACAGCAGCGGCACCTTCGGCCCACCGATCCAGTCGCGCGCCAGCGGCTGGTAGCGGGCGGGCAGCCGCCAGGTGCGCGGCTGCGCCCGGTAGTAGCCGATCGCGGCCGAGCGGTGGGCGTCGTCGGGCAGCGCCGCCGCGAGGTGGGCCAAGTCCTCGGTGGCGTCGTAGCCGGGCGACCAGCGGCGCCACAGGTGGGCGACGAGCCGCTCGAAGCTGCGCTCGGGCAGGACGGGGAGCTGGTTGAAGAGCGTGTACCAGCTCATGCCGGCCTGCCGTGGCAGGATCCGCAGCCAGCGGGTCAGGTCGTCGCTGCGCGGGTTCATCGCGGAGAACGGCGGGACGGCGAGCGAGACGATGTCGGCGAACGGGTTGGCGTCGGAAGCCGCGATACCGTTGGCCGTGATCGCGCCCCAGTCGTGCCCGACGAGGAGTGCGCGGTCGTCGCCGTCGTAGGCGCGGTGGAGGGCGAGCGCGTCGTCCATGAGCGCCGGCACGTGATAGCTGCCGTCGGCGGGGATCTCGCTCGGGGCGTAGCCGCGCGTGAAGGGCGCGACGACGCGGTAGCCGGCCGTGGCAAGCTCGGGGCCGAGGTGGCGCCAGGTGTGCGCGGTGTCCGGGAAGCCGTGGAGGAGGACGGCGAGCGGACGGTCTCTGTCGTCGACCTCACCCCACACGAGGCTGGTCAGGGTGATCCGGTCGAGGGCGGTGGTGCGCTGGTCCACGGGATGACCCTATGCCCTTACTATCTTGACATCAAGATTCTCGACGCATCGGATAGGGTGGGTCCATGCGTGACGAGGTGGACGACCTGGTGGAGGCGTGGGCGCGCGAGCGCGCCGACCTCGACCTCGGTCCCGTCGCCGTCTTCAGCCGGATCTCGCGGCTGGCGCATCACGTCGATCGTGCGCGCCGGCAGGCGTTCACGGCACACGACATCGAGTCGTGGGAGTTCGACGTCCTCGCAGCGCTGCGGCGGGCAGGCCGTCCCTACGAGCTCTCCCCCGGCCGGCTGTTGCGCGAGACGCTGGTGACCAGCGGGACGATGACCAACCGGGTCGACCGGCTGGCCGTCCGCGGACTCGTCGAGCGACACCCGGACCCGTCCGACCGTCGCGGCGTGCTGGTCCGGCTGACGCCGGAGGGCAAGGACGCCGTCGACGGTGCGTTCGCGGCCCTCCTCGATGCCGAGCGGGACCTGCTGACCGGGCTGTCACCCCAGGACCAGACCGAGCTCGCCAGCCTGCTCCGGCGGCTGCTCGTCCCGTTCGCGGGCTGACGTTCCCGGCTGCTATTCCAGCAGCTCGGCGGCTTCGAGCCACTCGAGCTCGGCGGCTTCCTTCTCCTCATGGAGCTCGCCGAGCGCCGTCGAGATCTCCGTGAGCTTGTCCGGGTCGGACGCGTGCGCAGCGAGGTCGGCGGTGAGCTCGGCCTCGCGCTCGGCCAGACGCGCGAGCACCTTGTCGAGACGGGCGACGGCCTTCTTCGCGGCCCGCTCCTCGGCGGAGCCGGGCTTGGCCCTGGACGGGGCCGCGGGGCCAGACCCGGCCGGCGCGGCCGGCGCGGCCGGCGCGGTCGGCACCGGCGCAGCGGCAGCGGGTGACGGTGCGACGTCGAGGTGCATGGCCCGGGCGCGACGTTCCAGGTACTCGTCCACCCCGCGCGGCAGCATCGAGATCTGCCCGTCGCCGAGCAGCGCCCAGACCGAGTCGGTGACGCGCTCGAGGAAGTAGCGGTCGTGGGAGACGACGACGAGGGTGCCGGGCCAGCCGTCGAGGAAGTCCTCGAGGACGTTGAGGGTCTCGATGTCGAGGTCGTTGGTGGGCTCGTCGAGGAGCAGCACGTTCGGCTCGGTGAGCAGCAGCCGCAGCAGCTGGAAACGGCGGCGCTCGCCACCGGAGAGGTCGCCGACCCGCGCGGTGAGCTTGTCGCCGGTGAAGCCGAAGCGCTCGAGCATCGAGGTCGCGGAGATCTCGCCGTCGGCGGTCTTCGTGACCCGGCGGATGCCCTCGACGGTCGCCAGGACGCGGGCCTCGGGGTCGTCGAACTCGACCGCCTGCGAGAGGTGCTGCAGGGCGACGGTGCGGCCGTGCTTCACGCGACCGGCCTGCGGCGCGGCCTCACCCGCGAGCAGGGAGAGGACGGAGGTCTTGCCGGCGCCGTTGACGCCGACCAGGCCGACGCGGTCGCCGGGACCGAGCCGCCAGGTCGCGTGGCTCAGCAGCTGACGGGTGCCGCGGGAGAAGTCGACGTCCTCGATGTCGATGACGTCCTTGCCGAGCCGTTGGGCGGCGAACCGCTGGAGCTCGAGCCGGTCGCGTGGCGGCGGAACGTCCTCGATGAGGGCGTTGGCGGCGTCGATGCGGAACTTCGGCTTCGACGTCCGTGCCGGAGCGCCGCGACGCAGCCAGGCGAGCTCCTTGCGGACGAGGTTCTGCCGGCGGGCCTCGGAGGACGCAGCCTGGCGCTGGCGCTCGGCCTTGGCGAGCACGAAGGCGGCGTACCCGCCCTCGTAGCTGTCGACGACGCCGTCGTGGACCTCCCACGTCTGCTGGCAGACCGCGTCGAGGAACCAGCGGTCGTGGGTGACCACCACGAGGGCGGAGGGACGGGCGGCGAGGTGGGCAGCCAGCCACGCGACCGCCTCGACGTCGAGGTGGTTGGTCGGCTCGTCGAGGATCACCAGGTCGTGCTCGCCGAGCAGGAGCCCCGCCAGCGCGCAGCGGCGGCGCTCGCCGCCGGACAGGCCGGCGACGGCACGGTCGAGGTCGACCCCGGCGAGCAGGACGTCGACGATCTCCCGCAGCCGCGCGTCGGCCGCCCACTCGTGGTCGGCCTTGCCCTGCAGCACGACCTCGCGGACGGTGTGGGTGTCGTCGAAGTCGTCGTGCTGGGCGAGGACGCCGACGAGGAGTCCCCGCTGGCGAGAGACGCGACCCTCGTCCGGCTCCTCGGCGCCGGTCATGATCCGCAGCAGGGTCGTCTTGCCGTCGCCGTTGCGCCCGACGATGCCGATCCGCTCGCCGGCGGCGACACCGAGCGAGACGTCGGTGAGCAGCGGCCGGACGCCGTAGGACTTCGAGACCCGCTCCAGGTTGAGCAGGCTCCGGCCCTGGCCGGGATCAGGCATAGGTCACCACGTGCGCTCCGGCGACCGGACCCGGTGCGATCGTGCACCGGAAGCCGCGCTCGGTCAGGTCCGCCACCGCGCTCCGCGCCTCCTCGACGTCCTCGTACAGCATCAACAGCGTCGGCCCCGAGCCGGACAGCAGCACGCCGTCCGGGCCGAGGATCCGCAGCTGGGCCTCGACGTCGACGAGGTCCGGCCGCAGGTCCCGGGCAGCGGGCCACAGGTCGTTGTGGAGGAGGGAGCCGACCTCGTCGGTGTAGCCCTCCGCCAGCGCGTCGATCAGCGCCTGCGGCACGGGCGGCTCCGCCGCCGCGTCCGGCGCGAGCACGTCGAAGTGCCGGTAGACCGCCGGGGTGGAGAGACCCTCCTCGGACAGCACGACGACCCACCACACGGAGCTGCGGTCCGGGATCGGGTCGACCACCTCGCCGCGACCGGTGCCGAGGGCGGTGCCGCCCAGCAGCGCGAAGGGCACGTCGCTGCCCAGCTCGCCGGCGATCCGGAGGAGGTCGTCGTCGCTGGTCTGCAGGTCCCAGAGGCGATCCAGTGCCAGCAGCGTCGCGGCGGCGTCGGCCGAACCACCGGCCATGCCGCCCATCACCGGGATGCCCTTGGCGATGGTGATCCGGGCGGCGAGGTCGAGGCCGTGGTGCGCGACGAGCGCGCGGCCCGCCTTGACGGCGATGTTGTCGTCGTCGAGCGGGACGCCGTCGATGGGCGCGGTGAGCCCGACGGACCAGTCGGCGGCGTCGGCGACCGTCACGTCGTCGTACAGGCCGACGGCCTGGTAGACGGTGGCCAGCGGGTGGAAGCCATCCTCTCGCGGGCGCCCGACGCCGAGGTGGAGGTTGATCTTGGCGGGGGCGCGCACGGTCACCCGGCCCGTCGGCTCGACCATCGCCTCACTCATCGGCGCTGTCCGGCACCTCGGGGGTCACCTCGGAGAGGGCGATCGTCAGTGCGACGAACTCGTCGATGCCGAGCGCCTCCCCCCGGGTGAGCGGGTCGATGCCCGCGGCGAGCAGGGCGGCCTCGGCCGGACCGGACCCGCCGGCGAGGTTGCGCAGCGCGCCGCGCAGCGCCTTGCGCCGCTGCGCGAAGGACGCGTCGATGACCGCGAAGACCTGCTCGCGCGTCACCCGGTCCGTCGGGGGCGCGTGGTGGGTCCACGCCACCAGCCCGGAGTCGACGTTGGGTGCCGGCCAGAAGACGTTGCGGCCGATGGCCCCGGCGCGGCGGACGTCGGCGAACCACGCCGCCTTCGCCGACGGCACGCCGTAGGTCTTCGACCCCGGAGGTGCGGCCAGCCGGTCGGCGACCTCGGCCTGCACCATGACCAGCCCGTGCTCGAGGGACGGCAGCAGCGCCATCAGGTGCAACAGGACGGGCACGGACACGTTGTAGGGCAGGTTGGCGACGAGCGCCTGCGGCGCCGGACCCGGTACGACGTCGACCGTCATCGCGTCCGCGAGGACGACCCGCAACCGGTCGGCCTGCGCGGGCGCGAATGCCGCGATGGTCGTCGGCAGCTCGCCAGCCAGCAGCGGGTCGACCTCGATCGCGGTTACCGTGGCCCCGACCTCGAGCAGGGCGAGGGTGAGCGACCCGAGTCCCGGGCCGACCTCGACGACCACCTCGCCGTCACCGACACCGGACTCGCGCACGATCCGGCGCACCGTGTTGGCGTCGATGACGAAGTTCTGCCCGCGCTGCTTGGTCGGGCGCAGGTCCAGTCGCGCGGCGAGCTCGCGGACCTCGGCCGGGCCGAGCAGGCGCGGCGCTGAGGTCTCGGTCATGGTCCTCAGCCTAGGGCCCGCGGGTGCGGATGCCCGACCACGCCCGTCCGGGGACGCCGACGGCGAGCGGACCAGGGGTCCGCTCGCCGTGGGCGTGGAGCGCGCGTGGATCAGCGGGGCAGGCCGAGCACGGAGGAGCAGTGCGGCCAGGCGCCGTACCCGCCGGACGCGTCACGCATCTTGGTGGCGACGGCGATCTGGGTCTCGCGGGAGGCCTGGTGCGGGTAGCCGGAGCCACCCCACGCACGCCACGTGCTGAGGCTGAACTGGAGGCCGCCGTAGTAGCCGTTGCCGGTGTTGATGGCCCAGTTGCCGCCCGACTCGCACTGCGCGAGGCGGTCCCAGACCGTGTTGCCGCCGGCGAAGTTGGCCGCAGCCGTCTTCGTGCCGACGTGCACGACCTCGGTGCGCGGCGCCCTGGTGACGTCCTGGGTCAGCACGATCCGCTTGACGACGTCGCCGTTGCGGACGATGACGCGGTAGGTCACGTCGCGGATGCCGTCGGCGCCCTCGGTGACGACCTTGCGCTCGCCCTCGAACATCGAGTCGTCCTCGACCTCCTTGACCGGAGCGGGCACGACCTCGTCGTCGATGCTGCGCTTGCGCTGCTCGATGTCGGTGAAGACGATCCGGTCGCCGTCCTCGACGTCGACGGTGCGGGCGGGGCGGACCTTGTCGAACTCGTCGAGCTCGACGCCGACCTCGGCGAGGGCGTCCTCGACGGTCAGCGCGGGGACGGTGCGGGTGACGGCCTTCCTGCCGGCCAGCTTGAAGACGAGCTTCTTCGGGGTGATGACCTCGATCTCGGCGCCACCGCGGTCGATGTCCGCGCCGCGGCTGGTCGAGAGGCGGCTGTCGGCGTACAGGACGCCGATCTGGGTGAGCGCGCCCTGGACGTCGGTGGCGGTCACCCAGTGGGTGGAGGTCTCGCCGTCGACGGTCAGCTCGACCGGGCGGCTGAACCGGACGGAGATCCGGTCGCCGCCCTCGATCTGCTCGTCGGGGCCCGGCTGGACCAGGTCGCGGGAGGCGAGCTCGATGCCTTCGGCGTCCAGGACGTCCTGGACCGTGTCACCGAACGTGCTGACGGTGCGCTCCTTGCCGTCGACGGCGAGCGTGACCTCGGTGGAGAGCGAGGTGTAGCCGTAGGTCACCGTGGAGACCGCGAGGAGGACCCCGACGATCGTGGCGACGAGGGCGACACGGCTCTCGGTCAGCTTCTGGACGACTCCCCGCAGGGACTGGGCAAGGTGAGGGCGCGCAACTCGCACGATTCTCCGATGTTCGAGCTCTCCGGGCCTCGGTCGACCAGTCCCTCCCGGAGAGTTCGCCCGCACGCGAGCGTCCCCCCAGAACCCGAGAGAAGCTGGTCGGGATGGTGCTGTCCGATCCCGGCCGACGCATCTACCAGAACAAGAGCAAGCGCGGATCGCAACTCCTGAGAGGCCTCTCCACGCTCAGCGCGTGACCCGTCTCACGCCGTTCTGCTAACTTTTGTTAGCAGTTGCGGGGGTTCACCAGCCACCGCCGAAGGCCTGCTCGGTGTTGGCGTCGATGGCCGCGCAGAGCTCGCCGAGGTCCTCACCGCGCTCGGCCGCCATGGCCCGCACCGTCACCGGGACGAGGTACGACGCGTTGGTGCGGCCCCGGTACGGCGACGGGGTCAGGTACGGCGCGTCGGTCTCCACCAGCACGCGGTCCTGCGGGGTCACCCGCAGCGCCTCGCGCAGGGGCGCGGCGTTCTTGAAGGTGACCGTGCCCGCGAAGGAGAGGTACGCGCCCCGGTCGAGGCACGCACGCGCGAAGGCGGCGTCGCCGGAGAAGCAGTGCATCACCCAGCGCTCCGGCGCGCCCTCGGCGTCGAGGACCTCCAGCACCTCCTCGTGCGTGTCGCGGTCGTGGATGACGAGGGTCTTGCCGAGCCGCTTCGCCAGGTCGATGTGACGTGCGAAAGACTCCACCTGCGCGGCCCGGCCGTCCTCGCCGGTGCGGAACGCGTCGAGACCGGTCTCCCCCACCGCGCGCACGCCAGCGTGCGCGCCGGCCAGCTGCTCGATCTCGTCCCACGCGGCCTCGAGCGCCTCCCGGCCGCCTGCGGCGAGGATCCGCGGCGCCTCGTTCGGGTGCAGCGCCACGCCGGCGACCAGCGCTTCGTGCTCCGCCGCTGCGGCCACCGCCCACCGGGCGCCCGGGAGGTCGCAGCCGATCTGCACGATCCGGGGTACGCCGACGGCCGCTGCCGCCGCGATCGCCTCACCGGCGTCCAAGGCCGCCTCGCCCCGCCCGATGTCGAGGTGGCAGTGGTTGTCGACCACCGGGTGCGGCAGCGGATCCGGGACGGGAGGACGCTCGTCACTCATCGCGGGCTCATGCCAGCGCGGCGACCGGACCGACCCGGTCGAGGATCGCCTCGGCGAGGGCGTCGGGCGCGTGGGTCGGGATCCAGTGGGACACGCCCTCGAGGGCCACGAAGCGGAACGGGGCGTCGACGAGGTCACCGGCACGCTCCGGCCCCCAGCGAGCGACCGCGACGTCCCCGTCGCTCCAGACCATCGTGGTCGGCACGCTCACCCGGGGTGCGAGGAGACGCGGGTCCTCCAGCGCCATCGCGCGGTACCAGTTGAGGCCGCCGGTCAGCGCACCGTCCGCCACGATCTCGGTCCGGAACCGGTCGCGGTCCGCCTCGGTCATCCCGAAGGAGGCGACCAGTCGGTCGGCGGTACGCGACCGGCTGGCGAGCAGGAGCTCGGGCAGCAGCGGCAGCTGGAACGCGGCCATGTACCAGGAGTGGAGCAGCTGCGAGCTGCGGACCATCGCGGTCAGGAACGCCCGCGGGTGCGGGACCGACACGGCCGTCAGAGTGGCGACCCGCTCGGGGTGGTGGGCCGCGAGGAGCCACGCCGGCACCGCACCCCAGTCGTGGCCGACCACGTGGACCCGGCCCTCGGGCGCGGCCGCCTCGGCGAGCGTGAGCACGTCCGTCATCAGCTCGCTCATCCGGTAGGCGCGACGGCCCCTCGGCCGGGCGCCGCGTGAGTAGCCGCGCTGGTCCATCGCCACCGTGCGGTAGCCGGCCTCGTGCAGCCGCGGCGCGACCAGCCGCCACGAGCTGGCTCGCTCGGGGAACCCGTGCAGCAGGACCACGATCTCCCCGTCGGCCGGCCCCTCGTCGTACACGTCGAAGGTGAGGGAGCCGCGCCGGACCGTCGTGATGCGCCCGGTCCCCGGGATCGTGTCGGGCTGGTCACTCATCGATGTGCACCATCTGGTAGACGTCGCGTTTCGGGATCCCAGCCTGTACGGCGACCGCGGCGATCGCGTCCTTGCGCCGCATGCCGGACTCCTCGAGCCCGGCGACGGCAGCGCGCAGGCTCGCGGGATCGGTCGCCACGGCAGCTGCGGGGTCGGCGCCGGCGACCACGATCGTCACCTCGCCGCGCACGCCCTCGGCCGCCCAGTCGACGAGCTCGCCGAGCGGCCCGCGGCGTACCTCCTCGTGGGTCTTGGTCAGCTCGCGGCACACCACACCGGCGCGCCCGGCCCCGAACACGTCGCGCATCGCCTCCAGCGCGGCCTGGGTGCGGTGGGGCGCCTCGAAGAAGACCATCGTGCGCGGCTCCGCGCCGAGGTCGGCGAGCCGCCGGGAGCGCTCGCCGGCCTTGCGCGGCAGGAAGCCCTCGAAGCAGAACCGGTCGACCGGGAGACCGGAGACGGCGAGCGCGGTCAGCACCGCGGACGGCCCCGGGACGGCGGTGACGCGGATGCCGGCCTCGACCGCGGCGGCGACCAGGCGGTAGCCGGGGTCGGAGACGCTCGGCATCCCGGCATCGGTGACCAGGACGACCCGCTCGCCGTTCAGCAGCGCCTCGACGAGCGTCGGCGTGCGGGCCGACTCGTTGCCCTCGAAGTAGGACACCACCCGGCCGGTCAGCTCGACGCCGAGGTCGGTCGTCAGCCGGCGCAGGCGGCGGGTGTCCTCCGCCGCGACGACGTCGGCGCCGGCCAGCTCCGCGGCCAGCCGCGGCGGTGCGTCGCCCGCCTGGCCGATCGGGGTGCCCGCGAGGACGAGGACTCCAGTCACGGGGAGGATCCTGCCACGGCGGAGCTAGGCTTCCGGACCGTGACCGTCGCCGAGGAGGAGACCCGCACGTCCGCGGGCCCGCGCAGCCTGACGACGCTGTCCATCACGGCCACCGGGCGACGGGTGCCGCACGCGATCGACCGGGCCCTCGGCCCGCTGCGCAACCTGCGCGGGCGCGAGCGCCTCGTCGGCTGGCTGGCGCCGATCGGTGTCGCCCTGCTGGCGTTCGGGCTGCGGCTCTACCACCTCGGCGACCCGGACCGGTTCGCCTTCGACGAGACGTACTACGCGAAGGACGCGTGGTCGCTGCTCAACAACGGCTACATCCAGACGTACCTGACCGACGCCGACGGGAACACCAAGACCGACATCAACGCCGACATCCTCGCCGGGCACACGCAGGACGTGTGGACGGGCGAGCCATCGCTGGCGGTGCACCCCGACGTCGGCAAGTGGCTGATCGCGCTGGGCGAGAAGGCGTTCGGCATGGACCCCTTCGGCTGGCGGATCGCCGCGGTGGTCGCGGGGTCGCTGATGGTCCTCGTCCTGTGCCGGCTGGTACGACGCCTCACCGGCTCCACCATGCTCGGATGCGTCGCGGGGCTGCTGCTGATGCTCGACGGCCTGCACTTCGTGCTGTCGCGGCTGGCGCTGCTCGACATCTTCCTCGCCCTCTTCCTGCTCTGCGGCGTCCACTGCCTGGTCGCCGACCGGGACTGGCTGCGGCGGCGTCTCGCCACCCGTGCGGCGCTGAGCGAGGACGGCACGCTGGCCGGCTGGGGCGGCCGGATCCTGTTCCGGCCGTGGCTGCTGGCGGGAGGGATCAGCTTCGGGCTCGCCATCGGCACCAAGTGGACCGCGCTCTACCCGCTGGCCGCGTTCGGCATCCTGTGCTGGATCTGGAGCGCCGGGGCCCGGCGGATGCTCGGCATCCGAGGGGCCGTGGCGAAGGGCGCGCTCGCCGACGGCGTACCGGCGTTCCTCCACCTCGTCGTCGTCGCCGGCCTGGTCTACATCGCCACGTGGGGAGGCTGGCTGGCGAACGCCCACGAGTACGAGGAGCACCTGAGCTCGACCCAGTACCGCCAGTACACCGGCCAGGGAGAGTGTTCGAAGGACGACGACTCCTACGAGGCGACCAACCTCGACAGCTCGAAGAAGTGGCCCACGGCGACCGAGAAGGACGCCCACGGCATCGGGGAGGCGTGGCAGTCGCTGCGCTCGCTCTGGTACTACCACCAGGACGTCTACACGTTCCACACGCACTTCCTGAACTGCTCCGAGCACTTCTACGAGTCGAAGCCGTCGAGCTGGCTGCTCATCAACCGGCCCGTGGGCGTGGCCGTCACCAACGACATCTCCCCCGACGCCAAGGGCTGCGACGCGCCGGCGGACAGCGACTGCATCAAGCAGGTCCTGCTGCTCCCGACACCGGTGCTGTGGTGGGGCGGCGTCGTCGCCCTGCTCTTCGCGGTCGTGATGTGGATCGGCGCGCGCGACTGGCGCTACGGCCTCGCGGTCGTGGGGGCGCTGTCGACCTGGTTGCCCTGGCTGCAGTACGACGACCGGCCGATCTTCATCTTCTACGCGATCGCCGTGCTGCCCTTCACCATCATCGCCACCACGCTCGCGATCGGAACCCTGATCGGCCCCTCCCGCCTGCCCTCGGCCCGGCGGACCACCGGCGTGATCGTCGGCGGGGCCTTCGTCATCCTGGTGATGGTGAACTTCGCGTGGTTCTGGCCGATCTGGACCAACCAGATGCTGACCCACAGCGAGTGGCTCAACCGGATCTGGTTCACCCGCTGGGTCTGACCCCCCCGCCGACTTGGGCGTTCGAGTTGCCGACTTGGGCGTTCGAGTTGCCGACTTGGGCGTTCGAGTTGCCGACTTGGGCGTTCGGGCAATCGACTTGGGCGTTCCGCGGAGCGACCGGCAAGTCAACGCCCAGCTCGGCGCGCGCAACGCCCAACTCGGCGCGCGCAACGCCCAACTCGGCGCGCGCAACGCCCAACTCGGCGCGCGCAACGCCCAACTCGGCGTCAGTGGTGGCGGAGGGCGTCGATGAGCTCGCCCTTGTCCATCGAGGAGCGGCCCTCGATGTCGAGCTCGGCGGCCCGCTTGTGCAACTCGTCGACGGTCCAGTCCTCGTAGTCGCCGGCCTTGCCGCCGCGGCGTCCGATCTCGGAGGCGCCCTCCGACTTCGCCGCGTTGGAGATGCGGGCGGCCTTCTCCTTGCTGGCGCCGTCCTCGCGGAGCTCCTCGTACATGTCGGGGTTCTTGATCCCCGGTCCGTGCTTCTTCGCGGGCATGACGTCCTCCGTCCTCGCGGGGTCCTTGGTTCTCACCTGTCGCTACCCGAGGAGGGGGGTGACAGACGCCCGCTCGGAGACGCGGACCTCCCGGTGGGCCACGTCGAGCTCCACACCCGGGCCCATGGCGACGACCCGCGCGTGCCGGTGCAGCCACCGCACCAGGGTGGCGACCAGCCACGGGCCGGGCTCCCTGCGACGGTCGTAGCCGAGCAGGGCACCGGGACGACCGGGACCGACGACCAGCGCGTCCACGACGTTCCGACGTCCGTCCGGGACCCGGACCACCCGCGCGTCGAGCACCCGGCTGCGGCGGTGCAGGCCGGCTCCGGCCGGTGCGACGACGGGCAGGCCCAGCAGCTGGCCGAGCCGGACCCGCTCGACGGCGGGCTCCGCCCCGGCGCGCGGCCGGAGCAGCCCGGCGCGGGGCACCGACAGGCGGACCTCGCTCGTGACCTCCGCGACCAGGTCGAGGTCGATGACATCGGGCACCCGCCGGTCCGCGTGCGCCTCGACGATCCTCTCGTGCGTGCGGGCAAGAACGCCGCCCAGGCGCGGCCCGAAGCGCGGCAGCAGCGCCGGAAGCCCGACCAGGAGGCCGGTCGGCACCAACGAGCCGTCGGCGCCCACGGTCAGCTCGAGGTCGTCCACCTTGCCCACCAGCCGGCCGTCACCGTCGACGACCTGCCGGTCGAGCAGGTGCAGCGCGGCGTCGTACGAACCGGTCATCAGACCTGTCCCATCGACGTGGCGACCATCAGCGGGATCGCGGCCAGCGAGGCGCCCGTGATGACGAAGAGGTAGGCGACCCCGAGCAGGTTGGCGAAGCGGCCGTTGCAGTGCTCGCCCAGGTAGTCGGGGTCGTTGGCGACGACGAGGATCGGGAAGTAGGTCAGGGGCAGCGCGATCGCGGAGAAGACCACCGAGATCTCGGTGACCATGATCGGGTCGACCCCGGTCAGGAGCACGCCGGCGGCGAGGACCGTGACGACGAGCAGGATCACGTGGAAGCCGGCCGCGTCGCGGACCCGGACGTACTTGCCCCAGGGGAAGCCGAAGTACTGCGCCAGGCTGTAGCCGGTCGAGAGCCCCGTCTCGCACGCGGCGCCGAAGGTCGCAGCGAAGAAGCCGAGGACGACCACCGCGAGCCCGACCTTGCCGAGCGCGACCGCGACGGGCAGCCCCACCTGTCCCAGTGTCTCGACGGCGATCCCCTGCGGCATCAGCACCACCGCCGCACAGCCGGCGATGGCGACGGAGAGGAGCCCGCCGAGGGGGAAGCCGATGAGGACGTTGGCGCGCATCAGCCCGATGTCCTTGCTGGTCCACCGCTCCTCGACGCCGCCGCTGGAGAAGAAGAAGACCTCGTAGGGCGTCATCGCGGCACCGAACAGGGCGACGCCGAAGAAGGCGTACGTGGCCCACGACTCCGCTCCCGGCTTCTCGGCGGGCGGCAGGGTCGCGGCCAGCTCACCCCAGTCGGGGCCCAGCTGCCACAACGCAACCGCGAACCCGATGAGGGTGAGGCCGAGCAGGCCGAGCACGTTCTCGATCGAGGAGAACTTCGCGCGCCACAGCACGATCCACACCGCGGCGGCGACGAAGGGCACGACCAGCACGTGGTCGACGGACGCCACCAGCTGCAACGCCAGGGCCACGCCGCCGATCTCCGCGATGAAGGTCAGCAGGGTCACCAGCATCGAGCCGACCAGGTTCAGGAAGCCCACCCGCGGCCCGAGCCGCTCCCTGACGAGGTCGAAGGTCGCGCGGTGGCTGACCGCCGCGATCCGGCCGGACATCTCCGCGAAGACGCAGATGCCGACGACGCCCAGGGCCACGACCCAGGCCAGCGACAACCCGAAGCGCGCGCCCACCTGGGCGTTGGTGACGAGGTCGCCGATGTCGACGAACCCGCCGATGGCGGTCAGCACGCCCAGCAGGACGCCGAGGTAGCGCTTCACCGGTCACCACCGCGACTCCGCACGGGCGAGCCGGTCGCCCGCGCGGTCGAGCGCGTCGAGGACCGCCGGGTCGTCGTACCGGCCCTCGACGGCGTGCTGCCGTGCGTCCTGCACCGCCGTCGCCGCCTCGTCGAGCAGCGCCTCGAGGTCGGCGGCGGCCCGGTCGCGCCCGGACGGCACCTGCAACCGCGACATGTCGTCCTGCACGGTGCCCATCGCCTTCTCGGCTTCGGCCACCAGCACCAGCGTGTACGACGACCACGCGCGCTCGTCGCGCGCCGTCTCCACCGCGAGGCGGACGGTCGCCACCTCGCTCGTCGCGTCGGTGACCGCCCGGCGGGCGTCGTCGTCCCACGCCGCCACGTCGGGCTGCCCGACCAGCGAGCACCCCGACGTGACGGCGGCGGCACAGACCGCGGCGGCGGTCGTACGCCAGGCCGACATCATCGCTCGCGGCCCCTCAGGGTGAGCGGGACCGCGGCCCACAACGTGATGAAGGCCAGCGCGACCGCCGCCGCGGCGATCGGTGCGGCGGAACCGCCGAGGACCACGTCGAAGACGAGGTACACGACGGCCGCCGAGACGAGACCGAGTCCGACGATCCCGCCCAAGCAGCACAGGTGCGCGGCGCGGACCAGCCAGTCCCGCTCGCCCTGGCGGAACAGCAGTCGGTGGTAGCAGACCGGCGCCACGATGGTGCAGGTCGTCATGACGGCGCCGAGGAGGATGCCGAGGTAGAGCCGGTGCTGCGCGGCGGTGAGGTCGTGGAAGCGAGTGGTGAACGGGACGGTCAGCAGGAAGCCCGTCAGGATCTGCACACCGGTCTGCATGACGCGTAGCTCCTGCAGCAGCTCGCCGAGGTTGCGGTCGAGCTGCTTCGGTGGGCGCTCGTGGTCGTCGAGCGCTCCGGGCGTCACGCGCGGTCCTCCTCCACGTCCTGCGCGTGCGGATAGTCGTCGTCCTCCTCGGCCGTCCCCGAAGCGTCGGCCTCGTCGAGGATCGCCTCGGCGTCGGTGTCCTCCTCGTCGACGACGGCTTCGGGGTCGACGTCCTCGACGTGGTACTCGTCGGCAGCGTCGAGGTCCTCGTCGCCGGTTCGGGCGTTGGGACCGGTGGCGCCCTCCTGGACGTCGTCGTCGAAGGGGTGGCCGGCGACCGCGTCGCCGGGGGTCGTCGGACCGGCCGCCTTGCGGCTGGCGACCTCGGACAGCTCTCCGGAACTCTTGTCTTCGGCAGGCATGTCCGGGCGGTACCCGGGCCCCGGCCCGACATTCGGAGCCGGCCGAGGACGGCCCGGTCACAACACCGGCTTGCCGCCGGTCACCCCGAGCACCATGCCGGAGACGTACGACGCATCCGCGGGCGAGGCCGGGAACACGAAGGCGGGCGCCACCTCCGCGGGCTGTCCCGCCCTGCCCAGCGGGGTGTCCGCGCCGAAGCGCTCGATCTTCTCCGGCTCCTGCGTCGCCGGCTGCAGCGGCGTCAAGACCGGGTTCCGTCGGTCTGGGTTCCGTCGGTCTGGGTCTCGTCGGCCTTGGTCTCGTCGGTCATGAGCGGGCGGGACCCGGGCCCCGTCACGGATTCGCCGGGAGGCCCCAGGAGCCTGCTCCTAGCGGGCCCGGTGGGTCGTCAGGTCGTCGAGCAGGCTGTCGAGCAGGCGCCGCAGGCCCGGGTGGCTGACGTGGCCCTCGCGGGCGACCTGGATCAGGCGGTCGGCGACCTCGCGCACCTTGACGTTGCGGTTGCGCGACCACCACTTCAGCATCGCGAAGGCCGCGTCGGCGTCGAGGCCGTAGCCGAGCATCAGGATGCCCTTGGCCTGCTCGATGGTGTCGCGCGCCTTGGCCGACGCCGCCACGGCGGCATCCGCGGCCGCGCTGCTCTCGGCCTCCATCTCCGGCGTGAGGTCGAGGTAGTAGCCCACGAGGCGGTCGACCCGGCTGCCGATCGCCGTGTCGTCGTCGTACTCGCCCTCGCCGACGAGGACGACCCGACGGATCTGGTCGCCCACCACGATCCGGTAGTAGATGTTGAACGGCGCGCCGTCGACCACGGCAGCGGCCAGGGTCTGCTCGACGAGCTCGCGGTCGAGCTCGTGCTTGTGCTTCATGATCAGCTCGGTGGTCGGCTCGACCTCGCCCGGCTGGTAGCCGTGGATGGCGAAGACGTCGTCGTCCCACTCCCAGGTGCTCGTCGCGACGTGGAACACGAACCTGCCGGTCTGGCGGTCCTGCCCCACCTCGACGAGTGATCCGACCTGCACCACGTGACCTCCGCCCGACGATTGCGCGACACCGGGTGCCCGTGTGCCGCCAGGGAAGCGGGGTACCACCGCGTCCGCCAGAGCGATCGCGGGCCGAGCCCCCCTTGCCTGCAGCAACCAATCATTCCCGAACGGGGGATCGGGCCACAACACCGCCCCTTCCCCAGCCGACGAAGGACGTGTGATGCGCCTCCCCGAACCGTGCGGCCCCCTCAGCGAGGGCGTCGTGCGCGCCCTGACCGCCGAGGCGACCGGCCCCCATCCCGTCCCCGAGCCTCGCGCCGTGGGGGACATCGTCATCCCGCTCGCCGACCGCGACCTCCAGCTCGCGCTGTGGATCCTGTACGAGCTGCACTACCGCGGGTACGACGGCGTCGACCCCGGCGCCGAGTGGGACCCCCTGCTCCTGGTCAGCCGCGCGGCCATGGAGCGGGTCTTCGAGCGTGCGGTCCGGTCACTGGCCGACCGGGCTGCCCCCGACGACGACGGTGTCGGGCACGTCGGCGGCGACCCGGCGGAACGGGTCACCCGTGAGCTCACCCGGATGACCCTGAAGGAGGGACCGGGCGACACCGTCCGCTTCCTCGAGCGGCGCGCCACCCGCGAGGAGTTCGTGGCGTACCTGCGCCGCCGCGCGGTCCACCACCTGCGCGAGTCCGACCCGCACAGCTTCCTGCTGCCGCGGCTCAGCGGTGCCGCCAAGGTGGGCCTCGCCGAGCTGCAGTACGACGAGTACGGCTCCGGTCGCCCCGACCGCCTGCACCAGGAGATGTTCGCCGCCGCGCTGCGCTCCCTCGACCAGCCGACCGACCTGGCGTCGTACGCCGAGGAGGCGGATGCCGCCACCCTCGCCTCGGTCAACGTGATGTCACTGTTCGCGCTCAACCGCCGGCTGCGCGGCGCGGCCCTGGGCCACCTGGCCGCCTTCGAGGCGACCAGCTCGCTCCCCTGCGACCGGATCGCCCGCGGCGCCCGGCGGCTCGGGCTGCCCGACGAGGTCGCGGCGTACTACGAGGAGCACGTGGTGGCCGACGCCGTCCACGAGCAGCTGGCGATCAGGACCATCTGCGGCGCGCTCGTCGCGGACGAGCCGGAGCTGGCCGACGACGTGCTGATGGGCGCGCGGGCCTGCCTGGCGCTCGACGGGCTTGCCAGCCGGGCCCAGCTCGACGCCTGGCTGGAGGACCGGCAGGGGTCGGGCCGGCACGCAGGCCGGAGGGCCGGATGAGCACGCGACGGGTGAGCGTCACCGAGTGCCCCGGCGGTCCGCTGCTGATCCGCGGGGCCGACGAAGTGGTCGGGATCGACGGAACCGTGGGCACGGCCGACCGGGCGGTGGTCGCGATGTGCCGGTGCGGCCGCTCCGACCGGCTGCCCTGGTGCGACGACAGCCACCGCGCGAGGAGACGGCGGAAGAAGTCCGAGTCGGACACGTAGTCGGCGAGCCGGGAATGGCGCCCGACGAGCGCGACGGGATGGCCAAGGTCCGTCTCCGGCCCTGGCCATCCCGTCGCGGCGAGCTCCTGCGCGCCTCAGGCAGCGCGCGGGCTGCCCAGGACGCTGCGGCGCAGGTCGGTGAAGATGCGCTGGAGCAGCCGGGACACCTGGACCTGCGTGACCCCCAGCTCGTCGGCGATCTGCTGCTGGGTCATCTGCTCGTAGAACCGCATCCGAAGGATCCAGCGATCGCGTGGCTTGAGCTTGCGGCACGCGGGACCGAGCAGCACGACGGCCTCGCTGTGCTCGAAGCCGGCCTCCGCAGTGGGCAACAGCTCGGCGAGGCTGCTCCCCGTCTCGGACACCGGCTCGTCGAGGGAGGACGCATGAGCCAGGTCACCGCACGCCATGGCCTCCTCGACCTCGTCGACGGGTGCCTCGACGGCCGCGGCCAGCTCCTCGAGCGTCGGCGGGCGGCCGAGGTCCTGGGTGAGCTCGGCCTCCGTGGCCGCGATCCGCGGACGGATCTCCTGGACCCGGCGCGGCGGCCGGACCACCCAGCTCGCCGAGCGGAAGTGACGCTTCAGCTCACCGAGGATGGTCGGCACGGCGAAGACCAGCAGGTCGTCGCCGAGCTCCGGGTCGAAGGACTGCACGGCCCGGGTCAGGGCGAGGCAGGCGACCTGCTCCAGCTCGTCCTGGGACTGGCCGCGGTTGCGGTAGCGCGCAGCAAGCGTGCGAGCGACCGGGATGTTGATCACGATGACCTGCTCGAGGAGCGCGTCGCGTTCCTCCCCGCTGACTTCGCGGGCCCGGGCGAGCAGCTCCGCGGTGCGGGCCTTCCGCTCGTCCGAAGGCAGTGCCGACTCCGAATGAGCCGACGGGATGGTGGGTACCTCAACTACATGGGCGATGGACATTGACTACTCCCGGATGTCGGAAGCGGTGTGGCGGTGGGCTTGGCCACATGTCGTGCATCTGCAGCGCCGATACCCAACCTAGCGCGAATCATTCCGGATGACCACCCGTATGAATCATCAGATATGGTCCGAAAGGACTAGATTCGAGAGGACCGCGCCGGGCATAACACCGCGGTCGGGAACCGGTTGATCAGGGTGTCCGGCACGGAGCCGGCGACCGACACGCAGGAGGACCCGATGGAGCAGCTCGTGGTGGCACTCAGCCCGTTCACGCGGCGCAGCCGCTCGCTCGGCGTCAGCCACCGCGACCACTACCTCAGCCGCGGCCTCGAGCCCGGCGAGCACGTCCTCGTCCACGACCCGCTGGCCGACGAGCACTTCCGCGCCGTCGTGGCCGACGTCGAGTTCGAGCTCGACGACACGTCGTACCGCCTCGAGATCGGCGGCCGGATCACCGCCGCCGAGGCCGACGAGTGGCTTAGCCCGTCGGCCGGCGACGGACACCTGACGACCGGCGAGATCGTCGCCCTCCTGGAGGAGCTGCGCCGCAGCGAACGCGACGTCGACGCGGCGCTCGCCGACCTCCGCGCCCGCTGAGCCGGGAATCCACGCCGTTCGGTCCCGGGTGAGTGGCCCGTTCGGACCATGGACCAAAGTCCTCCGGCCCTACCTGCCGGTATCCATGGTTTTCCACTCAGCTTCCGGCCCAGAATCGTCCTGTGACTGAGCAGACCCCGATCCGCGTGTACCTCGTCGACGACCACGAGGTGGTCCGTCGCGGCGTCGCGAGCCTCCTCGAGACCGACGACACCATCGAGGTCGTCGGGCAGTCGGGCAGCGCCACCGTGGCCCTGCGCGAGATCCTCGAGCTGCGGCCCGACGTCGCGATCCTCGACGCCCACCTCGCCGACGGCACCGGTGTCGACATCTGCCGCGAGATGCGGTCGGTCGACCCCGACATCAAGGGCCTCATCCTGACGACGTACGACGACCCGGACGCCATCTCGGCGGCGATCCTCGCGGGTGCCTCCGGCTACGTGCTCAAGCGCATCGAGGGCAACTCGCTGCTCAGCGGCATCAAGCTGGTCGCCGGCGGCCACTCGCTGATCGACCCGACCGTCGCGAGCCGGGTGGTGGAGCAGATGGAGATGCAGCGCCGCTCGCTCGACGTCATCTGCGAGCTCACGCCGCAGCAGCGCAAGATCTTCTTCCTCATCGCCGAGGGCATGACCAACCGGCAGATCGCCGAGGAGCTCTACCTCGCCGAGAAGACGATCAAGAACCACGTCACCGGACTGCTCGCCCGGCTCGGGCTCCAGCACCGCACCCAGGCCGCCCTGCTCGCCGTACGGCTGCGCGGGGGCGAGGGCACGTCCGCCCCGCCCATCGCCGAGCGCCGCGTGGGCTGACGAGCTCCCTCCGGGAAGCTCCCTCCGGCCGGGCCACACCGGGGACGTGGCCCGTACGAACGCAAGGCCCCCGCCAGTTGAACCTGGCGGGGGCCTTGGCGCTTCCCGGGAGGGTCTGGGTGTCCCTAGAGGGCGAACCGCCCGACCAGGTCCCGGAGCTGGCCGGCCATCCCGGTCAGCTCGGTCGCGGAGGTCAGCGTGTTCTGCGCACCCTCGCGGGTGTCCGCGGCGGCGGTGGCGACCTGGGTGACGTCCTCGGCGATGCCGTTGGCGCCGGCGGCGGCCTCGGTGACGGAGCGTGCGATCTCGTTGGTCGTCGCGGTCTGCTCCTCGACGGCCGAGGCGATCGTCGACTGGATGTCGTTGATCCTGGCGATCACGTCGGCGATCCGGCTGATGGCCGAGACGGCGCCCTGGGTGTCGCTCTGGATCGCCTCGATCTTCTGGCCGATCTCCTCGGTCGCCTTGGCGGTCTCCTTGGCGAGCTCCTTGACCTCGTTGGCGACGACCGCGAAGCCCTTGCCGGCGTCACCAGCGCGGGCGGCCTCGATGGTCGCGTTGAGCGCGAGCAGGTTGGTCTGCTGGGCGATCGACGTGATCACCTTGATGACCTGACCGATCTCGGCGGACGACTCCCCGAGGGAGGCGACCGTGCCCTGGGCCTCGGAAGCGACCGTGACGGCGTCGGTGGCGACGGTCGCGGCCTCGGTGGCGTTCTTGGCGATCTCCCGGATCGACGCGGTCATCTCCTCCGCCGCCGTGGCGACGGTCTGGATGGACGCCGACACCTGGACGGACGCGCTCGACGCGGACGCCGCCCGGTCGGAGGTCATCGAGGCGCCCTCACCCATGCCCTCGGCCAGCGACGTGAGCTGACCGGCGGCCGCGGCGAGCGACTCCGCCGTGCCCCCGATGTCGCCCATGCTGGTGCGCAGGGTGGCCAGCAGCGTCCGCAGTCCCTCGGCGACCCGGCCGACGGCGTCGTCGCCGTCGATGTCGAGCTCGCGGGTGAGGTCCCCGGCCGCTGCCGCGGAGACGACGTCGAGGATCTGCTCGACCTTGGCGGCCAGGACCGCGGCAGCCTCGCGCTCGGCGGTCTCGCGGTTGATCCGGGCGATCGCCTGGGACACCAGGCGCCCGATGTTGCGCAGTGCCTCGAGCCGCTGCGCGCTCGGCTGCAGGGTCTCGGTCGCAAAGAAGTCCATCGTCGCGACGACCTCGCCGTCCACGACGATCGGGAAGCAGACACCCGACTTCACGCCGACCTGCTGGGCGACCGGCGCCCGCACGCAGTCGGTCATCTCGCCGATGTCCGGCGTGAAGTACAGGTCGCGCTGCGCCCAGGCGCGGCCGGACAGGCCGACACCCTCGGCGAAGGACGCCTGCAGGGTCACCCGGCGGAACTCCGGTCCCGCGTCGCCCGACTCACGGTCGAACTTCAGCGTCCGGTCGGCCGGGTCGATCTTCCAGAACGAGCCGTAGGCCCAGCCGAACTCGGTGCGCACGGTGTCGAGCGCGCTCTGGACGGCCTGCTCGACGTCGGTCGCGGACGAGAGGCTGGACAGGATCTTGTTGACCGCGGCCGTGTCGGCCTCCGCCTCGGCCCGCTCGCGCTCGGCCCGCAGGCGGTCGGTGATGACCTCCCACGTCGCCATCGCACCGATGTACTCCCCCTTGCCGTCGGTGATCGCGCTGACGAGCAGGTCGAGCGTCTCCTCGCCGACCTTGATGTCGGCGCGGCGCGGCAGGTGCTCGGCCGTCTCCAGCAGGCCCCGCTGGTAGGCGGGGTTCTTGTGGAAGATGTCGAGGCTGGAGCCCACCACCTGGTCGGCGGTGACCGGCAGCGCGCCCTCGAGGCCGCGCAGGGTGTTGAGCGAGGCGGGGTTCATGTAGCGGATGACGAAGTCGCGGTCCGCGAACATCATGTTCGTGGGGCTGTTCTCCATCATCGAGGTCACCCGGGCGACCTCCTCCTCCATCCGCACCTTCTCGGTGATGACCTCCCAGGTGGCCATCGCGCCGACGTACTCCCCGGCGGCGTCGCGGATCGGCGAGACCAGCAGGTCGAGCACCTCGGGGCCGACCTGGATGTTCGCCCGCCGCGGCAGGTTGCCGGCGTCGGCGAGGATGCCACGCTGGTAGCTCGGGTTCTTGTGGAAGATGTCGAGGCTCGCTCCGACGATGTCGTCCGCGCGGACCGGGAGGTGCTCCTCCAGCTTGCGGAGGGTCTCGAGCGATGCGGGGTTCATGTAGCGGATGACGAACTCGCGGTCCGCGAACATCATGTTCGTCGGGCTGTTCTCCATCATCGACAGTGCGAACGCCGACGCGTCGGTCGCGACCGCGGGGGCCGCGGCGCGGGCCTTGGCGGTGCGGGTCGACTTGGCGGGCCCGGTGCCGTTCACCGGCACGTCCAGGGTCTCGGTCACGGGTTTCCTCCGGTGGTGTCGGGCGTGGTCGCAACGTCGACCGCGCGGTCTGCGTCGAGGACGAGCAGGATGGTGTCGGGCAGCGGGCGTACCCCGCGGACGACGTCCTGGACCTCCTTGGGCATGTTCGAGGGGGCCGGCTGGGCGTCCACGCCCGCCGTGTCAATCACGTCGCCGATGTCGTCGACGAGGAGGCTGACCACCTCGCCGCGACTGCGGACGATCACGTTCATGGGGACCTCGCCGGCCTCACGCGCCGGCAGGCCGAGCCGGACCCGGAGGTCGACGGCGGTGACGATCTGGCCGCGGAGGTTGATCAGGCCGGTCACGGCCTCGTCGGCTCGCGGCACGGGCGTCATCGGCTGCAGCCGCAGCACCTCCTGCACCTCGTCGACGGCGACGCCGAAGAAGAGGCCGGAGACCCAGAACGTGCAGTACTGCTCCGCGGTCCGCGGGATGGCGGTGGTCGTCATGCGGGGACTCCTGACCGGGCGACGACGGCGTCGAGGTCGACCAGGTCGGTGACCCGGTCCTGTACGACGGCGCTGCCCGTGACGCCCGTACGACGCCCGACCTCGCTCGCACTGACCGCGACCTCGACCACGTCGAGCACCCGGTCGATGACGATGCCGACCGCTCCCCCGGCGCCGTTGCCACCACCCGTCTCGTGGACGACGACGCTGACCTGGTCGCTGCGGTCGCTCGTGTCGGGCAGGCCGATCGCCGTCGCGAGCCGCACCAGCGGGAGGATCCCGTCGCGGTACTGGACCACCTCGGCCGTCCCGCTCCGCTCGATCCGGTCCCGCTCGAACTCCTCCAACCGAGCGACCGCCGCGAGCGGGAGGGCTGCGCGGCGGCCGTCGGCGACCTCGAGCACCAGCAGGGCGGTGCTGTCGTCGGCGACGCCGGTGCGGAGGTCGACGGCCTCCGCCTGCGTCGCTCCGACGCCGGACGTGGCAGCGATGCCCGCCACGTCCAGGATGAGGGCGACGCGGCCGTCGCCCATGATGGTGGCGCCGGCGTACATCGCCAGGCCCTTGAGCTGGCGACCGATCGGCTTCACCACGATCTCCTGGGTGTCGTGGACCGTGGAGACGCAGAGCCCGAAGCGCACGTCGTCCGACTGGAGCACGACGACCGTGATCGCCTCTCCGCGCGGTGCCGGAGCACCGCTCAGCACGCCCGCGAGCGAGACCAGCGGCAACAGCTTGCCGCGCAACCGCAGCACCGGGGCACCGGCGAGGTCCTCGACCTGGCGCTGGAGGTCGTCGCCCTCGATCCGGACGAGCTCGACCAGGTTGGCCTGCGGGATGGCGTAGCGCTCGCTGCCCTCCCCGACGACGAGCGCCGGGATGATGGCGAGCGTCAGCGGGATCCGGACCCGCGTCGTCGTACCCCTGCCGGGCTCGGAGCTGACGTCGACGCTGCCGCCGATGCGCTCGATGTTCGTGCGCACGACGTCCATGCCGACGCCGCGACCGGAGATGTTGGAGACCGCCGCGGCGGTGGAGAAGCCGGGCCGGAAGATCAGTCCGAGGACCTCGCGGCTGTCCATCCGGGACAGCTGGTCACGGGTGACGACGCCGCGCTCGAGCGCGACCGACGCGATCCGCTCGGGGTCGATGCCCTTGCCGTCGTCGGCGATCTCGACGACCACCTGTCCGGACTCGTGGTAGGCGCGCAGGCTCAGCGTGCCCTTGGTCGGCTTCCCGGCAGCGGCCCGGACGTCGGGCGGCTCGATGCCGTGGTCGAGGGAGTTGCGGACCAGGTGGGTCAGCGGGTCCTTCACGGCCTCGAGCAGGCTGCGGTCGAGCTCGGTCTCGTGGCCCTCCATCACCAGCTCCACCTCGCGGCCGAGCTGGTGGGACAGGTCGCGGACGACGCGCGGCATCTTCGACCAGACCTGACCGATCGGCTGCATGCGGGTCTTCATGACCGACTCCTGCAGCTCGCTCGCCACCAGGTCGAGCCGCTGGCTCGCGCGGACCAGCTCGACGTCCTGCGAGGAGAGGCTGCGCTGGAGCAGCTGGTTGCGGGTCAGCACCAGCTCGCCGACCAGGTCGACGAGGTCGTCGAGCAGGTCGACGTCGACGCGGACCGAGGACTCGACGCGGGTACGACGCTCGACGCCGTCCCACGGCTCGGGGTCGGCCGCGCGACGCTCGACGCCGTCCCACGTCCCGGCCTGCGGGTCGGGCTCAGGCACCTGCTCGAGCACGGGCACCTGCTCAGGCTCAGGAGCCTGCGCG
>CAZAQE010000006.1:0-120482 GCA_964487275.1 uncultured Nocardioides sp. | reverse complement strand
GCCTCGGGAGCCTGCGCGGCCTCGGGAGCCTGCGCGGCCTCGGGAGCCTGCGCGGCCTCGGGAGCCTGCGCGGGGGCCGGCGGCGCCACGCAGGAGGCCGTCGGGGACACGACCGGCTCCTCCGCGGCTCCGCCGGCCTCGGACGCCGCGAGCGTCCCGGTGCCGGGCTCGGGCTCGCGCCCGGCCAGCAGGTCTTCGATGACGGCCACGACCGGCGCGACGTCGACCACGGGGTCGGTGTCGCTGCTGGTGCGCTCGATGACGTCGAGCAGGGCCCGGACGGTGTCGACCATCGACAGCAGTGCCTCGGTGATCGCCGGGGTCATCACCGCCTCGCCGTCGCGCAGCCGCGACAGCAGGGTCTCGCCGACGTGGGTCAGCTGCTCGAGCCGGTTGAAGGCGAGGAAGCCACTGGTGCCCTTGATCGTGTGGATCGTGCGGAAGATGCTCGACAGCCGTTCCCGCGAGTCGGGCTGCTGCTCCAGCTCCACCAGGTCCCGGTCCAGCTGATCGAGGTTCTCGTGGGACTCCACGAGGAACTCCGCGATGATCTCTGCGTCGTCGTCCATTGGCCCTCCCTTCCGCGCTGTCCATCGGCGCAGGTGGCAGGGGGATGAGGCGGGTAAAGGGAGTCGGGACCAGGTCCCGGGTGGTGGGTCCGTGCCGGGACGTGGAGCGGCCCCACGCGGTGTCGACAGGGTCTCCGTTCGTCCCTCACGACAGATCGCCGAGGGGCCTCGGGCCACTCGACCCACGACGGGGAGGGCTCGGGCTGTTCGACCAGTGGAACGGGAGCAGCTCGGCTCCCGGATCAACGGAGCCGGGGGTGCTACTTGCGCGAGCGCAAGGCCTCGGTCAGCGACGCGACGGCGTCGGCCGGCGGCGAGGCAGCCTCGGCGTTGGCGTCGGCGAGCTCGGCGAGGAGCTCGGCGCGGTGGACGGCGACCGACCGGGGGGCGTCAATGCCGACCCGCACGACGTCGCCGCGGACCTCGAGCACGGTGACGGTCACGGCGTCGGGCGTGCCCTCACCGATGACGACGCTTTCGCCGACGCGACGCGAGAGAACCAGCACGGAAAGAGGCTATCGGGTCAGGCGACGAGCGGGGCCGCAAGTGGCAGGTCCGCGTCCTCGAGGATCACCTGGCTGGCGCGGCGGGTGGCCGGGTTGACCACCAGCGGGGCGCGCAGGTTCACCGTGGTGTCGGCGAGCGAGGCGCCGGCCCGGACGACCAGGAGGACGAGCACGTCACCCGCGTCCTCCGGCGCGATGCCGAGCTCGGTGACGACCTCGTCGCCGATCTCCGGCGTGTAGTCGGGGAAGAACGGCGCCGGCGGTACGACGACGAACTGCAGGTCCTCGCTGTCGAGGGAGCGGAAGCCGTGGAGGACGCCGTCGTCGTCGAGGCGCACCAGCGCGAAGCGGGCGTCGTCGGGGAAGCCGGGCATGGGGTGCGCGAGCTCGATGACAGGGATGTCCATGCGGGTCATTGTGGCAAGTCCCCTCGTCAGCGGAGGAAGTCGAGGAGGCTCGGCTGCGTGACGCGCGAGGTCGCGGCGAGGGCGGCCTGGTAGGCGACCTCCTGCAGCTTGAGCTCGACGGTGGTCTCGGCGAGGTCGGCGTTCTCGATCGTGCTGAGCTGGTTCTGCAGCGAGATGCCCGCGTCGAAGGCGAGCTGGTCGGCCTGCTCCAGCCGCTGGAAGCGGGCGCCGGCCGCCGTTCGGGCGCTGGTCACGGTGTCCCCCCGTGCGTTGAGCGTGTTGATCGCCGCGCTGATGCCGGCCTGGTCGCCCGCGCGGAGCGCGGTTGCCAGCGCGTCGAGCTCGGCGAACACCGAGGTGGCGCCGTCGCCGAACACCGAGGGTCCGTCGACATCGACCTTGACCACGACGCCGTCGGCGATGCGGCGGTTGACGTCGCCGAGCGTGCCGACGTAGTTGCCCGCGGCGTCGTACGCCGCCGTCCCGCCGGTGACGCCGCCGAAGACGGGGCTGTCGAGGTACCTCGTGTTCGCGCGGGAGAGCAGCTCGGCGCGCAGTCCCTCGACCTCGACGGCGAGTGCCTCGCGGGCGACCGTGCCGGAGGCCGACGCGTTGGCGCCCTGCAGGGCGAGGTCGCGGGCCCGCTTGACGGTGCCGGTCACGGAGTCGAGTGCCGCGTCGACCTGGGTCAGCCAGCCGAGCCCGTCCTGCGCGTTGCGGGAGTACTGCGCCTGGTCGGCCAGCGAGCTGCGCAGCCGCATCGACGACGTCGTCCCGGTCGGGTTGTCGGAGGGGCGATTGATGACCCGGCCGGTCGACAGGTGCTCCTGCACCTTCGCCAGCCGGCCGAGGCCGCGCTGGAGGTTGTCGAGCGAGCCCTCGGTCAGCATCCGCTGGGTCACACGTCCGATGCTCATCAGCGTCCCACCAGCCCGGTGCGGTTGATCAGGGTGTCGAGGACCTCGTCGAGCGTGGTCAGCAGCCGCGCGGCGGCCTCGTAGGAGCGCTGTGCCATCACCATGTTGACCGTCTCCTCGTCCAGGTTGACCCCCGCCTGCTGCTCCCAGGCGTCGTCGAGCGAACCGGTGAGGGCCGTCTGGTTGGCGGTCTGTCGCTGGAGCGAGGCGACCGCCGTGCCGAAGCCGTTGACCAGGCGCTGGTAGGCGTCTGCGGCGTCGCCCGCGCGGCTCAACGCGTCGGCGTTGGCGCCGTCGCGCCCTCCGCCGGTGATCGAGGAGGCGGCGACGAGGGCGGGGTCGGTGATCGCGA
Source organism: uncultured Nocardioides sp. (assembly GCA_964487275.1). Classification (GTDB taxonomy): domain Bacteria; phylum Actinomycetota; class Actinomycetes; order Propionibacteriales; family Nocardioidaceae; genus Nocardioides. The sequence goes on along the minus strand of CAZAQE010000006.1, from coordinate 117,731 downwards.
CCTGCAGGCTCGCCGCGCCGACGAGCGGGTCGTAGGAGAAGAACGTCCCGCCCGCGGCGCCCGCGGCGTCGTACCCGAGCGCGTGCTGGGTGTTGACCGCCGTGGCCAGGTCGGCCGCGATCGCGTCCAGCCCGGCCCGGTACGACGGCAGGGTGGTCGTGAGCACCTGGGTGATCCCGCCCAGCTCGCCTCCGGGGCCCGCGGCGCCGGTCGGGAGCACCGTGCTCCCCCAGCTCGCATCGATCCGGAAGGTGATCGGGGAGCCGTCCGCGTCCCCCGTGGGCGTCACCCCGGAGGCGACGACGAAGCTACCCGCCTCCCGGCCCGAGACGAGGGTCTCGCCGCCGACGGTGACGTCGAACTGGCCGTCCGGGCGGACCGTGGTGACCGCGCCGGCGAGCTCGGCGAGCCGCAGCGCGAGCTGGTCGCGCTGGTCGCGCAGGGTGCCCGCGTCGGTGCCGTTCTGCTCGGTGACGAGGATGTCGTGGTTCAGCGCCGCGATGCCGGCGGCCGCCGTGTTGACCTCGTCGACGACGTTGTTGAGGTGGACCCGCTGGTCCGCCTCCTCGCCGGCGACGTTCGCGACCTGGATCCGCAGCGCCTGCGCGAGCGTCTCGGCGCTGCCGAGGACCTGCTGCCGCGCGGCGTCCCCGCCGGGGTTGGTCGAGAGGTCCTGCCACGCATTGCGGAAGTCGAGGATCGCGGCGTACACGCCGTTGTCGCCGGGCTCCCCGATGCCCTCCTCGACGCGCGCGAGGATCGCCTGCTGCGTCTCGAGGTAGGACAGCGAGCCGTGCTCGCGACGGACCCTGGTGTCGAGGAGCGGGTCGACCATGCGGCGGACCTCGCCGACACCGACGGTGCCACCGAAGTTGTCGGAGCGCGACCACATCGCGGGAACGTTGGTGGTGATGCTCTCGCCGACGACCCGGCGGCGGACGTAGCCGTCGGTGCTGGCGTTGGAGATGTTGCTGCCCGCGACGTCGAGGGCAACCTGCTGGTAGCGCAGCGCCGCGCTCGCCGAGGTGATCCCGCCGAAGGAGCCCGCCATCACAGGCTCCGGTCGACGAGTCGGGTGGCGGCCGGGCTGAGCACGGCGTCGCCCGACGGGGTGTAGCTCGCGGTCGTCGTACCGCCGATCGCGAGCAGGGTCTCCCGCGCGGAGCGGTAGCCGGCGGTGATCAGGCCCTTCGCGTCCTCGGACGTCTCGGCGATCTCGGCCGCCAGGGCCACCATCGTGTCGCGGTGGTCACGCAGGATGCCTGCCCACGGCTCGGGGGCGGTGTCGGCGAGAGCACTGAGCGACGGGTTGGGCGTCAGGCCGAGGTCCTCCGCGGCCTGGTCGGCCGCGGTCGCGCGCAGCACCTCGGTGGCGCGGAGGTCCTCGAGGACCTCCTCGATCTCGCGGGTCACGTTGACCAGCCAGCGGGTCTTGCCGGAGGCGAGCACCATCCGCTCGACCTCGAGCTTGTAGGCGAGCGTCTCGAGCAGCTCGCGTTCACGCCACAGGATCTGCGACAGCCTGTCCATGTCGATCGTCCGGCCTCTCTGCTCCGCCCCCGAGATCTGCGGGGTTCCTGATGCTCCCCATCGATCACGTCAAGGCCGACCTGAGCAGTTCAGCCTGTCGGTCCGCGGAGGGAAACCCGGAGGGGTCACCCGGTTCCGGGACCTCGGTCCCGTATTGCCCCACCGAGCGGTCAATCGACCCGGAAAGTGATGCGACACGCCCGGCTGGTGCCGGAATCTCTGGGACGTGAACGAGTACGAGGGCACCGTCGCCGCCGAGACGGACGAGATGATCACCACCCACATGCCCCTGGTCGGCCACATCGTCCGCGAGACGATGGGCAGGGTGCCGTCGCACGTGAGTCGCGACGACCTCACCTCAGCCGGCCTGACCGCCCTCGTCCTCGCGGCCCGGGCGTTCGACCCCGAGCGCGGCGTCCCCTTCGACCGGTACGCCGCCACCCGTATCCGCGGCGCCCTGCTCGACGAGCTCCGGTCGGTCGACTGGGCCTCCCGGTCCGTCCGGCGCCGCGCCCGCGACCTCGCCGAGACCCGCAGCCAGCTCGCCAACGTGCTCGGCCGCACCCCGACCGTCGCCGAGGTGGCCCAGGCGGCGGGCATGACGCCCGACGAGGTGGCCGCCAACGACGACGACGTCTCCCGCGCACAGGTCCTGTCCCTGCAGGGCTCCGCCACGACACCGATCGAGGAGCTGGTCCCGACCCGCGCGCCGTCGCCGGAGGACCTCGTCGAGCACGCCGAGCGGCTGACCTACCTGCGCGAGGCGATCGAGGAGCTGCCCGAGCGGCTGCGCATCGTCGTCCAGGACTACTTCTTCGCCGAGCGGCCGATGGCCGACATCGCCGCCGAGCTCGGCGTCACCGACTCCCGCATCTCGCAGATGCGCGCGGAGGCACTCACCCTGCTGCGCGACGCGCTCAACCACGCGCTCGAGCCGGCGCTGCTCAAGCCCGTCGGCAAGGCCGGCGGGGTGGCGCAGCGGCGGCGTGAGTCGTACTTCGCGGCCGTCGCGGCCCGGCACGCGGACGGTGTGCGCCGCGGTGTCGTCACGCCGCTCGACGCCGTCGGGTGATCCGCACCGGTTTCTGCGGAAAACCTCTCAAGCCCGGGGTCGGCGTACCGATCACCACCCCGACGGGAGACCACGGACGGTCACCCGAGAACCAAACAGTTCATGATTCCAGGAGGGAAACATCATGGGTCTTCGCATCAACCAGAACATCGAGGCGACCAACTCGTACCGCAACCTGTCGGTGACGCAGAGCCAGCTCTCGAAGTCGATGGAGAAGCTGTCGTCGGGCTTCCGGATCAACCGGGCCGCCGACGACGCCGCCGGTCTGGCCATCTCCGAGGGCCTGCGCTCGCAGGTCGGCGGCCTGAAGGTCGCGGTCCGCAACGCCCAGGACGGCGTCTCGGTCGCACAGACCGCTGAAGGTGCGCTCACCGAGGTCCACTCCATGCTGCAGCGCATGAACGACCTCTCGGTGCAGTACAACAACGGCACGCAGAACGCCGACTCGCAGGCGGCGCTGCAGGCGGAGTTCGACGCCCTCAACACCGAGATCACCCGGATCAAGGACAACACCAAGTTCAACGGTGTGGACCTCTTCGGTGGCGCCGCGCTCACCTTCCAGGTCGGCTACGACAACGCGGACACCATCGACATCGCCGCCACGGCGCTGGCCGACTTCACCGCCGGTGCCGCCATGGCCGCCGTCGCCATCACCGACAGCAACACGCTGCAGGCCGCGATCACCGAGGTCTCCACCCAGCGTGCCGAGCTCGGTGCGGTGCAGAACCGGTTCGAGCACACGATCAACAACGTCAACGTCGCGATCGAGAACCTGTCGGCGTCCGAGTCGCGGATCCGCGACACCGACATGGCCCAGGAGATGATGAGCCTCACCCGCTCGCAGATCCTCTCCCAGGCCGGTACGGCCATGCTCGCCCAGGCCAACTCGGCCCCGAACGGCGTGCTCCAGCTGCTCCGCGGCTGATCCGCACCACCAGCTGAACCCACAAGTGCCGGTGGGGCCGACCGGCCCCACCGGCACTTGCCATTGTCTGGACGACCCAGCTCCCGCACGCGCTCCCCCACCCGCCACCCAGGAGGACCCCATGGCCGGCACGAGCAGCATCGGCGGACTCGCCAGCGGTCTCGACACCGCGAGCATCATCAACCAGCTGATGACGCTCGAGGCCGCCTCGCAGACGAAGCTGAAGTCGCAGGTCACGACCGAGCAGGGCAAGGTCACCGCGCTCCAGAAGCTGAACACCGCGCTCCAGGCGCTCGCGACCGCAGCCAAGGACATGGCGGTCCCGACGACGGGCACCTGGTCCACGCTCAAGGCGACGTCGAGCAACACCGGCGTCGGCATCACCGCGACCTCGGCCGCGACGCCCGGTGCGTTCACCGTCACGGTCGGGCAGACGGCCCTGACCCACCAGGTCGCGTTCACCGATGCCCACGCGAGGACCGACGTGGTCACCGGCGCGACGACGAGCGTCGTGCTCAAGCGCTCGGGCGAGGCCGACCTCCAGGTCGACACCGCCAACGGCACGCTCGAGGAGCTCGCCACGGCGATCAACGCCGCCGACGCGGGCGTCCGCGCGACGCTCGTGCGCACCGGGAGCAGCGGCGGCATCGACCAGTACCGCCTGCTCGTCGAGTCCACCGCCACCGGCGCGACGCAGGACTTCGAGCTCACCGACAGCACCGGCGCCGCGCTGCTCGGCGGCAGCACCGTCCGTGCCGGCCGCGACGCCAGCATCGACATCGGCGGGATCACCGCCACCTCGACGAGCAACACCTTCGCCGACGTCGTACCGGGGGTGACGATCACGCTCGGCGCGAGCGCCACCGGGACCGCCGACGTGACCGTCGCCCGCGACGCCGCGGGCCAGTCGGCCTCCGTCAAGGGCTTCGTCGACCAGCTCAACGCGATCCTCACCCAGGTCGGCACGCTGACCTCCAACAACACCGACGCGAGGGGCGCCCTCGCCGGCGACAGCACCCTGCGTCGCGTCGCCGGCGCGCTCCAGGACGCGATCTACCCGCCCGACGGCACCTCGATGGCGAAGTTCGGCATCCAGGTGGACCGCTACGGCAAGGTCACCTTCGACGCCGACAAGTTCGCCGAGTCGTACGCCGCCGACCCCACCGCCACGGCTGCGGCCTTCACCGGCCCGACCGGCTTCGCCGCGCGGGTGCAGGCAGTCGCCGAGGCCGCGAGCGACAAGTACGACGGCTCGGTGACCAACGCGATCACCAGCCACACCTCCACGATCACCAGGCTCAACGCGAGCATCGAGCGGTGGGACGACCGGCTCGAGCTGCGGCGCCAGACCCTCGAGCGGCAGTACACCGCCCTCGAGACCGCCCTGTCCCAGCTCAACAGCCAGTCCGCGTGGCTCACCAGCCAGCTCGACGCGCTGTCCGCATCCACCCAGTGAGGACCGACCCATGTACGCCACCCGATCGGTGCACAGCGCCCATAGTGCCTACCGCGAGAACGCCGTCGCCACGGCCTCCCCGGCCCGCCTGCTGGTGATGCTGGTCGAGCGCCTCGTCCTGGACGGCGAGCGCGCGCTCGCGGCCCAGCAGTCGAGCGACTGGCAGGCCGCTCACCACCACCTCCTGCACGCGCAGGACATCGTCGTCGAGCTCGAGTCCAGCCTCGACGTCGACCGGATGCCCGCCGGCCGGCAGCTGCTGTCGCTCTACCAGTACCTGCGGGGTTGCCTCGTCCAGGCCAACGTGAAGCGCGACCCGGTGAAGACCGGGGAAGCCCTCGGCCTCGCCCGCCAGCTGTGCGACACCTGGCGCGAGGCCGCGATGGCGGCGGCGATCCAGTGACCGCCCTCCCTGCGCCCGGACTGCCCGAGCAGCCGCGGCGACCCGTGACGTGGCGCGAGGCCCTCGACCGGCTGGAGGCCCACGCCGACCGCGCCGAGCAGATGATCCGCGGCCACGCTGCTCCTGACGAGCCGGCCTGGGCGCCGCCGACCGACCTGGGCCCGATCCCCGACGAGTTCGTGCCGCGGGCCCGCCAGCTGCTCGCCCGCCAGCAGCGGCTGATGGCAGCCATCCCCGCGCTGCTCTCGGACAACAACCACCAGCGGAAGGTGGCGGACCGGGTGGCGGACGCGACCAGCACCCCCGCCCACCCGGTCTACCTCGACATCACCGCCTGACGTCCGGACACGACGAGGCCCCGGAACCGCCCCCCAAGACGGTTCCGGGGCCTCGTGCGTGTGCCCGCTGGTCGCGCTCAGGCGGCGTGCGAGCGGCGCACGGCGCCGACCACCCGGTCTGCCAGCTCCTCCAGCGGAAGTACGTCGTCGGCGAGCCCGGCTCCCGCGACCGCACCCGGCATCCCCCACACCACCGAGGAGTCCTCGTCCTGGACGAGGATCCGGGCGCCGGCGGCCGCCAGCTGCCGGGCCCCGGCGAGCCCGTCCTGGCCCATGCCGGTCAGCACGGTGGCCAGCGCACTGCCGCCGTACACGTCGAGCGCGGAGCGGAAGAGCACGTCGACGGCCGGGCGGCAGAAGTTCTCCTGCGGGCCCTGGTCGAGGACGGCGCGGACACCGGTGCCGCGGCGCTGGACCCGCAGGTGGAAGTCACCGGGGGCGAGCAGCACCCGGCCGGGCAGCACCTCGTCCCCGTCGGCCGCCTCGCGGACCTCGAGCGCCGAGACCTTGTCGAGGCGCTGCGCGAGCATCGCGGTGAAGACGGGCGGCATGTGCTGCACGACGAGCACCGGGATGCCGAGGTCGGCGGGCAGCCGCGGCAGGAACCGGGCCAGCGCGTCGGGTCCGCCGGTGGAGCAGCCGACGAGCAGGGCGCTCACGGTCTTCGGTGCCGGCGCCACGCGCTCACGGCGCACGATCGGGCCGCCGGCACCGGGGGTCAGCTTGCGCAGCCCGGCCAGGGCACGGATCCGCGGCACCAGCTGGTCGCGCACGGCCGCGATGCCGTCGGCGATCTGCCCGGTGTTGCTCGGCTTCGTCACGTAGTCGCTCGCCCCGCGGGACAGGGCGTCGAGGGTCGCGGTCGCACCCCGCTCGGTCAGGGTGGAGAACATGATCACCGGAAGCCGGGCGTGCTTCTCGCGGATCCTGGTGAGCGCGCCGAGGCCGTCGAGGTTCGGCATCTCGATGTCGAGGGTGACCACGTCGGGGCGGAGCTCGTCGACCATCCGGACCGCCTCGAGGCCGTCGCGGGCCAGGCCGACCACCTCGATGTCGGTGGCGCTGCCCAGCGCGGTGGTCACGAGGCGTCGTACCAACGCCGAGTCGTCGACGACGAGCACCCTGATCCTGGTCACGGGGCACCCATCGGCCCGCAGTTCCCTCGCATGAGCGCTCAGGAAGCCCGACCCCGCGCCGAATGGGCGGTCATGACTGCCCCTTCCGCCTTCGCGTCCGTCTCGGCGCTGGTTCGCCGCGAGACGTCGATGGTGTACGACGAGGGCAAGGAGTACCTCGTCGAAGCACGTCTCACCCCGCTGGCGAACGCCAAGGGACTCGGGCTCGAGGAGTACGTCGCGCGGCTGGCCTTCGACGCCGACGAACGGCGCAAGGTGATCGACGCGCTCACCATCAACGAGACCAGCTGGTTCCGCGACCACACGCCCTACCAGGCGTTCACGGACGCCATGCTCCCCGCGCTCATCGAGGAACGGGCGACGACCCGCCGCCTGCGGATCTGGAGCGCGGCGTGCTCCAGTGGGCAGGAGGCCTACTCGATCGCGATGCTGCTCGACCAGCACCTGCCGGCCGGCTGGGAGTACGAGATCGTCTGCACCGACATCTCGACCCAGATGCTCGACCGGGTGCGAGCCGGACGCTACAGCCAGGTCGAGGTCAACCGCGGCCTGCCGGCAACCAGCCTGGTCCGCTACTTCACGCGGGTCGGTCGCGACTGGGAGATCGCGGAACGGCTCCGTGAGCGGGTGAGCGTGAAGCACCTCAACCTGGCCGCGCCCTTCCCCATGCTCGGCACCTTCGACGTGATCTGGCTGCGCAACGTGCTCATCTACTTCGACGCCGAGACGAAGGCCGACATCCTGCGCCGGATGCTGCCGATGCTCACCCCCGACGGCTACCTGCTGCTCGGGTCCTCCGAGACCACCCTCGACATGCCGGCCGACCTCACCGCCTCGTGGCGTCGGGACCAGATCGGGCGCGTGCCTGCCTACCGCCGGGCATCCGCCATGACCCTCTCCAGGACAGGAGCCTGATCGTGCGAGCCATGATCATCGACGACTCCCGGGCGATGCGCAGCATCCTGCGCCGCATCGTCAGCGGGCTCGACTTCGAGACGACCGAGGCCGAGCACGGCCAGGCCGCCCTCGACCAGATGAACGCGGGCGTCGTGCCCGACGTCTGCCTGGTCGACTGGAACATGCCGGTGATGGACGGCTACACGTTCATCACCCAGGTGCGCGCGAACCCGGAGTGGCGGGACGTGACGTTGATGATGGTCACGACCGAGAGCGAGCAGCGCAACATCGTGCGCGCGCTGGCCGCCGGCGCCCACGAGTACGTCATCAAGCCGTTCACCCCGGACGCGATCGTCGAGAAGCTCTCGCTGCTCGGCCTCCTCCCGGCCGACACGGAGCAGGGGGCGTGGGCATGAACGTGCTGACCTTCTTCGAGGCCTCCCGCGACGAGGCCGACGCGCCGACCGTCGACGACCTGCAGGCCGTCACCGAGGACGTGTGGCTCGCCCTGGTCGGTGAGGACGAGGTCCTCGTCCCCCGGATGGTGCCGCCCGGGACGCCCTTCGACGCGACCGGCGTGTGGTCCTCCACCGTCACCGTGAGCGGCGGCTGGCACGGGGTCGTGACCATCGAGCTCGACGAGGCCGTGGCCGAGCGGCTCAGCGCCCGGATGCTCGCGATCCCCGAGGGCGATCCGGTCGCCGACGGCGACATCGCCGACGCGGTCGGCGAGCTGGTCAACATGGTCGGCGGCAACGTCAAGAGCCTGATGCCGGGCCCGAGCGTGCTGTCCCTCCCCTCCGTCGCCGCCGGTCGTGCCGCCTTCGCCAGCGACGTCGTCGAGGTGTGCCGCCTCGACCTCGCCTGGCGCGGCGGACCCGTCCGCATCTGCATCCACGTCCCGTCCTGAAGCGTCCCCGAACCGTCCCGAAGTAGAACAACGGAGCCAGTGAGGTCCTGATGAAGATCCTGATCGCCGACGACAGCCGCGTGATGCGGCAGATCGTGATCCGCACCCTGCGCCAGGCGGGACACGGCGGGCACGACATCGTGGAGGCCGAGAACGGCCGCGAGGCGCTCGAGATGGTGCGCTCCGAGGCGCCCGACCTGGTCCTCTCGGACTGGAACATGCCCGAGATGAACGGCATCGACTGCCTCACCGCGCTGCGCGCCTCCGGCTCCGAGGTCGCCTTCGGCTTCGTCACCTCGGAGGGCTCGGAGGAGATGCGGCAGCGCGCCGCGTCGGCCGGCGCCGCCTTCCTCATCGCCAAGCCGTTCACCCCGGAGGCGTTCGACGACGCCCTCCGCAGTGTCCTCTGAGGCGGTCCCGATGGTCGTCCACCTCCCCCAGCCCAAGCAGCTGCGCGACCTGCTCGCCGACCTCCTCGGCCGGGACGTCACGCTGTCGCCCACGACGCCGTTCGCACCCGGTCCCGACACGGCCGCGTCGATCGCCGTGTACGTCGACGACCAGCTCCGGATCTGCGCGCTGATCGCCTGCGACCTCGCCTTCTCCGCGCACGCCGGCGCGGCGATCGGCCTGGTGCCGGTCGGCGGCGCCGAGGCGGCGATCGAGGACGGCAAGCTGACCGACACGCTCGCCGAGAACCTCTACGAAGTGCTCAACATCGCCGCGTCGATGTTCAACGTGCCCGGTGCCGACCACCTGAAGCTGCACGCCCTCCACCCCGCCGGGCCGCCGCTGGACCCGCAGCTGCGGATCAGCGCGCTGACCCTGGGGCGGCGGGAGGACCTCGCCGTGTCGATCGCCGGCTACGGGGACGGTGCGCTGTCCGTCGTACTGCTGTAGGGCGGCGCGTGACGCCGACGTCATGCGGATCGGTCGTTCCGGCGACCGGTCCGCATGACGTCTTTTTGCCGCACCCCAGCGCTCAGCCAGACGATCGGACGGACTAGTCGGGACCAAGTCCCACCGCCTCGGCCTCAGGTCCGCCGGGCGGGGACCGATCGGGGGCACTGAGCGACGGATTGCTCACCCCCGCCGACGGATCGGCACCGATGCTGCACCGACCCTTGGGTCCGGTGCCTTCCGAGGAGATCCGCTCGTGTCCTTCGCAGCGTCCGACGCCGTCGGGTTCGTGTTGCACACGGCGATCAACGGACTGTCCACGCGGCAGAACGTGATCGCGGACAACATCGCCAACGTCGACACCCCCGGCTTCCGGGCCCGGGCCGTCGAGTTCGAGTCCGCCCTGGAGCGCGCGATCGAGCGCGGCAGCGCGGCCACCTCGGGCCCCGGAGCGGTCGGTGTGACGGTGGACGCCACGCAGACGCCGGTCGGTGCCAACGACAACAACGTCGACCTCCGCAAGGAGTCGATCGCGGCGATCCAGACCCAGTACCAGTACCAGATCATGGGACGCGCGATCAGCGACCGCGGCTCGCGGCTCGGCACGATGGGCAGTGCGTTCTGATGGGCGCCTTCGAGTCCCTGCGGATCGCGAACACCTCGCTGGGCGCCCACCAGGTCTGGCTGGACGCGCTCGCCGGCAACATCGCCAACGTCAACACGGTCCGCTCGACCGACGACGAGGCCTTCCGTGCGACGTACGTCGTCTTCGACCCGCGCCAGGACGGCGGCGTCGACGTCGAGGGCTTCGCCCAGTCGAGCGCCGAGGGCCGGGTCGTCCACTCGCCGAACCACCCGCTCGCCGACGAGGACGGCTACGTCCGGATGCCCGACGTCGACATGTCGGCGCAGATGAGCGAGCTGGTCATGGCGCAGCGCGGCTACCAGGCCTCGGTGCAGGTCACCAAGACCGCCCAGGACACCTACACGGCGGCGCTCCAGATCGGCAACCGCTGATGGACATCTCGCCGCTCCAGTTCCCGACCCTGTCCGGGTCCGCCGCGGTCAACCCCGCGCTCTCGATCACGCCGAGCACGCAGGTGCAGGCGACGCCCGGCACCGACACCGAGTTCGGCTCGATGGTGCTCGACGGCCTCGACCGGCTCGAGGGCCTGACCGACAAGGCCGACGGCCTCGCCGTGCAGGCGGCCACCGGCAAGCTCGAGAACATCCACGACTACACGATCGCCGCCAGTGAGGCGTCGGTCGCCAGCCAGCTGACCGTCGCGCTGCGCAACAAGGCAGTCGAGGCGTTCAACGAGATCATGCGGATGCAGGTCTGAGGTCGACGATGCAGCAACGACTCAACAGCGCGCTCGTGCGCTTCCGCGACACCTTCGCGGCCTTCACCGTCGGTCAGAAGGTCGTCGCCGTCATCGGTACGGCGGCCCTGCTCCTCGCCGCGTTCCTGGTCTTCCGCTGGGTGTCCACGCCCAGCTACGCGCCGCTCTACTCCAACCTGTCGGGCGAGGACGCGGCCGCCATCGTCGACGAGCTGACGGCCGAGGGGGTCTCCTACGAGCTCACCGACGGCGGCAACACGATCATGGTGCCGCGCAACGACGTCTACTCGACGCGGGTGAAGCTGCAGGGCAAGGGCCTCCCGGGCAGCTCCGGCACCGGTGGCTACAGCGTCCTCGAGGACCAGAGCCTCTCCACCTCCGAGTCCCAGGAGAGCACCAACTTCAAGCGCGCCATGGAGGGCGAGGTCGCGATGACCCTCGAGGCGATGGACGGGGTCGACACCGCGATCGTCCACTTCGCGATGCCGGAGGAGAAGGTCTTCAGCGACGAGCAGAAGCCGACGACCGCGTCCGTCCTGGTCGACACCAACCCCGGCACCGAGCTCGACGAGGAGCAGGTGCAGTCGATGGTCAGCCTGGTCGCCCGCAGCGTCGACGGCCTCGAGCCGAAGAACGTCACGATCTCCGACACGAGCGGCCGGCTGCTCACCGCCGACGGCGCGGACTCCGCATCGGGCTCCGGCGCCGCGTCCGCGCGGACCAAGCAGGTCGCGGCCTTCGAGAGCTCGATGAAGGGCAAGATCCAGGACGCGCTCGACACCTGGGTCGGCCCGGGCAACTCCACCGCGACCGTGACCGCCGACCTCGACCTCGACAAGTCGGTCACCAACAGCCGCACCTACAGCAACGAGAAGAAGAACCCGCCGATCTCGCAGTCGAGGACGTCGGAGAAGTACTCCGGCACGACCGGTGGGACCGACGGCGCCGGCGGCGTCGTCGGACCCGACGGCCAGATGGACCCGGGCGCGGCCACCAACGGCGACGGCACCTACGAGAACACCTCCGAGACGCGGGACAACGCCCTCGACGAGGTCGTCGAGCGCCGCGAGTCGGCGCCGGGCGGCGTGAAGTCGCTCCACATCGCCGTCACCCTCGACACCACCGCCGCGGCCGACATCCAGCCCGAGGTGATCAAGGACCAGATCGCCAGCGCCGCCGGCATCGACCCCGAGCGCGGCGACACCATCGAGGTCGCGCTCATGCCGTTCGACAAGTCGGTCGCGGAGGCCAACGCCGCCGAGATCGCGGCGGCCAAGGCCGCCGACGCGGCCGAGCGCAAGAACGCGATGATCCGCAACCTCGCCATCGGCGGCGGCGTCATGCTGGTCGCGCTCATGGCCTGGTGGCAGGCCCGGCGACGCTCGAAGGCGCGCGACGAGGCGACGTCGTACGTCGTCGAGCAGCTCCGCCTCGACGCGGCCAACCGTGCCCCGGTGATCGAGAGCCCGGCGCTCGCCGCGCTCGAGGCCGCGGAGAACGACGAGGAGGACTCGATGCGTGACGAGCTCATCGCCCTCGTCGAGAAGCAGCCCGATGACGTCGCCGCCCTGTTGCGAGGCTGGCTCGTGGAGCCCCGGAAGTGACTGACCGATGACTGCCATGCTCGCCGCAGGAAGCGGCTCCGCGATGCTGCAGATGGGCGTCCGCAAGGCCGCCGTGCTGCTCATCCAGCTCGGCAAGGACCGCGCCGCGCAGGTGATGTCGCACCTCTCGGACGCCGAGGTCGAGGCGATCTCGGCAGAGATCGCCCGCCTCGACGCGGTCACCGCTGACGAGACCAGCCAGGTGCTGACCGAGTTCCACGACCTCGCCACGGCGCACGCGCACGTGACCCAGGGTGGCTTCGGGTTCGCCCAGCAGCTGCTCGAGCAGTCGCTCGGCCCGGAGCGCGCGAAGGAGATCATGGAGCGGCTGCACGCCGCCGCCGTCCAGATGCCCTTCCAGTTCCTGCACCGCGCGGATCCCGCGCAGCTGCGGGGATTCATCGCCGACGAGCACCCGCAGGTGATCGCGCTGGTGCTCGCCCACATGGCGCCCGACAAGGCGTCGCTGCTGCTGAGCGGGCTGCCCGCCCACCAGCAGGCCGTCGTCGCACACCGGATCGCCGTGATGGACCGGACCTCGCCGGAGATCATCCGGACGGTCGAGTCGATCCTGGAGCGGAAGCTGTCGTCGATGCTGCAGCCGGCCGAGGTCTCCCGCGTCGGCGGCGTCGACCCGCTCGTCAACATCATCAACCGCTCCGACCGTCCGACCGAGCGCCAGATCGTGGAGGGCCTCGAGGGCCTCGACCCGTCGCTCGCCGACGAGGTCAAGAGCCGGATGTTCATGTTCGAGGACATCGTCGGCCTCGACGACCGCTCGGTGCAGCAGGTGCTGCGCCAGGTCGACACCGCCGACCTCGCGCTCGCGCTCAAGGGCGTCAGCGAGTCGGTCCGCACCAAGATCACCTCGAACCTGTCGGAGCGCGCCGCGGAGAACCTGCTCGACGAGGTCGAGATGCTCGGCGCCGTCCGCCTCGCCCAGGTGGAGGAGGCCCAGCAGGGCGTCATCCGGACCATCCGCCAGCTCGAGGAGCAGGGCCAGATCATGGTCCGCCGAGGGAGTGACGATGAGTTCATCAGCTGACATCACGCACCCCGAGCTGCGGGTCGGGAACTGGACCCGCCTCGGCGGCTCCGCCGTCCTCGGCGACGCCGTCACCGAGCACATGCTGGACGGCCTCGCCACCAAGGCGCAGGAGGCCGCGCGAGCGCAGGGGTACGCCGTCGGCTGGGCCGAGGGACGCCGGGCGGCCGCCGAGCAGGCGGCCGCGGAGGAGGTCACCCGCGCGGCTCACCACGCCGCGGCGGAGGAGCGTCGGGAGGCCGAGCACCGCGCGGCCGTCGACGCGCTGGGCCGGGCCGCCGAGCAGGTCAGGGGGCTGCTCGGCGACCTGGCCGCGGCGATCGAGGAGCAGGCGTGTGACCTGGCCCTCGCGCTGACCACGGAGGTCCTCGGTGCCCGGGTCGCGTCCGCGACGGCGGCGGACGTCGTCGTACGCGTGCTCCAGGTGCTGCCGGCCGTGCCCGTCGGCCGGGTGCGCCTGCACCCCTCGCTCGTGGCGAACGGTGCCGTGCAGGACCTCGCCGACCGGGGCCTCGAGGTCGTCGCCGACCCCTCGCTCGGCCGGGCCGACGCGCTGGTCGAAGCACCGGACGGCTCGGTCACCGACCTGCGCGTCGACGAGGCGATGGCCCGCGTGCGGGAGGTCCTCACGTGAGGCTCTCCCCCGCGCTGCTCGACCGCGCCACCGCAGCCGCGCAGCCGCTGCGGCTCGGAACGGTCACCGAGCTCGTCGGCCTGCACCTCGAGGTGCGCGGACTGGCGTCGGCCGCCGGCGACCTGGTCGAGGTGCGCACGGCCGGCGGACCGCTGCTCGCCGAGGTCGCCGCGCTGCGCGACGGTGCGGCCGTCTGCCTGCCCCTCGGTACGACGACCGGTGTCCGCGTGGGCGACCACGTCCGTGCGACGGGCGGCCCCCTGCGGATCCTCGTGGGCGACGCGCTCCGCGGCCGGGTGCTCGACGGACTCGGTCGCCCCGTGGACGGCGGCCCCGCCCTCGCGGACCTGCCCGGGCTCGCGTCCGTCTCCACCGACAACGCCGCGCCGGACGCACTGTCCCGGCCGCGGATCACCCAGCCGCTCGGCCTCGGCGTCCGCGCCCTCGATGCCCTCGTGCCCGCCGGCCGCGGCCAGCGGCTCGGCATCATGGCCGGCTCCGGCGTGGGCAAGTCGTCGCTGCTGTCGATGATCGCCCGCGGCACCGACGCGCAGGTCAACGTGATCGCACTGGTGGGCGAGCGCGGCCGCGAGGTGCGCGAGTTCATCGACGGCGACCTCGGCCCGGAGGGCCTGGCCCGGTCGGTGGTCGTGGTCGCGACCTCCGACGCCCCCGCCGTCGAGCGACTGCGCGCCGCCTTCACCGCCACCCGGATCGCGGAGTGGTTCCGCGACAGCGGCCGCGACGTGCTGCTGATGATGGACTCACTGACCCGCGTGGCGATGGCGCAGCGGGAGATCGGCCTGTCCGCCGGCGAGCCGCCCGCGACCCGCGGCTACCCGCCCAGCGTCTTCGGCCTCCTCCCCCGCCTCCTCGAGCGCGCCGGCACCTCGGCCGCCGGGTCGATCACCGGCCTCTACACCGTCCTCGTCGAGGGCGACGACCTCCAGGACCCGGTCGGCGACACCGCCCGCTCGATCCTCGACGGCCACGTCGTCCTCAGCCGTGAGCTCGCGACCGCCGGTCACTTCCCGGCGATCGACGTGCTCGAGTCGATCTCGCGTGTCCATCGCGCCGTCACCACGCTCGACCAGCAGGCCGACGCCACCCGGCTGCGGCGGATGCTCGCCGCCCACCGCTCGGTCAAGGAGCTCGTCGAGATCGGCGCCTACGTCGCCGGCGCGGACGAGAACGCCGACGCGGCCCTCGCACGGCTGCCCCGGATCGAGGCGTTCCTGCAGCAGGGCATGGACGAGCTCACCCCGGTCACGGAGACGTGGGACCGCCTCGCGGGACTGGTGGCGCCATGAGTCGCGCCGTCCACGCCGACGACCGGGGGCTCGCCGCGGTCGCGCGCGTCCGCGAGGTCCGCGAGACCGACAGCCGGATCGGCCTCCAGCAGGTGCTGGTCGAGCAGGCGGCGCTGACCAGCCGGCTCACCTCGCTGACCGGGGCGCTCGCGTCGGCCGGCGTCGAGCCGGTCTGCTCACCCGGTGCGCTGCTCGCGCAGCGGACCGCTCTCGCCAACGTCGGTGTCCTCGTCGGCGAGACCCGGACCACCCTCGCCACCACCGAGGTCGTCGCGGACGAGGCACGGGCGCGCTGGGGCGCCGACCGCGCCCGTCTCGCCGCGGTCGAGCTGCTGCTCGAGCGCAGGGCCGCCGGGCGTCGTACGGAACGGGAGCGGCGCGAGGCCCGCGACGCCGACGACCTGGCCGCGCAGGCATGGGCACGAGAGGGGAAGCGATGAGCATCGACCACGTCACCGCCCGGATCGCCTCGATCCAGATGCAGCTGGCACGATTCGCGAACACCTCGTCGGCCTCCGGCACCCAGGGCGTCTCCGGGGAGTTCGCCACCCAGCTCGCATCGGCCGCCGGCGCCCCCGGCGCCCCCGACGCCAACGGCGTCAGCGGTCAGGACGTCGTCGAGGAGGCGAAGGAGTACCTCGGCCTCCCCTACGTCTGGGGCGGCACCAGCAAGGAGAAGGGCGTCGACTGCTCCGGCCTCGTGCAGCAGGTCTACAAGTCGCTCGGCTACGACCTGCCGCGGGTCTCCGCCGACCAGGCGCGCCAGGGCACCGCCGTGGCGAGCCTCGCCGAGGCCCGGCCCGGCGACCTCATCGCGTGGGACAACTCCAGCCGCAACAACGGCGCCGACCACATCGCGATCTACATCGGCGGCGGCAAGATGATCGAGGCGCCGCGTACCGGCCTCGACGTGCGGATCATCGACGTACCGTCCGAGCCGGACATGATCCGCCGGATCATCGACACCCCGGCCGCGGCGCCCGCGTCGGGCGGCGCCGCCGCGACCGCCGGTCTCTCCGCCCGCGTCCCCGCCTCGACGCCGTACGCCGACCTGATCAACGGCGCCGCGGCCCGCACCGGGGTGCCGGGCGAGCTGCTCGCTGCCGTCGCCAAGCAGGAGTCCGGCTTCAACCCGCGCGCGGTGAGCCCCGCCGGGGCGCAGGGCCTGATGCAGCTGATGCCCGCCACGGCCCGCGGTCTCGGCGTCCAGAACTCCTTCGACCCGGCCCAGGCCATCGACGGCGCCGCCCGCCTGCTGCGCTCACTGCTCGACAAGTTCGGCACGACCGAGCTCGCGCTGGCGGCCTACAACGCCGGACCGGGGGCGGTCGCCCGCTACGACGGGATCCCGCCCTACCGGGAGACCCAGAACTACGTCCGCAACATCATGGCCATGGTGAGGAGCTGAGGTTGTGAGCATCGCACCCTTCCTGCCGGGACTCCCGGTGCCCGCGACCCCCGACGGCGCCACGACGCCCGACGGTGCCCCCGGCGACACCGGATCCGGCGGCTCCGGCGGATCCGGTTTCGGCGACGCCCTCGCCGCCGCCCTGGCCGGGTCGCTGGTCGTCCCGCCGGCCGGGACCAGTCCTGTCCCGACGGCCGCGACTCCCGTGCCCCCCGCCGACTTGGACGTTCCGTCCGCCGAGTTGGGCGTTCCGCTCGCCGACTTGGGCATTCCGTCCGCCGAGTTGGGCGTTCCGTCCGCCGAGTTGGGCGTTCCGCTCGCCGACCTGGGGGTTCCTTCCGTCGAGCTGGGGGTTGCGGCACAGACCGGGCTCCCGATCGCCTCCGCGGGGAGCACCACAGAGGGCGCACCCGCCTTCCGTCGTACGACGAACGCGGCGGATGCCCCGGCCGGCGGCGCTGCCCTCTCGGGGCTCACCACGACGGCCACCGAAGCGGCCCCGGTCAGCGGAAACGACGACTCGGCCGTCGCAACCGCCAACTCGGCGAGCGGAACGCCCGACTCGACCGTCGAAACCGCCAACTCGGCGAACGGAACGCCCATCTCGGCGGGGGCGGTGACGAAGGCCGTGGTGCAGCAGGTGTTCCCGGAGGTGACCCGCTTCGTGAGCACGGTGACCGCGCCGACCCCCGGGACCACGGGACCGGCCAACGGGACCCACCGGATCACGCTGACCCTGCAGCCCGAGCAGCTCGGGGAGGTGCGGGTGACGCTGGTCGTGCGGGACGGGGCCGTGCACGTCCGGCTCGCGGGCGCGGAGGGGGCCGACGGCGCCGCCGTGCACCGTGCGCTGGCCGGCGAGGCCCCCGAGCTGCAGCGGATCCTCGAACGCACCGGCGCCGAGGCGCGGGTCACGGTCCGCGACCCCTTCGCCTCGCTCCTCCCGCCCGCCCCGGCAGCAGCCAGCACCCCGAGCGGGCTGCAGACGGGCCCCGACGCCCACGGCCGCTCCGAGACCCAGGCCCGCCAGGACCGGCAGGACGGGCAGGCCGCGCGCGAGCAGCCCCGCGAGCAGCCCCGGCGGCAACCGCCGCAGCAGGCGTCGTACCCCATCGCACCCATCCCGGTCGCCGGTCGCCTCGACCGCACCGTCTGACCACCGTCTGACCACCAGCAGGAGGCACCATGTCGATCGGATCCACCGAGGGCGTCAGCTACGGCGTCACCGGCGCGGCCAGCACCGGAGGGACCACGTCCGCCTCGTCGAGTGACGACAAGGACATGTTCCTGGAGCTGATGGTCGCCCAGATGAAGTACCAGGACCCGCTCAACCCCACCGACTCCTCGCAGTTCCTCGCGCAGACCGCACAGTTCACTGCGCTGGAGAAGATGCAGGACGTCGCCGACCAGACCGCGATGCTGCTGAGCACGCAGCTGGCGTTCGGCGCGAGCTCGCTGATCGGCCAGACCGTGCGCTGGTACGACGACACCGGCGCCGAGCAGAGCGGGACCGTGCAGGGCACGACCTACCTGGCAACCGGCCCCGTCCTCAGCGTCGACGGCCAGCAGGTCGCCATCACCGACGTGATCAGCGTCGGCGACGCACCCACGATCAAGGCGCCCACCACCAGCAGTGGTGGCACCTACGTGCCGCCCAGCGGCACCCCGTCCACCACCGCCTGAACCAGCAGCACCAGAAGGAGAAACTCCATGCTTCGTTCGCTCTTCGCCGGCATCTCCGGCCTCCGCGTCAACCAGACCATGCTCGACGTCACCGGCAACAACATCGCCAACGCCAACACCACCGGGTTCAAGGCGAGCACGACCGTCTTCTCCGACACGCTCAGCCAGATGCTGACCGCAGCGTCGGGCGGCAACGCCGAGCGCGGCGGCACCAACCCGATCCAGATCGGTCTCGGCGTCCAGCTGGCCGCCACGTCGACCAACTTCGGTCAGGGCTCCGCGCAGCTCACCGGCCGGCCGACCGACATCATGCTGCAGGGCGACGGCTTCTTCGTGCTGCGTGACGGCGCCGAGAACGTCTACTCCCGCGCCGGCGCGTTCACCTTCGACCAGACCGGCGTGCTGGTGGCACCCAACGGCATGCGGGTCCAGGGCTACGCCCTCGACGGCGCCGGTCTGCCGACCGGCGCGCCGGTGGACGTCGACCTCAACATGATCAGCGGCTCCCTGCCGCCGGGCGTCGAGCTGACGTCGTACTCGATCGCGGCCGACGGCAAGGTCCGTGGTGTCTTCTCCGACGGCGTGCAGCGCGACATCTGCCAGCTCGCCGTCGCGGACTTCACCAACCCCATGGGCCTGGAGAAGATCGGCGACACGGCCTTCCGCGAGTCCGCGAACTCCGGCCCCGTGCAGCTCGGCGTCGCGGGCGAGGGCCAGCGCGGTCAGATCATGGCCGGTGCGCTGGAGATGTCCAACGTCGACCTGTCTGCCGAGTTCACCAACCTGATCCTCGCGCAGCGCGGCTTCCAGGCCAGCTCGCGGGTCATCACGACCAGCGACCAGGTGCTCGAGGAGCTCGTCAACATCAAGCGCTGAGCCGTTCGCGCTAAGGGGCGCGCCGGCTCGGCCGATGGGAGCGGCGAACGCCACGGACGGCGCTCCCGCTCGAAACCACGCACACGGAGGTGCCGCGGTGATCTCGTTGACCCGACTCTCGGGGACCACGTTCCTGCTGAACGCGGACCTCGTCGAGCGTGTGGACTGCACGCCCGACACGGTGGTGACCCTGGTCGACGGCACGAAGTACCTCGTGTCGGAGTCCCTGGACGAGGTGCTCGCGGCCGTCGTCGACTACCGCGCCGCCATCGTGGCCCGGGCCGCCCTGCCGGACGCGGCCACGCTGCCGCCGGTCGGCGGTCCACCGCGTCAGCCGCGCCTGGCCGCCGTCCCGCTCGGGCCTCGCGGCGCCGCCCCGCGCGGCACCGACCCCCGCAGCACCGACCGGCACCGCGACCGCCACCAGGGAGGGCAGTCATGAAGGACCTCGCGAGCAGCGTCGGCATCGGCGCCGCGCTCGGCGTCATCATGCTCGCCAACGTCCTGGAGGGCGGCAGCCCGGCCAGCCTGTTCCTGCTGCCCCCGATGCTGCTGGTCTTCGGTGGAACCCTGTTCGTGAGCGTCGCCGGCGGGACGGTGGCCGACGCCAAGAACGCCGTCACGTCGGTCAAGCACGCCCTCTTCGGCAAGGTCGCCACGTCGGCCGAGGTGGTGCCGGTCATCGTCGGCCTCTCCGACGCCGCCCGCCGGGAGGGCATGCTCGCGCTGGAGGGACGCCTCGAGGAGGTCGACGACCCGTTCCTGGTCAAGGGGGTCACCTTGGCCGTCGACGGCATCGACCCCGAGGAGCTGCGCGACATCCTGGAGGCCGAGCTGCACGCGAAGCGGTCCACCGACAAGCACGCGGCGAAGTTCTTCACCGACGCCGGCGGCTACGCGCCGACGATCGGCATCGTCGGCACCGTGATGAGCCTCGTGCACGTGCTCGAGAACCTGTCGAAGCCCGAGGAGCTCGGTCACATGATCGCCGCGGCCTTCCTCGCCACGCTGTGGGGCGTGCTCTCGGCCAACGTGATGTGGCTGCCGATCGCGGCCCGCCTCAAGCGCCTCAGCGAGCTGGAGTGCACCCGGATGGAGATCGTCATCGAGGGTGTCGCGGCGATCCAGGCGGGCGCCAACCCGCGGGTGGTCGCGCAGAAGCTGCGCTCCCTGCTGCCCGCCGCCGAGCAGGTCGAAGAAGCAGCCTGATGTCGCACGCACCGAAGCGCCCGAGGGGCGGCCACGAGGAGGAGCACGAGAACCACGAGCGCTGGTTGGTGTCGTACGCCGACATGATCACCGTGCTGATGGCGCTGTTCATCGTGCTCTACGCCATGAGCCAGGTCGACGAGACGAAGTACGAACAGCTCAAGCAGGGACTCGCCGTCGGCTTCGGCCGCGAGCAGTCGATCCTCAACGGCGCCAACCCGGCGACGAACGCGAAGGGCGTCGACGACCCGGGCGAGACGAGCCACCAGGTGATCATGGCCCAGGTCCCGGAGGGCCAGCGGGACATGGTGCAGCAGGTGGTCGAGGAGAGCGAGCGGCTGCGCCGCGAGCGTGCGTACGGCGACGCGAAGGTCGAGGTCGAGCGGCTGATCGACGTCTGGCGCAAGATCGACCGGGCACTGCGGGCGCAGGGCCTGCGCGACGACGTACGGGCCACCATCGACGAGCGCGGCCTGGTGGTGAGCCTGGTCTCCGAGCACGTGGTGTTCGAGCCGAACGTCGCGGAGCTCACCAGCCGTGGACGGAGGGTGGTCGACACCCTCGCCCCGGTGCTGGCGGCGCTCACCGAGCCGGTCGAGCTCGACGGGCACACCAACCAGGAGAAGGTGAAGCCGAAGTACTTCGCCACCGACTGGGAGCTCTCGGTCGCCCGGGCGGTGCACGTGCTGCGGCGCCTCGAGGAGGTGCACGGCATCCGCACCTCGCGGCTGCGGGCCACCGGGTTCGGCCACACCAAGCCACTGATCGACCCCGCCCGCGCGGGCTCGCAGAAGATCAACAAGCGGGTCGACGTCATCGTGCTGAGCCAGACGCCCGGCGAGACGCGGGCGCTCATGGGCGAGGCGTACGAGGAGCTGCGCCGTCAGGCCGGGCTCGACGACAACGAGCTGCCCGAGCTCGCCGGCGGCAACCGCGCCGGCGACGAGACCACCACCGACGGCGCCCACGCGGCCGGCCGTCCCGATCCCCGAACGGAGGCGCTCCCGTGAGCACCACCCTCGCATCCAAGGCGCCGGCCGAGCCGGCCGCCGAGTCCGGCGGCGGCAAGAGCAAGCTGATCGGCATCATCGTCCTCGTCATCGGTGTGGGGGCCGCCGGCTGGTGGTTCTTCCTGAAGCCGACCCCCGAGGCCAAGGCGAAGCCCGGTGAGGTCGTCCAGCTCGAGCCGGTCCAGGTCAACCTCGCCGGCGGGCACTACCTGCGCCTGGGCATGGCCCTCCAGCTGACGGACAAGGCGCACGAGGCCGACGGCAGCAAGGCGCTGGACGCCGCGATCAGCCTGTTCAGCGGGCTCCCGGTCGGCGAGGTCAACAAGCCCGCGGAGCGCGACCGGCTCAAGGAGGAGCTGAAGACCGAGCTCGACCACCTCTACCACGGTGACGTGATGGACGTGTACCTCACGGAGTTCGTCACCCAGTAGCCGTCCGACCCGGGACCGTCCCCGGGACCCCCCGTAGTCATCTGGGACCACGGGACCCTGACCGTCCGGTGACGGGGCGACCGCTCAGGTCGCCCCGCGCACCGACGATGGGCCAGTCGTGACCCTCGCCCCGCAACGGCCCCGGCGTCGTGCGCGCACGACCGAGCCGACGCCGTACGACTTCCGTCGGCCGATCCAGCTCAGCCGTGAGCACCAGCGCACCCTGCAGCTGGGCTTCGACGGCTTCGCGCGCCAGGCAACGACCGTCTTCACGAGCTCGCTGCGCACGGTCTGCACGGTCGCGCTGGTCGGCATCGAGCAACGCACCTACGCCGAGTACGTCGACAGCCTCGGCCCGTCGACGTACATGACCCTCTTCACGGCCGACCCGATCCCGGGCACCGGCGTGCTGGAGATCCCGCTGTTCGCGACGATGTCCTGCCTCGACCACATGCTCGGCGGTCCCGGCTCGGACGAGCAGCCGGACCGGCCGCTGACCGAGATCGAGGACGGGGTGATCAGCGGTCTCGTCGAGCGGCTGCTCGGCGAGATGCGCTACTCCCTGGAGGGCCTGGTCGCGCTGGAGCCGGTCGTCAAGGGTGTGGAGTACAGCCCGCAGTTCGCCCAGGTCGCGGCCGCCGCCGACGTGATGGTCGTGGTCAGCCTCGAGCTGCGCATCGGCGAGCGCGCCCACCGGATGTCGGTGTGCCTGCCGTTCAGCGGCCTGCTCCCCCACCTGGCCAACGCCTCGGGCAGCGGCGCGATGTCCGACCGGGAGCGCGCCCAGCGCGCGCAGTCGGCGCTGCTGCTGCACGAGCAGTTCAACCGTGTGCCCGTCTCCGTCGCGGTGCGCTTCCGCCCCATCACGCTCGACCCCGGCGTGCTCGCCGCGCTCGAGCCCGGCTCGGTCGTCCGCCTCGACCACCCGGCGTCCGCGCCGCTCGACGTGTGCGTCGCCGGCGGCGGCCCCGCCAGTGGGACCACCGCCGGCACCACCTTCGCCCACGCCACCCCCGGAGCCCGCGGCCAGCGCCTGGCCGCGCTCATCGTCACCACGCCCGAGGAGACCCCATGACCGCCACTACCCCCGAGGCCCTCGCCGAAGCCGTCGCCGAGGCCGCCGCCGCCGTCCTGCCGTCGGTCAGCCCCCTGGTGCTCGGGCCGGTCCAGCCCGGCTCGCCGCACGTCGCCGCCGCCTTCGCCGGCGGCGCGGTCGCCGAGCTCGACGGTGGCGTGCCCGGCGTCGTCGCCGTCCTCGTCGGCCGCGAGCTGGTCGACGCGCTGGCCTCCAGCCCGCTCGGCGGACTCGACGTCGCCGCCGCCGTGCAGCCCGCGCTCGACGCGGCCGCGCACCGGCTGGGCGCCCGTGCCCGCGCCGCGAGCACCCTCGACCTCGAGGCCGACGACTTCGACGTCGCCGCGCTGCTGGGCGGGGAGTTCAGCACCGTGCCGCTGATCGGCACCGGGATCGCCGGCGCGGTCCTGGTCCCCGCGACGACCCTCGCCGGCGCGCGCGAACCGATCACCGCCGACCAGCAGGCCCCGGATGCCGCGGCGGCCGCGGCCACCGCGGCATCCGCGGTCGTCGACGAGCCGTTCGTGCCGGCCTTCGGCGCCGCGCCGAGCCCCGTCGTACCGCGGGGACTGGAGCTGCTGCACGGCGTCGACATGGAGGTGACCGTCGAGCTGGGTCGCACCCGGATGACCGTGCGCGACCTGCTCGCGCTCACGCCCGGTGCCGTCCTCGAGCTCGACCGCGCCGCCGGCAGCCCGGCCGACCTGCTGGTCAACGGCCGACTCGTCGCCCGCGGCGAGGTCGTCGTCGTCGACGAGGACTTCGGCCTGCGCGTCACCGAGATCCTCGACGCCGCGGCTTCGGCCTGACCGCCATGCTGGCCCTCTCCGCCGCCGACCCGAGCATCGGCGGCCTGCTCCTCCGGCTGCTCGGATCGCTGGCCCTCGTCGTCGGCCTCCTGCTGCTCATCGCCCGGTTCGCCGGGCGCCGCTTCCGTACGACGAACGGTGCCGCCATCCAGGTCGTCCACCGGCAGGCGCTCGGCCGCGGCCAGGGCGTCGCCGTCGTCGCCGTCGGAACCCGCGTCCTGGTGCTCGGCACCACCGAGCAGCAGGTCACCCTGCTGGCCGAGGTGGAGCCGGACGAGGTCGGGCTCGACCTCACTGCGGACGCGCTGGACGTCGTACCGGCGGACGACGAGGACGCGACCGAGCCGCCGGCACCGAAGGTCGCACGCACCGACCTGGGCCCGCTCGCCGGGTCCCTGCTCTCGGCGCAGACCTGGAAGCAGACCTTCGCCGCGGTCAGCGGGAAGCGGGCGTCGTGACCCTCGTCCCCCAGGTGGCCCACCAGGTCGCGCAGCACGCGGTCCAGCACCTCGCGCTCGTGATGGCCGACCCGACCGGGCCGGGCGGCCCGAAGGGCCCGGGCACGGACAGCACGGTGCAGATCGACCTGACCGGGCTGACCGACAAGCCGAGCAACAGCCTCGTCGTCTTCCTGGCGCTGACGCTGCTGAGCCTGCTCCCGGCGATCGTGCTGACCTGCACCAGCTTCACCAAGATCCTCGTGGTGCTGGGCCTGACCCGCAACGCGCTCGGCCTCCAGCAGACGCCCAACAACCAGGTCCTCGCCGGGCTGGCGCTCTTCCTCAGCCTGTTCATCATGGGCCCGGTCCTCAGCGACATCAACGAGGCCGGCGTGCAGCCCTACCTCGACGGCGACAAGACCACGTCGGCGGCGTTCGAGGACGGCATGGAGCCACTGCGCGCCTTCATGCTCGACAACACCGACGACGAGGAGCTGATGCTCCTCACCAGCGTCGCCGACCGCGACCTGCCCGAGGACCGCACGGAGGTCTCGACGGCGACGCTGATCCCGGCGTTCGTGCTGTCGGAGCTCAAGGACGCCTTCATCATCGGGTTCATCATCTTCATCCCCTTCCTCGTCATCGACATCGTCGTGAGCGGGGCGCTGATGAGCCTCGGCATGATGATGATGCCGCCGGTGATGGTGTCCCTGCCGTTCAAGCTGCTGTTGTTCGTGATGGTCGACGGGTGGGCGCTCATCATCAAGTCCCTCGTCGCCTCCTACGGCGGCGGCTAGGTGGTGACGCCATGACCGACACCGCGATCATCGAGATCGCCCTCAAGACGATGCTGGTGGCGTTGAAGCTGTCGGCGCCGATCCTGGCGACCTCGCTCGTGATCGGCTTCGCGATCTCGCTCTTCCAGTCGATGACGCAGATCCAGGAGTTCACGCTCTCGTTCGTGCCGAAGCTGGTCGGCGTCGGCATCGCCCTGCTCGTCTGCGGCAACTGGATGCTGCACACGCTCATCGCGTTCACCGTGGAGCTCTTCGAGATCCTCCCGGAACTGCTGGTCTAGCGGGGACATCGTGGTGCTCTCCGTGGACGGTGCGGCGCTGACCGCCCTGCTGCTCGCGTCGGTGCGCGTGGTGGCGTGGCTGGTCGTCGTACCCCCCTTCTCGACGCGGGGCATCCCCGCGATGGCGAAGGTGGTGCTGGCGCTGGGGCTGTCGCTGTCGATGGCGCCGATGCTCGCCGAGCAGGCGCTGCCGACCACGACGCCCGAGCTCGTGCTCGCCACCACCGCGCAGGCGCTGATCGGGCTGGGCATGGGCTTCGTGACGATGCTGCTGTTCTCCGCGATCGGCGCCGCCGGCGCGCTCATCGACCTGTTCGGTGGCTTCGCGCTCGCCGCCGCCTGGGACCCGCTGGGCATGAACATGAACACCGTCTTCGGGCGCTTCCACCAGATGCTCGCCACCGTGCTGCTGCTCGCGACCGGCGGGCACCTGCTGGTGATCGGCGGCCTGCTCAGCACCTTCAAGTTCCTCCCGCTGACCGGCCTCCCGGACATCAGCGGATGGGACGGCGTGCTGGCGACGGCGTTCTCGATGTTCTTCACGGTGGCCGTGCAGATGGCGCTGCCGATGATCGCCGTGCTCTTCGTCGCCGACCTCGCGCTCGCGCTGCTGACGAAGGTGGCGCCGCAGCTCAACGCCCTCAACGTGATGTTCCCGGCGAAGGTCGGGCTGACCCTGCTGCTGCTCGGGATGTCCTTCCCCATGTTGCCGGGTGCGGTCGAGAAGCTCGTCGACCTCGCCAACGAGGCGATGGCGACGATGGCGGGGGCGGGTTAGGTCGTGTCCGACCAGGAGAAGACCGAGAAGCCGACACCGAAGCGGAAGAAGCAGGCCCGCAAGGACGGCCAGGTCCCGCGCACTCCCGAGCTCGGCGGCTGGCTGGGCCTGCTCGCCGTGAGCCTGGCGATGGGGCCGCTGCTCGACCGCGAGGGCGATGCCCTGCGGACGATGATGAGCGCCCACCTGCGTGCGGCCGAGCAGCCGTCGATCCCGCTGGCGCTGACCCTGCTCGGCGACGCGGCCCGCCACGTGCTGGTCACGCTGGTGCTCCTCGGCTCGATGGTGCTCGTCGTCGGCGTCGTGTCCGCGCTCGCCCAGGGCGGTTTCTACCTCTCCCCGAAGCTCGCGAAGCCGGACCCCAAGAAGCTCAACCCGCTCCAGGGCGCCAAGCGGCTCTTCGGGCCGCATGCCGTGTGGGAGGGCGTGAAGGTGCTGGTGAAGAGCAGCGTGGTCGCGCTGATCGCCTGGGGCGCGATCCGCTCGATCATGCCGCTCGTGGGTGGGCTGCTGCCGATCGAGACGGTCATCGCGACCGCCACCTCCGAGATCTCGAACCTGCTGCTGTCGGTCTCCGTCGCCGGTCTGGTGATGGCCGCCGCCGACTACGCGATGATGCGGCGTCGGATCGGCAAGCAGACCCGGATGAGCCACAGCGAGATCAAGCAGGAGCACAAGCAGGCCGAGGGCGACCCGATGGTCAAGAGCGCCATCCGCAGCCGCCAGCTGGCCGCCGCGCGGAACCGGATGATCGCCGACGTCAGCACCGCCGACGTGCTGCTGGTCAACCCCACCCACGTCGCCGTCGCGCTGCGCTACGACCCCGAGCAGGGCGCGCCGCGCGTGGTGGCCCGTGGCGCCGGCGCGATCGCCGCCCGGATCCGCGAAGTCGCGGCGGAGGAGCGGATCCCGCTCGTCCAGGACGTACCCCTGGCGCGGGCGATCTACCGCCACTGCCAGGTCGGGCAGGAGATCCCGCGCGAGTTGTGGGCCGCGGTCGCGCAGGTGCTGGCGTTCGTGCTGAGCCGCCGCAACGCGGGCCAGTACGGCGGCGAGCACCGCACCCCGCGTCGTACCGACGAGCTGCCGGAGATCGTGGCGGGGGCTCGGCGGCGGCGGGCGGGTGCATGAATCCCCGGATCTCCGGGGACTCCGACGGTTCTCAGGTGTTGCAACCCCTGAGAAGCGCATGCATCCCCGGATATCCGGGGATTCATGCAGCGCGTCAACCCCTCATCCCCAGCCCGCCCCTGCCGATGGGACCGTCGGCGACAGGACGGCGCCACCCGCAGTGCCACGGACGGCGCTCGCTCTCCTCGAGAGGCCCGAACGCCCCATGCCCGTGAAGTCGCTGACGAAGCTCGGCGTGCCGCTCGGCATCGTGCTCATCGTCGTGATGCTGGTGGTGCCGCTGCCGGCGGTGCTGCTGGACCTGCTGATCGCCCTCAACATCACCGGCGCGCTGCTGGTCCTGATGGTCGCGATGTTCATCCACAAGCCGCTCGAGTTCGCCGCGTTCCCGTCGGTCATCCTGGTGATGACCCTGTTCCGGCTGGCGCTCAACGTCAGCGCGACCCGGCTGGTGCTGCTGGACGGGTACGCCGGCAAGGTGATCGACACGTTCGGGCACTTCGTGGTCGGTGGCTCCCTCATCGTCGGCCTGATCGTCTTCTCGATCCTGCTCGTCATCCAGTTCGTCGTCATCACCAACGGCGCCGGCCGGGTCGCCGAGGTCGGCGCACGGTTCACGCTGGACGCGATGCCCGGCAAGCAGATGGCGATCGACGCCGATCTCAACTCCGGCCTCATCGACGAGGAGGAGGCGCGCCGCCGGCGGGCCGAGGTGCACGCCGAGGCGGACTTCCACGGCGCGATGGACGGTGCGTCGAAGTTCGTGAAGGGCGACGCCATCGCGGCGATCGTGAT
Organism: uncultured Nocardioides sp.; assembly: GCA_964487275.1. Lineage (GTDB taxonomy): Bacteria > Actinomycetota > Actinomycetes > Propionibacteriales > Nocardioidaceae > Nocardioides. The sequence goes on along the minus strand of CAZAQE010000006.1, from coordinate 89,505 downwards.
CACCCTGGTCAACCTCCTTGGCGGCTTCGCGATCGGCGTCGCGCAGCACGGCATGCCGTTCGGCGAGGCGATCAACACCTACTCGCTGCTGTCGATCGGGGACGGCCTGGTCTCCCAGGTCCCGGCGCTGCTGCTGTCCGTCGCGACCGGCCTGATCGTGACCCGCTCGGTCGCCGACTCCGACATGGGGTCCGACATCGTCGGCCAGATCTTCGCCCGCAAGATGCCGCTGCGGGTCGCGGGCTTCGGCGCGCTCGCGCTCTGCATCATCCCCGGCCTGCCGAAGCTGCCCTTCCTCGTCGCCGGCGGTGTGATGCTCCTCGCCGCCAGCAGGATCGACGACTCCGCCGGCAGTACGACGACCGAGGGCGCGGCCACCGGGGCAGAGCTCGCCGAGTCGCCGGACTCCCCGGAGGCCCTGGTCGCGGAGATCCGCGTCGACCCGCTCGGCCTCGAGCTCTCGGCCGACCTGATCGACCTCGTCGACACCCGCACCGGCGGCGACCTGCTCGACCGGGTGAAGGCACTGCGCCGCAAGGTCGCCGGCGAGCTCGGCATCGTGATCCCACCCGTCCGCACCCGCGACAACCTCGAACTGCCGCCGAGCACCTACGCGATCACGCTCTTCGGGGCCGAGGTCGCCCGCGGCGAGGCGCCGCGCGGCACCGTGCTCGCGATCGGCGACTTCCTCGGCTCGCTGCCGGGCACGCCCACCCAGGAGCCGGTCTTCGGCCTCGAGGCCAAGTGGATCCCGGCCGAGCTGCGGCACCAGGCCGAGATCGGCGGCGCGACCGTCGTCGACCGCGCGTCGGTCGTCACCACGCACCTGTCCGAGGTCGTGCACCAGCACGCCAGCCGCCTGCTCGGCCGCGAGGACGTCCGTCTCCTCACCGACATCGTGAAGCGCAGCCACCCCGTGGTGATCGAGGAGCTCACGCCGACCCAGCTGCCCCTGGGCGAGGTGCAGCGCGTGCTGCGGTCCCTGCTCGAGGAGCGGATCCCGATCCGCGACCTGGTCTCCATCTTCGAGGCGCTCTCCGTGCGGGCCTCGGTCTCCAAGGACCACGACGGCCTCGTCGAGGCGGCTCGCGCGGCGCTCGACCCGTCCCTCGCCGCGCCCTACGTCGTCGACGGCACCCTGCACGCGATCAGCCTCGAGCCGGTCCTCGAGCAGCAGATGCTCGAGGGGCTGCGACCCACCGAGCAGGGGGCCGTGATCGTGCTCGACCCCGAGGTCGCGCAGGCCGTGCTGCTCGGGCTGGTCCAGGCCGCCCAGGCGGCCGAGAACAACGGGGTCCGACCGGTCCTCGTGTGCGCTCCCCAGATCCGGTCGGCCGTACGACGCCTGGTCGCACCCGCCGTCGACCGGCTCCCCGTGCTCGCCTACTCCGAGCTGGGCGCCGCGCGGGAGGTCCGGTCCGTCGGGGTCGTCGGCGCCAGCGGTGCGCATCCCGCACTGCTCACGTCCGGGGCCCGCCCGTGAGCCGGCGGAACCGGCGGTCGGTGCCCGACACGCCGGCCCTCCTGGACCTGCGGGTCCTGGTCGTCGCGGCCTTCGTCTCCGCGCCGGCGGCGTACCGGGCGGGGCAGGGGTTGCTCACGCCCGACCAGGCACTGGGCCGCTTCCTCGTCGTCCTCGTCGGCTGCACCGCGCTGATGGTGGTGCTGCGCGCCGCGTGGCCGTTGGTGGCGGGTGAGCCGGCCGCTGCGCCGGTTGCCGAGGAGCCGGCGCCCGACCCGGAGCCGGAGGTCAGCCCACCGCCGGGATGACCCACTCCAGGACGGTGCCCTCGCCGGGCGCGCTGGTGAGCGTGGCGTGGCCGCCCAGGCCGGCGGCGCGCGAGTGGAGGTTGTCGATGCCGTCACCCCGGGCCACGGCGGCGGGGTCGAAGCCCACGCCGTCGTCGGTGACCCGCACGCGGAACCAGGCCGACGACGCGGTCAGCTCGACGGCGACCGTCGACGCCCCGGCGTGGCGGGCCACGTTGGAGAGCGCCTCGCGCAGGGTCGACAGGACGTGGGTGCCGGCTTCTGGGACGAGCGCCCGGTCGACCGGCCCGGAGACGCGCAGCACCGGCTGGAAGCCGAGGATGGCGGCGTACTCACCGAGCAGCGCCCGAACGTCGTCGAGCAGCGGGCGGCCCGAGCCGGTGCCGAGCTCGAAGATCGCCGCCCGCAGCTCCTTGATCGCCACGTCGAGCTCGGCAACCGCGCCGTCGACCCGGCTGCGCAGCGCGGACGAGTCGAGGCCCCGGGCGCCCTGCAGCTGCATGCCGGTGGCGAAGAGGCGCTGGATGACGAGGTCGTGCAGGTCGCGTGCGATCCGGTCGCGGTCCTTGGCCACGAGCAGCTGTGCGCGGTCGCGCAGCGCCTGGTCCCGGTCGAGGATGAGGCCCACCTGAACGGCGGTCACCGCCACGAGGTCGAGCATGATCCCCCGCAGCGACGGGGTCTCCTCGGCCTCCTCCACGATGATCACACCGGAGCCGGCGAGGCGCGTGTGCACGGGTACGACGAGCGTGGCACGTCCCGGGCCGACCGGGATCCGGGTCGGGACGCGTGAGTCGACGACGTCGCGGACCTCCCCCGCCAAGCGCTCGGCGACGCCGGCCGCGTCGCCGTCACCGGCGACCTGGCGGATCTCGAGCAGGTCGCCGTCGCGTCGCACGTAGGCCACCAGCCGCGCGCTGCAGAGCTCGCGCAGCGATACCACGAGCTCGTCGAGCGCCTCCTGGACCCGCACGGTCCCCGACACGTCGCTACCGATCTCGGCGGTGCTGGCCACCCAGCGGCGACGCCACTCGACCTGCTCGAAGGTGCGTGCGTTGTCGATCATCACGCCGGCGGCACGGGCGAGCGCCTCGACCAGCGCCTGGTCGGTCGCGGTGAACTCCTCGCCGCCGCGCTTGTTGCCGAGGTAGAGGTGGCCGAAGGCCTGCTCGCCCACGAGCACGGGAGCGCCGAGGAAGCGGTCGATCGTCGGGTGCGAGCTCGGGAAGCGGCCGGTCGAGACCGGGTGGTCGGCGACGTGGTCGACCCTGATCGCCCGCCGCTCGCGCGGCACCAGCCCGAGGAGGCCGTGGCCCTCGGGCATCTTCCCGATCCTGTCGAACTGGCTCGCGACCGCCTCGTTCGGGACCAGGTCGATGAACCTTCCCTCGTCATCGACGATGCCCAGGACGCCGTACTCGGCGTCGGTGAGGCGGCACGACGCCTCGACGATCCGCGACAGGACGCCGCGCAGGTCCAGGTCGGACCCGATGGCGACCATCGCGTCCAGCAGTGCTCGCGCCTCTGGCGGCAGCTCCAGGTCCATCAGGTACGTCCCCTCCCCCTGCGTTCCCTCCGGCGTCAGGTTATCGCTTCCGGTAACCGGCGCGCGCGAGTCGAGACCGGGATCGGCACCGGGACCTTCGACCTGAGATTTCGGGACCCTCGGCCCGCGCCGAGGCTCAGAAGCGCCGCAGCTGGTAGACGCCGTGGGTGCGGGCGACGACGGTGCCCTGCTCGTCGGTCACCTCGGTCTCGAGCACGAACTCGGACTTGCCGTCGGCCTCGGTCTCGGCGAGCACCCGGGCGATCGTCTCCTCGGACAGCGTCGAGCGGGCGACCACGTCGGTCGTCGCCGGCCGGAGGAAGTCGATCGTCACCTGCTTCACGAGCGGCACCGCGCCCTCGAGGACGAGCGACGTGCTCGCGTAGAGGCCGCCGAGCACCTCGGCGACAGAGAACAGCGAGCCGGCGTACGTCGTACCGAAGTGGTTGACGTTCGGTCCCGAGGGGAGCCGGGCGGCCACGGTGTTCCGGCCGGCCTCGACGACCTCCACCTGCATGGCGTCGAAGATCGGGATCATGGTCCGCACGTGGGCGGTGAGCTCCTCGGGTGTGGCCACCTGCTCAACCTAGTGGACCGGCGCCCCGGCGGGGTCCGTCCCACGCCCCCTGCCGACCGGCTCAGGCCACGTCGTAGCGCGCCTGGCCCAGGCGCGGGTGGTTCGAGCCCTCGAGGAGGACGTCCACCACGAGGTCGACGTCGTCGATCATCGGCACGTGACCGCACTTCGGCAGGGTCAGGTGGACGGCGTCGGGGAGCGCCCGTCGTGCCCGCCCGGCCTGGTACGGCAGGAGCACCAGGTCGCGCGAGCCCCACGCGACGGTGATCGGGATGGACGGGTCGATCGGGCGGTCGAAGGGCTCGCCGCCGTCGATGATCGTCCTCAGGGCCGGCTTGGCGTGGATCAGCCCGCGGACGTCGCCCAGCGCGCGCTCCGCATCGAGGCCGCCACCGCGGGTCATCAGCAGGCCCATCGCGGCGGCACGACCGGCCGCGGACCTCAACAGCGCAGGCGCGATCGGCTCGAGCAGCGTGGCCGCGCCGGTGAGCGCGACGAACACCGCCCGGATGTAGAGGAAGTCCAGGTCGCCGCGCCAGAAGCCTGCGGGGGCCAGGGTGGTGGCGCTGCTGACCAGGCCGTCGGCCGCGGCCTCGAGCGCGATCCGGCCGCCGAGCGAGTTGCCGGCGATGTGGGGGCGGTCGAGCCCCTGCTCGGCGAAGAAGTCCTCGAGGACCTCACGCAGGTGGTCCTTGATCGGACGGCCGTCGGGGACGAGCGCGGGCGACTCGCCGTGCCCCGGCAGGTCGAGGAGGATCACCTCGCGGTGCTCGGCCAGCCGGTCGACCACCGGGTCCCATGCCTGCCGGCGGTGCCCGATGCCGTGGACGAGGACCAGCGGTTCCCCGGAGCCGATGCGTTCGTGGGCGAGCATGGTGACCTCGATTCCGCGCACCGACGCTGGTGCGGCTTTTAGGTGCAACTAGGCGTTGCGGATACCGAGAGTAGGTGGGGTGCTAGCTGCGCGCAAGCACTTGTCCCAACGTCAGGGATGTGGCCAGCATCACATCCCGGATCCGGGCACGACTCGCGTCCCGCGCCTCCCGAGCTAGCCCTCACGGATGCCGAACCGCTCCTGGACCCGGCGCAGCGGCGCCGGCGCCCACCAGTTCGCCTCCCCCAGCAGCCGCATCAGGGCCGGCACCAGCAGGGCGCGCACGACAGTCGCGTCGATGAGCACGCCGAGCGCCATCGCGACGGCGATCTGCTTCATGAAGAAGACCGGGCTGACCGCGAAGGCGAGGAAGACGACGGCGATCATCACGGCTGCGGCGCTGATGATCCGGCCGGTGCGGGCGACGCCCTGCGCGACCGCCTCCTCGTTGGACAGGCCGCCGTCGTGGAGCTCCTTGATCCGGGCCATCACCAGCACGGCGTAGTCCGTCGCGAGCGCGAAGGTGACCGCGAACAGGAAGACCAGGCTGGTCACCTCGACGGCGTACGGCCCGGGGTAGTCGAGCAGCTGCGTGCCGATCTTGCGCTCGAAGACGAGCACCAGGATGCCGAGCACCGCCGCGAGGGTCAGCGCGTTCATCAGCAGCGTCTTGAGCGGCAGCAGCACCGAGCCGGTCAGCAGGAAGATCAGTACGACGATCAGGAGCACGATCAGCGCGACGACCAGTGGCGCGTGACCGATGAGGCTGGACTTCTCGTCCATGAAGCGGGCCGTGTTGCCCGACACCAGCAGCTCCCCCGGGCCGCCGATCGCCCGGATGTCGCGCACCGCGTCCTGCGCGCGCTCCTCGAGCGCGGGACCGTCGAGCACCACCGTCGCCCACGCGACCTCGGCCCCGGCGCGACTGAACGGCGCGACGGCCTCGACTCCCGGCACGCTCCCCACCCGGTCCGCCAGCGCGCCGAGGGCCGCGTCGTCGACCTCACCCCGCACGACGATCGAGGTCGCCTCGGTGAAGGCGCGCCCGTAGCGCTCCTCGATGAAGCGGTTGACCTCGTAGGACTGCTGGCCCGGCGGCACCGCCTGCGCGCTGGGGCCGGTCAGGGTGGTCGCCACGAGCGGGGCCGCGAGGGCGAGCAGGCCGGTCGTGGTCGCTACTGCGACCAGGACGGGGCGCCGCATGACCGCGTGCGCGAGCCGGAACCAGCGGTCCGAGGTCGCCGCCAGCTGCGGCCCCCGCCGGATGGACAGCGCGTCGATGCGCGGACCGAGCGCTGCCAGCAGGGCCGGTACGACCACCACCGCCATCACCGCCGACAGCACGCCGACCGCCGCGCCGGCCGCACCGATCGAGTAGAGGAAACGCTGCGGCATCACCATCAGCGCGGCCATCGCCGCTGCGACGGTGAGACCGGAGAACAGGCTGGCCCGGCCGGCGGTGGCGACCGCCCGGCGGTGCGCCTCCAGGGTGTGCCCGTGGACCAGCACCTCCTCGCGGTGGCGCGACACGAGCAGCAGCGCGTAGTCGACGGCGAGGCCCAGGCTCAGGGCGGTGCCGATGTTGAGCGCGAACAGTGAGGTGTCGACGAAGGTCGCCATCACGCGCAGCACGAGCAACGTGCCGAGGATCGACAGGACGCCGAGGAGGAGCGGCACCAGCGCGGCCACCGCGCTGCGGAACACCACGAGCAGCAGGATCGCGAGCAGGGGGAAGGCGATCAGCTCGGCCCGGGTCAGGTCGCGACGGGTCTGGTCGTTGACCTCGTTGAAGCCCGGCGCGAAACCGGCGTAGCCCACGTCGAGGAGCTCGGAACGGACCCGCTCGCGCACGGACTCGTCCGCGAGGCCGCCCTCGTCCTCGAGATCGGTCGTCGTCAGCTGGGCCGGCAGCAGGACCGACTGACCGTCGGCGGCGACCAGGCCGGGGGTGGTGAACGGGTCCGGCACGTTGCCGACGTACCGCGCGCCGCGCAGCTCCTCCGCCAGCCGCAGCACCTCGTCGCGCACCGCCCGGTCGGTGAGGTCGAGGCGCTCGCCCTCCTCCGGCCGGACCAGTACGACGAGGCCCGGCTCGGCTCCGTGCCCGAGGGCGTCGTGGAGGACCGCGGCGGCACGCTCGCTCTCCGAGTCCGGGTCGGTGAACCCGGCGGCCTTCAGGTGGTGCTCGACGTCGTGGCCGAAGAAGCCGGCGACGGCGGCGAAGAGCAGGGCGCCCAGCAGGATCGAGCGGGGTCGCCGCCAGGTGAGGTCGGCGATGCGACGGAGCATGGCCGGAACCTAGTGGCTCGGGCGGTCCCCTGTCTGCCGTCGGATCAGCCGACCCTCAACACACCGACGCGGCACGCGACGGACAGCGCCGCGCTCTCGGCTGCCGTGGGATCCGGCTCCGCGACGCCCGCCAGCTCGACGGTTCCACCGAGCGCCCTCATGACCCGCCTCGAGACGATCAGGACGGCCAGACCGCAGGTTCCGTCGAACTGTGCCTCCCTGAGGTCGACGACCACCCGCCTCTCCCCGCCGCTGATCAGCAGGTGCAGATCCCGTCGCAACAGCTCGGCACCCAGCGGGCCGAGCCGGCCCGCCACGACGAGCCGCGTGGTGGTGCCCTCGCGGACCAGACGGAGGCACACCGCGCGATCCGGGTCCTCGCTCACGCCCCCTCCTCGGTCATGCCACTCCTTGCGTCGGCGAAGCCGGTGGTCGCTCCCCACATCGCGGCCACCGGCTCCGGGTCGTCGTGCGGGCCCAATGTCAACCCCGCAACTGGGCCGCAAGCGGACAGTCGAACGGATCGCGGGCGCGGAGTCCGACGTGGTTGAGGTAGCCGACGACGAGGGCGTACGAGCGCACCAGGCCGACCTCGGTGTAGGGGATCCCGTGCAGCTCGCAGTGGGCCCGGACCAGCGGTCGCGCCTTCCGCAGGTTGCATCGCGGCATGCTCGGGAAGAGGTGGTGCTCGATCTGATAGTTGAGACCGCCCATGGCGAGGTCGACCAGCGCGTTGCCGCGGACGTTGCGCGAGACGAGCACCTGCCGACGCAGGAAGTCGAGCTCCATCGACGGCGGGACGATGGGCATCCCCTTGTGGGCAGGTGCGAACGACGCGCCGAGGGCCAGGCCGAAGACGGCCATCTGGACACAGAAGAAGAGCACGGCCAGCAGCGGAGGCAAGAAGACGAGCAGGACGACGACGTAGCCGGCGAGCCGGCTGCCCACGAGAGCCAGCTCGAGGCGACGCCAGGGCCGACGGGAGGTGCTGTCGAGGCCGCTCCTCAGGCTGGCGAGGTGGAGGTTGAGGCCCTCCAGGGTCAGCAGCGGGAAGAAGAACCACCCCTGACGCTGCACCAGCCAGCCGGACAGTCCCCGCCGGGCGTCGACCACCGCGGGCGTGAACGCGAGCGCCCCGGGAGCGATGTCCGGGTCGTAGCCCTCCCTGTTCGGACCACGGTGGTGGAGGGCGTGCTTCGAGTGCCACCAGCTGTAGCTCAGGCCCGCGAAGAGGCCGGCGAGGAGCCGGGCGGCCCAGGCGTTCCACGCCGGCGAGACGAACACCTGGTGGTGGGCGGCGTCGTGGCCGAGGAAGCCGAATTGCGTGACGACGAGGCCGAGGGCGACGGCCACCAGCAGCTGGAACCACGAGTCACCCAGCAGGAAGAAGGCGGCCCAGACACCTGCGAACGCCGCGACCGCACCCGTCATCAGGCACCAGTAGAAGCCGTAGCGGCGTCGCATCAACCCCGCGTCGCGGACTCGCACGGCCAGCACGGCGTACTGGCTGGTGGAGGTTCTGCCGGCGCCAGTGGCGCGCTGGCGCGCCCTCGTCGTGTCCATGCTCACCCCTGACGTCTGGGCGCGTGAGTGCGCCTGGCCAGGGTCCGGGACCACCGCCGACGACAGATCGACGACAGTGCTTCCACCGTACCCCGAACCCAGCGGCTCATCCCGGTCCGCGGCAGGGAAGTGCGACGCTTCAGTCGGCGGAGTCGGTGAGCGACCCCAGCATCGTGGGGTCGGCCAGCACGTGATGCGCGACCTGCGTCAGCCCCGTGCTCGAGCGACGGGCGTGGGCGCGGAGGAGCTCGAAGGCCTGGTCGACGCTGACACCGGCGGCCCGCGCTACGGCGCCCTTGGCCTGCTCGATGACGACCCGGCTGTTCAGTGCGAACTGCAGCTGTTCCGCCAGGGTCTCGGCCCGCGTGATGGCACGCTCCTGGAGGATCGCGATCGTCGCGACGTCAGCCAGACCCTGGACGATCCGCTCGGCGTCGGGTCGTACGACGGAACCGCGAGCGCCGAAGACGTTGAGGGCCCCGATCACCTCGTCCCGCAGGCGCATCGGGAAGGCGTGCACCGCGCCGACGCCGGCCTTCAGCGCTCGCGGCGAGAAGGTCGACCAGCGGTCCACGGCGGCAAGCAGGTCCGGTTCGACCACCTGCCGGCCGGTCCGGTAGCACTCGATGCAGGGACCCTCGGAGTGCTGGAGCTGGAGGAGCTCGAGGATCTCGGCCCGCTCGCTGGACGCCGCGACGTGGTTCAGCCCTCCCTGCATGTCGCTGAGCAGGATGCCGACCGCAGGGGAGTCGGTGGCCTCGGCGACGTGGCGGGTCAGGTTGTGAAGGAAGTCGAGGAGGTCGAAGTCGTCGACCAGGCTGTCGGCGAGCTCCACGAAGACATCGGCCAGCCTGTCGCTGCTCAGCATCGTGGCTCCCGCCCTCGGTTCTCACATCGTACTGGCTCATCCGGCCACGTCCGAGGGAATCCGGAGACGCACGGGCGAGCGAGGGGACGACCGCCCGTCGGGCCCGGTGAGGTCGCCGTCAGCAGTGTCTCCGCCGCGGCCACGCGGAAACCCGGCCAGTCCGTCGAGGAGGGACCTGTGCAGGTCCGCCACCGCGTCCCGCCCTCGCGCTGCGCAGGACCCCGCCGGGCGGGCGTGCCACCCGGCGGGGTCCGCCGGAGTCCGCAGCCGGGGACCGGGGCTGCGGCCCAGTTCGGTTGATGCGGGCCGGCCCCCCAGCCGACCCGATCAGCCGAAGGACGAGTCGGCGTGCGCCTCGGCGACCACCACCTCCACGCCCGGAGTCAGGCCGAGCAGGTTGTTCGCAACCGTCACCACGACCCGCACCGCGCGGACGGTGAGCCCGCTGGCCGAGGCGCCCGCGCACGCGTGCTGGGCGGCGCCGCCGGCGTCGCAGAATTGCTCGTTGAGGATGATGAAGCCGATCCCCGGCAGGTTGATCGTCGTGTTCGGTGCCGGGGTCAGGCCCACCGGGAGCCCGAGCACCCGCAGGTCGACGAGGGCGGTCCCGGTGTCGGTCGACGTCGAGCCGCCGGGCCCGGCGGCGGACCTCGCCTCCGATCTCACCGCCGTCGCCGAGACCACGCAGCTCGTCGGCGAGGTGCGCAGCACGCAGACCGGTCCGGTGCCGTCACCGGCGACCTCCGCCCAGCTCCGCGACGTGGCCGACGACGTGGTCAGCGAGCCGGTGCTGCTGGTGTCAGCGACCTTGGCGCCCACGATGCTGCCGTTGCCCGGGAGCGCCGCGCCGGCGACCTGCTCGGACTCGGAGCCACCCAACGGCGAGATCTGCACGTAGCCCTGGGTGAGGTCCGCGACCAGCACGTTCGTGCCGAGGCGGGCGGCGTACGCGTGCCCGCTGACGGACCGGTCCGGCTGGTTGGCGCAGAGCGGGGTCTTCGGGAACTCGCTGTGGGCCGTGGCCTGGGCGACCTTGATCTCGACCGCCTGCAGCCCGAGCAGCACGCCGGTGATCTTGACGTGGATCATCGTGACGCTGGCGTCGGCGACGTACTTGCCGTTCTTGAAGCCGGACGACGTCGAGCGCTCGTTGATCGCCACGTAGCTGTTCTTGCCGAAGACGGCTGCGTTGAGCGGGATCGTGGTCGTCTGGTTCAGGTTGACCGGCGTGTCGAGGCCGAGGACCTTCAGGTTCTGGATGGTCGAGCCCGTCGAGCTGGCCGTGGCGTAGCCACCGTTGGCCGTGGTCGAGGCGACCGCCCGGACGGTGCCGGTCTCGACGGTGCAGATCCCCGCCACCGGCACCAGGCAGACCCCGGCGACCTCGGAGGTCGTCGTCTGCCGGGTCTCCGCCGGCGCAGCCGACACCGAGCTGTTGCTCGTGGTGGTGAGCACGCCGGCCGAGAGGATCGAGCCGTTGGCCGGCAGCTTCACGCCGACGACCTCGTCGCTGTCGGTGGCCGGGCCACCGAGACCCGCCTGGCTGCTCGCCGCGTGGCTGAACTGGGCCGTGACCTTGTCCTTGATGATCGCCGTGAGCAGGCCGGTCACCAGGGTCAGCAGTCCGGAGGCCTTCACCTCGAGGCCGACGGCGTCGCCGGTCGACTTCGCGTTGGCCGGGTCGGGCTGCGGACTCACGAAATCGGTCACCGGGTTCGAGCTGGTCTCCGTGGCGTTGTCGAACCGCATCGTCGCCTGGTTCGGCACCGTGCAGAGCTCGTTGTTGGTCACCTTGACCACGAGCACCACGGAGGAGGTGCCGCCCCGCGGGGCGATCGAGCCGACCTGCCAGGTCGCCGTCGACGGAGTGCCGCCGATCGAGCAACCGCCGGTGCAGGACACGAAACCGGTGCCCGACGGCAACGCGTCGGTCAGAACCGTCCCGAGCGCCTCGGCGGCGCCGTGGTTGGTCCACGTCAGCGTGTAGGTCAGCACCTGGTCGCCGTTGGACCGGACGTCCACCGTCGAGGACTTGGTGAGGACGACGTCCGGGCTGGCCGCCACGCAGGCGGTCACCATGTCGGTGGCCCCCTCCGCCTCGAGCACGCTGTTGCTCACGGGGAAGCTGCCGGTCGCGCAGTCGCTGCCGCCCGACGTGCCGGTGAAGGCGTCCGGCATGGTGGCGGTGTAGGTGAAGACCTGCTCGTCGCCGGGCTCGATCGAGTCCGTCTCACAGGTGAGCACGCCGCCCGCCGTCGAGCAGCCGTCCGGGACGCTCGGGTCGAGCCGGTCGTCGTGGTCGTCGGCGAGGGACGTCGCCCCCGCGGTCGACCCGGTGTTGCTGACCGTGACCGTGTAGGTGACCTCCTGGCCCGGCTCGGGGGTCGAGTCGCTGATCTCCTTCGCCACGCCGAACTCCGGTGCGGCCGGGACGCAGACCGTCTGCGAGGCGACCTCGTCGTCCCCGATGCGCACGGCGTTGGCGACGCCGAACTCACCGGGACCGCAGGGCTCGATGCCGGACTCGCCGCGGTAGGTCGCGGGCAGCTGGGCGTCGTACTCGAAGACCTGCTGCTCGCCGGCCTCGAGGTCTCCCGTGGTGCAGGTGAGCATCCCGCCGGCCTTCTCGCAGCCGTCCGGGACGGTCGGGTCGAGCCGCTCGTCGTAGTCGTCGACGATCGTGGTCGACCCCTCGGCGTCTCCGGTGTTGGTGACCGTCACGGTGTAGCGGACCGTCTGACCGGGCTCGGCGACCTCGTCGTCGACGGTCTTGTCGATGACGAACTCCGGGGCCGCGGCGACACAGACGTCGGCGGCGGCCTCGTCCCCGTCGACCTCGACCGAGTTGGCGACCAGGTAGCGGTCGTCGGCACAGGTGCCGCCGCCCGGGGTGCCGGTGTAGGTCTCCGGCACGACCGCGGTGTAGACGAAGCTGGTCGACTCGCCGGCGAGCAGCTCGCCGCTGTCGCAGGTGAGGACGCCGTCGACCTTCTCGCAGCCGTCGGGCGCCGACGGGTCGAGGCGGTCGTCGTAGTCGTCGCTCACCGTCGTCGTCCCGGAGGCCGTCCCGACGTTCTCGACCGTGATCGTGTAGGTCACCGTCGCGCCCGGCAGGACCGTCGCGTCGTCGACCGACTTGGTCACCGTGAAGTCCGGCGCCGCCGTCACGCAGACGACCTCACCGGTGCTGTCGCCGCCCTCGATGCCGACGCTGTTGGCGACCTCGTAGGTGCCGGGCTCGCAGGCCTCGCTCCCGCTGTCGCCCGTGTACGACGTCGGCAGGTTCGCGCTGTAGGTGAACTCCTGCTCCCCGCCGGCCTGGATCACGACGGTGTCGCAGGTGAAGGAGCCGGCCCCGGCCGTGCAGCCGTCCGGGACGGTCACGTCGGTGAGGTCGTCGTCGTAGTCGTCGGTGAAGGTCGTCGACCCGGCGGCGTCACCCCCGTTGGCGACGGTCACCGTGTAGGTCACCCGCTGGCCGGGCTCCCCGGTCGCGTCGTCGACCGACTTCGCGACGGTGAAGTCCGGCGCTGCCGTCACGCAGACGACGGCGTCGTCGGCCGGACCGTCCGCGAGGGTGGCCGCGTTGTGGACCGCGTAGGTGCCGTCCGCGCAGCCGCGGGCGCCGTCGTCGGTGCCGAAGGTCTCCGGCAGCGTCGCCGTGTAGGTGAACGTCTGCGACGCGCCGGCGAGGATCGTGCCGGTGTCACAGGCCAGCGCGCCACCGGTGTCGGAGCAACCGTCCGGCACCGTCGGCGTGAGGCGGTCGTCGTGGTCGTCGACGAAGCTGGTGCTGCCGGACGCCGTACCGTTGTTGGTCACCACGATCCGGTAGGCGACCGTGCCACCGGGCAGCGCCGGGTCGTCGGCCTCAGCGGACTTCTCGACGGAGAACTGCGCCTCCGCGTCGACACAGACGGTGACACCGTCCTCGGACGTGTCGCCGCGGGTCGAGGCGGACACCTGGTTGACGACCGGGTACTGCGTCTCGCCGCAGTCACCGGTGCCGGCGCCGCCGTCGAAGCTCGCCGGCATGGTCAGCGTGTAGACCACGCTGGCCTGGCCACCCGCGGCGAGGTCGAAGGTGCAGTCCAGCGTCGACCCGTTGGCGCCCGGGGCGATCTCGCAGTCGGCCCCGTCGGCCGAGACCAGCGCCGGGGCGAGCCCGTTCGCGAAGGAGTCGGTGAAGGAACCGGGCGCGGGCGCCGTACCGGCGTTGTCCACGGTCACGGTGTAGGTGACGACCTGCCCGGGCGCCGCCACCTCGGTGCTCGCGGACTTGGCCACCGTGATGTCCGGCGCGGCCAGCACGCAGACGGTCACGCCGTCGCTGGCCTCGCCCACGGTCACGTCGTTGCGGACCGGGTACCTCGAGTCGCCGCAGCTCGCGCCGCCGGGCTCCCCGGTGAACGTCGCCGGCATCGACGCGGTGTAGGTGAAGGTCTGCGAGGCACCGGCCGCCAGGACACGCGTGTCACAGGTGAGGACGTCGCCGTCGTCGGAGCAGGAGCCGCCGGCGCCGGAGATCGCCACCGGGCCGGGGGTGATCCGGTCGTCGTGGTCGTCCTCGAGGGACGTCGCGCCGGCCGCCGTGCCCGTGTTGGTGACGGTGACCGTGTAGGCCACCGGGTCGCCCGCGCCGACCGTGCGGTCGTCGGCGGACTTCGCCACGGTGAAGGCCGGCGCCGCGGCGACACAGACGTCCGCGGCGGAGGCGACGCCGTCGTCCAGCACGGCCGTGTTGGTGAGCAGGTAGCGGTCCGGGTCACAGGTGCCGCCACCCGGTTCGCCCGTGTACGCCGTCGGCGAGGGGAGGGTGAACGTGAAGGACTGCGCCTCCCCGGCCTGCAGGGTGGCGGTCGCGCACACGAACGTGCCGTCGGTCGACGTGCAGCCGTCCGGGGCGACCACACCGGTCAGGTCGTAGCGGCTGTCCGGGGTGTCGGTGAAGGAGGTCGAACCCGGCGCGGAGCCGGTGTTGGTCACCTCGACGGTGTAGACCGCGTCGTCACCGGGGTCGAGGGTCGCGTCCGCGACGGTCTTCTCGATCGCGAAGCCGGGCGCGGCGCCGACGCAGACGACCGTGCGGGCGATGTCGCCGTTCGACAGCGTGGCGACATTGCGGACGGGGTACGCCGGCGGGTCGCACGCCTCGCTGTCCGGGCTGCCGGTGTAGGTCGCCGGGAGGGTGGCCGTGTAGGTGAAGCTGACGCTCTCACCGGTGGCCAGGGTCCCGGTCGTGCAGCCGAGCTCGTGGGCGCTGACCAGCTCGCAGCCCGCGGGCGGGTCGGCGATGGTCGCGCCGGAGACGTCGGTGACGGTCGTCGAGCCGGCAGCCGTGCCGGTGTTGGTGACCGTCACCTCGTAGACGACGTCCTCGCCCGGCAGGGCGACATCGCGGCTCGCGGTCTTCGCGACCTCGAACGCAGGAGCAGCGGCGACGCAGACCGTAACCGCGGCGCCGGAGTCACCGGCCTGCACGGAGTTGACGACCTCGAAGCGACCGGGTGCGCAGTCGCCGGTCGCGGCACCGTCGGCGAAGGTCGCCGGCATCGCCACGGTGTAGGTGAAGGCCTGCGACTCGCCCGGGTCGAGGGAGGCGGTCGAGCAGCTGAAGGCGCCGTCGACCGGGGCGCAGTCGTTGCCGGCGGGGTCGGAGACCGCGACCGACGGGTCGAGCCGGTCGTCGTAGTCGTCGACGACGTCGGTGCTGCCCGGCGCCGTACCGGTGTTCGTCACGGTGATCGTGTAGGTCACCGGGTCGCCCGCGCCGACGGTGGTGTCGTCGGCGGCCTTGGCGACCTCGAAGTCCGGGCTGGCGGGCACGCAGACGTCGACGCTGTCGGCGGCCGACGTACCGGGGACGGTGACGCTGTTGGCGACCTGGAACTCGCCGGGCTCGCAGGAGCCGGTCCCGGAGCCGCCCGTGAACGTCGACGGGAGGGTCGCGTCGTAGGTGAACGTCTCGCTGTCGCCTGCCGCGATCGTGCCGGTGGTGCAGGTCAGCTTCCCGCCGGCCTTGACGCACCCGTCCGGGACGGTGGGGTCGAGGCGGTCGTCGAAGTCGTCGACGATGGTCGTCGATCCCGCGGCGTCGCCGTTGTTGGTGACGATCAGCGCGTAGCCGACGGTGTCGCCGGGGCCGACCTCGCCGTCGGTCTCGACGGTCTTCTCCACATCGAAGTCCGGTGCTGCGGCGACGCACAGCGTCACGGCGTCCTGGCCGCCGCCGGCGAGCTCGACCTCGTTGTGGATGCGGTAGGTGCCGGGTTCGCAGGCGCCGCCGCCCCCGTCGCCGGAGAAGGTCGCCGGGATCGTCGCGGAGTAGGTGAAGGTCTGCTGGTCGAGCGCCTGGATCGTGCCCGTGGTGCAGGAGAACGCGCCACCGGCCGCGGTGCAGTCGTCGCCCACCGGGTCGGACACCGCGGTGCCGACCGCCAGCCGGTCGTCGAAGTCGTCGGTGAACGACGTCGACCCGGAGGCGTTGCCGTTGTTGGTGACCGTGATCGTGTAGTTCACGGTGTCGCCCGGCTGCGGTGCCTCGTTGTCGACGGACTTCGACACGATGAACGACGGCGTGGCCGGGACGCAGACCGCGACGCTGTCGGCGGCGCCACCGGCGAGCTCGACCGCGTTGTCGATCCGGTAGGTGTCCGGGCCGCAGCCGTCGGCGCCCGCGCCGCCGTCGTAGGTCAAGGGGAGGGTCACCGTGTAGGTGAAGTCCTGGAAGGCGCCGGCCGGGATCACGCCGGTGCTGCAGCTCAACGTCTCGTCCTCGCCGACGACGGAGCAGTCACCCGTGGCCGGGGTGCTCGAGATCCCGGTCGGGGCGAGACGGTCGTCGAAGTCGTCGACGAAGCCGGTCGCACCGGCCGCGGTGCCGGTGTTGCGGACGCGGATCGTGTAGGTCACGGTCTGGCCCGGCTCGGGGGTCTCGTCACTGATGCTCTTGACCACCGTGTACGACGGCGCCGCGGCCACGCACAGCTCGACGGTCGACGACGGCCCGTCCGCGAGGGTGGCCGTGTTCGCGATCGGGTAGCTGCCGGCGGAGCAGTCACCACCGCCGGAGGTCGGGCCGAAGGTCGACGGCACGACAGCGTCGTAGGTGAAGGTCACCGACTCCCCGGCGCCCACCTCGCCCGTGCTGCAGGTGAAGGTGCCGGCCTCGGACCCGGGCTCGCAACCCTCCGGGACGGTGACGTCCATCCGGTCGTCGTGGTCGTCGGTGAAGGTCGTGGAGCCGGCGGCGTCGCCGGTGTTCTCGACCGTGATCGTGTAGCGGACGGTCTGTCCGGGCGCCGGCGTCGCGTCGTCGACCGACTTGGTGACGGTGAAGTTGGCCGCCGCGCCGACGCAGACCGTGACGCCGCTGGTGGCGTCGTTGGCCAGGGTGACGGTGTTGCGGAGCGGGTACGAGCCCGGCTCGCAGGCCCCTCCGCCCGACGGGCCGCTGAAGGACTCCGGCATCCCAGCGGTGTAGGTGAAGGTCTGGGCACCACCGGCCGGGATGGTCCCGGTGGCGCAGTCGAAGAGCTCGTTGCCGTCGTCCGTCGTCGGCGGGCAGTCGGCGCCGACCGGGGCCGACACCGCGGTGCTCGGTGCGAGGCGGTCGTCGAAGTCGTCGGTGAAGGTGGTGGATCCGGCGGCGTCGCCGGTGTTCTCCACCGTGATCGTGTAGGTGACCTCCTGGCCCGGGTCCGCCGTCGTGTCGTCGGCCGACTTCGTGACGCTGAACGTCGGGGCGGCGTCCACGCAGAGGGTGACGGAGTCGGAGGCCCCGCCCGTCAGTGTGGCCGTGTTGACGACCGGGTAGGCCGCGGGGCCGCAGCCGTCCTCGCCAGCGCCGCCGTCGAACTCGTCCGGCATCACGGCGGTGTAGGTGAAGGACTGGCTGGCGCCGGGCGCGAGGACGGCCGTGGTGCAGTCGAACACCTTGTCGCCGCTCGTCGTCGGCGCACAGTCGTTGCCGGCCGGCGCGGACACGGCGGTGCTGGGCGCGAGCCGGTCGTCGAAGTCGTCGGTGAAGCTCGTCGAGCCGCTCGCGTCGCCGGTGTTGGTGACCGTGACCGTGTACTCGACCGTGTCCCCGGTGCCCACCGTGGTGGCCGGGCTGGTCTTCTCGATGGCGAACTGCGCGCTCGCGGCGACGCAGACGGTCGCGGACGCGCTGCCGGCCCCGCCGGCGAGCGTGGCGGTGTTGCGGACCGGGTACTCGCCCGGGTCGCAGCCCGTGGCCGGCGTACCGGTGAACGTCTCGGGCATGGCCGCCGAGTAGGTGAAGACCTGCTGGCCGCCCGCGGGGATGAGCATCGTGGTGCAGCTCAGCACGTCGTTGCCCGAGGGGCTGGACGGCACGCAGCTGCCGCCCGTGCCCGGGTCCGGGGTCACCGGGCCCGGCGTGATCGCGTCGTCGTGGTCGTCGGTGAAGGTGGTCGAACCGGCGGTCCCACCGGTGTTCTCGACCGTGATCGTGTAGTCCACGCTCTGCCCGGGCGTCGCGTCGGCGGTGCTGGCCGTCTTGGTGATCGTGAACGCCGCCGGCGGCAGCGGCTGGGTCGCGCTGGCCTGGATCGAGTTCGCGGTCGCACCGCTGTTCCTGCCGTCGATCTTCTCGAGCTTGAAGGCGTAGGGGCCACCGCTCACGCTGCTCGCGCCGAGGCCCTGGCCCCACGCGCGGGGGTGCTCGTCCGGTCCGCCGACAGCGAGGTGCCCGCCGAACAGGAGGACGGCCTGGCGGGCCGTGGCGGGCGTGGGGTTCCGGAAGCTGACCGACACGTTGACCAGGTCGTCACCCGACACCGGGGACGTGTGGGGGCCGACCGAGTCGCTGACCAGCAGGCCGCCGTACATCGTCCACTGGCGATCGGCGTCGGGCAGGTCGTGGGCGGAGACGAGGGGCGAGATGCCCGGTCCCACGGGAGGAATCGTCGCTCCGTCGGTCGCCATCTGCAGCGACGTCGGCGTGCCCGCGCACAGCGTGGCGGCGATGCCGCCACAGGGGTCGGCGTCCTCGACCGTCGTGTTCCAGGTGCCCAGCGAGTCGTACGCGTGCACGCTGCCCTTGCGGTCCTGGAAGGTGAAGGTCAGCGTGTGGAGCGCGTTGTCCGCCGGCAGGTTGATGACGACCCGCTGCGGGACGACGTCGTCCTCCCGGAAGTGCGAGTTGCCGCTCTGGATCGAGCCGTTGATCCAGCCACCCGCACAGGTCAGCGCGGTTCCGGTGCCGTTGGCGCACTGCTGGAAGCCGGCGACGGTCGCGTCCGCCGCCGCCGCTGGTGGCGCGGTCGCGACGGTGAGACCCGCCGCTGCCAACGCGCTGACAAGGAGAAGACGCAGGCCACGCATGTGAAAAGCCCCCATGACTCGGTTTGCGGCCACCCGAGTGCCTGGTCCCGGCGAGGGAGACGCCAGGACCGTGAGTCCCCCCACAGGACCCACGTGGACCCTAACGACGGCTCCGATGCTTGGTGAGCCCTCTCATTCAGGCATTGCCAAGCACCGCGACCTGTGTTACGCCTTGCGCCCGTGGCCCGCATGTCCGACCTCGAGTCCGTCTTCTGCCGTACGCCGCTGTGGCGATCCTTCGCGCGGCGCTACGTCGTGCCACGGGTGCTGCCCCGGGAGCTCGGTGCCGAGGTCCTCGAGATCGGCTGTGGCAGCGGGGCGATGGCCGCCGAGGTGCTGCGCGCCCGCCCCGACGTCCAGCGCTACGTCGCCACCGATGTCGACCCGGCGATGGTCGCCCTGGCGCGGCGCCAGCTGGCCGGGTTCGGCGAGCGTGCGGAGGCGCAGGAGGTCGACGCCGCCGGGCTGCCCTTCGCCGACAGCTCCTTCGACGTCGTCGTCAGCTGGTTGATGCTCCACCACACGATCACCTGGGAGCAGGTCCTCGCCGACGCCGTCCGCGTGCTGCGGCCGGGCGGCCTGCTCGCCGGCTACGACCTGCCGGACTCGCGCCGCAGCCGGTTCGTCCACCACCTCACCCGGTCGACGGTGCGGATGGTCGACCCCGAGGACCTCGCCGCCGAGCTCGAGGGGCTCGGCCTCGGCGACGTGGAGGTCCGCCCGCTCGGCATCGCCGGCGCCTACCGGTTCTCCGGACGACGCTGACATGGCGGGCGACGGTACGTCCGGGCGGGCGTGCCCGTGGTGGGTGCCGGCGATGGTGCTCGCGCTGACGGTCGGGCAGCTCGCGGTCGCGACCTTCGTCCCCGGGATCGACCGCTTCGAGGGCAAGGCCTTCGGCGGACGGCTCCTGGCCTATCCGGTGATGATGCTGGCGGTGCCCGCGGTGTGGTGGCTGCGCGCCCGTCGTACCGCCGATGCCGCCGAGCCTCCCTGGGGCGCCTTCACGCTCGTGATGCTGCCGTTCCTGGTCGACGTGACCGGCAACAGCCTCGACCTCTACGACAGCGTCGTGTGGTGGGACGACCTCAACCACTATGCCAACTGGGCGCTCCTCTGCGGTGGCCTCGGCCTGCTGGTCGCCGGCCGGCTCCCGCCGGGCTGGGTGATCGTGGCCGTGACCGGGATCGGTGCGGTGCTGGCGATCGGCTGGGAGCTCGGCGAGTGGTTCACCTTCATCCGGCACGGCACCGAGCTCGACACCGCCTACGAGGACACGCTCGGCGACGAGGTCCTCGGCACGCTGGGTGCCTTCACCGCGGCGCTGCTCCTGGCCCGGCGACGGCAGGTCGTGCCGGCGGAGGCGTGAGGTCCGGGATGGCCCGCAGCCGCGTGGTCGCACTCCCGTCGTACCGGGCGTGGTTCACCCTCCTCAGCCCTTCAGTGCAGGGAAGTCCTCGTCGCGGTACTCCCCCGCCGGCCGGTTGCCCTCGACCTCGTTCTCGCGCTGGCGCAGCTCGACCCTGCGGATCTTGCCGGAGATCGTCTTCGGCAGCTCGTGGAACTCCAGCCGTCGTACCCGCAGGTACGGCGCCAGGTGCTCGCGCGCGTAGCGCAGGATCGACTCCGCCGTCTCCGGCGTCGGCTCGTGGCCGGCGACGAGGGCGACGTACGCCTTCGGGACCGCCAGCCGGACCGGGTCGGGCGCCGGGACCACGGCCGCCTCGGCCACCGCCGGGTGCTCGATCAGCACCGACTCCAGCTCGAACGGGCTCACCTTGTAGTCCGACGCCTTGAACACGTCGTCGGTGCGCCCGATGTAGGTGATGTACCCGTCCTCGTCACGAGCCGCGACGTCACCGGTGTGGTAGAAACCGCCGGCCATCGCCTCGGCGTTCCTGTCCACGTCGCCCTGGTAGCCGGTCATCAGCGTCAGCGGCCCGGCACCGTCGCGGACCGAGAGGTCGAGGCAGATCTCGCCCTCACCGACGCCGTCGACGACGGTGCCCTCGAGCGGGTCGACCAGCACCACCGGGACACCCGGCAGCGGACGGCCCATCGAGCCGGACTTCACCGGCTGGCCGGGCGGGTTCGCGATCGCAGCCGTCATCTCGGTCTGCCCGAACCCGTCGCGGATGGTCAGGCCCCAGTGCTTCTCGACCTGGCTGATCACCTCGGGGTTGAGCGGCTCGCCGGCGGCGATCGCCTCGCGCAGCGCGCCCTTCCCGCCGGAAAGGTCGGCGTTGATGAGCATCCGCCACACCGTCGGCGGCGCACAGAAGGTGGTCACGCCCTCGGCCCGGATCCGGCCGAGCAGGGCGGCGGCGTCGAAGCGCGTGTAGTTGTGGACGAAGACCGTGGCCTCGGCCAGCCACGGCGCGAAGAAGTTCGACCACGCGTGCTTCGCCCAGCCGGGGCTGGAGATGTTGAGGTGCACGTCGCCGGGCTGCAGGCCCAGCCAGTACATCGTCGACAGGTGCCCGACCGGGTACGACGTGTGCGTGTGCTCCACCAGCTTCGGCCGGCTCGTGGTGCCGGAGGTGAAGTAGAGCAGCAGCCGGTCGTCGCTGGCGTTGCCCGGGTGTGGCACGGGAGCGGCCGCGACGTCGTACGCAGCGGCGTACGAGACCCATCCCGACGGAGCCTCACCGACGGCGACCCGCAGGTGGTCGCCGGGGACCTCGTCGAACTTGGCGGCGTCGGCGGCGTTGGCGACCACCGCGCGGGCGTTGCCGCGCGCGAGGCGGTCGACCAGCTCGGCCGGACCGACGGCCGTCGTGGTCGGCATGATCACCGCGCCGAGCCGGATGAGCGCGAGCATCGACTCCCACAGCTCGACCTGGTTGCCGAGCATGACCACGACGCTGTCACCTGCCCGCACCCCCAGCGCGGACAGATGGTTCGCGACCTTCTCCGAACGCGTGACCAGCTCCCCGAAGGAGTACGACGCCCGGGTGCCGTCCTCCTCGACGATCACCAGTGCGGGCTGGTCGTTGTCGCGGGCGAAGCAGTCGAACCAGTCGTGCACGAAGTTGAAGGTCGGCCCCACGTCGGGCCAGCGGAACTCCTCGACCGCAGCGGCGTGGTCGACGCGCAGGGAGCGCAGGTGGTCGCGGGCGTCCAGCAGGGCGGTGGTCGCGGTCGAGTGCAGGGTCGACGTGCTCATGGGCCCCACTGTCATGCGGCGGGAGCCGCCCGCGGCACCCCCGAACGAGGGCGACCCGTCAGTCCGGCGGCTCCGCCGCCGGGCGGCGTGCCGTGCGCGGGTCGAGCAGCGCATCGCGCCGGACGAGCGTGCCGACGTCGACGATCATCGCCTCGAGGGAGTCGACGATGAGCCGTGGCTGCCCCGGCCCGGGGAGCTCGGCCACGGCGGTCACCCGGCCGCTCCCGCGTGCGGCCCGCCCCAGGTGCAGATCCACCGCGCGACGAGGCACCTCATCCGGGCGACCTCGTCGCGCCACGGGCGTGAAGTCTCCGGGCCCGGACGACGGGAAGCCCCGGCACTCACGCTGTTGGCGACGACCTTCATCGGATTCTCCGTTCTCGACCCTGGGTCACGGCGACCGCGACGGCGCTTCGTTACCCGGGAGCCGACGGCGCATACGTCCGGTGCAGGGTCAGGCCGGGGGACGCTCCAACCGGGGGCGCACCTCGTCGTTGTGCTCGCCCAGCCGCGGCGGTCGGGCATACCCGGTCACGGGCGTGTCGGAGAAGGTGAGCGGGCTGCGCACCTGCGGCGGTCGGCCGTCGCCCACCTCCACGGTCGGCGACAGGCCGAGGCGCTCGGCGAGGGCGAAGCCGTCGGCCACCGTGCCGACCCGACCGACCGGCAGGCCGGCCGCCGACAGCCGATCGACCCACGTGTCGACGGTGTCGGTCGCGAGGGCTGCCTCGAGGGCCGGGACCAGCGCGGCACGGTGGGCCACCCGGTCGGCGTTGGTCACGAACCGCTCGTCCTCCGCGAGCCCCGGGACGCCGAGGACCTCCGCGAGGACAGCGAACTGGCGGTCGTTGCCGCAGCAGACGGCGACCTGGCCGTCGCTCGCGTGCAGGGTCTCGTAGGGCGCGATCGACGGGTGCCGGTTGCCCATCGACGAGGGCGCCTCGCCCGTGGCGAGGAAGGCCGAGGCCTGGTTCGCCATCGATCCCAACAGGCTCGAGAGGAGGTTGACCTCGACCCGCTGGCCGCGGCCGCCCCGCTGGTCCCGGGCCCGCAGTGCCGCGAGGATCCCGACGACCGCGTCCTTGGAGGTCAGTACGTCGACCAGCGCGACGCCCACCTTCGTCGGCTCCCCCGGCGGGCCGGTCACGCTCATCAGCCCGCCGACGGCCTGGACGAGGAAGTCGTAGCCGGCGAGGGCGGCGCCCTCCCGGCTGCCGAAGCCGGTGATCGAGGTGTAGACGACGCCGGGGTTGCGGGCCGCGACGGCGTCGTACCCCAGGCCGAGGCGGTCGAGCGAACCGGTCCGGAAGTTCTCGACCAGGACGTCGCACCGCGCCGCGAGCTCCTGCGCGACAGCGAGGTCGACCGGGTCGGCGAGGTCGAGCTCGACCGACTTCTTCGAGCGGTTGGCCGCCTCGAAGTACGAGCTCGAGTCGACGCTCCACGGCGGGCCCCAGTGGCGGGTGTCGTCCCCGGTGCCGGGCCGCTCGACCTTGACCACCTCGGCGCCGAGGTCGGCCAGCGTCGCCGTCGCCAGGGGGCCGGCGAGCACCCGGCTGAAGTCGGCCACGAGCAGGCCGTCGAGGGGACCGCTCATCCCGCCAACCCTGCCGCGGTGAAGCGGCCCAGCTCCTCGACGAACACCGGATCCAGGCCCGCCGGCCCGAACTTGCCGGCGGGCTTGCCCTGGTCGGCGCCGGCGAGCGAGCCGAGCATCGAGAACATCGCGATCCCGAGCCGGAACTGCACGGCCGTGGAGGCGTACCTCGGCAGCGCCCGTACGGCGGCCGCGTGGAACAGCTCCGAGGCGCTCGGCCCGCCGTCGGCGAGATCGGCCCAGGCCACGTCGCGGTTGTTCGCCAGCTGGGTGACCACCTTGACCCAGGCCAACCCGCCGCCGGGGTCGCCGTCGATCATCGCGACCAGGGGCACCAGCACGGCGTCGACCACGTCACGCGTGCCCACTTCGCTCTCGGGACGGTCCAGCAGCACCGCGAGCCGGTCCCGGGCCTGCCGGGTCAGCTCCTCGCCCCGGCGCGCGACGACAGCGTCGACTAGCGCCTGCTTCGTGGCGAAGTGGTAGAGCACCGCGGCCGACGAGACGCCGGCCTCGCGACCGATGGCGCGCAACGAGTCGGACCCGACGCCGTTGGCCGCGAACAGTCGCTCGGCGACGTCGAGCAGGCGGGTGCGCACGTCGAGGTCGGTTCGTGGCCCGGGACGGGCGGTCGTCGTACGCGCGGTCATGGCGCCCCCGAGACTACTGCCCCTTGACCGAGTCTAATCACTTGATAAGACTACCCGGCATGACGACCGCACTGCCGCAGCTCAACGAGCTCGGCTACTACGCCGTGACCCACCACCCGGCCGACGCGCGGGCTGTCTTCCCGGAGGCGGCGACAGCCGAGGAGCTCGGCCTGGGCGCCTGCCACATCAGCGAGCGGTTCACCGTCAAGGAGGCGGGGGTGCTCGCCGGCGCGGTCGCCGGACGGGCACCGTCGCTCGGCATCGCCAGCGCCGCGATCAACCACCACACCCGGCACCCGATGATCACCGCCACCCTCGGCTCGACGATGCACCAACTGACCGACGGCCGCTACGCCATGGCCTTCGGACGCGGCTCCTCGCAGCACTGGAAGGCGATCGGGCTGCCGGTGGTCACCGAAGCGGCGCTGCGTGACTTCATCGGCTTGCTGCGCAAGGTCTGGACCGCCGGCTACGTCGTCGACCACCAGGGCGCGGCGGGGTCCTGGCCGGTCGTGCACAACCTGAGCGGGCTGGGCGAGGGGCCGCCGGTCGGGTTGGTCGCGGTCGGTCCGCGGACGATGGAGCTGGCGGGCGAGATCTGCGACTGGGTGGTCATGCACACCTTCTTCGGCGAACAGGCGACCCGCTCCTCGATCGAAGCGGTCCGCCGCGGCGCCGAGCGCGCCGGCCGCGACCCCGACGGCATCCGGATCTGGTCCTGCCTGGCGACGGTGCCCGACGGCCTCTCCGACGACGACCGGGTACGACGCGGCGTCGGTCGACTGGTCACCTACTTCCAGGCCTACGGCGACGTGCTGGTCTCGGTGAACGGCTGGGACCCCGCCGCGTGGGACCGGCTGCGCACCTCCGACGTCTTCACCGAGGCCGCGGCCGCCGGCGCCATCGACGCCACCGCCGATGCCGAGACGCTGCACCGCATCGCCGAGCTGGTCCCCGAGGAGTGGCTCGAGGCCTCGGCCCACGGCACGTCCGCCGACGCGGCCGCAACCATCGTGCGCGAGCTCGAGCTCGGCTGCCACTCGGTGATCCTGCACGGTGCCCAGCCGCACGAGCTGGCACCGATCGTCAGCGCCTACCGCGAGGTGCGGCCGGAGCTGGCCCGGCCCGTGGCGGTCAACCCGGGCCGGTTCGCCGACTGAACCCGGCCCTCCGGGGGCGGGTCCGTGACACTCCGCCGTGCGAGCGGGACTCACGACCGCTCCGCGCCCGAGCTCACCGGCCGGCCAGCTCGAGCCGGTGGTGCGTGACGGCCGCCGCGAGATCCCGGTCGTGCGTCACCAGCAGCACCGCGCAACCCGACGCGGCAACCTCGGTCATCAAGATGTCCATCGTCGTCTGCTGGGTGACCAGGTCGAGCCGCGAGGTCGCCTCGTCGGCGAGGACGAGCGCCGGGCGGGTCAGCATGGCCCGCACGACCGCGATCCGCTGCAGCTCGCCTCCGGAGACCTGGCCCGGCCTGCGCCCGAGGATGTCGGCGCGCAGCCCGACCTCCTCCAGCAGCGACCGGAGCCGGTCCTCGCCCACACCGTGCCGGCGGACGACGTCGCGGAGCGCCCGGTCGAGTGACACGCGGCGCGGGAACGACAGGGCGGGGTCCTGGTAGAGCTTCTGCATCCGGCCGACGGCGTCCCCGGCGACCACGACGGAGCCGCGGTCCACGCCGACCAGGCGCAGCAGCGCGTTGCCCAGCGTGGTCTTGCCGACGCCGCTGGGGCCGGTGATCGCCCACCGCTCACCCGCGCGGACGTCGAACGACAGGTCCTCGAAGAGCTGCCGGTCGCCGTACGACTTGGAGATCGCACGGGCACTGACCAGCGGATCTCCCGCGGCCCGGTCGTCGCCGGACGCACGGGCCATCCACGGTCGGTCCCAGCGTGCCGGCTCCGCGGCGAGCAGCTGCCGCGTGTAGGCATGCGCGGGCTCGACGAGGACCCGGTCCGCCGGACCCGCCTCGACCACCGACGCCTCGCGCATCACCAGGACGTCGCCGCCGAGCCGGCGCGCGAGCGCCAGGTCGTGGGTGATGGTCAGCAGCAGTCCGCCGGCGGCCACGTGGCCGGCCAGCAGCTCGGCGAGACGGTCGAGCGCGCCGGGATCGAGGCCCTTCGAGGGCTCGTCGACGATGAGGATCCGGGCACCGCCGATCGTCGCGGCGGCATGGGCCACCCGTTGCGCCATGCCCCCCGACAGCGTGTGCGGGTACGACGCCCCGGCACCCGCGAGCCCGAGGCCGGCCAGGCTCCGGTCGGCCAGCCGCAGCGCTGCGGCGTCGCGGAGTCGGGCACCGGGCACGCCCTCCGCCACCTGGGACCGCACCCGTCGGGTCGGATCCAGCGACAGGACGGGCTCCTGCGGCAGCAGCGCGAGCTCGCGCCCCCACAGGTGCCGGCGTCCGCGGCGGTCGGCGAGGTCGAACCGGTCCGGGCCGATGGCCAGCACCCCCTCGGCCGACAGCTCGGACGGCAGCGACCCCATCAGGGCGTGGGCGAGCACCGACTTCCCCGAGCCGCTCTCACCGACGATGGTGAGCGGCCGGCCGGGCTCGATGACGAGGTCGGCGACGTCCGCGAGCACCAGGCCGCCGTGGCGGACGACGACCCCGGAGGCCCGCAGCGGGTGGTGGACGGACGGCAGCGCGGCCCGTTCGTCGGTCGGGTCGGTGGTCAGGTCGGGGCCGACGACGGCGTCAGTCATGGGAGGTCTCTTCGCTGCGGAGGCTGAGGAAGCAGGTCGTGAGGAGGAAGAGCACCGCGATCGGCGCCAGGCACAGCCACGGCGCGACGTCGTAGAACGGGAACGACTCGGTGATCATCAGGCCGAGCTCGGCGCGCGGCGGCTGCAGGCCGACCTTGACGAACCCGAGGGTCGACATGGCCAGGACCGAGGTGACCATGCCGAGCGAGGCCAGCGTCGTCAGGAGGGGCCGCAGGTCCGGGAGGAGGTGCTGCCTCAGGACGTGGACCGGGCCCAGACGCAGCAGCCCCGCCGCCTCCACGGCGGGAGAGCCGAGCACCAGGCCGGCGCGGGCCCGCACGACCCGGAAGTACTCCACCCACTGGGCCAGGGCGAGGCCGAGATAGAGCGCCCACAGGCTGCCCCCGGTGGCGAGGGCCGAGACGAGCAGCACGACCAGCAGGGCGGGGATGGCCACGAACGCCTCCGACACGGCCCGCAGGACCGCGTCGACCCAGCCGCCGAACCACGCCGAGGCGATGCCGGCCGCCGTGCCGAGGACGAGCGCGGTCGCGACGCACAGTGCGGCCAGGAC
The DNA here is from genome assembly GCA_964487275.1 of uncultured Nocardioides sp. Taxonomy (GTDB): domain Bacteria; phylum Actinomycetota; class Actinomycetes; order Propionibacteriales; family Nocardioidaceae; genus Nocardioides. The sequence continues at coordinate 61,968 of CAZAQE010000006.1, read as the reverse complement.
GAGCGAGAGCCGGGTCGCGTGGGCGAGCCGGGCGACCACGCTGCGCCCGTAGTCGTCGCGGCCGAGCGGCTCGGCGAGGGTGGGCGGCTCGAGGTAGCGGTCGAGGTCCTGCGCGGTCGGGTCGGGCAGCACGAGCGGACCGACCAGGGCGAAGGCGACCAGCACCAGGATCCCGAGCGCGGCGAGCCAGCGACCGACCGGGCGCGCGCTGCTGGCGGGGCGCCCGTCGCGGTCCACCGTCGTGGTGGACTCCAGCAGGGAGGCGGTCATGCCGGCACCTCCTGTCGGCGCGGACGCGGGTCGAGCCAGAGCACGGCGAGGTCGACGACGGTGTTGATGGCAACGATGAGCAGGGCGAGGACGAGCGCGGTCGCCTGCAGGACGGGGACATCGCGCCAGAAGACCGCGTGCACGAGTGCATGACCCAGGCCCTGCCAGGCGAACAGGCTCTCCACGACGACGACCCCCTCGATCAGGACGACGGCCTGCACTCCGAGGTAGGGCACCAGGACCACCGCCGCATTGCGGATCACGTGGCCGACCAGGATGCGGCGCTCGCTCAGGCCCTTCATCCGGGCGAACGCCACGTAGTCGGACGCCTGCACCTCGACGATCGCGTCCCTGGTCACCCGGGCGACCAGGCCGGAGAGCCCGACGCCGAGCGTGAGGGCCGGCAGCACGATGCTCGAGGCACTGCCGTGGCCGACCGCCGGGAGCAGTCCCAGCTGGGCCGACAGGACCACGACCAGCAGCAGGCCGAGCAGGAAGGGCGGCACCGCCCGGACACCGGCCACCCAGGCGGTGGCCAGCCGGTCGGCGATGCCACCCGGACGTCGCGCGGCGACCCCACCGATCACGCCGCCGAGCACGACCGCCAACGCCAGCGATGCCGCGGCCAGCTGGAGTGTTCCGAGCAGGTAGTAGCCCACCTCCTCGAGCACCGGGCGGGAGGTCACGAGCGAGCGGCCGAGGTCCAGCCGGAGGAGGTCGCCGAGCCAACCACCGAGCTGCTGCCAGGCCGGGCGGTCCAGCCCGAGCTCGGACCGGACGGCGTCGGCCGTCCCCTGGTCGACCAGGTCGTAGCCGTAGCGCCCGGCTGCGATCCGGTACGCCGCGTCGCCGGGGAGCCGCTGGACCACCAGGAAGCACAGCGTCGACACGAGGAGGGCGACACCGGCAGCCTGGGCACCTCGCCGGGCCAGCACGCTGCCGAGCCCGCGGGCACGGGTGTGGCCGGTCACGACGCCCACGTCAGGTCGGTGATCCGCCAGCTGGTCTCCAGCGGGTCGATCACGAAGCCGGCGACGCGGTCGCTGACGGCGGCGTTCATCCGGTACCAGGCGACGGGGATGAGCGGCAGCTGCTCCTGGGCGACGCGAGCGATCGTCTCCCGGTCCGCGGCGGCCTCGGCGGCCGTCGTACCGGCGAGCAGGTCCTCGATGGCGGACTGCACCGTGCCGTCACGCCAATTCATGACGCCCCACTCCGATCCCTCCGGGGCGAACACGGCGGCGACGTCGATCAACGGGTCCGACACGAGGGCGAAGTGCTTGGCGACCAGCGCGAGCTGCAGGCTGCCGTCGGCGTGCCGGGCGGGGACCTCGCTGGAGTTGCTGACGTCGACCTTCACGCCCACCCCGATCTCGCCGAGGGCTGCCTGGATGGCGGTGGCGAGCGCCGGCAGCTCGGTCCGGTCCGGGTAGGTGAGGAGGTCGAGCTCGAGCGGCGTGCCGTCCTTCTGCACGGGGCCGTCGCCGTCGCGCGTCCAGCCCGCCTCGGCCAGCAGGTCCAGCGCCGCGTCCCGGTCGTGGTGCAGCGGCTCGACGTCGGCCTGCCAGGACTCGAGGGACGGGGGCAGGAGCTGGGTGGCGGCGAGCTCCTCCTCGCGGAGGACGGCCGCCGCCATCGCCTCGCGGTCCAGCGCAAGGCTCAGTGCACGGCGTACCCGCACGTCGGCGAGGGCCGGATCACCCACGTTGACCTTGAGCAGGATGGTGCGCGGCTGGAGGCTCGACTCCATCCGGACCCCGTCCGCCGCGTCGACCCGCTGCCGTCCGGCGGGCTCGAGGCCGAAGACGACGTCGGCCTGGTCGCTGGTCGCCATGAGTGCGCGCGACTCGGGCCGCCCGACCGCCTGGAAGGACACCTTCTCGATCGCCGGCGCCTCGCCGCGCCAGCCGTCGAACCGCCGGGTCGTGATGCTGGCCGGCAGCTCGATCCGGTCGATCTCGTAGGGTCCGCTGCCGATGACCTCGGTGACGTGCCCCTCGTCGTCGTACGAGGCGGGCGCGAGGATCGCGGTGCTGTAGTGCGTGAGCACGGCGGGAAGCGTCAGGTAGGGCTTCTCGAGCTCGACCACGACCGATTCCCCGGCGGCCCGGAACGCCTCCACGGGCACCTCCGCCAGCGGGCTGGCCTCCTGGCCCGCCGCCTTCTCCAGCGCGGCCACGACGGCCGGTGGGTCGACCGGGGTCCCGTCGTGGAAGGTCGCACCGTCGACCAGGTCGAAGGTCCACGACGCGTGGTCGGCCGAGGACTCCCACGAGGTCGCGAGGGACGGCGCGAGCTCTCCCTCGACGTCACTGGTCACCAGGGTCTCCGCGACCTGGAGCCGCGTGAAGATCTCGCCATCGGCCGTCGGGTCGAGGCTGTGCACCTCGAAGGGACCGGCGATCCGCAGCGTGTCGGATGACGCGTCGCCGGACGAGGTGCCGCAGGCGGCGAGGAGGGAGCTGCCGAGGACCAGCGGGGTGATCAGGCGGAGCAGGTGGGGGCGAGAGGGCATTCGACGACCTTCCAGGGGGAGACTGGAGAGGACCGTAAACGAGAATGACTCTCATTTCCAAACTGCGCCCGGGCCGGGGTCGCGCGGTGAGGTTCAGGAGACGATCGCGCGGGGTTTCACCGCCAGCACGGGACAGGTGGCGTCGAGCAGGATCCGCTGGGCAGTGCTGCCGAACACGAGCTTGCCGACCGGCGTGCGCGCCCTCAGCCCGAGGACGACGAGACGCGCGTCGCGACGCTGGGCGACCTGGACGACGTTGTCGCTCGGGTCGCCGAGGTCACCGCTCTCGACCTCGACACGACCGCCGATCTCCGGCCATCGCGCGGCGATCTCGTCGAGATCGGGCAGGGCATCTCCACGGACCGCGGGGACGAGGACGACGGCCTCCTGGGCCGCCGCCGACTCGGCGGCAGCGGCCGCGACGGCGGCGTGGCCGGGAGGGGTGTCGGCGTAGGCGACGACGACGGTCATGGGAGTTCCTTTCGGTGACGGCGGGCGAAGCGCGGGGGCGAGCCGGCCGGGGATGTGTTCACTGCAGGAGACCCATGGGCAGGTCGACCGGGAGCAGCGAGGGCAGTGCGAGGAGCACCAGACCGAGCACCAGGGTGTAGACGACCGCCGTCCGAGGACGGACGCGGGCTGCGTAGAGCAGGAACACCGGAGTGAAGACGAGCGTGGCTGCGAGGTAGCCGCCGAGAGCGGTCAGGACCAGGAAGGCTGCCATGGCCGCGAAGGTCCGCGCGGCGACCAGGAGGTCGTGGCGTCGCTCCACCACGGTGGGGGCGGGTGCGACGCGGGTCGCGAGCGCCGTACCGCCGCTGCCCGCGGCGTCGTCGTGGCGCAGGCCGGCGTCGTCCACTCCCCCGGCCGCGCGCCGGGCTCGGAACTCCTGCCACACGAGGGTGAGCGCGGCGACGAGGCCGAGCACCGCGACGAGCCGCGGCATCAGCCTGGCTTCCTCGGAGAAGCTGCCGCTGACCCAGAACGCGCCGGCGAACAGCACCACGGCCACGAGGGCGACCGCGGCGGACCACGGCGTCCCGGCGAGCGATCCCTCGAGCTCGTCCCCGTCGGCCTCCTCGACCGTGTGCTCGTCGCGGTGGCCGTCGTCGACGGCACCGGAGGCGCCGCGCAGCCGCTTGAGCAGCGACCAGAGCGCCGGCACCACCAGCAGGGCGGCGAACACCAGGACGCCCGGCCGGGTCATCCAGCTCGTGCCGTCGTACAGGTTGGCGGTCAGGTAGTAGTAGCGCTCCATCGGGATGGCGAGGACGAAGCCGATCAGGAAGGGCGCCCGCGGCATGCCGGTCGCCTTGAGGAAGAACCCGACGACGCCGAGCACGACCATGACCCAGAGGTCGCCGAGCTGGCCGCCCTCCTGGAAAGCGCCGAGCAGCATGACCACGAGCAGGCCCGGCCCGAGGACCGCGAACGGCACCTTGGTGAGCTTCGCGAGCGAGCCGGTCGCAAGGAAGCAGAGGAACGCTCCCGCGATCGAGGCGATGGCGAAGGCCCAGACGATGAGGTACATGAGGTCGAGGTGGTCGGTGACGATGGCGGGCCCCGGCTGGATGCCGTAGGTCAGCAGCATCCCGAGCAGCATCGCGGAGGGTACGCCGCCGGGGATGCCGAACAGGAAGGTCGGGATCAGGTCGCCGGCCTCGACGGAGTTGTTGGCACTCTCCGGGCCGACGATGCCGCGCGGGTCGCCCTTGCCGAACTTGCGCTTGTCCTTCGCCGTGGCGACGGCCTGCCCGTAGGCGAGCCAGGTGCCGGCCGTCGCGCCGACGCCGGGCAGGACCCCGGCCCAGATGCCGATCAGGCCGCCGCGGATGACCTGGCTCCAGTGGGTGAGCCACTCGCGGATGCCGGATCCCCAGCCGCCGGTCAGCTCCACGGGCTTCTCGGCGACGCGACGCTGCCCGACCCGGCTCGCGATCTCGGCGAGGCCGAAGATGCCCAGGGCGACCGCGACGAGCGAGAAGCCGTCGCTGAGGAAGAGCGAGCCGAACGAGAAGCGCTCCTCCGCGGTGGTCGGCGAGGTGCCGACGAGGCCGAGCAGAAGTCCCAGGAAGCCGGCGGTCAGGCCCTTGACCACATTGCCGCGCGACAGGACCGCCGCGAGCGAGACGCCCAGGATGGTGAGCATGAAGAGCTCCGGGCTCCCGAAGGAGAGCACGAGCGGGCGGGCCAGCGGGATGGCGAGCGTCAGGCCGATCGCACCGATGACACCGCCGGCCATCGAGGACAGGAAGGCCAGCGACAGCGCCCGTTTCGCCTGTCCCTGACGGGCCATGGCGTAGCCGTCGAGCATCGTCACACTGGCCGACGCCGACCCCGGCGCCCCGAGCAGCACGGCAGCGACGGTGTCGGAGGTGTGGACGACGGCGAGCGCACCGATGAGCATCGCGAGGGCCGGCTCGGGGTCCATGCCGAAGGTGACGGGCAGCAGGATGGCCACGGCGCCGGTGCCGCCGAGGCCGGGGATGAGCCCGATCACGAGGCCGGCCACCACACCGATGGCGAGCATGACGAGGAGCGAGGGGTCGGCGAGCGAGCCGAGCGCGGAGAAGGCTGCGTCGGTCATGTCGTCACTCCTGCTCGATCGTGATGTCGTAGTCGGTCTCGAGCAGCTCGAGCACGTCCTCGCGGACGCTGTCATCGACCTGGTAGGCCTCGCCGATCCGCTCGGGGAGGTCCTCGGACGCGTCGATCGGGTAGCCGCCGAGGATCTCGGCCGCGGCCTTCTGGAACCCGGCGTCGCGGCCCATCTCGTCAGCGGTCGAGCGGAGCAGCTCCACCGCCTCGTCCGGAGTGTCCTCCGGCACCCACAGTGCCTTCTGGTACGTGTAGGTCAGGGCGAGGATCGCCCGATAGGTCTCGAGCTCGTCGGCGGCCGGCTGCTCGCCGTACAACTCCTCGTGGACCTCGACGACCGTCGGGAGGTCGGGGAAGTTCGGGTCGCGGACGATCTCGCCGTCCTCGTCCACCTGACCGAGGGAGAAGAGCGCGACCGCGCTGCCGTCCTCGACCAGGGGCTCGACGGCGGGCCCGTACGACGACGTCGTCTGGTAGTCGATGTCGACCTCGCCCCGCTGGAGGGCGAGGTTGACCGGGCCACGTCCCTCGAACCCGAAGGTCGACTCCACGTCGGCGGAGAGGAGGTCGAAGGCGAGCATCGTCGTCAGGTCGAGGCTGGTCGCTGCGATGCCGCCGAAGACGAGCGGCTCGTCGCGGTCGACGAGGTCCTCGACGCCACGGACGCCGGCGCCGGTCCGGGCGTAGACGACCGCTCCCGTGCCATTGGCGAGGATCGGGCGCAGCTCGTTGAAGTCGTAGCGCACGGCGGGCAGGTCGAGCAGGTAGGGCACGACCGTCGATGCCGTGCTGACCAGCACCTCGGTCCCGTCCGGCCTGGCCGAGCTCATGAAGTGGTTGGTGCCGAGGATGCCCTCGCCGCCGTCGTCGTTGACCGGTGCGAGCCCGGGCGACCCGGGCACGGCGTGGGTGAGCTCGGTCGCCACGAAGCGGGCCCAGGTGTCGGTGCCACCACCCTCGGCCAGCGGGATCATCAGCTCCACGGTCTCACCGGCGTAGTCGCCGTCGGTCGTGGAGGCGGCCGGGTTGAGCAGGTCGCCGCCGACCACGGAGACACCGACCGCGAGGGCCGTGAATCCGGCCACCACGGCCGCGGTCAGCCGCGGACTGGGCGCGCGTCGGTCAGCCGCGTCCTGTTCGGCACCGACGTCGCCGTCCACCATCGTGACCACGTCGCTCTCGTTGACGTGCTGGGTCATGGGTTCCTCCAGATCAAGCGAGCCTTGCACGGACATGCCGTGTCAAGGGGGTGGGTGGTCAGGCCGAGACGGACGGGAGCAGCGGCGGGTCGGGCAGCACCACGGACCCGTGGGCGAGCCGGCGGTAGGTCCGCAGCACACCCACGACGGGCACGCCCTCGTGGTCCTCGGCGAAGGTCGTCACGCACCCGGCGGGCGTGCCGAGCCGAAGTCCCGAAGCGGGGCGGTCCGGGCGCACGAGGTCGTGCACGACCGTGCCTTCGGCACCTGCCGCGAGGGTCAGCGCCACCGAGCCCGTGACCGGCACCGCGGGGTGGAACCGGCCCATCGACAGCATCCGCACGGTCAGGTCGGTGTCCTCGCCGTCCAGCGTCCCGGGGCCCGAGACCAGCGCCAGCTTGGGCACGGCCCGGGCAACGGCCTCGGGGGTCGGGGCGAGCCCCATCAGCACGCCGGCCTCGCGTCGTACGGCGTCGAGGCGGTCGAGCAGCCCGGGGACGCGGTCGAGGTCGGCGATGTCCTCGTCGCCGCGGACACCGAAGTCGGCGGCCCTCGCCGCGACGACAGGAGCACCGGCGTCGACGAGCGTCACGCTCACTCCCCCGACGACCTCGGGCAGGGCATCGCTCGGTGAGCCCGTCGGGAACAGGCGACCCGTACTGCGCCCGGCCGGGTCGACGAACCCCATCCGCACCGGGGCCCCCGGGAACGGGACGCCGGGGATGGTGTCCGAAGCGGCCTCGTCGAGTCGGCCCCCGGGCGTGGGGACGTGCTGCAGGATCAGCTGGTCGGTGTTGGTGTTGAGGACGCGCACGGCGGTCTCCGACGAACCGGTCGGCACCCACCCCTCGCGGATCGCGAAGGAGGCGACGACGGCGGAGCAGTTGCCGCAGTTGCTGCCCCAGTCGACCTTGGCCTCGTCGATGCCGACCTGGGCGAAGGTGTACTCGACGTCGACGCCGGACTGCGACGAGGGCGCCAGGATGACAGCCTTGCTCGTCGTCGAGGTGCCGCCACCCACGCCGTCGACCTGCCGGTGGTCCGGGCTGCCGTAGATCCGCAGGAGAACCTCGTCGACGGACAGGTCGGGAACCTGCAGGTCCTCGCGCCGGAAGACCCAGCACTTGCTGGTCCCCCCACGCATCCACGTCGCCGCGATCTCGCGCATTCGGCCTCCTGGGTCGGGCAGCCCGGGAGATCCGGGCCCCTTCAGGTTGGGCCGCCGTGAGTTGAAGCACAATCGCCACTTTCCACAACTCCTTTAAGAGTTGCTTAATGGCGGTCGGCGCCTCCGGGCGCCCGGAGGGCGAAGGGGCGGAAGACTCCCTGCCTTAAGCAGGTGGCGTCATCCCTTCATGGCGATGTAGCGATGCTTCAGGCAGAATCGCTCCATGCTCGACATCAGGCGCCTGCAGGTCCTGCTGGCGATCGTGGAGGAGGGCTCGGTCACCGGAGCCGCCACGGCGCTCGGCTACACCCCGTCCGCGATCTCGCAACAGCTCCTCCGGCTGGAGCGCGAGGCGGGCCAGCCCCTGCTCGACCGCCACGCCCGCGGGATGACGCCGACCGACGCCGGCCTCGTCCTCGCGACCCACGCGCGCAAGATCCTCCGGCAGCTGGCCGCGGCCGAGTCCGACCTCGCGGAGGTCGCCGGCGTGCGCCGCGGGAGCGTCACGCTCGGGACCTTCCCCACCGTGGGGAGCTCGTTCCTCCCCCTCGCGATTCGCCGCTACCGCGAGCTCTACCCCAACATCTCCCTCACGATCAGCAGCGGACGAGAGGACAACCTCGTGCGGATGCTGGAGGACGGCACCGTCGCGATGTCCCTGCTGTGGGACTACGCGTGGCAGCGGATCGACAACGACGAACTGGTCCTCACCGAACTGTTCACCGACCCCACCGTCCTCCTCGTCGGCGCGAACCACCGGCTCGCCCGCCGTCGGTCGGTGCGGATGGGCGACCTCGCCTCGGAGCCCTGGATCATCCGCGCCGGCGGCCACCCGGTCGTCGAGGTGCTCGATCGCAGCGCAGTCGCGGCGGGCTTCACGCCGACCATCGCCTTCCAGGCGAACGACTACCAAGAGGCCCAGGCCATGGTCAGCGTCGGCCTCGGCATCGCCCTCGCGCCCAGGACCGCGACGGTCAACCAGCACCCGGACGTCCGGGTCGTCTCCCTCGGCGACACCGCGCCGTCCCGACGGGTCCTGGTCGCCCACCGGCAGGGGCGGGTCCGCGGTGCGGCCGAGCTGGCGCTGCACGACGTACTGGTCGAGACGGCGTCCACCTACGCCTGAGCGGCGCAGCCCGGAAGGGAGGCCGGGTCAGCCGCGGCCCGAGCGAACCGCGGAGGCCCGTGACGGCCGGAACCGGATCGCCTGGCCCGGTACGGCCTGTCCTGCTGCGTCGATCGCCCAGGAGTCGACCACGGCGACGACGGGATATCCGCCGGTGACGGGGTGGTCGGAGAGGAACAGGATCGGCTGGCCCTCTCGCGGGACCTGGATGGCCCCTCGGGCGAGTCCTTCGCTCAGCAGCTCTCGAGTCGACCGGGTCTTCTCCAGGGCCCGCCCGGAGAGCCGCAGCCCGATCCGGTTGGAAGTGGGAGTGACCGTCCACTCGGTCTCCAGCAGGCGTTGCCGCGACTCCGTTGTGAGCCAGTCGGCACGCGGTCCCCACGACAGAGGCAGCTCGATGGTCGTGTTCACGAGGCGAGGCGTCGGGGCAAGGTCGACTCCCGGCAAGTCCATCGAGGGGCTTCCCACCGGCAGTACGTCACCCGCTGCCAGCGGCGGCGGGCCCAGTCCGGACAGCACGTCCGTCGACCCGGACCCGAGGACCAGACCGGGCAGCAGCCCTCCCCGGACAGCGAGATACGTCCGGGCCCCGGCGCGGGGGGCGCCGAGCGCGAGGAGGTCGCCGTCGGCGAGTCGGACGATGCTGTTGTCGGCCACACGCTGGCCATTGCGACGCGCCTGGCTGGGGGCACCGGTGAGGGCGATGGTGAGGGACCCGTGAGCACGCACGGTGAGACCGCCGAAGGTCGCTTCGATGCCGACGCAGGTCTCGGGGTTCCCGACGAGCCTGTTCGCGAGCCGGAGGCTGCCGAGGTCCGCTGCACCCGACCGAGGCACGCCCATGCTCATCAGCCCACGGCGGCCGAGGTCCTGCGTCGTTGCGAGAGGCCCGGAGTCGACGACCTCCAGGGCCCGGGGCGTCACGTCTCCTCCCTGAAGCGAACTCGGCAGCCCGCAGGGATGAGTGCCGGCGACTCCCGCTCGAGGTCCCACAGCGCGACGTCGGTGTGTCCGATGATCTGCCACCCGCCCGGGGACTCCCGAGGGTAGATGCCCGTGAACGGTCCGGCCATCGCCACGGCGCCAGCGGGTACGGCGACGCGCGGTGACCCCCGGCGCGGGATCTCCCATTCGTCCTGCCCGACCAGGTAGGCGAACCCCGGCGTGAACCCGGTGAAGGCAGCGGTCCACGTCTGCTCGGCGTGGCGGCGCACGAACTCCACGACGCTCAGGCCGACCGCGCCCGCGGCATCGGCGAGGTCCGGGCCGTCGTACCGGACGGGGATCTCGACCAGCGGCGTCGGACGATCGGCGTCCGGCGGCAGCGGATGCAACGAGGAGACCTCCCGCACGACGTCAGCGAGTGCCCGCAGCGAGTCGTCGACCTCGATCAGGATGGTGCGCGCCGCGGGAACGAGCTCGACGATGCCGACCGGGTCGGCAGCGAGGATGGCCGCGTGGTGACCCACGACCTGTTGGACGTCGTCGAACTCCAGCATGAAGGCTCGGTCGCCATAGGGAAGGACGCGCACCACACCATGCTCCGGCACTCGATGCCCATCTCGCCAATGTGAGCGTCGAGGTACGCCGGGCCGGGCCAGGCAGTCTCGCCCACCAACGGCTACGGCACGGCTCGACCGCGTCAGCGCGTCGCCAGCCCGAGGATCACCATGTCAGCGAGCTCCTGGGCGAGCGCTTCCTTCTTGAGGCGCTTGCGCTGGAGGCGGGCGGCGGTGGTCTCGAACCAGATGGCACCGAACAGGGTGTGCACGACCTGGTCGGGGTCGAATTCGCGGTGGTCCCACCAACCGAGATTCATCCGTACGACGTCACCGATCTGCTTCAGCAGCGGCGAGAGGTGCTGTCGGTAGTAGCCCGTCGCCGGCTCGTCGCCACCGAACATCATGATCCCCAGGAGCGGCGAGACCTCCTGCATGACCTCGATCAGGTCGAGGAGGAACAACCGGGTTCGCTCGACCATCTCCTCACGCGAGGACGCGCTGTCGCTCGGCGGAGCGCCCGACGCCTGCACGAGGTGAGCGACCGCAGACTGCAGCGGCTCGACGACGGCTGCCTCGAAGAGCTCCTCCTTCGACGCGAAGTGGCGGTAGAGCAGCGCCTCGTTGACGCCGGCCTCGGCCGCGATGTCGCGGGTCCGGGCACCGCCGAGGCCCTGGGCCACGAAGACCTTGCGCGCCGATCTGACGATCTGCTGCCGTCGCTCGTCCGCGGTGAGCCGCCGCTTGGTCGGCTGCTGCGCCATCGTGCTCCCCTTCCGCCGTACGTCGCTGCGCCAAGTAAACACTTAGCGAGGTCGCGACGCGCCCCGCCCCGCCGTCCCCCCGGACGAGCCATTGCCACCGAGCCCGGCCCGACCTAGCATGAGTAATCATTTACTTAGGAGGAGGACCCATGCAAGTTCCCGCCGGGGTGCTGCGAGCCGGACTCCGGCTCTCACGACCGATCTTCGCGTCGCACCGGATCTCCGTGGCGACCAAGCGCAAGGCCGTCGATGCCCTCGCCGGCGTCGCCCGACCGCCCGAGGGCACCACATCCCGGTCGTCGACCATCGCCGGTGTCCCGGTGGAGCTGGTCGACGTTCCCGGGAGCGGGGCCGACACCTTGCTCTACCTGCACGGCGGCGGCTACGCGCTCGGCAGCGCCGCCGGCTACGAGGGCGTCGTCGCACGGATCGCCCAGGCGGGCGGCATGCGAGCCGTGGTGGTCGACTACTCGCGGTCACCCGAAGCGGTCTTCCCCACCGCCCTCGACGAGGTCGTCGCGGTCTACCGTGCACTGCTCGCCGACCCGGAGCGGGACACGGTGGTGGTCGCCGGCGACTCCGCCGGCGGAGGCCTCAGCCTGGCCTTCGCCATGAAGGTCCGCGACCTCGGTCTGGCGCCACTGGGCGCCATCGGCCTCATCTGCCCCTGGCTGGACCTCGTGGCCGACGCCGAAGGCACCCGCGTGGCGCGACGCGATCCGCTCATCATCCCCTCGATGCTGCGGGGGTGGGTCGGCGCCTACACGGGAGGACTGACCGACCCGTCCGACCCGCTGGTCTCCCCCGTGCGCGGCGACCTCACCGGCCTGCCGCCCGTGATCCTGCATTCCGCGCAGGACGACCCGATCGCGGCCGACGCCGAAGCGCTCGAGCGCGCCTTCGAGGCGGCAGGCCTCGCGGACCGCGTCGAGCACCGGGCCTGGGCGCGGCGGTGGCACTGCTTCCACCTGCAGGCCGGCCTCTTCCGCGACGCGGACGAGGCGCTCGACCACCTGGGCGCCGGGCTTGCTCGCGCGGCGAGGCGCGAGCACGACGCTTCCTGAGGACGGCGTCCACGAGTTGTGGCCCCGCTTCTCGGAGCGGGGCCACGGCTTCTCGCACGGCGACGGATCGGCCGTCAATCGCCCGCCGCATCGTTCGCCGGCGGCCCGATCCGCGGCGGCGTCTCGGGGGACGGGGGGCGGTAGTCCTCCGCGTACACCACGCCGGCCCGCGCGATGGCCTTCGCCATCCACGCCGACCACACCTCGAGCTGCCGTCGGCTGCGCAGCGAGGCGCGCAGGGTGTCCATGGTCTCCACGAGGCGCAGGGGCCGGGCCGCGACGACCTCGGTGACCAGTCCGACGTTCCAGCCGTCGCCGAGCCGGAGCGGTCCGAAGGGTCTCCCGGGTCGAGCGGCGAATGCCGCCTCGGCATAGGGCCCCTCCAGCTCGTCCGCCACCCGGCGACCCAGTCGTCCGCCGAGGTCTCGCGAGGTGGCGTCCAGTGAGACCTCACGGGCGAGCGCGGCGAACGACTCCCCAGCCCGCAGACGTCGAAGAACATCCCTCGCCGCCGCCTCGGTCTCCACGACGATGTTGCTGACATCGCGCTGCTCCGGCGTGCGCATCCGGTCGGCGTTGGCGACGAACTCGGCGCGCACCTCGGCGTCCGACGGAGTCGGCACGTTCGACGTGACCTTCTCGTAGAGGCGGCTCGTCTCGAGCGTACGACGGATCTCGTCGAGCACGTCGCCCTCGGAGACCCCCACCTCTGCCATGAAGTCATCGAGGTTGGTCCGGTCACCGCCGAGCCGGTCCTGGACGACCTTCGCCAGTCCCTCGCGCGCCTCCTCGTCGGAGACCGAGAGCCCGGCGGCGACTGCCTCCTCGTCGAGGATCATGCCGACGGCCATCGACTTCGCCGCCTCCCTGCGGAAGGCCTCCCGCTCGGGTCCGTCCTCCGGCTCGCGGAGACGGTACAACGCGACCAGCGTGTCGATCCGCCGCTCGAGCGCCTCCACCGTGACGGTGCGCTCGCGCACACGGAAGGCATCTCCGTCGCCCAGCCCGTCACCCACCGGGCGCACGAGCACCACTGCCAGACCGATTCCCAACGCGAGGAGGGCCACCGCGAACGCGGCCACCAGCCTCCGTCGTCGCGTCCAGCCCTCGACCGCCTTCCTCCACTCCGAGAGGCGGGGCGGGGGAAGGGACCGGAACAGCTCGCGCACCGGCTTCATGGGAGGACCTCCTCGACGAGGGACGAGTCTTCGGGTTGGTGCAGCGCAGCGACCGCCAGGCGGGCCGCGACGTAGGAGCAGCACACGCCCACGGCAAGGACCATCCCGAAGGAACGGAGCACCGCGAGGTCCGAGAGCCACAGCGCGGCGTACCCGACGGCTCCGGCCAGGGCCACCACCGCAACGCTGCGCCCCGACGTCTCCGGGCGCGCATCGCCTGGGCGGGGAAGGAGGGTGGCGAACTCGCAGCCGGTCACCGCGACCAGTGCACCCACGGTGAGGGTGAGCGGACTCAGACCGACACCGGACAGCCACAGCCCGAAGTAGAGACCCCCGGCGGCGGTCGCCGACGCCACTGCGACGCAGATCGCCGTCCGGGGCGAGCGCAGACCGACGCCCGCCACCAGTGCGGCAGCGAGGATGCCCAGGCCCGCGACGAGGTACCGGCCGGAGGACAGAAGGTCCAACCCGCGGGCGGTGACCACCGGAAGCCCGACCACGTCGGCGACGTAGCCTTCCGGTGGCTCGGGGAGGCTTCGGGCCAGCTCCTCCACGAGCTCGGCCTGTCGCTGGACGTCGTCCAGCTCGAGGCCGAAGGTCGCCTGGACCACGTCGCGCTCCGGGCCGACGGCCGCACGGAGGAGGTACTCCGGCACCAGCGCAGCACCGGCCTCCACCTGCTCCGGGGTCGGGTCGGAGCCGAGGAAGCCCAGCAGGCGATCCGCAGTCAGAAGGGGGCGGAGCCGGTCGCCGTGGGCGCGGACCACGGCCGTCTCGGCCGTTCGGCTCCACGCCAGCGCCTCCGGCGTCAGCACGTCGGGACCGCGCAGCACGATCGCGAGCTCCCCGGAGAACCCCAGGATGTCCTCGACCTCGGCAAGGTCTCGCAGCTGCGGATGTCCGGCGACGAGCTCCCGAGGGCTCGTCGCGACCTCCATGTCTCCGAGCGCCCACCACCCCACGGCCGCCGGGATCGCCAGCAGGGCCAGGAGGGCGGTGGCCACGGAACGGCGCGGCGCGGCACCGGGACCACCGGCCCTGCGTGCCGCCTGACCGGGATCCGGTTCGGGCGACCCGAGTGTGTCGACCGGCGGGAAGAACGGCCGCAGCAGGACCGTCCAGGCGATCGTTGCCGCCAGGCCGAGCGCCAGGGCGATGCCGAGCTCGTCCACGAACCCCAGCGGGGAGGAGGCCAGCGCCAGGAAGGCGGCGGCGGCGCCGGCTGCCGCGACCAGCACGCGCCGGTGCCGCACGGGTTGCCAGAGGTAGAGCGCGAAGTCGGTACCCACGCCGAGCATGACCGGCAGGAAGGCGACGACCGCCAGCGACAGCGGCGCTCCGAGCACTCCCGCCACCCCCACGACGGTCGTCGCGCCCAGGAGCGAGGAGACAAGCGGCAAGAGCCGCAGCCGCCGTCGCCGGCTCCACGGGAGCAGGACCAGGACCAGCGCGACGCCACCGAGCGCGATCGCGCCCACGACCGGTACCTCGTCCTCGACCGAGGCCGAGAGTGACGACGTCAGCACGGGGACGCCGACGACCCTGCTGCTGCCCACCGCGAGGCCGGCGTCGGCCACGGCCGTCCGGATCGCGCGTACGACGGCGGCATTCCGCTCCTGGCTCAGGCCCGCCGCGGGCCGGACGAGCAACGTGACGCGGCGGGCGTCCGGGAGCAGGAATCGCCATTGCGGACGGGGCTCGCCGCGATCGTCGAGGAGAACCGCCGCCACGAACCGAGGATTCGAGAGGGTCGGCAGGCCGGTGGGCATCGCCTCCACCACCAACCGCGAGTACCGCCGGTCGATGCGCGCCACGGCACGGTCGCCAGCTGCCCTGACCTCCGTCGCCCTGTCTCCGTCGGCCCGCGCCTGGCGCTCAGCCAGGTTGCGGGCGGCGTCGCGGGTGCCCGCGACCTGGCGGAGCAGGGCCTGGGCGGCGCCGGCCGACTGGTTGAGGACGGTGCCCGGGCCGTAGACCGACACCACGTCGTCGATCCGCGACAGCGCCCCCTCCAGTGCGACCAGACGAGCCAGCTGATCCGGGTCGAGGACCAGTCCGCGCGGCCCGTCACCACGCAGGAGGACGACCACCGGCTCCGCCCCGAAGGTGGACTCCCGCTGCTGGTACTCCCGGTGCGAGGCGTCCCCGGCCGGCAGGAAGGACGCGACGGTCGTCTCGACCTCGGCCCTGGTCAGCCCCCATCCGACCAGAGCGACGATGGCGCCGACGATCAGCACACGCACGAGGCGCCGCGCGCCCGGCGTCCGCTCGCGGCCGATCGTCGCGCTCATCGGTCTCGTTCCACCCTCGGATAGGTCCCGTCGAACGGGTCGAGCTGCCCCGCCCGCCCCGGCGCCGGGTAGGGGTTCGCGTAGTGCAGCGGATTCAGCTCCGGGAGCTTGAGAGGGCTGCCTCGGAGGCTGTCCTGGCTGAAGACCGCGGCCAGGCGTGCCGGACGCACTCCGTTCTCGACAGGAAAGTCGAACGAGCCGCCGAAATTCCCGAAGAACGACCCGATGTCGTACGCGTACGGCTGCACGTAGCCCAGGACGGGGTTGACGTTGCGGAGCAGGAGGTCCAGTGCCGGGCTGACGTCGGTGAGGTTGCCCGCAAGGCGCGGCAGCTCGGCAAGCGTGCCGTCGGCGCGCCGCAGGGCGCTCAGCGCGACCGGCATCACCGCCCTGAGGTCCCGTGTCACCGGCGGCAGCTGGCGCAGCGCCACGCGCAGGTTCGCGGCCGAGGCCTCGAGGTCGGCGGCCACGGGCCGCAGGTCGCCGGAGAGATCGCCCAGCGCGACCCCGGCGCCCTCGGCTGCAGCCAGCAGTGCAGGCAGGCTGCGCACTGTGCGCGCGAGGTCGTCCTTGCGCCCGGCGAGCGTCGTCGTGATCCTCTCCGAGCTGTCGATGAGCGAGGTCAGCGCCGTCCGGCGGGTGTTCAGCGAGGCCAGCAGCGTGGTCGTGTGCCGGGCCAGGTCGGCGAGGTCGGCCGACTGGGCAGCGAGGGCGTCGGTGGCGGTGAAGCCCTCCCTGCCGATGCGACCCAGTCCGTCGCGGGCCTGCTGGATGCTCTCCTCCGTCCCGTCGGTCACGGCGCCGACGCGGGTCAACGCCGAGGCGAGCGACGCGCGCGTCGCCGGGTCGAAGGTGGTCACCACCTCGTCGATGTCGACGGCCGGGGACACCGACGCGGGGGGCAAGTCGGATCCGTCCGCGATCGCCTCGCCGTCGCCGTCCTCGACGACGACCATCGACTGCCCGATCAGGGACTTCAAACCGATCCGGACCGTTGCGCCCTCGTGGAGCGGGGCCACCGAGCCATCGAGCTCGAGCGAGACCCGGACCTGCTCGCCCTCGACCTCCCGCGAGACGACCTTGCCGACCCGGACTCCGGCGACGCGTACGTCACCACCGTCCTGGAGGTTCTTGATGTCGCTCGCGAGGAAGCTCACCCGGTAACCGTCGCCCGCCGGGATCCCTCCGCCGGACCTGGACCACAGGTAGCCGAAGCCGACCGCGCAGCCCAGGGCCACGAGGAGGGTGACCGCCACCGGCCGCCGAAGCCGTGTCTGCATGGTCATCGCGAACCCCCGTCCACACCGTCGACGCCGTCGTCACCCAGGCCACCGGTGGGGTTGGTCAGGTCGAGGATCAGGTCCGCCCGGCCCAGGCCGCCGTTGGCGTCGAACAGGCTGAAGGCGGACGAGGTCTGGTAGGTGAAGGCGGCCAGGTCCCCCAACCAGGGCACGACGCGGGCCGTCGCCGCCGGCAGGTCGGCCGTGACCGACCGGAGGTCGGACAGGGCGGGGACGGCGTTGCGGGCGAAGGGCGCCAGGTCCGTGACCACCGGGACCGCGTCCGCCACGACCGGCGAGAGGTCGTCGACGAGCTGGCGGGCGGACGTCACGGTCCCGGTGAGGCGCTCCACCCCGTCCTCGAGCTCGGGCACGGCCGCGACGAGGTCGTCGAGCGCGGGGTCCAGCACCGCGGTCAGGTCCGTCACGTCGCTCAGCGCGCCATCGAGGTCGCGGGTGAAGCCCGGCAGCGAGCGCAGCGACGTCGCGAGCTCGCGGTCGCGACGGACCAGCGCCCGGAGGGTGCGGTCCATGCCGCGGGTCAGGTCCGCCAGGCGAGGACCGTCGGACCCGACAGCGCGGACGATGACGGCCAGCGACGAGACGAGTCGTGCGATGTGCTCGCGCCGCTGGGCGAGCGAGGTCACCACGGGCTCGAAGGTGTCGAGCGTCCGGGACGTCGCTGCCAGGCCCTTCGGCAGGTCCTCGTCGGTCGTCGCCAGCGCGACGGACGCCTGGTCGAGCAGCGGCGTCAGGGCCGCGCGAGCGCGCTCGTCCAGCTCGTCGAGCACCTCGTAGGGCTGCACCAGCCGGCGGGTCTGGCTCACCGGTACGACGGCCCCCTCATCGAGGACCGGTGCGTCCGGCGAGCCCGGGTTGAGCTCGACGTACATGACGTTCAGCGGCGACTTCGAGCGCAGCACCAGCCGCGCGTTCGCGTAGATGCGGTGCTCCGGCTCGATCTCCATGGTCAGCCGGGCGTTGCCGCTCTCGGTGACCTCGGCCGCGGTGATCCGTCCGACCCGGACGCCCGCGATCCGGACCTCCTGCGGCGCCTCGGGACGCACCCCGGGGGCCTTGTCGAAGTCCGCGACCAGCTCGAACGAGTCCTGCCACGGCAGCCTGGTCTGCTGGTGCGCCAGGTTGTAGCCGGCACAGGCCAGGCCGAGCGTCACGCAGACCAGGACGGCCGCGACGTCGCGTCCCAGGCCCGGCGTGTTCGCGAGCCGCTCCCGATAGGTGGCGAGCTTCCTCATCGGCCCAGCACCTCCGGGACCAGCGCTGCCAGCGCCTCGTCGAGCTGCAGCGGAGCCAGCGTCCCGACGCTCACACCCGCCTGGAAGTTGAGCAACGAGCCCTGGGGGTCGTGCTCCTGGGAGGCGCGGTCGATGTTGAGCACCATGTAGCCGATCTCCTCGTAGAACCTGTTGTCCGCCTGCACGCCACCGCCGGTGTCCTTGAACGGACCCGTCCCTCGATAGGTGCTGCCCAGGGTCGACAGGATCGGACCGTTGAGCCGGTCGATGACCGGGCCGTCGATGTCGCGGACCACGCCCGTGGCGTACGACGCCGCCGGGACCAGGTCGCGCACGAGGGGACGGGTCGCCCGCAGCAGGGGCGGCAGCTGACGAGCCAGGGGAGCTGCCTCCCGCAGCAGCGGCACGAGCTCGCGCGTGAGCGGATCGAGGTTCCGCGCGGTCGGGAGCAGCTCCGTCGCAGCCGTGTCGAGCTTGCCGAGGGTCACGGTCAGGTCGTCGGACGCGGCATCGGCCGAGGCCAGAGCAGCCGGCAGCGCATCGACCGTCGCCGCGAGATGGTCGGCCTCGGCCGCGAGCACCCTGGTCGTGGTGTGGAGTCCTTGCAGCGCTCCGTCGAGGTGGTCCTGCTGGCCGACCAGGGCGTCGGCCGTGCTGCGCAGGTCGGTGACCAGGCCCGGGAGGTCGGTCGTCGGCCTGTTGCCACGAGCGGCCACCCACAGCCGACCGCCCGGCACCATGACCCGGGCGGACGCCTTGGTGAGCTCGCGGAGCTCGTCGGCGGTGCGTCCGTTCAGCGTGTCCCCGAGACGCGTCGTCGTGCGCTGCAGGGCCGAGCGCGTGGGCGAAGGCAGCGCGGCGAGCACCTGGTCCAGCTCGACCGGGGTCCGGGTCCGCGACTGCGGGATCGTGCGGCCGTCGTACTCGCCTCCGCCGCCGGGCACCAGCTCGACCGCGTAGGCGCCACCCAGGATCGTCAGGGGCTGGATCCTGGCCGACGGCGTGGCGCCCAGCTTGGCGACGGCCTCGTCGTCGACGTCGAGCTCGACCGACGTGGCTCCGTCCGGCGTCTCGTCGACGGCCGCCACGACACCGACCTGGAGGCCGGCCATCTTGACCCGGGTCTCGCCCGCGATGAGGTTGACATTCTCGGCGAGCTCGACCCGAACGGTCTCGCCGCCGCGCAGCTGCAGGGCGATCGCGCTCTTGAAGTACAGCCCGACCACCGTGACGGCGAGGACCGCCAGCACGACCGCGGCCTTGCGACGTGGCGTCGTGCCGAGGGCACCGAGGGCTCGCGCGGCACGGCTCGCGCGGAGGGGAGTCGGCATGGCTACTGAGTCCTTCCGGTGCCGGCGAACGCGCCGCCGGGACCCGAGTACGGGTCGACCTGGACCAGCGGATCCGGTACGCCGAGCGACTGCAGGCCCGGGAGGATGAGCTGGATCGAGAAGTAGTGCTTGTCCGGCGCGAAGTTGCCCGACAACAGGTCGTGGTTGCCGAACAGCCGCGCGATGTCCGGAGCGAACGGCGACAGCACACGGAGCGTGCGATCGGCCCTGGGGAGCGTGGTGCCCAGACGGGCCAGCCATCCCTCGAAGGACGGCACCGACTCGGCGAGCGAGCGCACGCCGGGGACGGCCTCGTCGGCGAACTCGCGGGCCTGGTCGAGCGTGGGCCCGGACTCCCGCAGGACGCCCCTCAGGTCAGGGGTCGCCTCCACGAGGGCATCCACGCCGGGACGGAGCGCCCGCGCAGCGGAAGCGGTGTCCCGCAGCGACGGGTTGATCCGACGCAGGTCGGCGGTGAGCGAGCGCAGTGTCCCCGGCGCGGCACGCACGGTGTCGCGCAGGGCGCGGCCGTCGTCGACGACGACGGCCCCGAGGACCTGGCCGGAGCCCTTCACCAGGCTGGCGATGTCCCGCTCGCTCCCCCGCAGCTGCGTCGCCATCAGGTCCGCCTGCTCGAGCAGCTCGCCGATGTCGGTCTCCGGCGCTGCCAGCACGTTGGAGAGCTCCCGCACGTCCGCGAGGAGTCCGGGCGCGGCCTGGACGGCGTCGTACAGGTCGTCGGACCCGCCCGAGAGGCCGCCTCCGACGTTCCGCAGACCGGTCGCCAGCCCGTTGCGAGCGGGCTCCGGGAACGCCGCGAGGACGTCGCCGAGGTCCGAGGCATCGGACGTCCGGTCGACGGGGATCGGAAGCCCCCCCAGGTCTCCCGATCGCTCGTGTCCGGGATCGAGGTCGACGAACTTGCGTCCGAGCGCGGACTCGTTGCCGATGCGCGCTCGCGCGTCGGCGTGCACGGGAACGTCGCCCTCCAGGCGCATTGTGACGCGCGCCGCACCGTCGACGTGCCGGACGTCCGTCACGACGCCGATGTCGACGCCGCGCCGGGAGACCCGCTGACCGGCCTTCAGGGTGCCGACGTCGTCGAAGTCGGCCTCCACCGTCGTGTAGCTCCGCAGCGGCAGGCCGCCGCCTCCCTGCACGATCACGCCCACCCCGGCGACGACCAGCGCCACGGCCGTGGCGACGATCCCGATCAGCACGTGACGCGCGTCCTCGCGGTGCACCCTGCGGTTCATCGGGAGCCTCCCAGCAGCTGCTCGAGCAGGTTCTTCTCCTGCGCCTCGCTCAGTCCGGTGGCACCGCCGTCTCCCGAGCGCGACCCGACCAGGCCCCCCAGTCCCTCGAGCAGGTCCTCGATCCCCTTGACGGAGCCCTCGAGAAGCCCGCCTCCGGAACCGCCTGCCGGACCCGCACCCTTGCGCACCCCGGGCCGCGGCCCGGCCGCCGGCCCGTTCGCCCCGGGGAGGCCGCCCAGCATGGTGCGCAGGGTCTCCGGCGTGACGTGTGCGACGCCGCGGAAGTAGTGGCTCGCGCCGTCGCGACCGTTGGTGCTCAGCGCCCACTTCGTCACGAAGGACATCAGGTCTCCCAGGCTCCGGTCGAGCACGACGTCGGCGACCGGACGCGCCGAGTCCGCGGCACGTCGCAGGTGCGGCCCGGCGCCGCGCAGCACCTCTGCCGAGGGCGCGATCCGACGCAACAGCCGGCCGGCGTGGTCGAGGAGCGGGCCGAAGGCCTCCAGCGCCGGGTCGGCCTCCCGCGAGAAGGCCACCACCTCGCGGGAGATGTCCCCCAGCTCACGGGTCACCGGCCGGGCTCGGCGCAGCGTCGGGCCGACCTCGTCCGCCACGCCGGACAAGGCGGCGAGGGTGGTCCTTGCCTCCCGGAGCGCGGCCGGCAGCTCCGCCACGGTCTCCTCCACGGCCGCGCGGTTGTCGCCCAAGGTCCGCAGCAGCAGTCGGGCACGCTCCACGAGCGCGTCGAGGTCCCCACCGCCACGGGCCGTCAGGGAGGCAGCGACGGGGTCGGCGCTCGCGACCAGGCGGCCCAGCACCTCGTTGTGCTCGTCGAGCACCTGGCCCAGTCCCTCGAGGTCGGCCATCGTCGGCGCGAGGGCCCGTACGACGTCCGCGACGTTCTGGCCGCCGTCGCGAATTCCCTCGCCGAGGCTCGTCACGAGGGCAGCCAGCGCCACGCTGGTCGGATCGTCCAACGTGTCGAGCACGTCCTGGAGGTCCACGGCGCTCGAGGTCTGCTCGACCGGCACGACGGCGCCCTCGGCCAGCACCGGACCACCGTCCGAGCCGGGGTCGACGGCGACGTAGCTCTCGCCGAGGATGTTGATCGGCTTGACCGTCAGCGTCACGTCCTCACGCAGCGGGAGGACCTCCCTGGCGAGGTCCATCTCGACACGTGCGTCGTCTCCTTCGAGGCTGATGTCGGTGATCTCGCCGACCCTGACGCCGTCGACACGGACGTCGTTGCCGACCTCGAGGGAACCGGCATCGTCGAACTGGGCCACGACGCGCCCCGGTCCGGTGTCGCCGCGGTCGGCGACGCTCCAGCCGGCGACCGCCAGGGACAGGGCGCAGACTCCGAGAACCACGTTCTTCCTGCTCATCAGTTCAGTCCGTCTCCGTGTGCGTCGGTCCAGGGCTGGTCGACCAGGGATCCCGGCTGGGGGCGGTGGTGCTGGTCCAGACCGATCGGGACGCGGGGCAGGTTGTCGACAGCGCTGGCCGAGGTGGTGATCAGCGCCCGGGCGTAGTGGCCCACCGCGTCGCGGCTGCCGAAGACGCCGTTCCAGTTGCTCAGCCACCCCACCAGCTCGGGCGTGTACGGGCGGAGGAAGTCGACCATCGGATTGGCGGTCCGCAGCGCCGCGTCGACCTCGGGCAGCAGCTCGTTGCCCTCGCTCAGCAGCGCCGGGGTGACCTGCAGGAGGCGGTCGGCGTCCCGCAGGGTGCCGGGCAACAGCTCGAGCGCGGGCCGGGCATCGACCAGGACCCCGCGCGCCAGGGCCGAGACCTCGGGAAGGCGTCCGGTCGCGGGCGCGATCTCGTCGAGCAGCTTCCCGGCCTTCGCGGCAGGGCCCGGAACGGCCTCCAACGCCGAGGTCACGTTCTCGACGGTGCCCGGCAGACTGGCGATCGTCCGGGACAGCTGGCCCCGCTCGCTCGCCACGGCGCGCGCCAGTGCGTCCAGCTGGTCGACCGTGGCCGCCAGCTGCACGTCGCGGTTCGCGACGGTCCCCGTGACCTTCTCCAGCTGGGTGACCAGTCGCCTCAGGGCCGGACCGTCCTGACCGATCGACTGCATCAGCTGTCCGAGTGCCTGGACGGTCGGCCCGGCCTCGGTGATCATCCGGTTCAGGTCGGCGGTCGTCCGGGGGCCGCCCAGCGTCGAGTCCAGACGACCGATCAACCGCTGCAGGCCGGCGCGGGTCGGCTCGTCGAGGGTGGCCAGGAGGTCGTCCACGTCGACCGCCTCGCTGTTGCCGGTGACGAGCTGACCGGCCCTCAGCGGAGCGTCGTCGCCCTCGCCGGGATCCAGCTCGACCACTCGCGCACCGAGCACCGACTCCCACACGATCCGGGCCGTCGTACCTCCCGGGAGGGGCGCGTGGTCGCCGTCGATCTCGACCTCCACGGTCGCCTTGCCGTCGAGGACACCGATGTCACTGACCTCGCCCACGCGGTGTCCCCTCATCAGCACCGAGCCGCCGACGAACGACTGGTCGGCCGTCGGCACGACCAGGGTCACCCGGTAGGGGTCGCTCGCGACGGCGCGGACCCCGAAGGCCACGACGACGGCGACGAGCAGGACGGCGACCCTGCGGATTCCGAAGCTTCGGACGGAACGCACCATGGCTCAGTCCATTCCGAGCGGGCCGTCGGCCGCGCCGGCGAGGAACTGGCGCACGAAGGGGTCGTCCGAGGCGAATGCCTCGTCGGCCGTGCCGTAGTAGACGATCTTGCCCTTCCAGAGCACGGCGACGTAGTCGCTGAGGATGCGGGCGCTCGGGATGTCGTGGGTGATCACGATGTAGGTGCCACCGTGCTCACGGTGGACGTCCGCGATGAGCTGGCACAGCAGCTTGGTGCGCACCGGGTCCAGGCCCGAGTCCGGCTCGTCGAAGAGCACGACGTCGGGGCGCATCACGAGGGCTCGTGCGAAGCCGGCCCGCTTCCGCATGCCCCCCGAGATCTCGTTCGGTGCCTTGTCGATCGCCCGCTCGAGGCCCACCTCGCGCAGGTTCGCCATGACGATCTCGCGGATCTCGGCCTCGGACTTGCCGGTGTGCTTGCGCAGCGGGAACGCGACATTGTCGTAGAGGTTCATCGACCCGAACAGCGCGCCGTCCTGGAAGAGGACGCCGAACCGCTTGCGCAGCTCGTAGCGCACCGACTCCGGGACGTGCCAGATGTCCTCGCCGAACACCGACACCTCGCCCTCGTCCGGTTCGAGGAGCCCGACGATGTGCTTGAGCAGGACGCTCTTGCCGGTGCCCGACGGCCCCAGGACCGTCGTGATGGCGTTGTCGACGAAGTCGAGGTCGATGCCGTCGAGGATCGGCCCGGCGCCGAAGTCCTTGCGGAGACCGCGGATCTCGATGGAGTTGGTGGCGTGGTCGCCCGTGGGCGTGGGCGCGACGGATACGGCGTGCGTGGTCATGGATCTCGCTCCTGGAGCTTCAGTTGCCGATGGGCGCGTTGGGGTTGCTGCCGTAGAACAGCTGGACGAGGCACATGCCGACGAGGCTCACCAGCACCAGGTTCACCAGCATCGACTGGGCGGTGTTGCGCCCGACACCGACCGGGCCGCCCTTCGCGTGATAGCCGAAGTACGACGACACCAGGAGGATCGAGAGGCCGATCGAGGTCCCCCACACGGTCGCCAGCACGAAGTCCCTCAGGTTCTGGAACAGGTAGAGGACGTAGCTGAACCCGCCGCTCGACACCGTCCCGAGCAGCTGCACGTTGAAGAGGTAGGCCGCCATGAAGTTGACCGACATCGCGGTGACGAAGAGAAGGGGCATGACGAGCGCGCCTGCCAGCACCCGGGTCGAGACGAGGAAGGGAATCGAGCGGATGCCCATCACCTCCATGGCGTCGATCTCCTCGGAGATCCGCATGGCGCCGAGCTCGGCCACGATGCCGCAGCCGACCTTGGCCGCGACCACCCATCCGAAGACGACCTGGATGATCCCGCGCATCCCGCCGATCGCCGACACCGCTGCGATGTAGCTGTCGATGCCGATGCTCTCGAGCAGGAAGGTCGTCGTCAGGCCCAGCACGGCGCCCATCACGAACAGCATGCCGAGCACGACGACGACGTTCTCCCGGAAGAGGAGGCTGGCATGGCGCAGCACCTCGGTCGGGTAGAGCCGCAGCGCGACGGGCATGCCCCGGAGCACGGACAGGGTGAACTCGATGAAGTGGCCCAGCCGGTCCAGCACGCCGTTGCGGCGTGGCGGGGTACGTCGCGGCGCCGGCACGCGGGAGGGCGCTGCCTCCTCGATCGCGGTCACCGGAATGCCCCCAGGTTCGGGAAGAAGCCGAGCAGCAGGGCGTTGAAGGCCAGCTGCAGGATCCAGACCGCCACGAACGACGTGACGACGGCCTGGTTGACGGCTCGTCCCAGGCCGATCGATCCGCCCGAGGCGGTCAGGCCCTTGTAGCAGCAGACGGTCCCGACGAGGAGTCCGACCAGGAAGCAGTTCACCACCACCGCCACCACGTCGACCGGCGAGATGTTCGCGAACAGGTTGCTGTGGAAGTGCGCCGACGGCTGGCCGGCGACGTAGTCGGCGCCCACCTGCATCGACAGCATCGTCACGAGGAGGGCAGGGACCGCCAGCATGGTCGTGATCAGCGTGAGCGAGACGATCCGCGGCACGGCCAGGTCGCGGATCGGGTCGACGCCCATGACCTGCATCGCGTCGATCTCCTCACGGACCTTGCGCGCGCCGATGTCGGCGGTCAGGGCCGACCCGATCACGCCGGCCACCACCATCGAGACGATCCACACCGTGAAGGTGCGCATCGACTGGACGAACAACACCGGGCCGAACAGCTGGGTGGCGCCGGCCATCGCGAAGAACTGGACGGTCAGGATCGACGTGAAGATCAAGAACCCGAAGATCGCGGCGGCGATCGGCGCCGACGCCTGCTTCATCGTCAGGTACATGTCGTCGGCGACGGCGGCCCAGTAGCCCCGCGGATGGCGCACGGCGCTGTGCACCACCTTGACCAGCAGGTCCGCCATCCCGCCCGCCACCTGCAGCCCACCGCGCAGGCGCGCCGGGATGCGGGCGACCACGCGGGACGCGCGGCCGTCGTACGGACCCGGCCGCACGCCCGGGAGGGCGGGGCGCACGTGGCTCGAAGCCGACATCGCAACTCCTGAAGTAAGTATTTACCTACACGCTATGACGGCGGTCACACGCTCGTCAAGGGGTCTGGCCGACTCATCGCCCCTCGGCGCCGACCGGGATCTCCAGCTCTCGCTTGAGGATCTTCCCGGTGGCGCCCTTGGGGAGCTCGGCGACGAAGTGCACGGTGCGGGGGTACTTGTACGGCGCGACGCGCTCCCGGACGTACTCACGCACCTCCGGCTCGGCCACGGTCGCACCCGGCTTCAGCACCACGACGGCGGCGACCTCCTCGCCCAGCGTGGGGTGCGGTACGCCGACGACCGCCGCCTCGAGGACGTCGGGGTGCTCGTAGAGGACCTCTTCGATCTCGCGGGGGTAGACGTTGAAGCCCCCGCGGATGATGAGCTCCTTGAGCCGGTCGACCACGTAGTAGAAGCCCTCGGCATCGCGCCGGCCGAGGTCGCCGGTGTGGAACCAGCCGTCGCGGATCGCCGCAGCCGTCTCGTCCGGACGCCCCCAGTAGCCCTTCATCACGTTGTGGCCCCGGATGACGATCTCCCCCACTTCGCCGTCCGGGACCACCGCACCGTTCTCGCCGACGAGATCCAGCTCGACGCCGGGGATCGGGGTCCCGATCGAGCCGACACGAGCAGCCTCGGCGCGATTGAAGGTGGCCGCCGGCGAGGTCTCGGAGAGCCCGTAGCCCTCCAGGATCTGGGCACCGAAGGCGTCACGGAACCCACGGAGGACCTCCCCGGGCAGGGACGCACCACCCGAGATGCACAGGCGCAGGCTCGAGATGTCCCGACCACCGGGGCCACAGCCGAGCATCGCGACGTACATCGTCGGCACGCCGTGGAAGACCGTCACCCGGTCACGGACGACGACATCCAGCACGACCTCCGGAGCGAAGCGCGGAACCAGCGTCAACAGGGCCCCGGCAGCGATCGACGCATTCATGCTGACGGACTGGCCGAAGGCGTGGAAGAGCGGGAGACAGCCCATCACGACGTCGTCCGGACCCAGGCCGGCCAGCTCGTTGGAGGCCCGGCAGTTCAGGTCGAGGTTGCGATGGGTCAGCTCTGCGCCCTTCGGCACACCGGTGGTGCCCGACGTGTACAGGATCACCGCCGTTTCCGTCTCGTCGCGCTCCACCATCGGCGCCGGCTCGAAGGTGGCGACGTCGTCGAGGAGCAGCTGGTCGGACGCGCGCAGGACGACCACCCGGGCACCGCCCACCCGGCCGTCGGCCCCGGCCTCGACGATCCCTGCATGGACGAGCAGGACGGTCATGCCGGAGTCGTTGACCAGGTGCTCGACCTCGCGCCCGCGCAGCAGCGGGTTCATGGGGACGACGACCGCGCCCGCGCGAAGGATGCCGTAGTAGAGCACCGGGAACGACAGCTCGTTCGGGAGCATCAGACCCACCCTGTCCCCCGGGCGTACGCCGAGCACGCGCAGGTAGGCGGCCGCGCGAGCCGCGAGGTCGCCGAGCTGGGCGTAGGTCAGCGTCATGCCGTCGAGACGGACAGCGGGCCGCTCCGGATGGGTGGCCGCCGTGGCGACGAGGTTGCGGGCGAGGTTGGCCATCGGGATCTCCAGGTGATCAGGCAGGGAACGACGTGCGACATGATGTAAGCACTTACTTTCTACGTCAAGGGCGTTGACGCCGCTCCTTCACGCCACCTACCTTCACAAGTCATCATTTACTTATTTGGAGGTCAGCATGCGTTCCCTGAACGACAAGGTCGTCGTCATCACCGGTGCCGGCGGAGGCATCGGTCGTGCACTGGCCGTGGAGATGGCCGGGCACGGCGCCCGTCTCGCAGTGTCCGACGTCGACGCGGCCGGGCTGGCGGGGACGGTCTCGCTGCTGGAGCGTGCGGGCGCCGCCGCCGTGAAGTCGGACCTCCTCGACGTCTCCGACCGCGCTGCCGTGCTGGCCTACGCCGACGACGTCGTCGAGCACTTCGGGCGCGTGAACGTGCTCGTGAACAACGCCGGCGTCACGATGACCGGGGACTTCGACGAGATGACGCTCGAGGAGTTCGACTGGCTGCTCGGGATCAACCTCGACGGCGTGGTGACGGGCACGAAGGCCTTCCTGCCGCACCTGATCGCGTCGGGCGACGGACATCTCGTCAACATCTCCTCCCTCTTCGGCTTCGTGTCGATGGGGGGCCAGAGTGCCTACAACGCGTCCAAGTTCGCGGTGCGCGGCTTCACCGAGTCCCTGCGCCAGGAGATGCTCGTCAACCGCCACCCGGTCGCGGTCACCTGCGTCCATCCGGGCGGGGTGCGCACCGGGATCGTCCGCAACGGGCGCGCCACCAAGAGCCAGGACGCCGCGGCCTTCAACGAGATCTTCGAGCAGAAGCTCGCCCACACGTCCCCGGAGCGAGCGGCAAGGATCATCGTGCGCGGCATCCTCCGCAACCGCGCTCGCCAGCTCGTCGGCCCCGATGCCCACGTCGTCCACTTCCTGGGCAAGGTCCTCGGTTCCCGCTACCAGGACCTGCTGGCCGGCGCGACCCGGCGCTTCCTGCCGGCGAAGCTGAGCTGACCGCGGACCCGGACCGCGAGCCATGAACCAGATCGTCGCGATGTCGCCGCTCGACGCCGTCTGGCTCGTCCAGGAGTCGGCGGAGACACCGATGCACGTCGCCAGCCTGCAGGTCTTCGAGAAGCCTGCAGACGCGCAGCCCACCTACCTGCGCGACCTGGTGGCGCGGTGGCGGACCGCGCCACGGTTCGCCGCCCCGTTCAACTACCGGTTGCGCGGCGGCATCGGACTGCCCCGGTGGCAGGTGCTGGCGGACGACGAGATCGACATCGACTACCACCTGCGGCACACCGCCCTGCCCGCACCGGGTGGCGAGCGCGAGCTCGGCGCCGTCGTCTCGCGCCTCCACTCGACCCGCCTGCACCGGCGCTATCCCCTGTGGGAGTGCCACCTCATCGAGGGCCTCCACATGGACCGGTGGGCCCTGTACACGAAGGTGCACCACTCACTGATGGACGGCGTGGCCGCCCTGCGCATCGCGTCGCGCTGCCTGTCGACCCGTCCGCAGGACCGCGACATGCTGCCCATCTGGTCGATCGGCATCGACGGTCCCGACCAGTCCCACTCGCAGCGGGACGGCAGTGGCTCGGCGCCGCGCCGCCCCGGGCCCGCGGCCGTCCCCAGCGCGGCCGTCCCCAGCGCGGCCGGTCCCAGCGCGGCCGGTCCCGGCGCGGTCACCGCCACCCGCGAGGTCACCGGAGCCCTGGCGCGAACCGCGATCCGCAGCCTGACCGGCCGTGGCGCCGCGGCCGCCGCGCCGTTCCGCAACCCGACGACGGCCTTCAACGCCCGCCTGTCCACCCCGCGACGTGTGGCGACCCAGCAGTACGAGCTCGAGCGGCTCCGCCGGGTCTCCGAGGCGACGGGGGCCTCGCGCAACGACGTCTTCCTCGCCATCTGCGGCGCGGCGATGCGCCGCTACCTCCTCGAGCAGGACCAGCTGCCCGATCGGTCACTCACCGCGCTGGTCCCGGCCGCCGTACGACGATCAGGCGCCGCCTCGGGCAACTCGATCACCTTCATGTTCGCCCCGCTGGGCACCGACGTGGCCGATCCACTGGCTCGCCTCGCCGCCATCGCCTCGGCGAGCAGCCAGTCGAAGCGGGAGCTGCCGCGGGTCGGTCCACGCGCCATGGGCGCCTACACCGGGCTGTTGATGGCGCCCTCCGTCGCCCAGGCCCTGCTGCCCCTGGGCGGACGGACGCCCGCCCCGGCGAACCTGGTCCTGTCGAACGTGCCGGGCATGCCACAGGCGCGGTACCTGGACGGCTCGCCCCTGAAGGCGTTCTACCCGGTCAGCGTCCTGCTGCACGGCCAGGCGCTGAACATCACCGCCGTCGGCGGAGCCTCGACCCTCGACATCGGTTTCACCGGGGGCCGCGACAGCGTTCCCCATCTCCAGCGGATCGCCGTGCACTGCGGCGAGGGCCTGGAGGAGCTCGAGCGCGCGCTCACTGCCCGCCGCTGACCTCGCAGTCCAGCCCAGCGTGACCCTTGACACACGACCCAGCACAAGTAACTATGTGATTACTTACCTGATGACAGCGAAAGGAACCCCGATGACGACCGACATCGACATCGCCGCCCTCCGGCAGAAGTACGCCGAGGAACGCGACAAGCGTCTGCGAGCAGGTGGCAACGACCAGTACGTCCGCCTGGCCGACCAGCTCGACTCGACCGAGGACCCGCACCTCCCGGTGGTGGAGCGGGAGCCGGTCACCGATCACGTCGAGTTCACGTTCATCGGCGGCGGGTTCTCGGGGTTGGTCACCGGCGCCCGGGTCAAGGAGGCCGGGCTGCAGCGCGTGCGCCTGATCGACAAGGCGGGCGACTTCGGTGGCGTCTGGTACTGGAACCGCTACCCGGGCGCGATGTGCGACACGGCCTCGATGGTCTACATGCCGCTGCTGGAGGAGACGGGCTACGTCCCGACGGAGAAGTACGCGCACGGCCCCGAGATCTACGAGCACTGCCAGCGCATCGGCAAGCACTACGGGCTCTACGACGATGCGTTGTTCCACACCCAGGTGACCGAGGTCGAGTGGATCGAGCGTGACGCGCGCTGGCTCGTGCGGACGAACCGTGGCGACGCGTTCACGACGACCTACCTGGGCATGGGCACCGGCCCGCTCCACGTGGCGAAGCTCCCGGGCCTCGAGGGCATCAAGGACTTCCGGGGCAAGTCCTTCCACACCAGCCGCTGGGACTACGACTACACCGGCGGCGACCCCGCCGGCGCGCCGATGACCGGACTTGCCGACAAGCGGGTCGCCATCATCGGTACCGGTGCCACGTCGATCCAGGCCGTCCCGGAGCTGGCGAAGTACGCCGGCGAGCTCTTCGTCTTCCAGCGCACGCCGTCTGCAGTGGACGTCCGCAACAACCACCCCATCGACCCGGAGTGGTTCGCGAGCGTGGCGACGCCCGGCTGGCAGCAGCGCTGGCTGGACAGCTTCATCGCCCTGTGGGACAGCGTGCTGAGCGATCCCAGCGAGCTCGACCTCGACCAGGAGGACCTCGTCCAGGACGGGTGGACCGACCTCGGCCGCCGGATGGGCACGGCCATCAAGAGCGTTCCGCCCGAGGAGTTCTCGCTCGAGCGGATGATGCTCGCGATCGAGGCCATCGACAGCGTGAAGATGACGGAGATCCGCGCGCGGGTCGACTCGATCGTCGAGGATCCGGAGACCGCGGAGAAGCTCAAGGCCTGGTACAACCAGATGTGCAAGCGGCCCTGCTTCCACGACGAGTACCTGCCCTCCTTCAACCGTCCGAACGTGCACCTGGTCGACACCGACGGCCAGGGCGTCGAGCGGATCGACGAGAAGGGCGTGGTCGTCGACGGCAAGCTCTACGAGGTCGACTGCATCATCTACGCGTCGGGCTTCGAGTTCTACGGGACCGACGCCGTCGACCGTGCCGGCTACGACGTCGTCGGACGCAACGGCAAGCGGCTCTCGGAGCACTGGGCCGAGGGCATGCGGACGCTGTGGGGCCAGCAGGTGCACGGATTCCCGAACCTGTTCATCCAGCAGCTGTTCCAGGGCGCCTTCCTCGGCTCGAACATCCCCCACAACCTGGTCGACACGGCGCGCACGATCGCCCTGATCGTCAAGCACATGCAGGCCAACGGCTACACCCAGGTGCAGCCGACCGCCGCCGCAGAGGACGCATGGATCGACCTGCTGCTGACCCACGGGCGGCCGCTCGGCAACGCGGAGTGCACCCCGGGCTACTACAACAACGAGGGGAAGGAGCTCAGCCTCAAGGACCGGCACAACGTCGGCTACCCGATGGGCTCCGGCGCCTTCTTCCGGATGATGGACCAGTGGCGGGCCGACGCCACCTTCGAAGGTCTCGAGTTCGCCTGACCCACGAGCTCCCGCAGTGACGGGGCGTCGCCGGAGAACCCGGCGACGCCCCGTTCTTCGTCTGCGGCGGGCATCGCCGGCCGGCCCACACCCGGAAATGGCCGACGCCGCTGGGACACGATGTCCCAGCGGCGTCTCGCACGCGCCAGCGGTTCCCTCAGCTGCCCGGCCAGAGCTCCGGGACGTCGTCGATCGACGCGGTGAACTCGGCGGGTCGCCGGTCGAGGAAGGCGGCGACGCCTTCCTTACCGTCGCCGATGCTGGCATAGAAGATCGCCAGCGACTCGATGCGGTGGGCCTCGAGCGGGTGCGGGAGCGCACTGTTGCGATAGACCATCTGGCGGATCAGCCTCGTGGAGGGACGCGAGCGCCGGTCGACGAACGTGTGGGCGAGCTCCAGTGCCCTCGGCAACAGCTCGTCGTCGGGTACGACGTCGCGCAGCAGGCCGCCGGCATGGGCAGTCGCCGCGTCCATCACGTCGGCCCGGTAGAACCACTCGAGCGCGGTGCTCGGCCCGACGATCCTCGGCAGGAACCAGGTGCTGCAGGCCTCGGGCACGATGCCGAGGCGTCCGAAGACGAAGCCGATGCGCGCCGACTCCCCCGCCAGGCGCACGTCCATCGGCAGCGTCATCGTGGCGCCGATGCCGACGGCAGCGCCGTTGATCGCCGCGATCACCGGCTTCGTGCAGTCGTGGATCGCGAGAGCGACCCGGCCGCCGAGGTCACGCACACCGCGGTGGACCGCCGGATCGTCGAGCCGCTGCATGTCGGCCAGCGTCGGGCGCATCGACTCGTCGAGCCCGAAGACGTTGCCCTCCACCGACAGGTCCATCCCGGCACAGAACGCCCCGTTGGCTCCCGTGACCACGATCGCCGCGACCTCGGGATCCCGGGATGCGCGGGCGAAGACGGCGACCAGCTCCTCGGCCATCTCGACCGTGAAGGCGTTGAGGTGGCCGGGACGGTCGAGGGTGAGGACCAGGATCTCGTCGCTGACCTCGTAACGCAGGGTGGTGTAGCTCATCGGACGACCTCCGGTTGTGCGATCAGGGCAGGTAGGCGTTGCGCGATCAGGGCTTCGGCGTCGTCGATGATCGAGTCGACGATCTCCCGGCACGAGAGGACCTCGTCGATCAGGCCCTGCGACTGACCGACCCACCACAGGCCGCCGTCGAGGTCGCCACCCTGCAGCACCTCCTTGCGGCCCCGTGCGCCGGAGGCGAGGTCGGCGATGTCACCGAAGGTCGCACCCGGCACCGCGGATCGCCGGACGATCTCCTCGGAGATCGCATTGCGCGCGACACGAGCGGTGTTGCGGAACTCGCGGAACACCAGCTGGGTCGCCCGCTCGTCGTTCTCGACGATCCGGGCCTTCACCCTCTCGTGGACCGGTGCCTCGAGCGAGGCGACGAATCGCGTGCCCATGTTGACGGCGTCGGCGCCGAGCGCCAGCGCGGCGACGAGGCCCGCGCCGTCCGCGATGCCTCCCGACGCGACGAGGGGCGTGCTGAGCCGGCGAGCCGCGGCTCGCACCAGGACCAGCGCGGTGACGTCGTCCTCGCCGGGATGCCCTGCGCACTCGAAGCCGTCGATGCTGATCGCATCGACACCGAGCCGCTCCGCGCTGAGTGCGTGCCGGACGGCGACCGCCTTGTGGACGACCTTCACTCCCGCTGCACGGAAGGCAGGCAGGTAGGGCGCCGGGCTGTTGCCTGCGGTCTCGACGACCTTGACCCCACTCTCGATGATCACCTGGCAGTACTCGTCGTACGGCACGGGCTGGATCGTCGGCAGCAGCGTCAGGTTGACACCGAAAGGACGGTCCGTCAGGTCGCGGCAACGGGCGATCTCGGCGCCCAACGCCTCCGGGGTCGGCTGGGTGAGTGCGGTCAGGAAGCCGAGCGCGCCCGCCTCGGCGACCGCACCGATGAGATCGGCCGTGCCGACGGCGGTCATGCCGCCGCACACGATGGGGTGCTGCACCCCGAAGGTCTCGGTGAATCGGGTCCGCATCGGCTCAGCTCCTCCCGAACCCGAGGTCGCGCCCGATCAGTTCCTTCATGATCTCGTTCGAGCCCGCCCAGATCTTCGTGACGCGGGCGTCCCGCCACGCTCGTGCGACGCGGTACTCGTTCATGTAGCCATAGCCACCGAAGATCTGCACGCAGTGGTCGATCACGTCGTTCTGGACCTCCGCCGACCACCACTTGGCCTTCGCAGCGTCGACCGCCGAGAGCGACCGGTCGGAATGGGCCACCACGGCCTGGTCGAGATAGCTCTGGGTGACCTCGACCTTGGTGACGAGCTCCGCCAACAGGAACTTGTTGTGCTGGAAGTCCCCGATCGGGCGACCGAACGCCTTTCGTTGCTGGGCGTAGGTGATCGTCTCCTGCAGGATCTGCGCCGCGTGGGCGAGGTTGGAGACCGCGGCGCCCAGGCGCTCCTGGGGAAGGCGCTCCATCATGGCGGTGAAGCCGGCGCCGACCTCTCCGATCCGGTGCGAGTCGGGCACGCGTACCTGGTCGAAGAAGAGCTCGGCGGTGTCGGACTCCCCCTGGCCGACCTTGTCCAGCTTGCGGCCGCGGGAGAAGCCCGCCATCCCGGCCTCCACCCCGAACAACGTGATGGAGCGGGGGCCTGCCTCATCGCCGGTGCGCGCCGCGACCACCACGAGATCGGCCGAGTAGCCGTTCGTGATGAACGTCTTGGACCCGTCGAGCACCCAGGCGTCACCGTCGCGCGTCGCGGTCGTGCGCAACGCCGCGAGGTCGGACCCGCCCGAGGGCTCGGTCATCCCGATCGCCGTCAGCAGCTCGCCGGCACAGAACCGCGGGAGCCAGCGACGCTTCTGGTCGTCGGTCGTCAGCTCGACGAGGTACGGCGCCACGACGTCGGCGTGGATGCCGACACAGGACGCCAGTCCCATGGTCACCTTGGCGAGCTCCTCGAAGAGCACGGCATTGAAGCGGTAGTCCCCCGCGGCAGCGCCTCCGTGCGCCTCCGGGACCTCGAGCGCCAACAGGCCCGCAGCTCCCGCCTCGAGCCACATCTGGCGCGGGAAGGAGCGCTGGTCGAGGAAGTCCTCGACGTGCGGCACGACCTGGCGCGACAGGAACTGGCGCACTGAGTCGCGAAACGCATCGTGATCGGAGCTGAACATTGAGCGGCGCATGGAGGATCCACCTTCTAAGTATGTGATTACTTAGAAATGTAGGTGCAGCACCAGCGTTGGTCAACCGAGCCTGCGCCGGGCAACCCTGCCGGGCCGACGGCACCGCCGGTTCAGCTGGCGTGCTCCTCGCCGGCCCGGCTGGCCGCGAGCCCGTCGAGGAACGAGTCGACGGCCCGCAGGGCGTCTCTCGCCTCGGGCAGGAAGGTTGCGGCCTGGAAGACATGGATGTCGACCGGCCACACCTGGAGCTCGTGGGGGACGCCGAGCTGCCCCAGCCGCTCCACGAAAGCCCGCGCCTGCCGCACGAGCGTCTCTCGACCGGCAACCTGGACCAGGACGGGAGGCATCCGTTCGCTGGCCACGGCCAGCGGCGTCGGCAACGGGTGGGTTGCTCCCCGATGCGACAGCCGCGCCAGAGCACGGACGGCCCGTGCGCTCAGCACCGCACATCCTGGGCCGCGCATCACCTTGTCGAGATCGAGAAGGGGCGACATCGCGATGATCGCCGCAGGACCCTGCCATCGCCTGCGCTGCAACACCTCGGGAAGCACCAACCCCAGAAAGCCGCCAGCCGAGTCTCCGGCAACCACGATGCCGGCAGGCTCGCGGCCGCTGTCGATCAGGTACCGATAGGCGTCCACCGCATCGTCGATCGAGTCGGCGAGTCGGTGGGCCGGGAGCTTGCGATAGTCGACAGCGAGAACGGGGGCGCCGATCTCGGTAGCCATACGCGCCAGCATGTGACGGTGCAGGTACCAGCCACCGGCCAGGAAGGCACCACCCGGCAGATACAGGACTGCGATGTCTCGACGGATCTCGCGAGGCGTGATCCACTGCGCGCGACACCGCGGAAGGTCGACCGACTGGAAGGTGACATCGCGGTCATGGCGGACCAAGCGTCCGGCGTGGTCCACGACGCGATAGGGCCAGGGGAGCCACGGGGCAACGGACCAGAGGTCGATGATCGGGCGAACGGTACCGCGCAGCGCGAGACCGACCAGCTGGGCCTGACGGCTCGGCCGCCCGGTCACGACGTGGCCACGATCGGTTCGACCGGGTTGCCGCGAGCGATCCTGCCGCAGGTCGACGTCGGGACCTTCCCGGCGAACCGTTGGGCGATCCAGCCAGCCGCTTCCACGAGGACCTGTGCTCCGTAGGGCATGTGTGAGAGTACGGACTGGGCGTAGTCGACAGGCAGGCCCGAGCGGCAGTAGGCGCGAGCAAGAGTGCGGACGTCGCCAGCGATCATGACCCCGTCGCCGGGGCCGATGCCGGGCTTGTTGCCCCGCGTGCCCTCGAGGACCCCGCCCGTCCCCTGGCGGATGTACAGCGGAACCGTGGGAGTGCCTCCGGTGCCCATGATGAGCCGGTTGGCGATCTTGACGAAGAGGGGAACTGACGCGGGGTTCGCATAGCGCGGCTTGACGAGCTTGGCCCAGGTGAGGCCCGGGTAGCGCCCCAGCCCGTCCACGATGCAGGCACGGCGGAGACTTTCGTAGACCTTCAGTCCGTAGTCGTTGAGATAGGGCCTGAGGTCGACCCGGTAGGCGCGAGCCATTCCGATGAGCGCCATCGGCATGACACCCGACCAGGCGAGCGAACCGTCGACGTAGGAGAGGTTCCGGAAGGGGTGGACCAGGACGCCACCGAAGGCGGAGCCGACCAGGCGACGGTTGACATCCGGCGCGTATCGAGGCGCGAGCTCGGTGGCCCACTCGGTCGCGATCGCACCGCCGGAGTAGCCGAGCATGGCGACCTTCGTCGAGGACGGCAGCCCGACGGCGCGGGAGCGGAAGGTCGCCCGAATCCCGTCCAGGGTCGCGCGACCATAGCGGGGCCCCGTGGCGAACGTCGGGTCCTGGCCTTCGAAGTCACTGACCGTGACTGTGTATCCCCTCATCAGGTAGTTGGCGATGATGGGCAGTTCCACCGTCACCACCACACCCCTGTCGAACGCTCCGTTGAGGACGTACGACGGCTGGCACTCGGCGGTCAGCGAGTCGTAGAAGCTCTGGTAGGCGATCAGCCTGGGAACGGCCGGCCGGATCAACGGCTCGATCACTGTGGTGACCGTCGTGAGCGGTCGACCAGCCTGGTCCGAGGTGCGGTACAACAGCTGGGTGGTCGCAACGGGCAGCGGCAGGGTGGCGAGGTGAAGGGTGCCGGTCCGGGTCTTCAGTACCGTCCCCGGCGCGATGTCGGCCAGTGGCGTCGTCCCGGCATAGCGGTAGAAGGGGTCTTCCGAAGGCAGCGGCACGGAACGCGGGGACACCTCGGCCGCGACGGTCGGCGCGGCGGCTTGGACACCCGGGATGCATCCGACGACGGACAGGAGCACGAAGACGGCTGCAGCGCAGCGAGATCGAAAGGACACGCTTCCCCCAGAAGGCATCGACCATAGTGACACGGGCGTCACTAGCCTTCTAGTGTGGTGACATGCATGTCACCTGTCAACGAGGTCGCGTAGATTCCCTCGGTATGGATCGGGCGAGGACCACATCGGGTACAGCGGGGGCTGATGCCAATCGGCGCAAGCGGATGGCCCCGGCGCAACGGCGCGCTCAGTTGCTCTGCGCCGCCGAAGGTGTCTTCGCCCGCCTCGGGCACGACCGATCGACCCTGGAGGATGTCGCCGACGCCGCCGGAGTCAGCCGAACGCTGCTGTACAAACACTTCAGCGACAAGGACGAGATCTACCTGGACTGCGTTCGCGCCGCTCGGGAGGAGCTGAACTCCAGCATCGTGGGGGCTGTTGCGTCCGAGGGCTCGCTCGAGGCCCGGTTGCGCGCCGGGCTTCGTGCGTACTTCAGCTTCGTCCAGGGCCATGGTGCCAAGTGGCAGCTGCTCGCAGCTGGGACCGCCGCCACCGGGCACGTCGCGGCAACCGCCGCCGACCTGCGGTACGAGACCGCCGAGATGATCGTCGGACTGGTCCGCGCGGATGTGCCCAACCTCGATCGCCGGGCGGCTGCGGCGTACGCGCACGTCATCTCGGGCGCGGCGGAGCAAGCGGCTCGCTGGTGGCGCGAGCACACCGACGCAGACGTGGACGACATGGTCTGTTGGCTCATGGATTCCCTCTGGTCCGGCCTGCGCGAGATCGCGGAACGACATGGCTGAGCGCACGTCCATCCGAGCGCTCCTGCCACGGTTCCGTCCCGGAGACCTGGACGACCGCGACCCCGACTACATGCGAGAGATACTTCCGGTGCTCTGGCTGGCGGTGACGGCGTGGTTCAGGCCCTCGATCACAGGCCTGGAGAATCTCCCCCGCGAGGGAGCTGCGCTGGTGATCGGCAATCACACCGGCGGCACCTCGTCACCCGAGGTCCTCATCTCCCAGCTCGCCTTCAGCACCTATCTGGGTGTCGAGCGCAGCCACTACCAGCTCGCTCACCGGATGGTCCTCAACTCCCCGCTCGGTCCGATCGTGCGCCGCTTCGGGACCGTCGAAGCGGATCCGGCCAACGCCCGCAAGGCTCTCGACGACGGCGCGATCGTGACCGTCTTCCCCGGCGGCGACTACGAGGTCTTCCGGCCGACCTGGGAGTCCGGCCGGATCGACATGGGCGGACGCAAGGGATTCCTGAAGATCGCCCTCGACATGGACGTTCCCATCGTGCCGATGGTCTCGCTCGGCGGACAGGAAACGGCGCTGTTCCTGACACGCGGGGAGGGAATCGCCCGCGCCCTGCGGCTGGACAAGGCGCTCCGGCTCAAGACATTCCCGGTGATGCTCGCACTGCCCTTCGGGCTCATGGTGGGCGGCCTCCCCCACCTGCCCCTGCCGGCAAAGATCCAGCTCCGCCTGCTGCCTGCCATCCACCTGCGCGCCGAGTTCGGCGAGAGCCCGGACCTCGACGAGGTCTACGACCAGATCATCTCCCGCATGCAGTCGGCCATGGACGACATGCAGCGCACCCGCCGGCTCCCGGTGATCGGATGAGGATCGAATTGCACCGCAGGGTTCTCTGCCGGCCATCGGACCTGTGGCCGCGCATCGGCGACCCGGTGTGGATCGGCTCGGTCTGTGACCGCCTCAACATCGAGCCCCTGGACGACGAGCCTCCTGCCGTCGGGACCCGGTATCGAGTGCAGCTCGACGTGGGCCCCGTCCCCGTTGGCGGCAACATCGAGATCATCACCCACGATGAGGACCGCGACCTGCTGTGGACGACCCTGACCGGTGTCGACCATCGGATGCGGATTCGCCTCCGCCCCGACGCAGACGCGACGAGAGTCACCGTCCGCTTCGCGTACGACGCCCCCGGGCTGTTCGGGATCGTCGCTGATCTGGCTTCCTACGCATCGGTACGCAAGGCGATCCTCCAGATCGCGGACGCGATCTCGTAGCCCTCCTCGGAAACGGCCTCTGCAGCAGCCGTGCA
This sequence comes from uncultured Nocardioides sp., assembly GCA_964487275.1. Classification (GTDB taxonomy): domain Bacteria; phylum Actinomycetota; class Actinomycetes; order Propionibacteriales; family Nocardioidaceae; genus Nocardioides. Next base: position 22,535 of record CAZAQE010000006.1, on the reverse strand, counting down.
TCGGAGCATCAGAGGTCCAGCAGGGAGGCGAGCGTGTCCTCCAGCAGCGGCTGCAACTCGTCCAGCCCCTCGGGCCCCCGGTCCAGCATCCGCTCGGTGACCATCTCGTTGATGACCGCCGATGCTGCGTGATAGCGGTGGAACGGCAGGGCTGCGCCGGCGGCGTCCGGTCCACGGTGGACCTGCTCGATCACGCGCGCGAGCCTTCGGATGACTTCGCTGCGACGCTCGAGGGCGGGGGCACCTGCTCCCATGGCTTCGAGGAGGAAGGCCCGGGCGAGGTCGCCGTTCACCTCGAGGGCGGAGAGGTAGGCGCTCACTGCTCGCGCCACGTTCGCCTTCCGCCCCAGGCTGTCGTCGACAGCCGAGACGACAAGGTCGACGAGCACGGCGACGCCCAGGTCGTAGGCCTGGAGGAAGCAGTCCTCCTTGCTCGCGAAGAGCTCATAGAAGCTGCGCCGACTGACACCGGCCGAACGCAGCACGTCGGCGACCGACGTGGCGGCGTACCCACGCCTGGCGACCTCGTGGCCCATCGCTTCGAGAAGCCTCGTGCGCTGGGAGGCGACGACGAGGCCCCGCGGGGCAGCGTGGCGTCCGCGCGGCAGCGGCCCGGGTCGATCGGTCACCGCGCCATCCTAGCTATTGACGAAACATCCTTGTCTCTTCGAGAATCCCTCCGTAGAGACATCAATGTCTCCACGACTGGAGCTGGAGGTGCCCCACGTGAAGCGAGTCATCATCACCGGAGCTGCGCACGGCATCGGCGCCGAGACCCTGCGTCGCCTCGAGGCGCGCGGAGCCAGCGTGGTGGGGCTCGACCTCGAAGCCGGCGGCGGGGTCATCGCCTGCGACGTACGCGACCAGGCATCGGTCGACCTCGCCGTCGGCCAGGCGATCGCTGAGCTCGGCGGCCTGGACGTGCTCATCAACAATGCCGGGATCGCTCCCCTGCAGAGCGCTGCCGAGCGGCCGGGCAAGGACGTCAGCGACACCATCGACGTCAACCTGCTCGGGCCGTGGCGAGTGACGGGAGCCGCGATGGAAGCGCTGCGCGGGTCCCGCGGCCGCGTGGTCAACGTGGCCTCCGGACTTGCCTTCGTCAACGTCGCCTTCGCCCCGGCCTACTGCATGACCAAGCGCGGCTTGGTCGGCTACTCCGACACCTTGCGTTACGAGGTGGGCCACGAGGTCGAGGTCACGACCGTCTATCCCGGCTACGTCAGGACAGCGATCCACGACCAGTCGCAGAGGGCGGGCTTCGCGCTCGAGGGCATGGTTCCCGCCGAACCGCTCGACGCCGTCGCCGCTCGAGTGGTGCAGGCTGCGCTGGGCGACCACGTGAGGGACCTGGCCACCACGCGGACCGGGACCCTCATGTACGCCGTCGCCCGACGCGTCCCCCGTCGCTTGCTCGATGTCGTCGTCGTCGGCGCGATGCGCCGCCAAGCCAAGGCCGGGCGGATCGACGAGGCAGGCATCGCCGGAGACTTGTCCCGGACGCTGCGAGGCGCCTGATCGGCGACGCCTTCCCGCGGGCGGTCGATCGCGGGAGCCAACTCGATCGGCGGGGTTGTCGTCGCCGGTGAGCCCCGCCCGCAGCCGCGTGCGGCGGACTGGTCGACGCCGGAGCAGTGCGGCACCGGCCCGATCGCCCAGCGGCTGGTGCTGACGGACCTGTAGGCGATGCAGGTCGGGTGGCTGTCTCCGAGTTCGATGTGGCTTGCTCGCGGCGACGACCTCGGCTCTGTCCAGTACCGGTGGGTGGTCGCGATCGAGTGGTGCCCCGTCCAGGCCCCCGGCGTCCCCCTGTCGCTCGGGGAACCACGCAGCGCCTCCGGGGTGCTCAGGCCCGGCGCGGTGAATTCATCCGTGGACGTCCCGGCGCAACAGACCCGAGAACGCGAGAACCGGCAGGTCGGAGGCGACCTGCCGGTTCACGCTGTGCTGGTGGAGGTGAGGGGATTCGAACCCCTGACCTTCTCATTGCGAACGAGACGCGCTACCAACTGCGCCACACCCCCAAGCGAGGGGAAACGTTAGCACCACGCCCCGAGCGCAGCCGAATCCGGATCCCCTCCCCGCTCCGGGACGCTCACTCCTTCCCGCCGGTGATGGTCTCCGGCTCCTCGCCGTAGCCGGAGGTCGGCGGCTCGGCGTCCTGGTCGCCGTCGGTGGTGCCGGGGAAGGCGTCGGCCTGGTCGGGGTTGCGGTCCTCGTCGGCGGTGCCCGGCGGGCGCGGCATCTCGTCGCCGTGCGGCCCGCTGTCGACGTCGGAGCTCCCCCGCGGCTTGGCGGGGTCGTGCCACGTCGTCGACTGGCCGGTGGACGCGAGCGTCTCCTCGCCGTCGTCGCCGATCTCGCCGGGGTCACTGAACTGGGTGTCGGGCGAGACCGCGGTGCTGGAGTCGCCGTACTCCAGCTCCTCGCGCTGCGCCTGCTCCTCGTCGGCCTGGCCGACGGGCTCGCCTCCGTACTGTCGCTGGTCGTCGGCGTCCTGGGGCTGCTGCTCGCCGCCGAGGCTCTCGTGCGTCATCCGGATCAACTCCCGAAGCTCGGGCGGCCGGGTGGGTCCCGGCCGCAGCCGCGGAGGTCGGTGCGTGACGCGACCTCGCGGACTCAGGAGTTACCCGGACACCCGTTCGCGAGACGGGTCAGGTGAGCGGTCCGGTCAGGAGCCGGAGGCGCGGCGCTCGTCGGCCGCGGCGTCCGCATCGGCCTGCGCGCGCTGGGCGTCGGCCTCGCGGGCGAGCTGGGAGTCGGCCTCGTTGCGGCCCGAGCTCCACACGCCGGTCGAGTCGAGGTCGATGGTGCGGACCGTGCGGCCGGCGGGCGCCTTGGCGACGTACGTCGGCAGGGGCACCGGCACCGGCGTCCACCCGCCGACGACGGGCTCCTCGTCGAGCAGCGCCGCGGTGACGGCCGGGATCTCGTCGGTGTTGTCGTCGGCGTCGAACTCGCCCACGATCTCCGCGCCCTCGGCCGGCTCGTCGACGCTCTCGGCGTCCTCGTCGGCGAGGGCCTCGTCGGCGAGGGTACGACGACGCCGGCGGTTCGCGGCCGCACGGGCGGCCCGCTCGCGGCGGACCATCAGCCGGCAGGCGACCAGCCACGCCACCAGCAGGGTGACGGGACCGGCGATCCAGGCCAGGGCGATGACCTTGCCGATGCCGAGCCCGGCGACGACCAGGTTGAGCAGGACGAGGACGTTGAAGACCCGGCGGCGGCGCTCGGCGGCACGACGGGCAGCGAGGCGCCGGGCCAGGGCCGGACGCGGGGCACGCGGCGCAGGGGTGGGCGCCGCGGGCTCCTCGTCGTACGCGACCTCCGGCTCGGCCGGGGCCTCGGGCTCCTCGACGACCGTGGACGGCTTGCGGCCGGCCGGGACGAGCTCGGCCTCGGAGGCCGAGACGGCCTCGCGCCGGGCGAGCACGCGCAGCCGGTCGGAGAAGCCGTCGACGGAGCGGTTGGCGGAGTCCTCCTCGTGGTACTTGAGCGCCTTCGGCACGAGGTAGACCGCCCAGGCCACCGCCAGTGCGACGAAGATCAGCGCGCTCAGGTCCACACCGAGAGGTTAGGAGCGTTAACTCAAACTGGGGCGCATGTCCATCGGTGTGTCACAGATTGATTGGTGTGACGCATGTGATTCGGCGCGCCGGGTCCGGGGCTCAGGCCTCGGGTGACTCCAGTCGGACCAGCACCCCACGCGGCGCCTCCTCGCGGGTCACCGCGAAGATCCGGTGGTCGCGCCACTCACCGTCGATGTGCAGGAACAGCGGGGCGTAGCCGATCTCGCGGATCCCGAGCTTCTCCACGACCCGCAGCGAGTTGGTGTTCTCGGGGCGGATGCAGATCTCGATCCGGTGCAGCCCGGCGGTGAAGAAGCAGTGGTCGATCACCATCGCGACTGCCCGCGGGATGACGCCGCGGCCGGCGAACTCCTGGTCGATCCAGTAGCCCACGGACGCGAACTGCGCGGACCCGCGCACGATGTTGTTGACGCTGACCTGGCCGGCGAACTGGCCGTCGACCTCCACCACGAACGGGAAGGTGGTGCCCTGCCGGGCCGAGCGCCGCAGCCGCTTGACCAGCGCCCGGAAGGTCATCGGCCGGGCGTCCGCGCCCGGGGGCGCGGTGGCGTCCCAGCGGGCCAGCCACAGCGCGTTGCGCCGCCGCGCCGAGCGCCACGCCTTCGCGTCGCGCAGGCTGATCGGCCGCAGCCGGACGACCGGGTCGGTGCCGGAGATCAGCTCGTTGGGCCAGGCGCGGCCGGGGACGCCGACGAGCATGCGCTCGCGCGGCCCTTCCTTCGACCCGTGGGCGGCCATGCTCAATGGTCGCTCCCCAGGACCTGCTCGACCGCGTGCACCAGCACCGGCTCGAGGACGCCGAGCGCGTCCTTCACTCCCCCGCGCGAGCCGGGCAGGTTGACGACGAGCGCGTTGCCGGCGACGCCGGCGAGCCCGCGGGAGAGTACGGCGGTGGGCACGCCTTTCGCGACACCCGCAGCCCGGATCGCCTCGGCCAGGCCGGGGACCTCGCGGTCCAGCAGCGGCCGGGTCACCTCGGGCGTGCGGTCCGTGGGGGTCAGCCCGGTGCCGCCGGTCGTCAGCACCACGCGGGCGCCGCCGTCGACCGCCGCCGCGATCGCGAGGCCGACCGGCTCGCCGTCGGGGCAGACCACCGGGTCGCCCACCGTGAACCCCCACGCACGGAGGGCGTCGACGATCAGCGGGCCGGTCGTGTCGTCGTACACACCGGCGGCGGCGCGGTTGGAGGCCACCACGACGACGGCGGGAAGAGCGGTCATCGGGCCCAGTCCCCGGACTTGCCGCCGGACTTCGACTCGACCCGCACGTCGGTGATCACGGCGCCCTTGTCGACCGCCTTGACCATGTCGACGACGGTGAGGGCGGCGACCGAGACCGCGGTCAGCGCCTCCATCTCGACACCGGTGCGGTCGGTGGTCTTCACCGTCGCCTCGATCTCGACGGCGTCGTCGGCCACCGACAGGTCGACCGTGACGCCGGAGACGGCGAGCGGGTGGCACAGCGGGATCAGCGCCGGCGTCTGCTTGGCACCCATGATCCCGGCGATCCGGGCGACCGCGAGCGCGTCCCCCTTCGGCACGCCCTCACCGCGCAGCAGGGCGACCACCTCGGGCGAGACGAGCACCCGGCCGGAGGCCCGGGCCACGCGGGTCGTCGCGTCCTTCGCCGACACGTCGACCATGCGGGCCGCGCCGGTCTCGTCGACGTGGGTCAGCCGGTCAGCCATCACAGCTCCTTGGGTTCACAGGAAGAGGACCTCGATCGCCCCGCCCGCCGGGATCTCCTGCTCGGCCGGGGGCACGACCAGCAGCACCTCGGCCGTCGCGAGCAGTCGCTGCGAGTGGCCGGCGTGCCCCGGCAACGGGACGACGTGGCCATTCTCGTCATGGACCCCCGGCAGCAGAACCGTGCGGTCCCCCGCCTGGACCGGGACGGCCAGCCGGGCGAGGCGGACCTCGATGCGATCGGGGTCGGCGAGGGCAGCCACGGCGCGACTGCCGTAGAGGAGGAAGGAGGCGTACGCCGCAACCGGCGTGCCCGGCAGGCAGAGGACGGGAACGTGCCGGCCGTCGACGTCGAGGACACCGAAGCCCTGGGGCCGGCCGGGCTTCATCGCCACCGCGCCGAACCAGAAGCCGGGTACGTCGCGCAGCGCAGCCTTGACCACGTCGTGGTCGCCGGCGGAGACACCGCCGGTCGTGACGACGAGGTCGGAGACCGCCGCCGCCTCGCACAGCTGGACGAGGAAGCCGTCGGGATCGTCCGGAGCGGGTCCGAAGCACGCGACGTCGGCATCGAGGCCGGCAGCCGCGGCGGCGAGGGTGGCCGAGTTGCTGTCGGGAACGCTGCCGTTGACCAGCTCCGCACCGGTCGACACGATGCCGACGCGCGGGCGCGCGTGGACCAGCACGCTGGAGTGCCCCGTCGAGACCAGCAGGCCCAGCTGCGCCGCCCCGATCACGGTCCCGGCCTTCAGGGCCACCTCACCGGCGGCGACGTCCTCGCCCTCGCGTCGGATGTGCCGCCCGGCCACGGCCGTCTGCAGGACCCGCACGGGGTCGGTTCCCGTCGTCCACTCGAACGGGACGACGAGGTCCGCCCCGGGAGGCACCTCGGCCCCCGTCATGATGCGGATCGCCGTACCCGCCTCCAACGGGGTCACCGGGTCACCGGCGGCCACGACGCCCGCGACCGGCAGCTCGACCGGGACGGCAGCGACGTCGGCCGCCCGGACGGCGAAGCCGTCCATGGCGGAGTGGTCGAACGGCGGGACGGAGAGCGCAGCGGTGACGTCGGCCGCCAGCACGCGCCCGCGCGCCTGCGCCAACGGCACCTCGACCGGCGTCAGCCGGGTGATCGCCTGCTCGACACGGCGCCGGTGATCGGCGACCGAAGGGTCAGGCATCCGACCCGCTGGCGTCCCCGGAGAGGACCTCGCCGGCGGGGACGCGCTGGGCGCCCTTGGCGCCGAGCTCGACGTCGCCGACGACCTGGACGCCGTGGCCGAAGGTCCAGTCGCCCTCGACCTTCAGCGAGGAGGCCTTGGCGAGCGACGGGGCGCCCTCGGGGAAGCGCTTGTCGAACTCGCCGACGACCTTGTAGTGGTCGGCGTCGAGGTCGACGTACGGCACGTCGGTCGCGACCTGGGTCAGCGCGAAGTCGGCCCCGATCTCGTAGACGTCGGAGCGCAGCACGAGCAGGTCGTTGGTGGTCTTGACCGGGATGAACCGGTCGCGGCCGACCTCGATCAGCCGGGCGCCCTCGAAGACCTCGATCGCCGCGCCCATCGCGGTCTCGACCTGGATGACCCTCGGGCTGGCCGGGTCGGCCGGGTCGACGGTCTTCTCGTTGCGGATCAGCGGCAGGCCGAGCACGCCCTCGCGGGCGTCGAGGATCGCCTTCATCGCCTGCAGGTCGAACCAGATGTTGTTGGTCGAGCAGAACCGGTGCCGGCCGAGGTCCGCCAGCGCCTCGAGGTCCTCGGGCAGCGTCTGCGCGGTCTCGCGCAGCACCAGCCGGCCGTCGGCCTTGCGGCGCGCGAAGTGTCCACCCTTCTTGTCCGAAGGAGTACGACGGACCGCCTCGATCGCGAACGGCGCACCCGACGCGGCGAACCAGCCGGCGACCCGCGGCGCGGGCACGGCACCGAGGTTGTCGGAGTTCGACACGAAGGCGTAGCGGTAGCCCTCCGCGATCAGCCGGTCCAGCAGGCCGGTGCCGCGCAGGGCGGTGTAGATGTCGCCGTGGCCGGGCGGACACCACTCCAGGTCGGGCTCCCTGGGCCACTCCACCGGCTTGAGGCTGTCGGCGAGGAGCTTGGGCTCCTTGTTCTGCAGGAACTCGACCGGCAGGTCCCCCACCGCGAGCTCGTCGTAGCGGCCCAGCGCGTGGAGGGTGTCGGCCGACGTGCGGAAGGAGTTCATGAAGATCAGCGGCAACCGGGCGTCGTACTCCTTGCGGAGGTGCAGCGCCTGCCGGGCGATGATGTCGAGGAAGGACAGGCCGCGGCGCACGCACAGCAGCGACTTCGCCCGCTCCATGCCCATCGACGTGCCGAGGCCGCCGTTGAGCTTGATCGCGACGGTCCTGCCGATCGCGTCCGCGGCGACGTCGTCGGGCACCTCGGCGTCGGCCAGGCTCTCGATGTCGACCGGCTCGATGCTCGACTCGGGGATCATCCCGGTCTCGCCGTGCTCGAGGAGCCGGTAGTAGTGCGCGAACGTCTCGATCGCGACGGGGTCGACACCGGCGTCGGCCATCTTCGCCCGCGCCATCTCCAGGCCGCTGCTGCGGCCACTCATACCCATGTTTCCGATCGTAGGCTTGCTTCGTGATGGATGGGCAAACCGGCCACGGTGCGATCAGCAAGCTGGCAGTCCGTGACCAGCTGTTGACCGCGCGCCGCCGTCGCCCGCTGACCGAGGTCGGCGCCGCGGCCCGGGCGATCGCCGACGCCCTGCTCGACGCCCCGGAGGTACGACGCGCAGCCACTGTCGCCTGCTACGTCTCCGTCGGCGGCGAGCCCGGCACGACCCACCTGCTCGACCGGCTGGTCGCGGCCGGCAAGCGGGTGATCCTGCCGGTGCTGCTGCCGGACAACGACCTCGACTGGGCGCCCTACACCGGTCCGTCCTCGCTGGCACCGGCCCGGCGCGGGCTGCTCGAGCCGGTCTCGGCCCCCCTCGGGGTGGAGGCGGTCGCGACCGCCGACGCCGTCCTCGTGCCGGGCCTGGCGGTCGGTGCGGACGGCCTGCGGCTCGGCCGGGGTGGCGGCTCCTACGACCGCGCGCTCGGCCGGGTGCCGGTGGGCACCTTCACCTGCGTGCTCCTGTACGACGACGAGCGGCTCGCCGTCGTACCCGCGGAGCCGCACGACCGGCCGGTCACCGCGGCCGCCACCCCGGCGGGGATCACCCGCTTCTGATCGACCCCTCAACCACCGGGGGTGAGGGTCAGCACGTCCTGGGCAGCGGCCTCGACCGCGTCCTCGGTGAACGCCCAGGGCAGGGTCTCGCCGCGGGCCCACCTGTCGGTCTGGTCGGTGTAGTGCGGGTGGAAGGCGTGCCCGGAGACGCCCGTCAGGTTGATCCACGTGGCGGCGTCGGGGTCGTCCATCGGCACGACCATCCGCATCGAGGGGGCGGTCACGACGTCGTACCCCTCCCGCGCGTCCCACCCGGTCGCGTTGACGAGCGAGCCACCGCCGCCGACCTCCCAGCCGCCGCGGTTGAACAGCCACTCGACGATGCCGATGCCGGACTCGCCGAGGGTCGCCGAGCGCAGCTCGAGCTCGTGCAGCGCGCCCCAGGTCCACTCCTCGGCGTTCGGCGACTGGCGTGCGGTGAGCTCGTCGCGGGCCGCGACCATCGCGTCGCGCAGGATGACGTCGCGGTCCTCGACCACGTCGTCGGTCTCGACGTCGTCCCACCAGTGGTTCGAGGCGCGGCGCAGGATGCGGGACACGACGGTGAACCAGCGGTCGCTGCCGTCCGGCTCGAGCGCCGCGGGCAGCTCGTCGGCGAAGGTCCGCTCGAGCACCTGGCGCCACACCACGTTGAAGTAGGCGGCGGCCGCACTGTCCGCCCGCTGCCGGTAGTTCCAGGAGCGCAGCAGCCTCTGACCGTCGGAGTAGTAGCCGGCCGGCAGGTCGATCTCGAGCAGGTACGGCGTCAGGGCCTCCCCGATCGCGCTCCAGTCGTCGAGCTGGATGGATCCCATCCGGGCGACGGTGAGCTCGTCGTCGGCGGCGAGCAGCTCGTTGATCCGGGTGGAGCGGTAGCCCTGGTCCCAGTCGTCGGTCAGGTGCGGCGGGTAGCGCTGCGGGTCGATGACGGCCTGGTTGGCGGTGGCGATGATCCCGGACTCGGGGTCGAGGACGTTGGGCAGGGCGTCGTACGGGACGTAGCGCCCGGTCCACGCGGTGTCGGGCTCCCAGCCGGCGGCGGGCGCCCGGCCGTCGTTGCCGGGCCTGCGGATCGGCACCATGCCGGTGGCCTGGTAGCCGATGTGGCCCTCGCGGTCGGCGTACACGACGTTCTGGCCGGGGACGGCGAAGTCGCTGAGGGCGGCGCGGAAGGACTCCCAGTCGCTGGCCTGGTCCAGCGCCAGCAGGGCGTCGGCGGTCGGGTGCGGGTCGAGGGCGGTCCACGCGAGCGAGACCCCGACGTCCCAGCCGTCGGCCGGCGCCGTGCCGTCGGCCTCCACGACGTCGTCGAGCTGCTCGACCAGCCCGTCGTCGTCGGTGAGGTCGACGGCGTCGAGCTCCTCGTCGAGGTCGACCAGGTCGCTCAGCAGCGGGCCGTGCGCGGTGGAGCGCACCGTGATCTCGACCGGGTCGCCGTCGCGGACCTCGATCGTCTCGTCGCGGGTGGCCAGCGGGAGCGCCCTGCGCCCCGACTGCCAGGTGTCGCCGGAGACACGCTCGACGTACAGGTCGGTCACGTCGGGGCTGAGGTTGGTGAAGCCCCAGGCGATGTCGGCATTGCGGCCGATCACGACACCGGGCACCCCGGAGAAGCTGAAGCCCGCGACGTCCATCGGGCACTCGCTGGAGACCCTGCGGCAGTGCAGGCCGATCTGCGTCCACACGCCCGGCAGCGAGATGCCCAGGTGCGGGTCGTTGGCGAGGATCGGCTCGCCGCTGGCGGTGTGCTCGCCGTCGACGACCCAGCTGTTGCTGCCGATCCCGTCGCCGCTGCCGAGCAGGGCGGGCACGCCGGACAGGACGTCCCGCACGCCCGCGAGCGCGGCGACGGTACGCCGCCCGACCGGTGCCGGGCGGCGCAGCAGGTCGGAGCCGGTGGCCTCGACGTCCTGGTCGAAGACGTCGCCGAGCAGGCCGCCCTGCTGGACGATCGGCGGGTGCTTCTCGAAGGAGTACGACGGGTAGAGCTCCTCGCTCGCCTCGACCCCGACCGCGGCGGCGGTCAGCGCCCGGCCGATCTCCTCCTCGAGGTTGCCGCGCAGGTCCCACGCCATCGCCTTGAGCCAGGCGATGGAGTCGACGGCGCTCCACTTCTCGGGCGTGTAGTCGAGTCCGGTGAGGCCGAGCAGGGAGTACTCGAGCGCCATCTCGGAGGTGGACCGACCGGCCAGCCACGCGTTCACGCCCTCCGCGTAGGCATCCAGCGCGCTGCGGGTGGCCGGGCGGAGCATGGTCAGCTCCTGCTCGGCGACCTGCCGCCAGCCCAGCGTGCGGACCACCAGGTCGCTCTCCAGGCCGTCCTTGCCGAACAGCTCCGAGAGGCGTCCGGCGGTCGCGTGGCGTCGTACGTCCATCTCGAAGAAGCGGTCCTGGGCGTGCACGAACCCCTGGGCCATCATCAGGTCGTGCATCGTGTCGGCGTAGACCTGCGGGATGCCGGCGTCGTCGCGGACCACCTCGACCTCGCCCTCGAGCCCGGACAGCTCGATCTCGCCGCTCGTCTGCGGCCACGGGCGGCGGACCACGAGCACCGCGGTCACCAGTCCCGCGACCAGCGCCAGCGCCAGGACGACGGCGATGCCGGCCATCCAGCGCAGGGTGCCCGACCAGGCGCGGAAGCCCTGGCGGCTCCGCTCCGGCGTCCCTCCCGGAGGCTCGATCGGGGTCGCGGCGGGCGCGTCGTCACTGCTGCTGGTTCCGTCCACCATGGTGGGCGCCATTGTGCCGGGTGGGCATCGCGGGCCGGCGAATGCCCGACCATTCGCCCACGTGGCGTATTCTTGGCACTCGACAGTCGAGAGTGCCAACCAGCATCACCACGGAGTCCATCGATGCCCACCTACCAGTACCGCTGCAGCGAGTGCGGCCACGCCTTCGAAAAGGTCCAGAGCTTCAGCGACGACGCCCTGACCGTCTGCCCTGAGTGCAACGGCGTGCTGCGCAAGGTGTTCAACTCGGTCGGCGTGGTCTTCAAGGGCTCGGGCTTCTACAAGACCGACAGCCGTTCGTCGAGCACGTCGTCGACGCCGGCTGCCTCGTCCGACAGCTCGTCCTCGTCCTCCGACTCGAGCTCCTCGTCCAGCAGCTCCTCGTCGGGCTCCGCGTCCGGCAGCTCGTCCGGCAGCTCGTCCAGCAGCTCCGCGTCGAGCTCGAGCGGCGCGGCGGCCTCCCCGGCCTGACCCTGCCGCTCGCCCCTGTGGATGACCGCTGCACGCGGTCGCGCCACGACCTAGCGTCGCGGGCATGGACCCGTCCACCCCGCCCGCTCCCCTGCGCCGACGCGTCGCCGACGCCCTGACCCGGGTACGACGCCGCGTGCTCCGCCGGCGCCGTCCGATCGCCGTGCTGCTCGCCGCGGGCGCGGCCGCCGCCGCGCTGCACACCCTCGCCCCGCCGCCACCGGCGAGCACCGGCGTGCGCGTCGCCGCCCGCGACCTGCCGGCCGGCCACGTCCTGACGGACGAGGACCTCGCGGACGCGGAGGTGCCGCCCGGCGTCGTACCGGAGGGAGTGGTGGCGGCACCCGAGGGCCGGGTCCTCGCGGCGCCGCTGCGCGCCGGCGAGCCGGTGACCGACGTACGCCTGGTCGGCGAGGACCTCGCCTCCGCCCAGCCGCCGGGCACGGTCGCGCTGCCCGTGCGGCTGTCCGACGCGGGTCAGGCCGCCCTGCTCACCGTGGGTGACCGGATCACGTTGGTGGCGACCGACCCGCAGGCCGGGACGGCCGTGCCGTTGGCCGACGACGCCCTCGTACTGGCCATCCCCGACGCGCGCCACGCCGGGGACGGTGCCCTGCCGGGGCGCCTGGTCGTGGTCGGCTTGGCCCAGGAGGACGTGTACGAGGTCACGTCCGCGTCCATTGCTGCCTACGTGACTTATACATGGCGTCGCAGTTAGGTTGCAGCGCAGTCGTAGCACGCCACCTACGAACAATCTCGGAAAGAGGAGAGATCACATGGACGGGTTCAAGAAGTTCCTGCTCAGGGGCAACCTGGTCGACATGGCCGTTGCCTTCATCATCGCGACGTCCTTTGCAGCCGTCGTCAAGACCTTCACCGACACGCTGATGGGCTTCATCGGCAAGGTGTTCGACCAGCCCGACTTCGGCGCCGCCGAGATCGCCGACGTCAACGTCGGCCTGTTCATCAACGCCGTCATCGGATTCGTGATCCTGTCGGCCATCGTCTACTTCTTCGTGGTGACGCCCTACACCAAGGCGAAGGAGCGCTTCTTCCCCGACGAGCCCGAGGCCGAGGCCCCGGACATCGTCCTCCTCACCCAGATCCGCGACTCCCTGCAGAACCGCTGACCGCCACCGGCTGACGACGGCGCCGTCCCACCCGCGGGTGGGACGGCGCCGCTGCTTTTCCGGCGGGGACTACGCCAGACGGGGGATCACACCGCTCCGTGGGCGACGCAGGCTGGTGCCACGACACGCGATGCCCGCGCGTCGCCGCCGCCACCCAGCTCCGGAGGACCCCGTGCGCCGCGTCGCTCCCACCCCCGTCCTGGCACCGGGCCAACTGCCCGGCCTGCTGCTCGCACTGCTCGTCATCGCAAGCGTGCTCACGTCGGGACCGACTCCCCGCGCGTACGCCGCCACGGAGGACCGGCCCTGCGACGGCCTGGTGCTGCGCGCCTACCACGCGGCGTCCGCGGACTACTTCGACTTCAACGGAGACCGCCTGGAGTGCTGGCCGGGCGAGGGCGCATCCGGCACGCCGCGGGACGACTACGCACTCCCGACGGCGCCCCCCGGACCGGACAGCCGCAAGTTCTACTCCTGGGGCTCGGAGTTCGGGCGGCCGACGTCGATCAGCTTCATCGACCCGGCGACCCGGACCTTCGGTGGCCAGCTCGAGGGTCAGGAGGACGATCCCGACTTCGACGGCTGCCAGGGCGTCTGCTCCGAGATCCTGACCTATGACGCGAACGACTACTTCTACTTCGACACCGGCAGCGGGTCGACGCGGGTGTCGCTGGCCCACTTCGAGAGTCACGTCCTCGGGCTGACCCGGTTCAGCATGGTCTACTCGCGTCTGCCCGGCGAGTCGAGCGTGTTCTCCTTCGAGGCCCCGGCCCCTGCCGAGCCGGAGGTCCGGCCGAGCAGGCCGCGCGACCTCACCGCCCATGCCGGCCACCACCGCGCCCGGCTCCGGTGGCGGCCGCCGCTGCTGGGGCGTCCGGTCGACCGCTACCAGGTCCTCGGCAACGGCCGGAGGTACCGGGTCGCAGCCTCGGCCCACCCGGGCGTCACGATCCGGGGCCTGGTCAACGGCCGGCGGTACGCCTTCCGCGTCCGCGCCCACAACGCCGCCGGCTGGGGGCCCTGGAGCCGCGCGGTGCTCGTCCGGCCACACCGCTGACCGGCCCGGCCGGACCGCTCAGCTGCCGTGGTGGGGCGGCACCTGTTCCTTCAGCCACTTCTCCGAGGCCGACTCGCGCCCACCCGACGGTGGGGCGTCGTCCTTCTCGTCGGAGGTCACCGACGGCTCGACGTCACCGAAGATCGCGGCGAGCCGTCGCCGGCGCTTCCACTCCGGCTCCTCGGGATCACGGGTCTCGGCCATCGCAGCACGAGCCTCAGCAGAGCCCGGCGGCGGCCCGACCCTCGTCGGAGAGGCCGGCCGAGCCGTTCGTCGTACCGTCGGTGGCGGAGTCGGTCGCGCCGCCCGTCGCACCGCCCGTCGCACCACCCGAGGCGCTGCCGCTGGCGGACTCGCTCGCCTTGCCGGTGGCCGGGGCGCCGGTCGAGCCCGAGCTGCCGGCCGACGGCGTGCCGTCGGGGTTGTCGCCCGCGCTGAGCGCGTCCTTGAGGAACTCCTCGGTCAGCGGCTTGTCCTTGCGGACCAGGCGCCACAGCTTCTGCACCTCGGGGGTCCACTCGATGCCCGCGCTGACCTTGTCGGAGTAGACCCAGGGCGTGGTGACGAACTTGATGTTGTCGGCGCCGATGCCCTTCGCGGTGAGCGCGATGTCCGCCATCTCGGCGATGCCGTCGAAGTCGGTCTTCAGCGAGGAGGTCGCAGCGTTCATGAACCGGATCAGCCGGTCCGGGCGGGCCATGATGCCGGCGGTGAGGGCCTTGTTGATCATCGAGCCGATGAAGGCCTGCTGGCGACGGGTGCGGTTGGGGTCGGTGCCGTCGCCGATGCGGTAGCGGGCGCGGACGTAGGTCAGCGCCTCCTTGCCCTTGATCTCGCGGGTGCCGGCCTCGAGGTGCACGTCGTGCGCGGGGTCGTCGATGTCCTCGGGGATGCAGACCTCGACGCCGTCGAGGGCGTTGACCATGTCCTTGAACTGGTTGAAGTCGACGACGACGTAGTTGTCGATGCGCACGCGCGAGATCTGCTCGAACTGCTGGATCGTGCAGGCCGGGCCGCCCGCGGCGTAGGCCTCGTTCCACTTCACGTAGCCGCCGCTGCCGGCGATCTCGGTGCCGTCCTCGTCGTAGCAGGTCGGGCGCATCACGGCGCTGTCGCGCGGGATCGAGATGCCGTAGGCGAAGGTGCGGTCGGCCGAGAGGTGGAACAGGATCGTGGTGTCGGAGAGGCCGCCGCCGGACTCACCGTCGATGCCGTTGCCCTCACCGGAGCGGGTGTCCGAGCCCATGACCAGGACGTTCAGCGGCTCCTGCGGACCCGCCACCTGTTCCTTGTCGGGCCGGTTCTTGAGCTGGGCGTCGACCTCTTCGTGCTGGATGTTGCCGTTGAGGTTGTTGTAGACCGCCACCACGCCGACGCCGGTCAGCAGGCCCAGTCCGAGCAGGCTCGAGGCGATGACCTTGAAGACGACCTTGCCGGGCTGCGGGCGCTTGCGCCGGCCTCCGACGCGGGTGCCGCGGGAGCGTCGTACCGGACGGGAGGTCGACACGCGGCGAGCCCGGCTGCCGGGCTCGCGGGGACCTCCCGGCGTGGGCCGGGGAGGAGCTGCCTGCGTCATCAATCACCTGGTCGTGCGGCCGCCTCGGGGCGGAACATGGGTCAGAGGAACTCAACGCGCTGCCGAGTCAGCTGCCATACGGCGCTCTCGCGCCGCACCCACCGTACGGTCCCGGCCAAGCCGGACCTGTGGTAGGGAGACCCATTCTCGCCGCTCACCCCGCCCGGGGACGAATCCGCCGCGCCGCCCCGACTCGGCCGGACGCGCCCGACCCTGACAAGATGGGGACCACGCCCCAGTAGCTCAGTGGATAGAGCAGCCGCCTCCTAAGCGAAAGGTCGCAAGTTCGACTCTTGCCTGGGGCACCACGACTCGTGTCGGTCAACGGGCCGACACGGGGGCGCCGGCAGGCGACGAGCGCCGGTCCCGGACCGCACGCCAGGTCCGCCGCGCGAGCAGGAGCCAGCAGGCGAACGCGAGGGCCGAGAGGCCCGCCGGGGCCCAGTGTCGGAGCATGAGCGAGGCCGCCACCGCGGAGGCGAACGCCGTCAGGTTGGCAGCGACGTCGTAGACGGGCGCGATGAAGCGGACGTTGATCACGTGGGCCACGGCGATCACGACGCCGCACGCGAAGGTGACGGACAGCAGGAAGCTCACCACGGGGCAAGTATCCGGGTCCGTGGTGAGAGCGGCGCGGATCGACAGGCAACCGAATCGGGCTGCCGCGCGTCTCTACGGGTGTGACGATCATGTGGACTGCCGCGCTGGTGATGTGGGCCCTCGTGCTGGTGATGGCCGCCGTGGCCATCGCCCGGCGCTGAGCGCCCCGGGGGTCAGCCCAGCACGGCGACCGCGGCGCCGTACCCCTCGGGCACGACCACGTCCCGGACCGACCAGCGGCCGATGGTGCGGCCGGGCGCGTCGTCGGTGCCGAGGTAGTCGAGGTGCGGGTCGCGGCCCAGCCCGATGCCGATGCCCTTGAGGTAGGCCTCGGTGCGCGACCAGGCGCGGGTGAACCGGACCGTGGCGCGACCACCGTCGAGGGTGCCGTGCGCGGCGGCGTTGATCTCGTCGGTCTCCCGCGGGTGCAGGAGCCCGGCCAGCGCCACCGGGTCGTCCGGGTGACGCTCCACGTCGACGCCCACGGGGACGTCGGCGACCGCGACCAGCACCTGCCCGGGGGTGTGCGACAGGGAGAACTCGATCGACGTGCCCTCGGCCCGCGGCCGGCCGTGCGGTTCGCCGCAGCCGGGGCAGGGGTGGCGGCCCCAGACGACCTTCTCGGGCGGGGTGTCGGTGGTCTCGCCCACGACCAGGCGGGCGGCCGCGTGGGCGAGCACGTAGGCCCGCTGCAACTCCGCGCGGACGTACGACGACGCCTGTTCCCGCTCCGCGTCGTCGAGCCACCCGGCGCCGAGCTCGAGCTCGTGGTCACCGAAGCGGGCGGTCTCGATCCGCCACACGCCGAGGCCGATCCCGGCCTCCGCGCGCGGCTCCGGCGCGTCGAGCAGGGAGCCGAGCACCGAGGGCTGCACCGGGATCGCCGATCGATCCGGTTCCGCCTCCGCCACGTCGCGACTCATCGTCCCGAGGCTAACAAGGAGGTGGTCGGTCTCGCTGCCCGGGTTGGTGATCCCTCACTCGGCTTCGGCGGCCTTCGCCTTCGCCCGCGCCGCCTTGGCGATGGCCTCCTCGACCACCGAGTTCATCCGCGCCCCGTTCGGCCAGCCGTCGTAGTGGCAGGCGAGGATGACGAGCTCGCGCAGGGCCTCCTCGTCGAGCTCGCCGTTGGCGAGGGCCGCAGGGACCTGGATGCCGAGGACGTCGTCGGCGCGCTGCCCGACGAGCATCCCGATGAGGAACAGCCGGCGGTCGCGGGTGCTCAGCCCCGGGCGCTGCCAGATGTCGCCGAAGAGGTGGTCGGCGGTGTACCGGAAGAAGTCGCCGGTGCCGTCGGTCATCTCGAAGCCGTAGACCTCCTCCATCTTCTCCAGGCCGCGGCGGCGGGCCTCGGGGAGATCGTCGAACTTGCCCATCAGCTCTCTCCTTCTGCAGTGGACTCGTCGGTGGTCTGATCGATGGCCGGCGGCAGGCCCAACCCCGGCCCGAGCCTCTCGATGGCCAGCTCCGCCAGGGGTACGTCGACGCCGAGCTCGTGCGCGAGCTGGATCGCGTAGCCGAGGTCCTTGACGCCGAGCGAGTTCACGTTGCCGAAGATCGCGTGCCAGAAGTCGCCGGGATCGAGCTGGGCGGTGGTCTCGCGGTGCATGATCGCGCCCGGGCCGCCGGTGATCGCGTCGGTGTGACGAACCACCTCGCCGAGCTCCTTGATGCTCAGCCCCGCCGCCTCGGCGAGCCGCTGCGCCTCGGTCGCCGCGGTGAAGGAGACGAAGTGCATCAGGTTGCGGGCCAGCTTGAACTTCGTGCCCGCGCCGACCGGGCCGGCGTGGACCACCTTGCTGCCCAGCGCGTCCAGCACCGGGCGCGCGGCGGCGAACGCCTCGTCCGTGCCGCCGACCATCAGTGCGAGACTGCCGTCGGCGGCCCCCATCGCTCCCCCGGACACCGGGGCGTCGAGGACAGTGTGGCCCTCGGCCGCCAGCTCGCCGGGCGTCGAGGGCGCGACCGTCGAGTGCACGACCAGCACCGTGCTGTGGGGCACCTCGGCCGCGACGGCCCGCACCTGGTCGTCGTCGCGCACCATCACACACACCACGTCGACGTCCATCTCCCGCACCGAGGCGGCGGCGGTGGCGCCCGCAGCGACCAGCTCGGCGACCGAACCCGGCGCGACGTCGTACACCTGCAGGGCGAAGCCCTCGGTGGCGGCGAGGCGCAGCGCCATCGGCTTGCCGATGTTGCCGAGCCCGACGAAGCCCACCCTCATCGGCGCGGCCATCAGAGACGGAAGGTCTGGCCGCCGTCGACGGCGAGCACCTGGCCGGTCACCCACGACGCGTCGTCGGAGAGCAGGAACAGCAGCGCGCCGACCATGTCGTCGACCGATCCCATCCGCTTGATGGCGAGGCTGTTGCGGACGATGTCCTTGGCCGCGTCGCCGGCCTGGGTCCGGGTCGCCTCGGTGTCCGTCGGGCCGGGGGCGATCGCGTTGACGCGGATCTTCTGCCCGCCGAGCTCGTGCGCGAGCTGCTGGGTGAGGCTGTTGATCCCCGCCTTGGCGAGGCCGTAGAAGCCGGAGTAGAGGTACGCCGCCGTACTGGACTGGTTGACGATGGCGCCGCCGCCGCGCTTGGCGATCTCGGGGTACACGGCGCGGGTCATCACGAGCGCACCGTCGAGGTTGACGCTCATGAACTTGCGGTAGTAGTCCCAGTCGACGGAGATCAGCAGGTTGAACTCCATCGATCCGTAGATCGCGGCGTTGTTGACCAGGTGGTCGATCCCGCCGAGCTCCTCCACGGTCTGCCGGACCAGGCTCTCGGCCGACTCCGCGGAGGAGACGTCGCAGCTGACGAAGATCGACCGGCCGCCGTCCTCGTTGATGGACGCGGCGACCTTCGCACCCGCCTCCTCGTTCAGGTCGGCCACGACGACCGCCGCGCCCTCCTTCGCGAGTGCCCGGGCGTAGGCCTCGCCGATGCCCTGCGCCGCGCCGGTGACGACGACGACCTTGTTCTCGAAACGGTTGCTCATGGAAGTCCTCTGTTGCTCTTTCCGTTCAATCGCGCGGTTTGCGCACGGTTTCGCCGACCGGACCTGCTCAAACCGTTCGATCGAACGATTCGAGCAAGCCGGTGCCGCCTGCTCACGCGGGCTCAGCGATGGTCTTCATCTCCAGGTACTCCTCGAACCCGGCCACGCCCATCTCCCGGCCGATGCCGGACTGCTTGTAGCCACCGAAGGGCGCGTCGGGGCTGAACCACACGCCCCCGTTGACGGCGAGCGTCCCGGTCCGGATCCGCGCCGCCACCGCCTTCGCCCGCTCCAGCGAGGCCGAGTCGACCGAGCCGGACAGGCCGTACGGCGAGTCGTTGGCGATCCGCACCGCGTCGTCGTCGCCGTCGTGCGGGATCACGACGAGCACCGGGCCGAAGATCTCCTCCTGCGCGAGGCGCGAGGAGTTGTCGAGGCCGGCGACGACCGTCGGCGCGACCCAGTAACCGGGCTGGTCGATGATCGCCCCGCCCGTCGCGAAACGACCGCCCTCCTCCAGCGCCACCGCGAAGTACGCCGCCACCCGGTCCCGTTGCACGGCCGAGATCACCGGCCCGCAGATCGCACCGGGGTCGGCGGGGTCCTTGGCGCCGATCGACTCCATGGTCGCCGCCGCGACGGCGACCGCCTCGTCGTACCGCTCGCGCGGGACGATGAGCCGGGTCGTGATCGCGCAGCCCTGGCCGGCGTGGATGCAGGCGGCGAACGCCGTGGCGCCGGCGACGGCCGCGACGTCGGCGTCGTCGAGCGCGATCGCGGCGGACTTGCCGCCGAGCTCGAGGAAGACCTTCTTCAGGGTCGGCGCGGCCGCCGCCATGATCGCCTTCCCGACCGCGGTCGAGCCGGTGAAGGAGACCATGTCGACGCGCGGGTCGGTCGAGAGCACCGAGGCGACCTCGTTGGACCGCGGCGTCACGACGTTGAAGACGCCCGCCGGGATGTCGGTGTGCTCGGCGACGAGGCGCCCCAGCTCGGCAGCCACCCACGGGGTGTCGGGCGCCGGCTTGAGGACGACCGTGCAGCCGGCGGCGAGCGCCGGGCCGACCTTGGCGAGGTTGATCTGGGTCGGCACGTTCCACGGCGTGATCGCCGCGACGACGCCGACCGGCTCGCGGCGCACGGTACGACGCGAGGGAATCCCCATCGGCGCGGCGACGCCCAGGTCCGTCTCGAACGAGTAGGTCTCCAGCAGGTCGGTGACCCACTTCAACCCGTCCACCGGCACGTCGAAGCCGGCCGCGCCCATCATGAAGCCGGGCATGCCGACCTCGGCCGTGGTCAGCGCACGGAAGGCATCGGCGTTCTCGAGCAGCGCGGCGTGCAGCTGGCGAAGGCATCTCAACCGGAGGTCGCGGTCGGTCGACCACGTCGACTCGTCGAAGGCCCGCCGGGCAGCGGCGATCGCGGCGTCGACGTCGGCGGCGGTCCCGTCGGGGGCGACCCCGATCTCGGCACCCGTCGCCGGATTGAGGATCGGGTAGGTCGCACCGGACGACGCCGCGACGAGCTTGCCGTCGATGAGCTGCTGGGCCGGAGGGGGCAGCGCGGTCATGACGCGGCTCCCGGGGCGGGCGCCTGCTCGACGTACAACCCGGCCTCGACCGGCGGCGGCCACACCGTCGAGGGCAGGTCCTCGTGGTGGTAGTGCCCGGGCACGCCGTGTCCGGCGACGGACATCCGCTTGAGCAGCGTGTCGGGCGCCTTGCCCGCCTTGATGATCTCCATGAAGGTGTGCGCAGTCGACGGCATGTCGAACCAGTCGCGCTGCCAGTCGATCTTGACCATGCCGGCGTCGGCACCCTCGGTCACCCGCTTGAGGCCGAACCACGAGCCGCCCAGGCCGAGGATCTCGAACTCCTTGCCGTTGTCGTCGAGGATGCCGGAGCGCTGCTTCCAGAAGCCGACGACCATCGCCTTCTGCTCGTCGATGACGGTGCAGACGTAGTCGTAGTGCCAGCCGTCGAGGCCGTCCATCTCGATGCCGATCGCCCAGTCGCGGATCTGGTCGCGGCCGACCGCCATGAAGTGCTCGTCGGGCGCGTACATCCAGCCGTACGTCGCGTCCTCGGCGTACCACTCGGCCATCGGGCGCCAGTCGCCCGTGGCCTCGACGTCGCGGTTGATCTGCAGCCAGGTGGCCCAGAACTCCTCGATCTCGGCCCTGCTCAGCTGCGGGGTCGGGTCACTCATCACGGTCCTCCTCGATGGACAGGGCGAAGGCGGGGCAGTACTTCACGGCGGTCGCGACGTCGGCACGCAGCGCCTCGTCCGGGTGCTCGTCGAGGAGTACGACGACGTCGGCGTCCTCGTCGAAGCCGAAGACGGTCGGGGCCTCGCCCTGGCAGAGCTGGTGGCCCTGGCAGAGGCCGGTGTCGGCGCGGACCCTCATCAGACGTCCCCGGTCTCGACACGCTCGCTGGCGCTCGCTGCTCGACCAGCGGCAGGACGCCGGCGATAGCGGACCCTGGCGGGCTGGGCGAGCTGGATGACCATCTTCGTGAAGTCGTCGCGGTAGGAGTCGAGCGGCTGCACGAGCTCGAAGGAGAAGTCCCGCAGGATCACCGAGAAGATCGCCTTCATCTGCATCATCGCGAAGGCGTTGCCGACGCAGCGGTGCTTGCCGGCGCCGAAGGGGATCCAGGTCCAGCGGTTCTGCAGGTCCTCCTGGCGCGGGTCGACGTAGCGGCCCGGGTCGAACTGGTCGGCCTTCGGGAAGTCCTGCTCGATCCGGTTGGACACGCGCGGCGAGGCCGCGAGCACGGTGCCGGCGGGGATGGTGTGGCCGAGCAGGTCGAAGTCCTCCTGGACCAGCCGCATCAGGATCACCAGCGGCGGATGGAGGCGCAGGGTCTCCTTGAGCGCCGCCTCCAGCACCGGGATCGACCGCAGCGCCTGGAAGGAGACCTCGGACCCGTCGGCGTAGAGCGCGTCGAGCTCGGCGACCACGTCGGCCATCACGTCAGGGTTGCGGAGCAGCTCGATCATCGCCCAGGACGCGGTGCCGGACGACGTGTGGTGGCCGGCGAACATCATCGAGATGAAGATGCCGGTGACCATCTCGGCGTCGTACCCGACGGCGATGAGCACATCGAGGAGATCCCTGTCCTCACGCGGGATCTCGCCCCCCATCGACTCGGCCTGCGCCACCCGCGCGGCGATGATCGCCTGCACCTTGGCGACCAGCTCCTCGCGGGCCTCGTCGCGGATCCGGAAGTTCTCGATGTCGGCGTACGGGTCGACGTACGCGATGGCGTCGGTGCCGTGCTCGAGGCGGTGGTAGATCTCCGCGAACGAGCCGTCGAGCTGGTCGCGGAACGGCTTGCCGATCAGGCACGACGACGTCGTGTAGATGGTCAGCTCGGCGAAGAAGTCGAGCAGGTCGATCTCGCCCTCGTCGCCCCAACCGGCGACCATCCGGCGGATCTCGGCCTCGATGGTCTGCGCGTGCCCGCGCATCATGTCGCCGCGCAGCGCCTGGTTCTTCAGCATCTGCTGGCGCTCCT